>NZ_CP016428.1:7430000-8030000 GCF_001693385.1 Bradyrhizobium icense
TGAATTCAGAGATTTCATACCTTCACTTGATAACTGGAAATCCAAAACCTCACGGCTTGGTCTCACACATTGCTGTCCGAACCCCAAGATAGAGATCTTGGAGTTCCAGCTATCGAAGGTGGGTTTCCCCATTCGGAAATCCGTGGATCAAAGCTTCTTCGCAGCTCCCCACGGCTTATCGCAGCGTAGCACGTCCTTCATCGCCTCTCAGCGCCAAGGCATCCACCGAACACCCTTAAGGCACTTGATTGCTCTCATTATCAATGTCCACACACTCGGCAGAATGTTGTCTGCGCAATTGCCTCAAGATCGAAATCAAAAGGCACGCACCCTCGATGAATGCTATGCGCAGCCGGACACTGATTAGAAAGACCAGCTTGCTTCGTAAGATCGAACCGATAGCGAGGCGGTCAAGCTTCGCTAAAAAGATCATTTACAACCCGATCATCTTGCGATGAGCGAGCGCCGAAATGACCTGGAGATTATGAGTGAGAGCCCGCAAATTGCTTTGCAGATCCCAAACTCGGATCGATCTCCTCTTTACGATGTCAGATATCACGCATGACGCCGTCCATCCGGACTGCGCATGCGAAGTGATGTTTCGCGGACGATTATTCGAGGCATCTCGATCTTCGATTTCATCTGGTGGAGCCAGACGGGATCGAACCGACGACCTCATGCTTGCAAAGCACGCGCTCTCCCAGCTGAGCTATGGCCCCGTACCAGAAGACGAATGCTCCGCACTCGATCAAAGTGGTGGGCCTGGGAAGACTTGAACTTCCGACCTCACGCTTATCAAGCGCGCGCTCTAACCAACTGAGCTACAAGCCCCTAACGCTCCTTCCATGAAGGATCAGGGACATGCTCGCACAATCGGCTCACGCCAATGCATCGCACAAGCGCCAAACCTTCGCACAGCGCTAAGCCCCTGGCGCGTGTTCGTCCGCGAAGAAAGAGAAACGTAGACGGCGAAATCCCGCCAATGCAGCTCAACAATCCTGACGATTGTTGGCCACTGATGTTTCTAAAACGATCCGATAGATAGCAAGCTATCTGAAGGATCATCCTTAGAAAGGAGGTGATCCAGCCGCAGGTTCCCCTACGGCTACCTTGTTACGACTTCACCCCAGTCGCTGACCCTACCGTGGCCGGCTGCCCCCTTTCGGTTAGCGCACCGTCTTCAGGTAAAACCAACTCCCATGGTGTGACGGGCGGTGTGTACAAGGCCCGGGAACGTATTCACCGTGGCGTGCTGATCCACGATTACTAGCGATTCCAACTTCATGGGCTCGAGTTGCAGAGCCCAATCCGAACTGAGACGGCTTTTTGAGATTTGCGAAGGGTCGCCCCTTAGCATCCCATTGTCACCGCCATTGTAGCACGTGTGTAGCCCAGCCCGTAAGGGCCATGAGGACTTGACGTCATCCCCACCTTCCTCGCGGCTTATCACCGGCAGTCTCCTTAGAGTGCTCAACTAAATGGTAGCAACTAAGGACGGGGGTTGCGCTCGTTGCGGGACTTAACCCAACATCTCACGACACGAGCTGACGACAGCCATGCAGCACCTGTCTCCGGTCCAGCCGAACTGAAGAACTCCGTCTCTGGAGTCCGCGACCGGGATGTCAAGGGCTGGTAAGGTTCTGCGCGTTGCGTCGAATTAAACCACATGCTCCACCGCTTGTGCGGGCCCCCGTCAATTCCTTTGAGTTTTAATCTTGCGACCGTACTCCCCAGGCGGAATGCTTAAAGCGTTAGCTGCGCCACTAGTGAGTAAACCCACTAACGGCTGGCATTCATCGTTTACGGCGTGGACTACCAGGGTATCTAATCCTGTTTGCTCCCCACGCTTTCGTGCCTCAGCGTCAGTATCGGGCCAGTGAGCCGCCTTCGCCACTGGTGTTCTTGCGAATATCTACGAATTTCACCTCTACACTCGCAGTTCCACTCACCTCTCCCGAACTCAAGATCTTCAGTATCAAAGGCAGTTCTGGAGTTGAGCTCCAGGATTTCACCCCTGACTTAAAGACCCGCCTACGCACCCTTTACGCCCAGTGATTCCGAGCAACGCTAGCCCCCTTCGTATTACCGCGGCTGCTGGCACGAAGTTAGCCGGGGCTTATTCTTGCGGTACCGTCATTATCTTCCCGCACAAAAGAGCTTTACAACCCTAGGGCCTTCATCACTCACGCGGCATGGCTGGATCAGGCTTGCGCCCATTGTCCAATATTCCCCACTGCTGCCTCCCGTAGGAGTTTGGGCCGTGTCTCAGTCCCAATGTGGCTGATCATCCTCTCAGACCAGCTACTGATCGTCGCCTTGGTGAGCCATTACCTCACCAACTAGCTAATCAGACGCGGGCCGATCTTTCGGCGATAAATCTTTCCCCGTAAGGGCTTATCCGGTATTAGCCCAAGTTTCCCTGGGTTGTTCCGAACCAAAAGGTACGTTCCCACGCGTTACTCACCCGTCTGCCGCTGACGTATTGCTACGCCCGCTCGACTTGCATGTGTTAAGCCTGCCGCCAGCGTTCGCTCTGAGCCAGGATCAAACTCTCAAGTTGGACTTGAAACCTTGAACCGGCTGATCACAACGTTTGACGAGGTCCCACCATATATATCGCCGACGATTCACATCGCTGACGACGATGGTGTAACCTTTAAAACGTGTACCGCCGAAGTCTTTCGTCCAGCCTCAATACTTCAATACTTGCGTATTCAAGTGATCGAGACTCGCAAGGACTCCGCCGTCCACGTTTCTCTTTCTTCATCTTCACTTGTCAAACAGCCCGGGACCCCAGGGATCCCACCCTTCCATCTCTGGAAGGTTCCGCGCCCACCCATCCGACGACAAATGACAACCGACTTGTATCGGCTGCTGAGTCACTCATCGTAATGAGGAGCTTACGGGGCGCGAATAGATGCCTTGGCCTCGGGGCCAATGCATCGCCGCGCTCAGTGGCCGGGTTATAGGCCCGCCCGATCGGGGTTGTCAACGCCCTTCGTCAACAAATTGTCGCATCACGTCGAAGAATTTTGAGACGCCAAGAAGTCCCTATGTTTCGGGCCTTTGGCCGCACTTGAGCCACAATCCTGCGACGTTCTGACTATAAGGTATGCATTGAATCACCGGATGCCAGTGGGGGCTGCCGGGAGTTCATCTACCCGGGACAGGCGATCTCGATGAACCCGTCGCCTTTCCCATGCGGCCAGGAAACTTCGAGAGACCTGCTGACCATTGACGTTCGAGAGTGTGGCCGGTCTTCTTCTGGCCTCTGATTCCCGAATTTCCATGCGTGCGGCAACGCCATGCTCCGGAATCGCTCCCTCAAAAGGGCGAAAACGTGGGGTCTGGGTCGGGCGAGGTCTTGTCGGATGTTAATGGAAATTGGGGGGACACAGGGTTGAGCCAGAAGGCGCCACGCGGAAGCGGCTACGGACGCGAGATCGGGATCATTGATCTCGGTCACGAGCCGCCCCTTTCCGTCGATGGCTCCGAGGCTGCGGTGATCGATCGCCGCCGTGTCTCCGTACAATGGTTTAGTGGCACCATCCTGACCGGTCTGTGCGGCGCGGCCCTCATCGGCGGCGCCGTTTTCGCTTCCCTCGATGGCGAAATGACCTTTGCCAAGGTGCCCGAGCGCGTCGAAGGCGCGCTGCGCGGTGCGTTCAGCGCCAACGATCGCACCGCTACCCTGCACAAGAGCGACCGCCTGCCGCCGCCCGGCGAATCCACCGCCTCGCGCAATGTGGTGCGGGTATCGACGGTTACCCGCGTCGGGAACCGCGACGTGATGCGGGTGCGGCCATTCGTTCGCATCTCCGGCAATCTGTCGATGACGACGAGCGATCTCAGCTCTAAAATCCCGCCGTTCAACGCGCAGCGCATGCTGACCGATGTCGGCACCACGACGCAGACGGCTTCCGAGGATCCGAACAATCCCGAGGCGGTCGAACCCGACGCCGAGGTTTCTTTTGTCACCAAAGACCTCGCAGCGGTGTTGCCGAAGGCGAAACTCTCCGCCGTGGTCGCGCTGGACGAAGTCTTGATGCGGGTACGGGATGCCGCGAATTGGCGGGGCTCGGGTGGCGTCCGCTACACGGCGCTTGCCAATGCCGCCGCCGACGCCAGCGGCGCCCAGTCCGATCTCAAGCTCGCCTACGCCACCGAAGGCAACGTCTCCGATCCCTATGCCGGCTTTGAAACCCGCATCGTGCCGGAAAATGTCACCCTGCTGCCGAAGACCAAGGATCAGATCACCGGCGGCAATCCGACCGGCGAGCGCGTTCACATCGTGAGGAAGGGCGACAGCGTCGCTTCGATCCTCCGCGACCAGGGCGCGACGCCCGATGAAGCCAGGGCGATCGCGTTGACCCTTGGCGCCCGCGGGCGCGACGGCGGACTGAAGGAAGGCCAGAAAGTCCGCATCCTGATGGCGCCCTCGGGCCTCGGCCCTGCCGCCCGGCTGCAGCCGTATCGCGTGATCGTCGCCAACGACACAACCGTCGAAGCCGTGGCCGCGCTGTCGGACGTCGGCAAATATGTCGCGGTCGACGTGCAGAGCATGAATACCGTCGCCGAAGCCCCCGCCGGCAAAGATGACGACGATGACGATGAGGATGACGGCAGCGGCGTCCGGCTCTACCAGAGCATCTACGAGACCGCCATGCGCAACAAGGTGCCGGCCGCCGTGATCGAGGACATGGTCCGCATCTATTCCTACGACGTCGACTTCCAGCGCAAGGTGCAGCCAGGCGACTCCTTCGACGTGTTCTTCGCCGGCGACGACGAAGCCACCCCCAGCACCGAAAAGACCGAGGTGCTGTTCGCTTCCCTCACCGTCGGCGGCGAGACCAAAAAATACTATCGCTTCCTGACCCCCGACGATTCCGTCGTCGACTTTTACGACGAGACCGGAAAGAGCGCGAAAAAGTTCCTGGTCCGCAAACCCGTCAACAACGCGATCATGCGATCGGGCTTTGGCGGACGCCGCCACCCGATCCTGGGCTTTACCAAGATGCACACCGGCGTGGACTGGGCGACCCCCTACGGCACGCCGATCTTCGCCTCCGGCAACGGCGTGGTCGAGAAGGTCGGCTGGGAAGGCGGCTACGGCAAATACGTTCGGCTGAAACACAACAACGGCTATGAGACCGCCTACGGCCACATGTCGGCCTTCGCCAAGGGCATGGAGCCCGGCAAGCGCGTTCGCCAGGGCCAGGTGATCGGCTTCGTCGGATCGACGGGCATGTCGACCGGCGCCCATGTCCACTACGAAATCCTGGTCAACGGCCGCTTCGTCGACCCGATGCGCGTCAAGCTGCCGCGCGGCCGCTCGCTCGAAGGCTCACTGCTAACGAGCTTCGAAAAGGAGCGCGACCGTCTCGACGCCCAGATGAGCAACCGCGGCACCTCGGCGCGGGTTTCCGAAGCCACCGGCACCACGCCGCAGACGCGCCAGGTCAGCCGGTGAACCTTCGATAACATATCTGGAAGGCCGGCAGGACTTCTCACGCCGCGCGTCGGACTTGTGGCAGCACTCTGCGCAAGCGCCCGACGGTTTCGTTTGCCAAACCTCCCGCCGCGACAAATACTGCCTCCCATAAAATCCGTGGGAGGTACGTCATGACGAGCAGGCTTGCACTCGCAGCCACTGTTGCGGCGATTGTTTTTGGATACGCGGCTGGCGCATCGTCGCAGACCTATGAGGTCACCAAGCTGGTTCCGGGCTCGGCGTTTCATGGCGTGCACGGGCTCGGGGTCGACAAGGCCGGCCGCCTGTTTGCCGGCAGCGTCGCGGGCGCCGCGCTCTACGAGGTCGATCGCGCGAGCGGCACGGCGAAGATTGCGGTCCCCTCCCCCGAAGGCATGTCCGACGACATTGCGTTCGCACCCGATGGCACCATGGCATGGACCGCCTTCCTCACTGGCGATCTCTATTCGCGTAAGGGCGATGGGCCGGTGAAGAAACTCGCCTCCGGCCTGCCCGGGATCAACTCGCTCGCCTTCCGCAAGGATGGGCGGCTGTACGCGACGCAGGTGTTTCTCGGCGATGCGCTGTACGAGATCGATGTCGACGGGGTGAAGCCGCCGCGCAAGATCATGGAGAAGATGGGCGGCCTCAACGGTTTTGAATTCGGGCCGGACGATAGACTGTACGGCCCGCTGTGGTTCAAGGGCCAGGTCGCCAGGGTCGACGTCGACAAGGCCGAACTTTCCGTGGTCGCCGACGGCTTCAAGATTCCGGCCGCGGTCAATTTCGATTCCAAGGGCAATCTCTGGGTGGTCGATACCGCGCTCGGCCAGTTGGTGCGGGTCGATCCGAAGACCGGCGCGAAGAAGATGGCCGCCCAGCTCAAGCCTTCGCTCGACAACCTCGCGATCGATGACAAGGACCGCATCTTCGTCTCCAACATGGCCGACAACGGCATCCAGGAAATCGATCCCCAGACCGGCGCGGCGAAGCAGGTCATATCAGGCAAGCTGGCGCTGCCCGGCGGCATCGGCGTCGTCTCCGACGGGGCGAAGGATACGATCTACATCGCCGACGTCTTCGCCTACCGCACCGTGGACGGCGCAACCGGCGAAGTCTCCGAACCGGCGCGCATGCATGCCGACGGCGTGACGCTGGAATATCCGATGAGCGCCACCGCCAAGGGCGACGACGTGCTGCTGTCGAGCTGGTTCACCGGCACGGTGCAACTGATCGACCGCAAGACCGGCAAGACCAAGGAGATGCTGCACGGTTTCAAGGCGCCGCACGACGCGGTCAAGCTCAGTGACGGCTCCATCCTCGTCAACGAGCTCGGCAGCAAATCGCTGGTCCGCGCCAGCGGCGAGCATGGCAAGGACCGCACCGTGGTGATCGGCAACCTCGAAGGCCCGGTCGGCCTTGCCGCCGGATCGGGCGGCACAATCTATCTGACCGAAGCCTTCGCCGGACTGGTCGCGAAGGTCGAAGCCAACGGCGAGAAAACCGTGGTCGCGAAGGACCTGAAGGGACCCGAAGGCATTGCAATGGCGCCCGACGGCAAGCTGATCGTCGCCGAGGTCGGCGCCAGGCGAATTGTTCAGATCGACCCGGCCAGCGGAGCCGTCACTGAAATCGTAGGCAACCTGCCGATCGGATTGCCGGCCGCGCCCGGCGGCCTGCCGAGCAACATTCCGACCGGCGTCGGTGTGGGAGCGACGGGGACGATCTATTTCTCGTCGGATATCGAGAACGCGATTTACAAGGTGGTGAGGAAGTAGGCGCATTACCAGCAACGGGTCTGTTGTGTAGGACTATTTCCTTAGTTATCGGAGCGAACCCTGCCTTTGGGCTATCCGGGGCCGAACAGTCTGCATGCCCCCGGCAAATCGATTGGCCGGGCCTGGTGAACTGGCTTGGCACGCCGCAGCCGACGGCCCGTACCTGCCACGGGGGCAATCGCAGCACCCCGGCGGTTTCATTAATTTGCGTCCCGCCGCAGCCCCGATGGAACCCGAACGGCCGTTGCCCGGTTGATTAACTGGCAAATCTTCAATGGAGGATGCCATGGAGAATTGGAGCAACGCAAAACTGTGCGACGTCGCGAACTTCGTCCTCGGCGCGGTCCTGTTCTTCTCGCCCTGGATGTTCGGCTTCGACGCTGGAGCGGCTTCCGGCAACGCCTATGTCACGGGTCTCGCAATCGCAATTCTGGCGATCGCGGCGCTGGCGGCATTCGCGGTGTGGGAGGAGTGGCTGAACCTGATCGTCGGCCTGTGGGCGCTGGTATCGCCTTGGGTGCTGGGCTTCCAGGGGACCACGGCGATGACGGTGCACGTGTTGATCGGCGCTGCCGTGGCGGTGCTGGCGGCGATCGAAATCTGGATCATGACGCAAAATCCGCCGCGGCTCACCACGGGCCGCTGAAGCGCCTTGCCCGCGCACCGCCCGCCGCATGCTGGCGGCGGGCGGTTGTTGGCGCGACGTGAAGGGAACGAGCAGCAATGAACCGCATTACCCGGGACGACGTCATCAAGGCAGTCAGCGGGGCTGACGAAGTCACGATCGCCCAGATCATCGGAACCGGCGCCACAGTAGATGAGCTGGCGGAGGCTCAAGCCTGGATGGCCAATGACGAGCCGATGCTGAATGCGGGCCGGCCGCTGGCGACCGGCCGGGTCCGCGAACTCGTGGATATATTGACGGAGCTCGAGCCCGAGGACGACGATCCCGGCGAGCCGGGGCCTGCCGTCAGTTCAACGGAATGATGCAGCCACGGAACCCCTAGCCGAAAGCCCCGAACCTCCCGTGTTCGGGGCTTTCGCGTTGGTGTAGCGCCTCAATTCAGCTTCCGCTTCGGCACCGGCGCTTCGAACTGCGCGATCTCCGCGGTCTGCGCGGCCTTGCCGTTGAAGGTCAGCACATTGCCTTCGCTCGAGATCACGACACGGTCGCCGTCGGCGATCTCGCCGGCGAGGATCATCTCGGCCAAGGGGTCCTGCAGGTTGCGCTGGATCACCCGCTTCAGCGGGCGGGCGCCGTAGGCCGGATCCCAGCCCTTGGCGGCCAGCCAGTCGCGCGCCGCAGCATCGAGCGTCAGCGTGATCTTGCGATCCTCCAGCAGCCTCTGCAGGCGAGCGAACTGGATCTCGACGATCCGGCCCATCTCGCTCTTCTGCAAACGGTGGAACAGGATGATCTCGTCGACGCGGTTGAGGAATTCGGGCCGAAAATGCGCCCGCACCATCCCCATCACCTGTTCGCGCACCGCCATCGTGTCCTCGCCTTCCGGCTGGTTCACCAAAAACTCCGAACCGAGGTTCGAGGTCATGATGATCAGCGTGTTGCGGAAGTCGACGGTGCGGCCCTGGCCGTCAGTCAGCCGGCCGTCGTCGAGCACCTGCAGCAGCACGTTGAAGACGTCGGGATGCGCCTTTTCGATCTCGTCGAACAGCACCACCTGATAGGGCCGCCGCCGCACCGCTTCGGTGAGCGCCCCGCCCTCGTCATAGCCGACATAGCCGGGAGGCGCGCCGATCAGCCGCGAGACCGAATGCTTTTCCATGAACTCGGACATGTCGAGGCGGACCATCGCGGTCTCGTCGTTGAACAGGTACTCGGCCAGCGCTTTCGTCAGCTCGGTCTTGCCGACGCCGGTCGGGCCTAAGAACATGAACGAGCCCATCGGGCGGTTCGGGTCCTGCAGCCCGGCGCGCGAACGGCGCACGGCGGTTGCCACCGCACGCACGGCTTCGGCCTGACCGACCACGCGCTTGCCGAGGCTGTCCTCCATCTTCAGGAGCTTGTCCCTTTCGCCTTCCAGCATCTTGTCGACGGGAACGCCGGTCCAGCGCGACACCACCTGCGCGATGTGGTTGGCGGTCACCGCCTCCTCCATCATCTCGCCCACGTCTTCCTTGGCTTCGATTTCGGCGAGCTTCTTTTCGAGTTCGGGAATCCGGCCATAGGCGAGCTCACCGGCACGCTGGAATTCGCCGCGGCGCTGGGCATTGGCGAGTTCGATGCGCAAGGTGTCGAGTTCGCTCTTCAACTTCTGCGCGTTCGACAGCTTGTTCTTCTCCGCGCTCCAGCGCGAAGTCAGGTCGGCCGATTGCTTCTCGAGCTCGGCAAGTTCCTTTTCCAGGGTCTGCAGGCGGGTTTTCGAGCCGAGATCGGTTTCCTTCTTCAGGGCCTCCTGCTCGATCTTCAGCCGGATGATTTCCCGGTCCATCGAATCGAGCTCTTCCGGCTTGGAATCGACCTGCATCTTCAGCCGCGCCGAGGCCTCATCCACGAGGTCGATGGCCTTGTCGGGCAGGAAACGATCGGTGATGTAGCGGTTCGACAGTGTGGTCGCGGCGACCAGTGCGGAATCGGTGATGCGAACGCCGTGGTGCTGCTCGTATTTGTCCTTCAGCCCACGCAGGATCGAGATGGTGTCCTCGACCGTCGGCTCGGAGACGAAGATCGGCTGGAAACGCCGTGCCAGCGCGGCGTCCTTCTCGACATGCTTGCGGTATTCGTCGAGCGTGGTTGCCCCGATGCAGTGCAGTTCGCCGCGCGCCAGCGCGGGCTTGAGCAAGTTGGACGCGTCCATCGCACCGTCCGCCTTGCCGGCGCCGACCAGCGTATGCATCTCGTCGATGAACAGGATGATCGAGCCTTCGGCTGAGGTTACTTCCTGCAGCACCGCCTTCAGCCGCTCCTCGAACTCGCCGCGGTACTTGGCGCCTGCAATCAGCGCCCCCATGTCGAGCGACAGCAGTTTCTTGTCCTTCAGGCTCTCGGGCACGTCGCCGTTGAGGATGCGCAGCGCCAGGCCTTCGACGATGGCGGTCTTGCCGACGCCCGGTTCGCCGATCAGCACGGGATTGTTCTTGGTGCGGCGGGAAAGCACCTGGATGGTGCGGCGGATTTCCTCGTCCCTGCCAATGACTGGGTCGAGCTTGCCGTCGCGCGCGGCTTGCGTGAGATCGCGGGCATATTTCTTCAGCGCGTCATAGGCGTTTTCGGCCGATGCGCTATCGGCTGTACGACCCTTGCGCAGCGATTCGATTGCCGCATTAAGGTTTTGCGGCGTGACGCCGCCCTTGCTCAGAATGGTACCGGCCTCGCCGCTCTTCTCGAGCGTCAGGCCGAGCAGCAGCCGCTCGACCGTGACAAAGCTGTCGCCGGCCTTCTCGGCGGCTTTTTCCGCCGCGTCGAAGGCGCGCGCCATATCGGGGGCAAGATAGATCTGCCCGGCGCCACTGCCCGAAACCTTCGGCAGCTTCTTCAGCGCATCCTCGGTGGCCTTGAGAATGGCGCGGGAATTACCGCCGGCGCGGTCGATCAGACCGCCGGCAAGCCCCTCGCTGTCGTCCAGCAGCACCTTGAGCACATGCAGCGTCGAGAACTGCTGGTGACCGTCGCGCATGGCGAGCGATTGCGCAGACTGGATGAAGCCGCGCGCCCGCTCGGTATATTTTTCAATATTCATCTTTTTGCTTCCCTCGGCATGCCGCTCCCACCCCTGAGGCATGATTGCGGCATCTTCATTGGGTATCCGCGGACCGCATTGACATTCCTCAACCGGCCGCAGTCGTCGCCCGCTTTCCGCGGCTTGCCTCGAATGTGGGCATCGCGGGGGAAAAACGGAAGGTGCTCACTCACAAATTCGGGAACGGTTGGCGAAAGCCGCAGGAATCCCTTAAGAAGCCGCATGGACGCCATTTCCCCCGCCCGGATCGCCGGGATTTACCGTTACCCCGTCAAAGGCCTGACCCCGGAGCAGCTCGACCGCGCCGAGCTCAAGCCCGGGCAAACCCTTTTGGCCGACCGCCGCTATGCCATCGAGAACGGCCCCTCCGGTTTCGACCCGGCGGAGCCGAAATGGCTGCCGAAGCCGCACTTCCTGATGCTGATGCGGGATGAGTGGCTGGCCGGCCTGCACACCCATTTCGACGACGCGAGCAGCGTTCTCTCGATCCGCCGGAACGGCGAGATTGCAGCCCAGGGCGACCTCACGACGGCCGAGGGCCGGCGGACAATCGAGAACTTCTTCGCCACCGCCTTTGCCGGCCAGATCAAGGGCCCGCCAAAGGTACTGGAAAGCCCCGGCCACAGTTTTTCGGATGTCGCCCGCAAAGTCGTCTCGATCATCAACCTCGCCAGCGTGCGCGCCGTCGAGGATATCGTCGGCGCGCCGGTCCATCCGCTTCGCTTCCGCGCCAATCTCTATGTCGAGGGCTGGCCGGCCTGGCACGAATTCGACCTGCTCGACCGAACGCTTGCGATCGGCGATATCAGGCTGAAGGTGGTGAAACGCATCGTCCGCTGCGCCGCCGTCAATGTCGATCCCGATACTGCCCAGCGCGACCTCGCGATTCCTCCGGCGCTGCAGCGCCGGCTCGGCCACGGTGATTGCGGGATCTATGCCGAGGTGATCACCGGCGGCAGCATCAGCACCGGCGACGCGATCGCGGCGGAGCAGCCGGAGTTGCTGTAGGGCGTCTCCTGCCATTGCAAGTACGACGCTCACGCGTTCGTCATCCCGGCCAACGGTCGCGAATGCGCGCCCGATGACAGGCTCCGGCGGGGATCCAGTACGCCGCGGCTTATCGATTCAATCACTGCTGTCTCTGGAATGCGGGGTCGCCCGGTCAAGCCGGGCGATGACAATTGAGTGTAGGTCGGCGATCTCGCGACATGAACTGCCCGAGGTTTGCCTAAGAATCTCCCGCCCTCTCATTTAGAGGGCGCAGGGAAGACCGCATAGGCGTTAAGGTAGCGCGAGCATCGATTGATACCGACGTTTTCGAGGAGGCTCGCGCAGGTGCCGCCCAAGCGCTCGTTTTCTGCGGCGGAAGCAACGGATGGTTGGTTGTGGAATGATCGCTTGTAGCAAGGATGCAACGAGTTGTTGCAGAATACGCCAAGCGCCAGGTGTCGTCAGGCGGCCTGCATCCAGCGGGGAGAGTCCTCGAAGTCGCAGGCAAGCGGCTCGAGCAGCAGGATGATCAAGAGGTGGGCCAGCAGGTAGGGCTTGGCGGAGCGCGGATCGGTTCCAGGTGGCGTCTTGAGACCAATCAGGCTCTTCAGTCGCTTGAAGCCAAGTTCGATGCGCCATCGCAGTCGATAGAGCGCGAGTACATCCTTGGTGGAGGACTCGTCCCGTGCGAGCGACGTGACAGAATGACCCAATCCGCGGCTTCCAGAGTTTCTTTGGAGATGACGCGGTTTTCGTCTTGTGCGTCTCGCCGGGCTTTACGACGCGAAGCCGCGACTGCACCGGCGGGCTTCTTGACTGCGACCAGACGCATAGCCAGAGGCGCACCGTCCTTGCGTTTGATCCAAATCCTCCGATCGATCAGTCCGTGCGCCTTCGCCGCACGCAATTGGGCCATCAGATCGAACGGAAGGCCTTTGGCATCAAGCCAACGTGCGTTCTTCCAGCCCGCTCGGATCAAAACGTCTGCCCCGGCGTCGCGGACAGCGGCGATGCGGTCAGGTTGCAGATATGCGCGGTCAGCAATGCGGATCTCGTTCTTGACCACCGGTATCCGGTCAAACGTTTCGCCCTCTTGCTGATCTGTCAGCTCGAAGTGACCAAAGCGCTCATATGGCAGATCGAATGCACTATGAACGCGCCAAAGCTCACTGTACCTGCGCGCAGCCGGTCCTGCCTGAGGCACTGTCGTCGCATCGATAATACGGATCAGGCGGCCTCGGCTCGCCTTCGGGGCTGCCGCAGCGAGCAAGCCCTCCACCAGCACTGCAAACCAATCGCCACATTGACGCAGGCGATAGAACAACGCCACGCTGCTGAGGTCGGCAAGGCCAACAGAAGCGGCCCACGCGGCTGTCGATCTCAACCCTCTTTCACCCAGACAATAGGCCAGCATCAGCCGAAGTAACGACACCGCATCTGGAATTTGGCGCCGCCGCACGAAAGCCTTCGTCTGGCGCGCACTTATCTCAAGCTGCGCAGCCCCGCCGAGCTGCGTAACCACTCTCGTCCAGTCCTCGTTCAGAAGCGATTCGTCTGCCATCCCGCCTTGGAATCACACGTGATTCCAACACTCAAGGATAAACTTAACGCCTATGGGGAAGACCGGGCGCGCGCCGCACCCGCGGTCTCGTGTGCAATTGCGCATAGGAAAAACGCACACGAGCATACAGGTACAGCGGGAGCATCCCGGCCTTCCCTGCGCAATGGCTTTACGGCTTACTTCGTGCTCTTCCCGGAGAACGGCTTTCTTGCCTCCGTCGCCCCCGAGAAGCTTCGCTTCTCTCGGACTTAACGCCAGCACCGCGGCGCCAGAACCACACGACTTCGCCGTACGCGTCGGGCGCCACCGTCTTGTGCGCCATTCGCGTCCATCGCATCTCACCGCACGTTCGTGACGATCGCGAAGCGCCCCTCATCCGCCGTGAGACGGGCGGATTTATGCGGCTGATTTGGGTGAGAACGAAAGCAGTATATTTTTGATTCGTGGGCTTGACACGATTTCTGAAAATCCGAAGCGATTTGCCCCGTCGTGTTGATTTGTCGCAGCTCCGGCGTGAAAGCGTGCTTGCAGGGCAGGCAAATCAGTAGCGGTAGGGTGGGCGAAGGGCTCCTGGCCGTGCCCACCATTCTCAATCCCGATCCCGATTCGGAGGCCCGACCGGCTCGATGGAGCTATTCCGCCGGCGCGAGGTGTCCGCTCGCGCGTGCTGCAGCGGTCTCGCGCACCCGGACCCGGGCACGGCGCTTGCGCCACCAGATCACGACGCCGGTCACCGATAGCGCCGCAACCACCAGCCCCATCACCGAGATCAGGATGCGGCCGGGCAGCCCCACGATACGTCCGGAATGCAGCGGGAACTGCGCCTGCACGAAGATGTCAGCGGCGGTGCCGACCCACGGCAGTCGCTCGCCGATCGGGCGTCCATCCTCGCTGTCGTAATAGAGCTGCGCGGGGCCGACGCCGCCGGCGCCATGGTCGTCGCCGGGGTGGAAGAAAGCCGCGGCATACACACCGTGCGCCGGGCCGTAGTTGATCGAGCCGACAGGCGTGGTCCATCCGCGCCTCTTGCCGTCGGCCGCGGCGCGCGCGGCGATATCGGCATACGTGACCTTGGGTTCGATCGGATCGTCGAGATGCCGATACGGACGCTGCTCATACGGCGTCGGGGTGTAGTTCGATACCGTCTTCATCAGCGGCGAGAACACCTCGAAATACAGGTTGAGCGAGAACGCCGTGAAGGCAATGACGAACAGCAGCGCCCAGGTCCACAGGCTGAAAGCGCGGTGGATATCGAAATTGATCCGATAGGCACTGCCTGAGGTCTTGATCTTCCAGGCCGGCGCCCAGCGCGTCCAGAAGCCACGGCCGAGTTCGCGCGCAACGGCAGGTGCCCGCTCAGCCCTGGCGCGGCGACGGGACGGCAGCGTCAGATAAAAGCCGACGAAGCAATCGATGGTCCAGATGATCGCGATGACGCCGAGCACGCGCATGCCCCAGCGATCGCTGCCCCAGAACTCCGGAATGTGCATGGTGTAGTGCAGCTTGTAGAGGAACGAGACGAAGTTGGCGCGCGTCACCGGCCACACCGCTCCCCAGTGGCGCCGCCCGAGCTCTACGCCGGTGTTGGGATCGAGGAAGATCTGATTGTAGTCGAGCTCATATCGCTTGCCGGTGGCGGGATCGATCCGCGGCAGCACGAAGAACCACAGCGAATGGTCTTTCTCCGGGGTCATGAACATGTGGACGACGCGCGCACGCGGATCGCGCTGCTCGATCAGCTTGACAAGCTCGACGGAAGGAATCGCGGGACCGCTGCTGGTCACATCGAACAGATTCTTGTTCAAGAGGTCATCGATCTCGTGATCCCACGAGATGATTGCGCCGGTGACGCCCGAAAAAAACAGAAAGCCGGCGGTGAGAAGGCCGGCCCAGCGATGCAGTCGCCCGAAGATTGATTTCATGGCTTCGCCCGTGCTGTTGGTGCCTCAATTAGCAAACGTCATCACCGCCGGTCGACCGACCGGCGGTGATGTATCCATCGCATTTCGCAGCCGACCTACCATCGATAGGTCAGCTTCGCGATCGCCTTGCGGCCCTCGGCATAGAAGCAGCTTGTGTAGCCGTAGCAGGCTGCGACATAGCGGGTGTCGGCGATGTTGGTGACGTTCAGCGCCAGGCGATAGTTGTCTTTGGTGTAGGCCAGCAGCGCGTCGACCGCGGTCGAGGCCGGCACCTTGAAGGTGTTGGCATCGTCGCCGAAGGTCGAACCGACATAACGGACGCCGCCACCTATTTGGACGCCAGCGAGCGGCCCACTCTGCAGCGTGTAGTCGGTCCACAGCGCGAACCGGTTGAGCGGCACGGTGGTCGGCGCCTTGCCGACGTTTACGGGGTCCTCCGTGACCACGGCATCGATGTAGGAGTAGGCGCCGCGGACGTTGAAACCTTCGATCAGCGTAGCAGTACCTTCGAGTTCGATGCCGCGCGAGTTCACCTGCCCCCTCTGCTCGGCAGTGTACGATGGAGGCGCGAAGGTCACGACATTGGAGCGCGTCAGATCGAACGCCGCCAGAGTGATCAGCGCATTGATTCCGACCGGCTGGTACTTCACGCCGACTTCATACTGGACGCCGGTTTCCGGCTTCAGCAGCTCGCCCGCGGCGTTGACGTTGAGCACCGGCAGGAACGATTCGGCGTAGCTGAAATACGGCGCGATGCCGTTGTCGAAATTGTACATCACGGCCGCACGAGCGGTGAAGGCCGAGGCGTCGGTCGTAGCGAAAGACTTGTTGAAACGGTCGTCGAGATCGGTCGAGGCGAAGTCCTGCCGGCCGCCCACCAGGAACGAGAGACGGCCGAGTTTGATCTGGTCCTGCGCGTAGAACCCGATCTGCGACTGCTTGATGGCCTTGTCGTCGTAGGGGCCGTCATTGGTCCATGTGTTGGTGTAGACAGGCGCAAATACGTTGATCTTGCCGGTGCTGTACCCTGAAGCGGCGTCCCGGAACGACGTGTTGCGGTAGTCGATGCCGAACAACGTGGTGTGGCTCAAAATGCCGGTGACGAACTTGCCCTGGAGCTGGTTATCGACCGCGAAGGAGTTGATGGTCGATGCACCGCCTGCGCCATAGCGCGACATCAGGCCTGCGGCTTCGTCGGCCGCGGAGGCGTAGCCCAGGCCGTAGAAGCTCTGCTGTTCGTTGTGCATCCACGCATAACGCAGGTTCTGCCGGAACGTGAGGGCCTCGTTGATGTCGTGCGACAGCAGGTATCCGGCCGTGGCCAGTTCGGTATCGAACCGGTTGAAATTGGGTTCGCCGCCGAAAAACGTGTTCCGGATGAAGCGGCCGTTATTGGCAAACGCCGTGCCCGATGCCGGCAGGAATTGCAGGCCCCAGCCCGTGGTGTCCTTTTGATAATTGGCCAGCAGGGTAATGGTGGTGGCGTCGTTCGGCTTGAACGTCACGGAGGGCGCGATGAAGACGCGGTTGTCCTTGGTGAAATCAACCTGGGTTTCGCCGTCGCGGACGACGCCTGTCAGGCGCCACAACACGGTGCCTTCCTTGTTGGCGGAGCCGCCGATGTCAAATTGGCCCTGGTAGCGATTGAAGCTGCCGCCCGAGACGGAGATCTCGCCGAACTGGTAGGCCGTGGGCAGCTTGCTGACATAGTTGAGAATGCCGCCGGTGCCGCTGCCGCCGTACATCACCGAGGATGGCCCCTTCAGCACTTCGAGACGTTCGGCGCCGTAGGGCTCCAGACCAAGGAAGTGCACATACTGACTGCTGGGCAGCCGCAGGCCGTCCAGATAAAGGCCCGGCATGGTCATGTCGAAACCGCGGATCTGCAGTCCGCCGAATCGCGTATCGGAACCGCCGTTGACGTCGCCGCTGACGCCCGCGGTATAGCGCAGCGCCGCGCCGACCGACTCGGCCCCCTGGTTTTTGATCTGGTCTGTCGTGACGACCGAAATCGACTGCGGGGTTTCGATGATCGGCGTGTCGGTCTTGGTCGCGGTCCCGGTGCGGGTTGCGACGAAGCCGCGCACGGGACCGTTGGCGCGTTCGCCGGCACCTGGGCCCGATGCAGGCACAGCCGGTGCCGCCTGCGGGTTGGCAGCGGCGCGAGAGATGCGCGTCGCGCGCGTGGTCGCGGCGCGGCGGGATGGCTGGGCCGCCGCCGGGCGCGCGCGCTCCTGCGGCGCGTCCACGGTGACCGGCGGCAGTGACGACTGCGCCAGCGCAGCGCCTGTCGGCAGGGAGAGGGTGAAACTGCTGACTGCCCCGAGGCAGATCGTTCGCAAGAGTTGAAGTCGAGTGGCGGAAAACGAATGAAATGCTGTTGGTGTCAACCTTAGATGCCCCGAAGTCTGCCGGCTTTGGCCGGTAGGATTTTTGATGCCTCGCTCTAACGCAGACATCCTCGGAGTTCGATGGGTGTGGTTGCTAGAATCGCTCCAGATCGCGCGGTTCCATGCAAGCGGCCGCCGCAATGCGACTTGGAGGAATTCTAATTCGCTGATGACGCCCCGCGATCTTCAGATCATCGACGCAAATGTGTGCCAGCTAGCCCGCCGAAAAAGATTCAATATGCGATACATCACCCGTCTTGCGGTTGAGCCGGTCTCGATGGTGACGCGCATCGACGCTGCGCGGACGTGAGGTCGCCCCCGATTGGACTTTCAGATCCCAAGCGCGAGAAAGCCGCGACAAACCACGATCAAACCCACGGCAATAGCCTTGTTGAGAGCATTCAAATTGAACGGAACGGCTTAACGCAGCCGATCTCAGGCAGCTCAGGCGTCCATCACTTCGCCTATTAACTCAAGGCAGACAACGCCGGTGTTCTTGCCATATAGTTCAGCACTCAGACGAGCGGGATGTCTGTTCGGAGGATTGAGGTCATGCGTAAAACACAGGGATCGTTACTCCTGGCTATCGCTGCTGTCCTTTTCAGCCCACCGGTAGGGGCGCAACAGGTTGCGGCCGAAACGCCGCAGACAATGCTGTCGGCTCAGATTCGTACGCAGGGGTTTACCTGTGACAAGGCGCTCGGCGCCACCAGGGACAGAAAGCGATCCCAGCCGGACCGTGTCGTCTGGGTCCTCAAATGCAGCAACGCGACATACCGCGTCACACGCGCCCCCGACATGGCAGCGAAGGTCGAACCGCTCCCGTAAGCGGATCACCTGCGCTCAAACGAGCGCCGGGAGATGGATCTTCTGACCACGGCTGCCTCTCCCCATTAGCGCCGTAGGGTGGGCAAAGCCACGGGTCGCGCGAATGCGCGCGCGATGACAGGCTACGCGTGCCCACCGTGCGTGCGAACCGTCGGCGATGGTGGGCACTGCGCTTGCGCGCCTTTGCCCACCCTACGAGGCTGTGAATCTTTCATTTCGGCTTGGCGGATGTAGCGGAGATCAAGGCGGTCGTGATTCTCTATGTGCGTTGATTCGCCGGAGAGAATAATGGCTGACGAAGGGCTCTTTGGAGAATTGCCGGAACAGGTAAAGCCCCGAGCGGGTGCGGAGCCGCGTGGAGCGCCGCGACTGCGCGAGCCAATGCGCGAGCAGATCGAACTTCGCGCTGTGGATATCGAGAGCCTGATCGGGCAAGAGCATCCGGCGCGCGTGATCTGGGGCTATGTTGAGGGGCTGGACCTGAGCGAGCTTGAGGATCGGGTCAAGGCGCGGGAGAATACGCCCGGCCATCCGCCGCCATCGCCACGACTGCTGCTGGCTCTTTGGCTTTACGCCACGAGCGATGGCGTGGGCAGCGCGCGTGCCTTGGCCCGCCTCTGCGAGAACCATGACGTCTATCGCTGGCTCTGTGGCGGGGTGTCGATGAACTATCACACGCTGTCGGACTTCCGGGTCGGTTGTGCCGACCTGCTCGACCGGTTGCTGAGCGAGCATCTGGCGGCGCTGAGCAAGGCGGGGCTGGTCGATCTGGAGAAGTTGACCCAAGACGGGGTGCGGATACGGGCCAATGCGGGGACCGGATCGTTCCGGCGCGAGGCGACGCTGGATCGGCAGATGGCGCAGGCCCAGGCGATAGTGGAGGAGCTGAAGCGCGAGGTCGATGCGGATCCGGAAGCCAGCAATCGGCGCATCCGGGCCGCCAGGGAGCGCGCGGCGCGCGAACGCAGCGAGCGCGTACAGGCTGCGCAAGCGGCGCTGGCCGAGATCAAGCGCAAGCGAAAGCAACTCGACGAGAAGGGCGGCAATGGCAAAAAGCCGAAGGAACCGCGGGCCTCTACCACAGACCCGCAGGCACGGGTGATGAAGATGGCGGATGCCGGCTTCCGTCCAGCCTACAACGTGCAGGTGGCCAGTGCAGCGGGCGAGCTGATCGTGGTCACGGTCGATGTCGATAACAATGGATCGGATCGCGGCCTGATGCGGCCGATGCTGGAACGAACGCGCTCACTGCTGGGCTGCTTTCCCCGCCGCCACCTCGTCGATGGCGGGTTCTGCAGCGCCGAGGACATCGAGTGGGCGCATGGCAAAGGCGTTGACGTCTACTGCCCACCAACACAATCCAGGAGTGGCATCGATCCTTATTTGCCCCGGCCCGGCGACAGCCCGGGCGTGTTGGCCTGGCGTGCCCGCATGGCCAGCGAAGATGGCAAGGCGCAGTACCGAGCCCGCACGATCTGCGAATGCATCCATGCCCGCTGGCGCAACTGGGACCTGCGGCAATTGACCGTCCGCGGCATCGACAAGGTCCGCGCCGTCGTGCTCTGGTTCGCGCTCACCAACAACATCTTGCAGGGCCACCGTCTCGCCAAAACCTAGTGGCACCGCCAACGTCCGTCTCTTCACAACGGTCGGATCAACTCACACCCTGACCTCGCCTTGCCAATCCCCGCGGACCCAAAAGCTTCACAGGCTCTACGGGTTCGCCTCAGTTCGTCGGCATGACGTAGGCGTAGATCCGGCCGCGCGAGACCGGCATCTCGCGGACGCGGTTGCCGCTGTTGCCGGAGATCATGATCGGATTGCCCTTGGCGTCGATGCCGGTGATGACGCCGACATGGCCGCCGCGGCGGCCGCGCGACATCACGGCGATGGCGCCGACCTGCGGGCCGGAAATGCGCTGACCGTATTTGGCGAACGAGCTCGCCATGTCCGAGCCGGTGCCGCGATACCCGGAATGCTGCAGCACCATATTCATGAAGCGGGCGCACCACAGGCTGCCGCGTCCCGTCGGATTGCCGCCGAGATATTTCCGTGCCTCGGCGACGACGTTCGATGAGGTGTAGCCTGAGGCCATCGCGCCGGCGGTCGGCGTTACCGTTGAACTGGATTCGACGCTCGTTCCCGGCGTGACGCTTGCGTTGGCATCGGCAAGGCCGCGCGCGTGCATCTGGGTGACCGCGCGCTCCCAGCGCGATGCGTGCGCGGCGTGCCGGAGCCGGGCACGACGGCCGGCGCGATCGGCGCGCGCTGCCTTGTTGGACGAGACGAAACCGCCGGGTGTCACCATCTCGGCGCTACTTCCCATGAAGCTCGTTCCCATGAAGCTCGGGTTGTTCTCGGCAAAGCCGCCCGCCTGCATGTGTGCACCCCTGCGCTCCCAGCGCGACATCCTGAGAGCATGGCGATGGTGGCGATATGTGTAATGCTTGACGTGATGGCCGGCGCGATGGGCGCGAGCGTGTTGCCCTGCGCCGTGATTTGGTTTTGCTGAAGCCGGAGAGACAAATACGAAGATGGAAGCCGAACATAGTGCCAACGCGACGAAACGAAGCGACCGGCGAAACGCAAACAACTGACTCATACTTGGTCCTCTAACACTCCCAAACTTTGCGTTCGTCTACGAACGAACGCGGCCGGCGTTTTGCGTTTGGCGATGTGACGAGAGGAAGATTTTGTGTGGCGGTGCGGGAACAATTCCAGGGTGATTCCGCGACGATTCGATGGCAAAAATGAACCTTTCCTGCCGCATTGCAGCCCCGAGAATTAATTGCAATTTTGTGGGTTAGCTGCGCAAAGAAGTTACGTAAAAACAAGAAAATCGAGAGGAATCCGAAATGCCCTATGCCGTCGCCAAGGATAGCGTCCGTCTTCATTATGAAGAGGCCGGAAACGGGACGCCGATCATCTTCCTGCACGAGTTCGCGGCCGACCACACCAATTGGGAGCCGCAGATGCGCTACTTCTCGCGCGGCCATCGCTGCATCGCCTATTCGGCGCGCGGCTATCCACCCTCCGACGTGCCTGATACGGCCGACGTCTACACTTACGAGCATTTCTACACCGACGCGCTCGCCGTGCTCGATCACCTCGGCATCGCGAAAGCGCATTTCGTCGGCCTGTCGATGGGCTCCTATTCCTCGCTGCAGGTCGGCCTCAATTCGCCGGAGCGTGCGCTGTCGATGACGCTCGCCGCCGTGGGCGCCGGCTCGTCACTCGAACATCTCGACGCCTTCCGCGCGCAATGCGTCGCCAATGCCGCGCAGTATGAAACGATCGGTTCAGTTGAAGTCGCAAAGGTGACGCGCGAGGCGCCGAGCCGGATTCCGTTTCTGCTGAAGGACCCGCGTGGCCACGCCGATTTCTACGCGGCACTGGCGCGGCATGACGCCAGGGGCTCGGCCAACACCATGCGCAGCTTTCAAGGCAAGCGGCCCTCGATCTACACCATGACGGATGCGATCCGACGCGTGCCGACGCCGGCATTGATCCTGTGCGGCGACGAGGACGACAATTGCATCGGGCCGAGCCTGTTCCTGAAGCAGCATCTGCCGGCCGCGGGGCTTTCGTTCTTTCCGAAGTCAGGCCACGTGCTCAATCTCGAAGAGCCTTCGCTGTTCAACGAGATGGTCGAGCGGTTCATCGCGCTGGTGGAAGCCGGCCGATGGCCGGTGCGGGACCCGAGGTCGATGGTGGCCGCGATGGTCTGACCGCAGCGATCCCTATTTCCCCTTCCCGCCCCGGCTCAGCAAAAACACGCCCTGCTCGCCGAACATGTTCCAGACCCACCAGGGCAGGTTCAGCGGCACCGGGCGGCCGTAGAGATCCAGCGCCACCGCGCGCTCCATCTTGACGTTGATCTCGTCGCAGAGCTGGACGAAGTCCTTGATGGTGCAGAAATGGATGTTCGGCGTGTCGTACCATGTCGCCGGCAGGTTCTCCGTGCGCGGCATGTGGCCGCCGACGAGCAGTTGCAGCCGCATCTTCCAGAAGCCGAAATTCGGGAACGACACGATCGCGCGCCGGCCGATGCGCAGCAGGTTTTCCAGCACCGGCTTCGGCTGTCGCGTCGCCTGCAGCGTCTGCGAAAGGATCACGTAATCGAAGGCATCGTCTGGATAGTTGACGAGGTCGGTATCGGCGTCGCCCTGCACCACGGCCAGCCCCTTGGCGACGCAACGGTTGACGCCCTCGCGCGACAGCTCGATGCCGCGGCCGTCGATGCCGCGGCTCTCCAGGAGCTGCAGCAGTTCGCCGTCGCCGCAGCCGACGTCGAGCACTTTTGAGCCGGCCGGAATCATTTCGGCGACGAGGAGATGATCGGTGCGATACTTGCCGGTGCGATCGGGCGCTATGCCGCCGAGCGGCAACGCTTGTTCCTGAAGGGCCATATCAACCGCCTGTACTATCAAGGCCGCGCGCCTTGCCCGCGGATTCCAGGAAGGCGCGAGAAATGTCGAAGAACTCGGGCACGTCGAGCAGGAAGGCATCGTGGCCGCGGTCAGTCTCGATCTCGGCGAACGACACCCGCGCACTGGAGGCGTTCAGCGCATGCACCAGCGCGCGCGATTCCGAGGTCGGAAACAGCCAATCGGAGGTGAACGACACCACGCAGAAGCGGGTCTTGATGCCGCGAAATGCTTCCGCCAGCACGCCGTCATGGTCGGCGGCGATATCGAAATAGTCCATCGCGCGCGTCAGATAGAGATAGCTGTTGGCGTCGAAGCGCTCGACGAACGACGAGCCCTGATAGCGCAGATAGCTTTCGACCTGGAAATCCGCATCGAACGAAAACGTCGGCAGCTCGCGATCCTGCATCCGCCGACCGAACTTGCGATGCAGCGCGGCGTCGGAGAGATAGGTGATGTGTCCCGCCATCCGCGCCACCGCCAATCCGCGATGCGGATGCGTGCCGCGTTCGAAATAACGCCCGTGGTGCCAGTCCGGATCGGCCATCACGGCCTGCCGGCCGAGTTCGTGAAACGCAATGTTCTGCGCCGAATGACGCGTCGAGCAGGCGACCGGCAGCGCGGAAAACACCCGTTCCGGATAGGCTGCCGTCCATTGCAGCACCTGCATGCCGCCCATCGAGCCGCCGATCACGCACAACAACGTTTCGATGCCCAGCCGGTCGAGCAACATGGCCTGCGCGCGGACCATGTCGGGGATGGTGATGATCGGAAAATCCAGCCCCCACGCCTTGCCGGTCGCTGGATTAGTCGAGGCCGGACCGGTCGATCCCATGCAGCCGCCGATCACGTTCGAGCAGATGATGAAATATCTATCGGTGTCGAGCGGGCGGCCGGGGCCGACCATGATTTCCCACCAGCCGGCCTTGCCGGTCAGAGGGTGCACGTTGGCAACATGCTGATCGAGCGTCAGCGCGTGGCAGATCAGGATCGCGTTGGAGCGGTCGGCGTTCAGCTCGCCATAGGTCTGGTAGGCGATCTGGAATGGCGCGAGATCGATGCCGCAATCGAGCTTCAAGGGCTGATCGATGCCGAATTTGGCCACCGGCGAGGTCGGATGATCGGCCTCGTGGGCGCGGTCCTCGCTGTGAATCGACGGACTGGATACCGACTGCAATTGTGTCATCCCGACCTTCCTCCTCGCGGAGGTCCTTACAGACAGAAATCAGGCCGTAAAAAAACCCGGCCTGAACGAAAGGTTCGGCCGGGATCAAATCTGTCCCCGGCCTGTTTAGCGAGTTGTTTAACGTGGCTGCAAGCCGGCCGGCTCAAATGACCACGGAATGGAACAAAACTAGTCCGAAGCACGCCCCCCGTCAAGGCAGCCGCATGGTTAACCGGGGTCATAGATGTCCTCATGATGACGAGGCGCTTGCGCCGTCTCGAACCATGAGGGAGAACGGGCCTCCATCCTTCGAGACGCGGCGCAGGCGCCGCTCCTCCAGCAATAACGGCGAAGCCGTTATGCGGGGATGAGGATCACGATTTGCCGAGTTGAAACATGTCCAAGGCTCCCCCGGCTCCGCCCTCGCTGCAGGAATTGCGCAAGGAGATCGACGCGATCGACGAGCAGGTCCATCGCCTCTTGATGGCGCGCGGCGACATCATCGACCGGCTGATCCAGGTGAAACAGACCCAGGAAGTGGGCTCGGCGTTCCGGCCCGCGCGCGAGGCCAGCATGATGCGCAGCCTGGTCGAGCGCCACCGCGGCATCCTGCCGCTCGACACCATCGAGAGCATCTGGCGCGTCATCATCTCGACCTTCACTTACGTCCAGGCGCCGTTCTCGGTGCATGCGGATGTCTCGGTCGGCGAGCCCGCGATGCGGGATTCGGCGCGGTTTCACTTCGGCTTTGTGGTGCCCTATGTCGGGCATTTCAGCGCACAGGCCGCGGTGGAAGCGGTCGCGAAGTCGAAGGGCGATCTGGCGCTGGTCTCGGCGGTCTCGAGCCGCACGCCGTGGTGGAGTGCGCTGGAAGCCGAAGGGGCGCCAAAAATCATTGCCCGGCTGCCGTTCCTCGAACGCGCCGATCATCCGGCGGCGCTGCCGGTGTTCGTGATCTCGCGCGTCGCCGATGATGCCATGGTGACGGAGGTGCAGATGTGGAGCGTGCGCGTCTCGGGGTGGAACGCCGATATCGCCCGCGCGCTGGCGCCGCTCGCCGAAATCGTCGCGGTGCCCGATACCGCTTTCGACGGCGCGGCGCTTTTGGTGTCGGATGCCGGCACCGGGTTCGAAAAGATCAAGGCCGCCCTGATCCAGGCCGGCGCCTCGGTGCGCTCTTCGGCTCTCGTCGGCAGCCACGCAACGCGCTATACGGTGCCCCCGAACGGGTCGGCGAAGCCTTAAACGCCGCCCGAAATTCCGGAGTTGAAGATGAACCGCCCCGTGCCGAATCCCGGCATTCTCGATATTGCGCCCTACACGCCCGGCAAGACGCCGGTGCCGGAGCCGGGCCGCAAGGTGTTCAAGCTGTCGGCCAACGAGACCCCGTTCGGGCCGTCGCCGAAGGCGATCGAAGCCTACAAGGACGTGGCTGATCATCTGGAGGACTATCCGGAAGGAACCTCGCGGGTGCTGCGCGAAGCGATCGGCCGCGCCTACGGGCTCGATCCCAGCCGCATCATCTGTGGCGCCGGCTCGGACGAAATTCTCAACCTTTTGGCGCACACCTATCTCAGCCATGGGGATGAAGCGATCTCCACCACGCACGGCTTCCTGGTCTACCCGATCGCGACCATGGCGAACGGCGCCAAGAACGTCATTGCGCCCGAGACCAATTTCACCGCCGACGTCGACGCCATCCTCGCGCGCGTGACGCCGCGCACGAAACTGGTGTGGCTCGCCAACCCGAATAACCCGACTGGCACCTACGTGCCGTTCGATGAGGTCAAGCGGCTGCGCGCTGGCCTGCCATCGAATGTGCTGCTGGTGCTCGACGCTGCGTACTCCGACTACGTGTCGCGCAACGATTACGAACTCGGCCTGGAGCTGGTGGCCACCACCGAAAATACCGTGATGACGCATACCTTCTCCAAGATTCACGGGCTGGCCAGCTTACGGATCGGCTGGATGTTCGGCCCGGCGCACATCATCGATGCCGTCAACCGCATCCGAGGTCCCTTCAACGTCTCGACGCCGGCGATGCTGGCAGCGGTCGCCGCGATCGAGGACACCGCGCATGTCCAGAAGTCGAAGGCGTTCACCGAGGAGTGGCGCAACTGGCTGACGGAAGAGATCGGCAGACTCGGACTGAAGGTGACGCCGAGCGTCGCCAATTTCGTGCTGATCCACTTCCCGACCGAGAAGGGCAAAACCTCAGCCGACGCAGACGCGTTCCTCACCAAACGCGGCCTGGTGCTGCGGGCGTTGAACAATTACGGCCTGCCGCACGCGCTACGCATGACCATCGGTACCGAGGAAGCCAACCGCCTCGTCGTCGACGCCTTGCGCGACTTCATGGCGGCCAAGTGAGCAGCCAAGTGAGCGCGGTACCGATCTTCCGACGCGTCGCGCTGATCGGCTTCGGCCTGATCGGCGGCTCGATCGCGCGCGCGGTGCGGGCCCAGGGGCTTGCGAGCGAAATCGTCACCACCGCGCGTTCGGAAAAGACGCGCGCGCGGGTTACCGAACTCGGCATCGTCGATCGCGTGCTGGAGACCAACGCCGAGGCCGTCAACGACGCCGACCTCGTCATTCTCTGCATCCCGGTCGGCGCCTGCGGCCCAGTCGCGCAGGAGATAGCGCCTTTCCTGAAAGCCGGCGCGATCGTTTCCGACGTCGGCTCGGTCAAGGGCGCCATCGTCCGCGAAATGGCGCCGCATTTGCCGGGCCATGTTCATTTCGTTCCGGCACATCCGGTCGCGGGCACCGAGCACTCGGGTCCCGATTCCGGCTTCGCCGAACTGTTCATCAACCGCTGGTGCATTCTCACGCCGCCCGAGGGCACCGATCCTATGCCGGTCGAAACTCTGCGCGCGTTCTGGGCCGGCATGGGCGCCAAGGTCGAGATCATGACGCCGGATCATCACGACCTGGTGCTGGCGATCACCAGTCATCTGCCGCATCTGATCGCCTACACCATCGTCGGCACCGCGGACGAATTGGCGCAGGTGACGTCGTCGGAAGTGATCAAATTCTCCGCCGGCGGCTTTCGCGACTTCACCCGCATCGCAGCCTCGGACCCGACGATGTGGCGCGACGTGTTCTTGAACAACAAGGAGGCCGTGCTGGAAATGCTCGGCACCTTCAACGAGGATTTGTCAAAACTCACCCGGGCCATCCGCCGCAACGACGGCGAGGCGCTGTTCGAGCATTTCACCCGCACCCGCGCCATCCGCCGCGGCATCGTCGAGATCGGCCAGGATTCGGCCGCGCCGGATTTCGGCCGCCCGCATCCGCCGCTGGAAAAGAAGGCGGAGTGAGGGAGCGTCGTCGTTCCTGCGAACGCAGCGCTGGAGCCCCAGCTCCGCTCAACAATTGAGATCGGTGATTATGGGTCCCTGCGTTCGCCGGGACGACGGAGAGTCAAAACAGCGGCGGCACCTGGCCCACTTTCAGCGGGCCCAGAAACACCGCGCCGTCGACAAAGCGCAGCGGGAAGGCGCGCGCTTTTCGCCCCTCCAGCTCCGCCTCCTTGCCGAGCGAATTGATGCCTGCCGCGACGCCGGCATTGGCGTTCTGCTTGACGACCCTGCCCAGCCCCGGGATCGCCTTGTCGAGCGCGCCGAACAGATTGTTGAGGTCCTGGCTCTTGACGCCGGGTGCGACGCGGTCGAGCGTTGCCTGCGGCACGCCCTCCTCCAGCATCTTTTCAAGACCGAGTGCCGGGATCACGCGCTCCAGTCCCGTCACCGTCATCTGCAATTCGCCGTCGATCCGTCCCTGGGTGTTGAGGCTCAACGTCCCCGCGGCCACCGAGATCAGATCGCCCTGTTGAATCCGCGACCGCACGATCTCGACATGGCCGCCCGCCGCCTGCAATTCCCTGAACCGCTCGGGCCACGGCTTCGGCGTAAAATCCTTCAAGCCGGTGAGTTTTGTCTGGATGTCGGCGTCGAAGGGCGCGGCGAGTATCGGGTGCACCTCCTGCACGCTGCCGCCTGTTATCTGCAGCACCGCTTCGATCACGGGCTTATCCCTGGTCGAGCCATCGGCGAGGCGGCCGTGCAGCTCGATATGGCCGGCGCGTGCGAGCGGCGTCGCCACCTGTGCGTTGACACGGTCGATCGAGGGATTGTCGAACACGATGGACGCGCGCTGCGGGATGTCAGGCAGCCCCGACACGCTGCTGCGGCCGGTGGTCCAGTTCACCTTCATCGACGGCGGCTGGCCGCGATCGGCGAGCGTGGCCGGCGCCTTGAATTCGGCGATCAGAAGTTTCGGCTGGTAGATCTGCGCGATCACCATGATCTCGCCGAGCCGCGCGGTGAACGGCACCTGCGCGCCTGCGGTCTGCGACACCAGCGATACGCTGGCGTCATCGCAGCGGACTTCGAAGCGGAACGGGAAGCCGGCCACCGAACGCTTGCCGCACGCATAGACCCGGCCGGCTTTCGCCTCCTGTGCGGCCCACGCATCAGCGCGCACGCCGACTTCGGAAGCGGCATAGAACCAGAAGGCGCTCCATGCCGCGGCAACAACAAGGAGCAGTGCAGGCGCGATGAAGAGGCGCCACAGCGGGCGCCGGCGCGGCGCAGGGGTCATGTCAGGCATGCGGCGTCCTTTGGCTAGCGATTTTGGCGAATGTAAGTATCCGCTCGCCGCAACAAAAGGCATTGAATCCACTTCGCTTTGTCGCGCCGTTCTGGT
Source organism: Bradyrhizobium icense (assembly GCF_001693385.1). Lineage (NCBI taxonomy): Bacteria > Pseudomonadati > Pseudomonadota > Alphaproteobacteria > Hyphomicrobiales > Nitrobacteraceae > Bradyrhizobium > Bradyrhizobium icense. The sequence continues at coordinate 7,458,937 of NZ_CP016428.1, forward strand.
AGCGGTGCACCCGGCATGTCCGCAATTGAGTTCAACAATACGGAATTCTCGCAAGGCGACCTCTGGGTGTTCGGCTACGGCTCCCTGATGTGGCGCCCGGGCTTCGAATTCGTCGATCGGGTTCCGGCGCGGCTGATCGGCGAGCACCGCGCGCTCTGCGTCTACTCCTTCGTCCATCGCGGCACGCCGGAAAAGCCCGGCCTCGTGCTCGGGCTCGACCGCGGCGGCGCCTGCCGCGGCATTGCGTTCCGGGTCGCGGAGAAGAACCGCGCCGCCACCATCGCCTATTTGCGCGAGCGCGAGCAGGTCACCTCGGTCTACCGCGAGGTGATGCGGTCGGTGTGGCTGGAGAACGATGCGCGTCAACGCGTCAGCGCACTCGTCTACGTGGTCGATCGCGGCCACGTGCAGTATGCCGGCCGGCTGTCGGTGGCGGAACAGTTACGTCACGTGCTGCAAGGGCACGGCCAGTCCGGCGTCAACCGCGACTATGTTATCGCCACCGTCAAGGCGATCGAGGCGGAAGGCTTTCGCGATTCGCAACTGCACCGGCTGGCGGCAATGCTACACACCCAGCATCCGCTCCATCCGCCTGTTCAGGATGCGCAAGACGCGACCTAGCCTGGCTCGCACGGAACCTGTGGTTACCACCCCACATGCCGCCTTCTGAAATTGCTAACGGGTTCGCTTGTTGATAGAATCTCGCGCTTCTATCGCAACCAGCGATATTAGCTATTCCCTCGTCGACCCCCCTTTGCCAAAGGCCTTGCCGGAATGACCGAACGCCTGAACAACATCAGTGGGACTGCCCTGCTGGGCAGCACGTTCTATTTGATCTCGATCGATCCGAGCTTCGCCTATCTGGATCCGGGTTCCGGCAGCATGCTTCTGACCGCCATCCTCGGCGTCATGGCTGCGGCGACCTACACGTTGAAGGGGTACTTCTACAGGGCAACCGCCCTGTTTCGCAAAGATCGCCCCGAAGCCGACGCTCCCGCCGGGCAGACCAAAGATTGAGTGCTTCATCCACTGCGTGAGATCAGGCTTCCCGAGTTAGACGCGAAGAGCGTGCTCTCGAATCGGCGCGCAACGAATAGAATTCGAAGGACATGACCCCCGAGCCTGGCTCATTTCGCGACGCGAGCAATCGAATTTTCTATCACCAGGGCGAGGTGTTCCGGAGCTTGAGCGCGGAAGCAACCGCCAACTGGCATCAGCTCCGGCAAACGGCCTTCTTCCAGGAGCTCGTGAAAAGCGGCGCGGTGGTCGGCACCGAAACGGAAGACCGCCCAGAGATCACGGCGCCGGTCTCCAGCCATTGGACCGGTGTTTTGCGGCACGAACGGCTGCCGTTCATCTCATATCCCTATGAGTGGACGTTCGGGATGTTGAAGGATGCGGCGCTACTGCATCTCGAGGTTCTCGAGCGGGCGCTGGAGAACGGTTGGACGCTGAAGGACGGCTCCGCCTACAACGTGCAATGGCGCGGCCAGCGGCCGGTCTTCATCGACGTCTCATCGTTCGAACCCTATCGCGCCGGCGATTCCTGGATTGGATATCGGCAGTTCTGCATGATGTTCATCGTTCCGCTGCTGCTCAAGGCGCATCGCGACATCCAGCTTGCTCCGCTTTGCCGAAGCAATCTGGAGGGCGTCGATCCCGAAGAAGGAATGAAATTCATTTCGATGCGCGACATCTTGCGGCGCGGGGTCTTCACGCATCTCTATCTGCACGCACGGCTGCAGGGGCGCGCCAAACAAGCCGAGACCCGCATGCAGGCCCCGGCTAGCTCGCCGGGAAAGTGGCCGATACGGCAAACCCGCGAGATGACGCTTGGCATGGTCCAATCGATAAGGCGGATGGTCGGAAAGCTCGAACGCAAAGGCGGCGCCACCGTCTGGTCGGACTACGAGAAAACCCATTCCTACGACAACGTTTCGCTCGCCGAAAAGAAGCACTTCGTCGAACGGCACGTCCGCGGCAAGCGATGGCGGATGGTCTATGATCTCGGCAGCAACACCGGAACATTCGCACGGCTGTGCAGCGATCACGCCGATCAAGTCGTCGCCGTCGATCAGGACGAGCTTGCCGTCGACACGCTCTATCGCCGCCTGAAGGCGGAGAAGCCAGGTAACGTCACGCCGCTGGTGATGCCGTTGAGCAACGCATCGCCGGACCAGGGCTGGCGCGGCCGGGAAAGGAAATCGTTCGACAGCCGTGGCAAGCCGGATCTGATCCTGTGCCTCGCGCTGATCCATCACATGGTGATATCGGCGAACATTCCGATGCGGGATTTTCTGCAGTGGCTTTGCGGCTTTGCGGCTGCAGTCGTTGTAGAATTCGTGGGCCCGGACGACGAGATGACCCTGCAACTATTGAAGAACAAACGAAACGCGTATCCCGACTACACACAAGGCCAGTTTGAATCCATCGCCGCTTCGATGTTCGAAATCATCGATTCCGCGCCGCTCAAAGAAGGCCGCCGCCGCATCTATTTCCTTCAACCGAAGCTTCCGTCGGTTCAATCCCAGACTGCGACATGAGTGCACCTGTCATCGAAAGCACCGCACCGAAGCCGAACTCGTTCCTGCTGCATCTCGCGCTATCGGCGGTTGCCGTCGCGCAGCCGCTCTATTCCGTCACCGGAAAGACCCTGAACTTTTTCGTCGCATGGCGAATGAGCGGGGTCGAATATACGCTTTGCATACTGTTCGTCTATTTCGTCCCGCCGATCATCACATGGCTGCTCGTCTCGCTCGGATACCGCTTGCACAGCTATCTGGGGCGAGCTCTATCGTTCCTGGTTTTCTGGCTCTACATTTCTCTGACCTGCCTGGTGCCGTCGCAACAGCTTGCGCGGACCATGCACGTTTCTCCGAGTTACGAGGCGATGCTCGGGATTGTCGCCCTGCTGCTCGCGGGAGCGGCGTTCCTCGCGAGCGTTCTGCTGGCAAAGCCGAAGGCACAGGGCTTCGTCCGCTTCTTTGCGGCAGTCACCATTGTTTTTCCCGCGATCATGATGCTACGTGCCCACGATGCGGGCGTGATCGAATTCTCCGAGGCGCCCCCGGCAGAGAAGATGACGGCCGCAGACCGGCCCAACGTCATCCTGATCATTTACGACGAACTGCCGCTCACCACGATTCTCGATGCAAACGGACTGATCGACGGGGAAAAGTTTCCAAACTTTCACGCGTTCGCGCAGGGGGCAACCTGGCTGCCAAACGCACGCGCGATGTCGGGCTTTACCGAGACAGCCGTGCCACCCATTCTTGCGGGACAGGTGCGGCAGACCGGGGTTCCGGCGACCTACAAGAGCTATCCGGAGAATATCTTCCAGAGGCTCGGCCCAAGCTACGACGTTCTCGATCTGCAATTCGCGACCGATTTGAATCCGGCGAGACCACCGGGCGAATCGGCGGGTGCGATGATTGAGGATGAACGCCGTTGGAAGATCGTCTCGGACGCCGCGATCATCTATGCGAACGTCGTAACGCCGCCACCGCTGGCTATCGGGCTTCCGGCCATCAACACCCAACATAATCGGTTCGGCGAGGACGTCCACAGGTCGTGGCGCGGCACCCGACACCAGGAGAAGTTCATCGCGGCGCTGGGACAGGCCAGGCAACCGTTTCTGGCCGTCTACCACAACGTCTACCCGCACAATGGCTGGAACCATTATCCGGCGGGACGCCCCTATCCCGACTCCCGATGGGGCGATTACATTTCGCTAGACCGCCGAACTACCATGCTGGGCGACGACAATGCCCGGATCATGCACGACTACCAAGCCCATCTACTTCAATCGATGCATGCGGACAAGTTGCTCGGCGAACTGTTCGCGCAGCTGAAAAGCAACGGCCAGTACGATCACTCCATCATCGCCGTGGTGGCCGATCACGGCGTTTCGCTATGGCCGGGTGGGAGCCCGCGCGATCCCAGCGACTTCCGGCTGCCCGACGTTCTCAACATTCCGCTGATCATCAAGCTTCCCGGACAGACCGGCGGGAAGATATCGTTCGATACCGTACGAACGATCGACATCTATCCTTCCATCCTCGATCATCTCGACGTTGCCATTCCGCAGCGCTTGCAAGGCAAATCGTTCATGCAATCCGTTCGGAACGCGGCACCGGCTGAAGGGGTCAAGTCGACGCCGCACCGTGACGATGTGACGTTGAGACGCCGGCTAGATTGGTTTGGAACGGGAACGTCGATGGCCGACCTGTACGGGTTCGGCAGGTTTAGCCGATATGTCGGGCGCCATGTCGGCGAGTTCCAGTTCACCCACTTGTCCGACGCCGCCGTGCGTCTGTTCGGCACCCGCTTCAACCGCACCGGCCCGCAGCTTTCATCGCGCATCGATGCGCAGATCAATGGCGGGGCGCAGGACGGTCAAACCCGCAACATCCTGGTCGCGCTGGGGGACCGAATCTGCGGTGCCACCCAGACGACGGATCTCGAGGTGAGCGGGCTGGCGAACTCGTTTACACTCGTCGTCGCCGACGAGTGCGTTGACCTGCTGAACAAGGGAATCAGGGTCTTCGTCGTCGGCTCCGACGGGCAACTCGCAGAAATACCCGTCGAAGGCGAGCAATCCACGACGGTTGCGACAATCGATCGGACGCTCGCAAGTCTGGCCGAGTTGATCGGGAGCCTGCAGCGCGCAGGAGAAAACGGTCAAGGGCCGGTGGAACTCGGCGCGCTACGCGAAGGCGGCGTAGCCGTGCCCGATCTCCTTGTGCGGGACGGCTGGCTGGTAACGCCCTGGGGCGACGTCGTGCTCACGCGCGACGGGCAGACATGGGTGGTGGATTTGTACTCCGCCCCGAAGGACGTCTGTAAGGCGGTTTATCTCGGCGCCAACAATATTCCCGGCGTGGTCCGCATTGCGACATCGGCCTTCGCGCGGGACGAGACCAACATTCCGGTAACGGCCGAGCAGGCCGATCTCGCTTGTTCGAATACGGAATCGGACATCGTCCGGATCATCGCGGTCGAAGCACGTACGCCCGTCGACCGCTCCATCACGACCGATGCATCGATGGCCCGCCTCGCGCTGGATAAACTCGCAGCCGTCTGGAGAAGACTAAAGACAACGCTCGGCGAGAATTAACCTCACGGGCATTGGCAGGCTGAGCACGAGGGGCCCATCAGTTGACGTGCGCCGTCGCCGGCCGGCGCGGCGCAGGCGGGGGCTGATCGGAAGGTTCGGGCACGAGATCGATGCCCGCACTGGCCAGCCGCACCCGCACCTCCGCGGCGACATATTTCGCGTATTCCGACAGCAACAGGCGCAGCGTGGCGCCGCTGGTCCACCACGGCTCGTCGCGCCATTTGTCGCCGATCACCGCGAACGGAATCAGCGTGACATCCGGCATCGCATGGGACAATTCCAGGATGGCGCGCGGCATGTGGTAGTTCGATGTCACCACGATCAGCGACTTGAAGCCACGCTCGCGAGCCCAGCGCCGCGTCTCCGCGGCGTTGCTGCGGGTGTTGACGGCGGAGCGGTCGAGATCGACGCAGCAGCCGAGCAGCGACTGGTTGTCGGGCAGCGAACGCGAAATATCGCGCGCGGCGTTGGTCGGATGCACGCCGGAAATCAACAGCCGCTTGCCGTAGCCGCCGGCCAGCAATTCCATCGCATCCGACACCCGCGACGAGCCGCCGGTGAAGACCACGATGCCGTCGGCGTTGCGCGCCGGCTTGATTTCGGCGCCGCGCAATTGCGAGAGAAAGGCGATGAAGCCTACCGCCGCGCCGACGAACAGGATCGCCATGGAGCCGACGATGGCCGCGCGCAGCCATCCGCGCGGCCGCGCGGCCCGCGCTCTCGGCGTGCTATCGTCGTGCTGCAAATCCATATCGTGCGGCAACCCTCGTCCCACGGATAATTCTAGAACGTTTTCAGGCGAAGTGGAGTCCCGATCCCCTCGTCAAGTCCGTGACTTGCTTCACTGCAAACGCCATTAGCCTCACGTCAATCGATATCATCGAGCGTCGCAAACAGCGTCCGCCGCGACGCCCAGGCGGTAATGGCGGCGATCGCCACGGCCTGTACCGCCAGCGCCAGATAGCCCGACGGCGGCAGCGAAAACGTCCCGAGCAGCGCCGCGAACTGATCGCCGACGGGGGTGCCCGAGAACCAAGCGGCGATCGATTCGGAAAAGCCAAAACCCAGCATCGCGGCGCCGCCGCCGATCACCCCGCCCTCCAGCCCGAGCCTGAGAAAGTGCCGCAGGAAATGGTTGGCGATATAGCGGTCGCCGGCGCCGACGAAGTGCAGCACTTCGACGATCGGGCGGTTCGCCGCCATCGCGCCGCGGGTCGCGAACGACACCGAAATGATCGTCGCCACGATCACCAATGCGAGAATTCCGATGCCGGCGAATACGGTGGCGCCGGTCATCGAACGCATGCGCTCGATCCAGGCGCGGTGATCGTCGACGCTTGCCGACGGCGCCACTTGCGTCACCCTGGAGCGCAGCGCAGCGAGGTCGAGCGTGGTGCCGGGCTGCACGCGCGCGACGACGACGCGCGGCACGGGCAACTGCTCGATCGACAGCCCGCTGCCGAGCCACGGCTCCAGCAAGCTGGCCGATTCATCCTTGCTGAACGGCTTGACCTGGACGATGCCGGGCTGCGCCCGCATCGCCTCCGCCGCCGCGGTCACGTCGCGCTCGAGATCGCGCCCTGCCTGGGGACGCACCTGCATGGTGATTTCGCTGGCGACTTCCGACTGCCATTCCGCGGCCGATGCGCTGACGAGCAGCACGGTTCCGGTGGTGATGGATGCTAGGAACGTCATGATGGCGACGACGGCGACCAGCGCGCGGCCGGAGATCGACGCCCGCGGCACGATCGGCGACATGTTGCGCGCCCGCGCCGGCACCTGCGGACGCTCGGTCCCGAGGTCCACCAGTGGCCCATGCTCGTCACCGGCCCTACTCATAGATGTGCAACCGTCCCTGGTGCAGCACCATCCGCCGCGCCTCGTACTGGTCCATCAGCGTGATGTCGTGGGTCGCGATGATCACCGCGGTGCCCAGCCTGTTCAATTCGATAAACAGCCGCAGCAGGCGCCGGCCGAGCGTCGGATCGACGCTGCCGGTCGGCTCGTCCGCCAGCAGCAATTGCGGCCGCGAGATCACCGCGCGCGCGATCGCCGCGCGCTGCTTCTCGCCGCCCGACAGGATCGGCGGCAGGGCGTCCATGCGCTCGCCGAGGCCGACCCACTTCAAGAGGTCGATCACCTCCCGGCGATAGCTGGATTCGTCACGGCCCATCACGCGGAACGGCAGCGCCACGTTCTCGTAGGTCGTCATGTGGTCGAGCAGGCGAAAATCCTGCAGCACGATGCCGATGCGCGTGCGCAGATCCGCGATCTGATCCTTGCCGAGCAGTGAGACGTCCTGGCCGAACAGGTTGACGAGGCCGCGGGTCGGCTTGAGCGACAGAAACAATAGCCGCAGCAGCGAGGTTTTGCCCGCGCCTGAGGGACCGGTGAGGAACTGGAAGGAATGGGCCGGAATCATGAAGGAGAGGTCGCGCAAAATCTCCGGGCCGAGCCCGTACCGCAAACCGACATTTTCGAACCGAACCAAGCTCAGCTCCGCTCGACATGGACCGCGACCGAGCTCCGCTCGGCATGGACCGTGGCCGAGCTCCGCTCGGCGTGGACCGCGGCCGGAAACCCCGGACTTGAACCTGAACCCGGACCCGAACCTGAACTTCGGGCTCGTGGCCCGCTGGTTTGGGCGCCAACCGGACAAAACGGTTTTGCGGCCGTTATGGTTTCCGATTCGTTAACGGTCGGTATGTAGCATCCGGGCGAAGACACTGGTGAGCTGGGCTCCATGCATATCGTTTGTCCCCATTGTACAACATCTTACGCCATCAATCCGGCCACCCTGGGCACCGCCGGGCGCACCGTCCGCTGCTCCCGCTGCAAGGAAACCTGGCTGGCGCGGCCCGAGGACGCGATCGAACTGGCGGCCGCCGTGCCGGCAGCCATGCCGGCCCCGGCGCCATCGAGCCAGCCGGCCGCCAACGACGCCGCGGCCGAATGGGAAGCGATGGCGCGCGAGGAGGAGGAGGCACAGGACACCCCGGTGGTCGACAGCCCCTCGATTTCGCCCCGTTGGCCGGCCGAGGGCGAAGGATCGCGCCAAGGTGGCAACAGCGGCGGCGATAGCGACTGGCCAGCGGTTGCCCGGCGGGATGCGGAAGGCCATGAGGATATCCCGATCACCACGCATCGCGAGCGGCTGGCCCGTCTTTTCCGGTTGCCTTCCCTGCCCCGTATTCCGTTCATGCCGTCCGTCGGCCTACCGACCGCCTGCGCCGCAATGGGCGCGCTGATACTGGCGCTGATGATCTGGCGCACCGACATCGTGCGGCTTCTGCCGCAAACCGCGACGTTCTACAAGATGGTCGGGCTGGAAGTGAACCTGCGCGGGCTGGCGTTCAAGGACATCAAGATCACCAACGAGACCGTGGACGGCAAGCCGGTTCTGGTCATCGAGGGCGTGATCGTCGGCGAGACCCAAAAGCCGGTCGAATTGCCGCGGCTGCGCTTCTCCGTCCGCGACGCGCAGGGCGCCGAGATCTACGCCTGGAACGCGGTGCTGGAGCAGCCGGTGCTCAAGCCCGGCGAGCGCGCCTATTTCAAGTCGCGGCTGGCTTCGCCGCCGCCCGAAGGCCGTAATATTGACGTACGCTTTTTCAACAAGCGGGATCTGGCCGGCCACGCCTGAACCCGGCCGCGCTTCCGCAAGGCGAGATCAAGACTTCATGCCACGCGTGCTGATTGCCGATGACGAAGACTCCATGCGCTCGCTGGTGGCGCGCGCCATCGCCATGGATGGCCACGAGACCGTCACCGCCGAGGACGGCGCCGACGCGCTCGATATCCTGACGCGCGAGCAAGGCCTGTTCGACCTGCTCTTGACCGACATCCAGATGCCGGTCATGGACGGCATCGCGCTGGCGCTGACGGCGGCGCGCGATTTTCCCAACCTGAAGATCCTGCTGATGACGGGCTTCGCCGACCAGCGCGAACGCGCCTCCGGCCTCAATGCGATCGTGCACGACGTGGTGACGAAACCGTTTTCGGTGCACGACATCCGCACCGCGGTGGCGGATGCGCTGGCGGCAAGGGAGGCGGGGTAAGCCCCATCAACGGTTGTCGTCCCTCGCGAAGGCGGGGGACCCAGTACGCCGCGGCTTCTCGATTCAAATACTGATGTCTCTGGGATACTGGGTCACCCGCCTTCGCGGGTGACGACAGTTTGGGGTGATGACGGCCGGTTGAGCCACGCCCCTCAATAATCCTTCAGCAGCCGCTCGATGTAATCGAGCTCGATCTGCGGGCGGGACGGATCGCCGAGACGGCGGCGCAGTTCTTCCAGGATCCGGCGGACCCGCTGCACGTCGATCTCGCCGGGGATCTTCACCGTATAGTCGTCGGTGAATTCGTTATGGCGCATCGGCCGTCCCAGCGGATCGGTCGAGTTGGCCGCGCCCTGCTGGCGGCCTCTGGGGTTGCCGGGGCCGTCGCCCGGCTGGTCGCCGTCACCCTGCTGCATGGCTTCCGCAAGGCTCTGAGCCCCCTTGCGCAGCGCCTCCAGCGCGCGGCCCTGCGAGTCCACCGCGCCATCGGCATTGCCCTCGCCGAGCCGGCCGGTGGCATCGCCCATCGCCGAATCGGCCTGATCGAGCCCGTCCTCGCCGTCGCCTTGCTCGCCGCCCTGCCCCTGCTGGCCTTGACCCTGTTGGCCTTGCTGCCCCTGCTGGTCGCCGCGCTGCCCCTGCTGGCCGCGCTGGCCCGGGCCCATGCCGCGCTTGGCGAGCTCTTCCTGCAACTTCTTGAGGCGGTCGCGCAGGCCCTGCTGGTCCTGCTGCAGGTCGCCCATGCTCTGGTCGCCCTGCTTGCCGCGCATGCGGTCGCGCCGCGAATCCTGGCCCTGCTTGTAGGTCTTGTCGCGCAATTGCTGCTGCTTGCGGATCATGTCGCCGAGCTCGTTCAGCGCCTGCTCCATCTCGTTGTCGCCGCCCTGGCCGGGCTGCGCCATCTGCAGGTTTTCCAGCATCTGCTGTAGCTGTTCGAGCAACTGCTTGGCGGCCTCCTTGTCGCCGGAACGCGACATCCGCTCCAGCCGGTCGAGCATGCTCTTGAGATCCTGCTGGCTCAGCATCTTCGTGTTGGGATCGAGCGGGCGCGCCTGTTGCTGCGGGTTGTTGCGGAACTGCTCGGCGAGCTGGCGCAGGAAATTATCCAGCGCAGCGCGCAGATTATCCGTCAGCTTCTTGATCTCTTCGTCGGTGGCGCCACGCTCCAGCGCCTGCTTGAGCGCCTCCTGCGCCGCCCGCAGCGCCTTCTCGACGTCGGTGATGTTGCCGTCCTCGATGGTGACGGCAAGCGCCCACAGGCTGGCGACGACGTCGCGCATCGCGGCATCGGTGCGCGCCGCCTCGAGTTGGTGCTTGACGCTGAAGAGCCCGAGATAATGCCCGGCCTCCGGCGTGAACAGTTCCGGCGCGATCATCAGCGCATCGAGGGCGGTATAAACTTGCGAATTCTGATTGGCGTCGAGTGCCAGAATGCGGCGCTGCTCGATCAGGGCGCGGGCGAGGGGCTTGGTGAACAGCCGCTCGGGTAGCCGCATGTTGAAGGGCTCGCTCTTGCCCTCGTTGCCGGCCTCGTCCTTGGCCGTGAGTGTCAGCGTCACATCGGCGCCGGCATAGGGATCCTCGCTGAGATCCTTCACGGTCTGACCGACGCCGCTGCGGGTGCGTGCATTCGGCAGCACCAGCGCGAACTGCGGCGGCTCGAACAGCGGCCGTGGCTCGGCCGTCTTGCCGTCCTTGTTCGCTTCCTTGCCGGCTTCCTTGCTACCATCCTGGGCCGCATCGGCCGGACGGGCGGCGAATTGCGCGCGCGCTTCGCTGACGCCGTAATCATCCTCGAGCTTGTAGGACATCTGCAGCGAGCCGCGGGCCTGGCGCTCCGGATCTTTCGCCAGCGAGATGCTCGGGGCACGGTCGGGCGTCGCCGCAAAGCGCCACAGCGGCTGGCCGGATGGGGCACGGACATGCGCGGTGCCGTCACCGGCGATCTTGAAATGCCGTTCGTTGGTGCCCTTGGGGGCCTGCTCGCTCGGCGCCACCTCGGTCACGCCACCGCCGACGGCGACGTCGATATTGCCGCCGCTGGAGCGCACCAGCAGCGTGCTGCCTGCGGGCACCGGCAATGGCGCTCCGCTATCGGAAGCAGCCGCATCCCTGTTGGCGGCGGACAGAATGACCGGCGGCTTGCCGGTATAGAGCGGCGGGGTCACCCAGGCATCGACCCGGACGTTGGCCGGCGCCAGCACGCCGTTCCAGTCGAACGCCGCGGCAATTCGCAGCGCGCGCTCGTCGCCGGCGGCGACATAGGCGGCCGCCAGCATCACCATCACCAGCGCGCGCAGCGCCCAGGGATCGTGGATCGCCAGCCGTGGCGACGGCAGCCCGGCGCGGATCCGTTTGATCGAGGCCAGCGTGCGCTCGCGCTGCTCCCGCCAGAGCGCCTGGGCGATCGGATCCTTGGTGGAGAGTGTGTCGGTCAGCGCGGTCGCCGGGCGATGGCGAATGCCGGTGCCGCGGTCGAGCCGGCTCAACGCCTCTTCGCGGCTCGGCCAGCGAAACCGCGCGAGCGGGAACAACGCGGCCAGCGCCGCGAGGGCGAACAGGCCAATGCCGATCGCGCGTCCAAGGAACGGCAGCGCCAGCCACAATCCGGCCCAGGACGCCACCAGGAACAGCCCCACGACGCTCAGAAACCGGACAAGCCCCGGCCAGGTACGTTCCCACGCAATCGCGTATTGGGCCCGTCGCAGGGCCTGCGTCAGTTGAAGCCGCGCGACCGCATCCGGCTCGCGCGCGGGCTTAGTGGGGTCGGGGGGAACGCCGCTCAACAATCTCTCCGGGTCGTCGACAAGTCAGCCTAGCACAACGGCGGCAATGAGGCACCCGTTCCCGGGGTAACCCACACCCGGAAATACGCATAACATAACACGAAGGCGTGACTGCGGGCGTCCCACCTCGTAACGTCCGCGCCGAACCGTAAAACTACGAGGAAACGACATGGACCAGAAGACGCACGACAAGGGGCTGGAAATTCGCAAGGTGGTGCTCGGCGAGGCCTACGTCGACAACGCGCTGAAGAACGCCGATAGTTTCAACAGGCCGTTCCAGGAACTCGTCACCGAATATTGCTGGGGCGCGGTGTGGGGCCGCGAGGAACTGCCGCGCAAGACGCGCAGCATGCTCAACCTCGCCATGATCTCGATCCTCAACCGGCCGCACGAACTGAAGGCGCACATCAAGGGCGCGCTGACCAACGGCGTCAGCCGCGACGAGATCCGCGAGATATTCATGCAGGTTTCGATCTATGCGGGAATTCCGGCAGGCGTCGACAGCTTTCGCATCGCGCGCGAAGTGTTCGCGGAACTGGATCAGGCGTGACGCTCTCGCCCCTCATGGTGAGGAGGCGCGCCAGCGCCGTCTCGAACCATGTGGCCCCGCCAGTGCCATTCATCCTTCGAGACGCCGCTTACGCGGCTCCTCAGGATGAGGACTGCCTTCAGACAATTCAGGAAACACCACCATGGAAATCGGATTCATCGGCCTCGGGAAGATGGGCTTCCCGATGGCGCGTCGCCTGATCGAGGCTAAGCATCAACTCACCGTGTTCGACACGCGGCAGGAAGCCATAGGCAAGCTCGTCGCGCTTGGCGCGCAAGCCGCATCCTCGCCCAAAGACATCGCCGACCGCTGCGAGACGGTGCTGGCGAGCCTGCCGTCGCTGCAGGCCTCGCTCGACGTTGCGACCGGCGCGGGTGGCGTGATCGAGGGCAAGCGCGTCAAACGCTTCGTCGATCTCTCCACCGTCGGCTCGCAGATGGCGGCGAAAATTCACGGCCTGCTGGCCAAGAAGGACATCGTGCAGATCGACAGCCCCGTGAGCGGCGGCGTCGGCGGCGCGGAAAAGGGCACGCTCGCCGTGATGGTCTCCGGCCCGCGCACCGATTACGAGCTGACAAAACCCGCGCTCGACGTGATCGGAAAAGTGTTTTTCATCGGCGAAAAGCCCGGCTCGGCGCAGACCATGAAGCTCGCCAACAACTTCCTGTCGGCGACCGCGATGGTCGCGACGTCGGAGGCGGTCGTGATGGGCGTCAAGGCAGGACTCGATCCGGCCGTAATGATCGACGTCATCAACGCCGGCTCCGGCCTCAACACGGCGAGCCGCGACAAGTTTCCGCGCTCGGTGCTGCCGCGCAGCTTCGATTTCGGCTTTGCCACCGGGTTGATGGTGAAGGACGTGCGGCTTGCGCTGGAAGAGATGAAATCGCTGGGACTGTCGATGGAAGTTGCCGAAGCGGTTGGGCGCTTGTGGGAAGTCATCATCCGCGACGAGGGCGCGGAGTCGGATTTCACCGCGGCTATCAAGCCGATCGAAAAGGCGGCTGGCGTGGTGGTCGGCGGTGCGAGGGGTGGCGTCGCGGCGAAGTAGCGCTCACGGGGATGGTGAGCGGGTGCGCGGCGCGGCCCCGACGCTGGTCCATGAGCTTTTGCGCAGTTCCAATTGGCAAGTGCACCGAGTGGCGTTACGTTCTCACGGTACTCGAGTAGAAGCCGGCGTTAACCCGATCGATCGGTGGGACGCGCATGACGCCCCGTTGCGTAAGTTCGAAGTGCAGGCAAAGGCGGCTGCGGTCTGCCTATCTTGGTGTTACCGTTTTGGCCGCGTTGATCGCCGCGGGAGACAATGCGGGCGCCAGAAACGGCCGGAGCGAACGCCCGATCGAGTCCATTCAGTCGCGCAGCGCCGGTGAGCCGCTCATGGCCATCGTTTCGCTCCGTAACCAACGGATCACTGTCTACGACGCCAAGGGGTGGATCCTGCGGGCACCGGTATCGAGCGGCACGAAGGGGCGCGAGACGCCTGCGGGCATCTTCAGCGTCATCCAGAAAGTCGAGGAGCATTACTCGAACCTGTATGACGATGCCTACATGCCCCACATGCAGCGCATCACCTGGTCGGGCATCGCACTCCATGGCGGCGTCCTGCCGGGGCGACCGGCATCTCATGGCTGTATCCGCCTGCCATTCGACTTCGCCGAACGCCTGTTCGACGCGACGGCAATGGGCATGCGGGTGATCGTGGCGCCCACCGATGTGGCGCCCGTTGAGCTCGCCCACCCACTTCTGTTCCAACCCAGGCCGGGCGCCGCCGCCTTGGCCGCCGCCCGCGTTGCAGAAGCGCAAGAGGCGGCGAGGAAAGCCGCCGAGGCACGCGCAGCCGCCGCGACGGCCTTGCGGGAGGCCACGCAGGCCCGGACGCCAGTTCGCGCGGCGGAGAATCTGAAGCGCATAGCCGAGGCGCAATTGGCAGCCGCCGAGACTAAACTTGGCTCCGGCATCTCGGCGGAAGCAAAGGAGCAGGCTGAGGACGCCAAGGCGCAGGCTGTCGCCAAAGTCGCGGAGCTGCAGCTGCAATGGGACGTGGCCAACGTGGATCTGCAACTGAGGCTCGATGCCGTCACGTCTGCGCGTGAAGCCGCCGCCGCGGCGGAGACTGCGCGCGTCGCGGCAGCCGAGGCGGCCCGTCAGGTCGCAAGCGAACTCCAGCCCGTATCGGTGCTGATCAGCCGCAAGACCCAGCGGCTTTATGTCCGTCAGGCATTCAAACCCATACTTGAAAGTCCGGTCACGATCGCAGACCCTGACCGTCCAATCGGCACGCATGTCTTCACCGCCATCGAGCGCACGAGCGACGATGCCGAGGTGCGATGGAACGTCGTCTCATTGCTGGGCAGCGGACGTGCGCCGAGTGGCACGGTTGAGGTCGGCAACCGGGCCCACGGGAGCAGTAGTCGCGGCGTTGAGCCGGCGCCGACGAATCCGGACAGCGCAAAGGCCGCGCTCGACCGCATCACCATTCCACAGGACGTATTGGATCGCATCGGCAACATTACGCCGCGATCTTCCCTGATCGTCACGGACGAGGCGATGAGTTCGGAAACCGGCAAGGGAACGGAATTCGTGGTGCTGTTAAGCGGCGAGCCGCAAGGCGGCATCAAGAAGCGGCGGCGCAGTCCGGGGAGCGAATTCCGTTACGCTTACCCGCGCAGCCTTCCTTTCTGGCGCTCGCCTTTCGGAAGTCCCTTTTCTAACTGGTGAGTCCGCTCTTTATGCCGCGGCGGGTGTTGTTGGAAGGATAAAGAGCACCGTTATTGCGGCGTTACCAGTGGCCTCACAACCACGGCGCAGGCCGATCCATCGCGATCAATTTCTCGACCTCGATGCGCGGTCGGACCACGGCGTACTGGTCGTCCTTGACCAGGACTTCCGGCACCAAGGGCCGCGTATTGTAGAAGCCGGACTGCACCGCGCCGTAGGCGCCGGCGGTCATGATCGCCAGGAGATCGCCGGCCTTGGGCTCGGGCAAATTGCGGTCGAGCGCAAGATAGTCGCCGGTCTCGCAGACGGGGCCGACGACGTCGGCCGTGATCGTTCGCACGCCCTTGGCCGACTCGCGAACCGGCAGGATGTCATGGTGGGCTTCGTACAGCGTCGGACGGATCAGATCGTTCATCGCGGCATCGATGATGACGAAGTTCTTGGCCTCGCCCGGCTTCACATAGATCACGCGCGAGACCAGGATGCCGGCATTGCCGACGATCATGCGTCCCGGCTCGAACATCAGCGTGCAGCCGAGATTATGCGTCACCCGCTTGACCATCGCGGCATAGGCGGACGGCAGCGGCGGTGCCTCGCGGTCGGCGTGATAGGGAATGCCGAGCCCGCCGCCGAAATCGATATGCTCGATCTTGTGGCCGTCGGCGCGCAACGTGTGCACGAAATCGGACAGAATCCGGAACGCGGTTTCCATCTTGCTGAGATCGGTGATCTGGCTGCCGATATGCATATCGGTGCCGGTCACCTGGATCCCGGGCAACTTGGCCGCGCGGGCGTAGACCTCGCGTGCGCGTTCGATCGGAATGCCGAACTTGTTCTCGGACTTGCCGGTGGCAATCTTGGCGTGGGTACCGGCATCGACGTCGGGATTGACCCGCAAGGAAATCCGCGCGGTTTTTCCGGCTTCGACCGCGAGCCTCGACAGCAATTCCAGTTCAGGCTCGGACTCGACATTGATGCAGAGAATGTCGGCGGCGAGCGCCGCGCGCAGTTCGGGCTCGGTCTTGCCGACGCCGGAGAACAGAATCTTGCTTGCCGGAAATCCCGCCGCCAGCGCCCGCTTCAACTCGCCGCCCGAGACGACGTCGGCGCCGGCCCCGAGTTTTGCCAGCGTGCGCAGCACCGACTGGTTGGAATTCGCCTTCATGGCGTAGCAGACCAGCGTCTTCTCGCCGGCAAAGGCCTCGGTGAAGACGCGGTAATGCCGCTCCAGCGTCGCCGTCGAATAGCAATAGAACGGCGTGCCGACGGCATCCGCCAGTTCGGACAGGTTCACGGCCTCGGCGTGCAGCACGCCGTTGCGATAGTCGAAGTGATTCATGCCTAGTGCCCCGAATCCGAAGTTCGCAATACCTCGTAGCAGCCACCTAGCGAACTTCGGATTCGGAAGGGCACTAGGTATCTATGGTTTCAGCACCGCTTTTCGATTTGAAGTTCCTGATCAGACTTGCCTCAGAGAGTGCAGGAACTTCAAATCGGCGGCACTGGCTCAGTCTCAGTCCAGGAGCGGATCGAGAACGAATTTCTTCTTGCCGCCCTTGGGGGCGCTGGGGCCGGCCTCGGATCCGTAGGTCGAATTGAAGACGCCGGGCTGCGCCGCGCGCTCGGCCTCGCTATCCGACGTGGCCTGCGCCTGCGGCGGCGCGCTCGGCGGCAGATCGAGCCCGCCCTTGCGTCCGCAGCCCCCGAGCGCGAGCGCGGTCACGCTCAACAGGATGATGGCCCATCCCGACGATGACGGGCAGTAGTTACTGATCACGACGAAATCCCCAATGCGCGCCGCACCATACAAAGGTTGCCGCAATCTGGCGAGTGCCGATCGGCCACGGAAACCCAAGAAAATCCAAGGAAAAACCCAAGAAATTGCAGCGAAATTTTTTCCTCAGCCCGATTTTTGCTCTTTTTCCAGCCGCTTCAGCCAGGCTTTGGCCTGCGAACGCACGTTCTTCGGCGCAGTGCCCCCATAGCTGGTCCGGCTTTTGACCGAGGCCTCCACCGACAGCACGCGCAGGGCGTCCGAAGTGATCTTCGGCTCGACCTCCTGCATCGCCTTGAGCGGCAGTTCATGCAGCGCCACACCCTGCTTCGATGCGAGCGCGACGATTCGCCCGGTGACGTGGTGGGCGTCGCGGAACGGCATTTTCAGCGTCCGCACCAGCCAGTCGGCGAGATCGGTTGCGGTGGCATAGCCCTCGCCGGCCGCGGCCCTCATCCTGTTCTCGTCGGGGACGAGGTCGAGGACCATGCCGGTCATGGCGCGAATCGCGAGCGACAGCGCCGAAAACGCCTCCATCGCGCCCTGTTTGTCCTCCTGCATGTCCTTTTGATAGGCGAGCGGCAGCCCCTTCATCACGATCAAAAGCCCGTTGAGCGCGCCGATCACCCGGCCTGTCTTGGCGCGCACCAGCTCGGCCGCATCCGGATTGCGCTTCTGCGGCATGATCGAGGAGCCGGTGGTGAACTTGTCGGAGAGCCGCACAAGGCCGACCAGCGGCGAGGTCCAGATCACGATTTCTTCGGCAAAGCGCGACATGTGCACGGCCGCGATCGAGGCCGCGGACAGGGTTTCCAGCACGAAGTCGCGGTCCGAGACCGCATCCAGCGAATTGGCCATCGGACGGTCGAAACCGAGCGCCTTGGCGGTGGCAGTGCGATCGATCGGAAACGAGGTTCCGGCGAGAGCTGCGGCGCCGAGCGGCGATTCGTTCAGCCGCTTGCGCGCATCGGCAAACCGGCCGCGGTCGCGCGCCGCCATCTCGACATAGGCGAGCAGATGGTGCCCGAAGGTGACGGGCTGGGCGGTCTGCAGATGGGTGAAACCCGGCATCACGGTCGCGGCATGCTCCAGCGCGCGGCTGGCCAACGCGTGCTGAAAGGCCGCCAGCGCCGCATCCGTCTCGTCGATCGTGTCACGCACATAGAGCCGAAAATCGGTCGCGACCTGGTCGTTGCGCGAACGCGCGGTGTGCAGCCTTCCTGCGGCCGGTCCGATCAACTCGGAAAGCCGGCTCTCGACATTCATATGGATGTCTTCGAGCGCGCGCTTGAAGTCGAACGCGCCCTTGCCGATCTCTGACAAAATCGTGTCTAGACCCTTGCCGATATTTTTCGCATCACTCGCGGAAATAATGCCCTCCGCAGCCAGCATCGCGGCGTGGGCCTTGGACGCGGCGATGTCCTGGGCATAGAGGTGACGGTCAACGTCGATCGAGACGTTGATTTCCTCCATGATCGCATCGGGACGCTCGGTGAACCGGCCGCCCCACATCTTGTTGCTCATGACTTCTCAAGCCCTGCCATCTATATCGTCGAGCCCATACGAAACGCCGCGCCGGTTTCGGCCGTAACTCGACCGTAGTCTTGAGCCCTGCATAGCCATATCTGGTACAGGATGACAAACGATATGCCCGAAATGTCCTCGCCCCGCCCGGCCACGAGGCGCCGGATCCCGATCGCCATCGGCGCGGTGGCTGCTGCGGGCGTGGTCGGATTGGGCGCGTTTTACGGGCTCGGCAGCTTCAAGCGCGGCACTGGTGGCGATCCCTCCTGTACCGGAGCCGTCGAACTGGCCCGCAAGATCGCCCCGCTGGCGCATGGCGAGGTGGCTGCGCTGACCATGGCGACGACCCCGCTGCGGCTCCCCGACCTCGCCTTCGAGGATGGAGAGGGCAAGCCGCGAAAACTGTCGGAATGGCGCGGCAAGACTGTGCTGGTGAACCTGTGGGCCACCTGGTGCGTGCCTTGTCGGAAGGAAATGCCGGCGCTGGACACTCTGCAGGGCAAGCTGGGCGGCAAGGATTTCGAGGTGGTCGCGGTGAACATCGACACCCGCGACCCCGAGAAGCCGAAGAACTTTCTCAAAGAGGCCAATCTGACCCGGCTCGGCTATTTCGCCGACCAGAAAGCCAAGGTTTTTCAGGATCTTAAGAACATAGGCAAGGCGCTGGGCATGCCCACTTCGGTGCTGGTCGACGCCCAGGGCTGCGAGATCGCCACCCTTGCCGGCCCCGCCGAGTGGGCCAGCGAGGACGCCATCAAGCTGATCAAGGCCGCGATGAAGCCGATGAAGGCGGGGCCTTAGTGGACCGAAACGCGCCGGCGCCGGCCCCCGCTGCCAGAGGAGCCGCGTCAGCGGCGCCTCGAGGGATGAATGGCACCAGCGGAGCCATATGGTTCGGGATGCGCGAAGACGCGCTCCTCACCATGAGGATTTAATGACGCGACGCGCTTATCAGGCCGCAATATCGAGGTTGCCGCCGACGCCGGGGGCGAGATTGGCGGTCGAGGGCGTGCCGAGCAGCGTCTGAACCGCCGCCTTCTCGGCGTCCGCATTCTGTTTGATGATCGAGGTCTGGATCTGCTGCTGCGTGCCGGCCGCCTGCATCGCGAGCATGCTCGAAACCATCGCCATCATATCCATACGCAGCACTCCTCAAACCTGAGAGCACCCTACCCCGGCACCGGTTAACGAATACTTGGCGAAGGGCGAGCGGTAGAGAAGCAGGCCGAGTGCAACCGAATTCGTAGGGTGGGCAAAGCGAAGCGTGCCCACCATTTCGAGCGACATATCAAGAGGCGTGGTGGGCACGCTGCGCTTTGCCCACCCTACGGCACCGACGGCGCGATTTTCAGCGCGTCGGGACCGGCTTGTCGCCGCGATAGTCGTAGAAACCGCGCTGGGTTTTGCGCCCGAGCCAGCCGGCCTCGACATATTTTACGAGCAGTGGACACGGCCGGTATTTCGAATCCGCCAGTCCCTCATGCAGCACCTGCATGATCGACAGGCAGGTATCGAGCCCGATGAAATCGGCCAGTTCCAGCGGCCCCATCGGATGGTGCGCACCGAGCTTCATAGCGGCGTCGATCGCCTCGACGTTTCCGACGCCCTCATAGAGCGTGTAGATCGCCTCGTTGATCATCGGCAGCAGGATGCGGTTGACGATGAAGGCCGGGAAATCCTCCGATACCGCGATCTGCTTGCCGAGCTTGCCGACAAATTCCTTGGCGGTATCGAAGGTCATATCGTCGGTGGCAATGCCGCGGATCAGTTCGACCAGTTCCATCTGCGGCACCGGATTCATGAAATGAATGCCGATGAAGCGCTCGGGACGATCGGTCGAGGCGGCGAGCCGGGTGATCGAGATCGACGAGGAGTTGGTGGCGACGATCGCCTCCGGCTTCAGTACCGCGCAGAGTTCGTGAAAGATCTTGCGCTTGACCTCTTCCTTTTCCACTGCGGTCTCGATCACGAGGTCGCAATCCGAAAGCCCGTCGAGCGTCTCGGTGGAGGTGATGCGGTCCAGCGCCTTTTTGCGCGCGTCCTCGGTGATGGCCTGCCTGGCGACCTGGCGCGACAGATGGCCGTTGATGGTGGCCATCGCCGATTTCAGATGCTCGTCGGACACGTCATTGAGCACCACGTCGAGACCGGCCAGCGCCGCGACTTGCGCGATGCCGTTGCCCATCTGGCCGGAGCCGATCACGCCGACCTTCTTGATTGTCACCGCCATCTTGTCATCCACCGGAACGGCGCGCACCTCGCGCCTGTTCGTCCTGGTCCCGTTTTGGCACGCTATATTCACGCGAAGCCGAAAATCCACTTCGCTTTAGCATAAAACACCGGCCGGATGTTACGCATCCGGCCGGTGTTTATCGCTGTGGTTACTTTCCGAGCTTACCGAGTGCGTCGGTCAGCTCAGGAACCGCCTGATAGAGGTCCGCGACCAGGCCATAATCGGCAACCTGGAAGATCGGCGCGTCTTCATCCTTGTTGATCGCAACGATCACCTTGGAATCCTTCATGCCGGCGAGATGCTGGATTGCGCCGGAGATACCGATGGCGACATAAAGTTCCGGCGCGACCACCTTGCCGGTCTGGCCGACCTGCCAGTCGTTGGGTGCATAGCCGGCATCGACCGCGGCGCGCGAGGCGCCGACGCCGGCGCCCAGCTTGTCGGCGAGCGGCTCGATATATTTGGCAAAGTTCTCGCGGCTCTGCATGGCGCGGCCGCCGGAAACGATGATTTTTGCCGAGGTCAGTTCCGGACGGTCGCTCTTCGCCACCTCTTCGCCGAGGAAGCTGGAGAGGCCCGGATCGGCCGCAGCAGCGGCGTTCTCCACCGGCGCACTGCCGCCCTCACCCGTCGCGGCAAAGGTCGAAGTCCGCACCGTGATCACCTTCTTGGCGTCCTTGGACTTCACCGTCTGGATCGCGTTGCCGGCGTAGATCGGCCGCTCGAAGGTATCGGGCGAAACCACCTTGATAATCTCGGACACCTGCATCACGTCGAGCAGGGCGGCGACGCGCGGCATCACGTTCTTGAAGCGCGAGGTCGCAGGCGCGACGAAGGCATCATAGGAAGGCGCCAGCGATACGATCAGCGCGGCCAGCGGCTCGGCGAGATCGTGGGCATAGGCGGCGTTGTCGGCCAACAGCACCTTCTTGACACCGGCAAGCTTGGCTGCGGCATCGGCCGCCGCCTTGGCATTCTCGCCGGCGACCAGCACGTGCACGTCGGCCCCGAGCGCGGCGGCTGCGGTCAGAGTCTTGCTGGTCGCGTCCTTGATCGACGCATTGTCGTGTTCGGCAATAAGAAGCGTCGTCATCAGAGAACCCCGGCTTCGGTCTTGAGTTTGGAAACGAGCTCGGCGACGTCCTTGACCTTGACGCCACCCTTGCGGCCGGGCGGTTCCGCTGTCTTGAGCACTTCGAGATGCGGCGTGAGATCGACGCCGTAGTCGGAGGCGCTCTTGTCATCGATCGGCTTCTTCTTCGCCTTCATGATGTTGGGCAGCGACGCGTAGCGCGGCTCGTTCAGACGAAGGTCGGTGGTGACGATCGCCGGTCCCTTCAGCTTCACGGTCTGCAGGCCGCCATCGACCTCGCGCGTCACCTTGAAGTCCGAGCCTTCGACTTCGAGCTTGGAAGCAAACGTCGCCTGCGACCATCCGAGCAGCGCGGCCAGCATCTGGCCGGTCTGGTTCGAATCGTCGTCGATCGCCTGCTTGCCGAGAATGATGAGGCCGGGCGTCTCTGCGTCGGCCACGGCCTTCAGAATCTTCGCGACCGCCAGCGGCTCGACATTGCCCTCGGCCTTGACGAGGATGCCACGGTCGGCGCCCATAGCGAGACCGGTCCGGATCGTTTCGGAGGCCTGCGCCGGGCCGATCGAAACCACCACGACCTCGGTCGCCTTGCCGGCTTCCTTCAGCCGCAACGCTTCCTCGACGGCGATTTCGTCGAACGGATTCATCGACATCTTCACGTTGGCGAGTTCCACGCCCGTTCCATCGCTCTTGACGCGGACCTTGACGTTGAAATCGACCACCCGCTTTACCGGCACAAGAACCTTCATCGATCCTCTTTCGCTTGAATTCTGGGGTTTGATCAGCTTGTTATTAGCTTGGGCGCGGAACCTAAAGGTCCCGCTATCGGCGGTCAACGCGCGAAAGCCAAAAATCGGCCCGGACGAGGCCTACTTTCAAGGCCTACCTTAACGGTTCTGACCCGGCACCCACAACACGTCTCTGGCCCCATTGTCGTTTACCGCACGGCTGGCGACGAACAGGAAATCCGACAGTCGGTTCATATATTGAATGGCAGCCGCACTCACCGGCTCCTCCGGCCGCGCCGCGAGTTCCACCATGATCCGTTCCGCCCTGCGACATATGGTACGGGCGAGATGCAGGTATGCGGCAGCGGGGGTGCCGCCGGGCAGCACGAACGACGTCAAGGGCGCGAGATTCTCGTTCAGCGCATCGATGTCGCGCTCGAGCCGCTCGACCTGACTTGACAGCATCCGGAGCCGCTCGGCCTTGCCGTCGCGCTCGGGCACCGCAAGGTCGGCCCCGAGATCGAACAAATCGTTCTGGATCCGGCCCAGCATCGCATCGAGTTCGCTGATATTGCCGAGGTGCAGCCGCACCACGCCGATGGCGGCGTTGGCTTCATCCACGGTGCCGTAGGCGCTAACGCGCAGATCGTATTTCGGACGGCGCTCGCCGGTGCCGAGCGCCGTGGTGCCGTCATCGCCGGTCTTCGTATAGATGCGGTTGAGTACGACCATGGGCTCTTTCCTTTTTCCTGCCCTTATTTGCTCATCGCCCACACCACGACCATGGTGATGACGATGGCGATGAACTGCAGCAGCACCCGAAGCCGCATCAGGTTTTGCGAGCGGCTCGGCGAGCCGCCGCGCACCATGTTGACGAGGCCGAGCAGCAGCACGATAGCCACGGCAGCAACCGCGACGGGGAGGACGATCGAACTCAGAAAGGATGCCATCGGCGGTACATAACACTGCGAGACGCCGACTTCCACACGTTCACAGCCCTCGCACAGCCGCTCGACGATCTGGCCCTCAATCCAGTAATATCGGGTAGCAGCCCGAGTTTTTGGGGCCGGATCGCCGCCCCCTGATCGAGGTAAGATGTGAGGTTCATTCGCTACGTCTACCTCGTCGTCATGGAGGCGTTCTATACGTTCCTCGCCGATGACGGCTGGGCGATCGCGAGCCACATCGCGCTGTCGACCTTGATGGCGCTATTCCCGTTTCTGATCGTGCTGACGTCGCTGGCCGGCTTTTTCGGCTCCAAGGAGCTCGCCGATGGAGCCGTCGGACTGTTGCTGCAAACCTGGCCGCAACAGGTCGCCGACGCGCTGGCCGGCGAGATCCACGACGTGCTGACGACGACGCGCGGCGGCATCCTGACCGTCGGCGCGGTGCTGGCGGTCTATTTCGCCTCCAATGGCGTCGAGGCGTTGCGGGTTGCGCTGAACCGCGCCTATTCGGTGGTCGAGCCGCGGGCGTGGTACTGGCTGCGGCTGGAATCGATCGGCTATACGCTGGTCGCCGCCGTCACGTCGCTCTTGATGGCGTTCCTGATCGTGCTCGGTCCGCTGATCCTGGAGACGGCGCGCCGCCACATTCCGTTCTTCGTCGAGAGCAACGAAAGCCTTCTCACCTTCGCCCGCTACGGCATCACGATCACGGCGATGACGGTGGCGCTGTTCGTGCTGCATGCCTGGCTGCCCTGCGGCCGGCGGAGCTTTCTGCAGATCCTTCCCGGTATCGTCTTCACGATGGTGGGATCGCTGATCTCGGGCATCGTGTTCGGCCAGTATCTGGCGCGCTTCGCCAGCAACTACGTGACGATGTATGCGGGGCTTGCCTCGGTCATCATCGCGCTGGTGTTTCTGTACTTCATTTCGGCAATTTTCGTCTTCGGCGGCGAACTGAACGCAGCCATCATGAAGTCGCAGTTGCCGAAGGGGATGTCGCTGCATGCAGCGCAGTCGCCAGGGCGCGCGGGCTCACAGGCTTGACCAGAAAGATCTCGGCGCCGGCGGCGCGCGACGCTGCCTCGTCCTCGCTGCGGCCTGATATGCCGATGATCGGAATGTGCCCGAGCGGCGGCTCCAGCGAGCGAATGCGCCTGATCGCCTCGACGCCGTCGATGCCCGGCAGGACCATGTCCATCAACACCGCATCGAATGCTCCTTGCGCGAGCCGATCGGGCGCCGCCTCGCCCTGGCCGATGAACTCGGTCTGGTGACCGAGTTCGGTCAGGATCGTGTTGAGCACGACACGGCCGAACGGGTTGTCTTCGACGCTGAGCAGGCGCAACGGCCGGGGTGAACTGATCGATACCTCGCCATCGGCGCCGGACGCCACCGTCTCGGCGTCCTTTGCGGGCGACATTACGACATTGAGGGTAAAGGTGGTGCCGCCGCCCCCGCGTTGCGCCACGGCGATGTCGCCGCCCATGGCGCGCGCCAGTTGCTTGACCGACGATAATCCGAGGCCAGCGCCGCCGAAGCGCGACGCAATCGAGACATTGGCCTGCGAGAACGGCCGGAACAGTCGCTTGATTTCCTTCAGCGTAAGGCCGATCCCGCTGTCGGAGATCGCGAAAGAGACAGCGACCTTGCCCTTCGGGCCGCGCACGGGCGTGACCTGCAGCCCAACACTGCCCCGTTCGGTGAATTTTACCGCATTGTCGATCAGGTTCTCCAGCGCAGCGCGCAGGCGCACGGGATCGCCGATGGCAAATCCCGGGAGTTCTTCGGAGATCTCGACCGACGATTGCAGGCCCTTGGCCGCGGCGCGCCCGGTCAGCGAATCGGCGGCATTACGGGCGAGCGTATGCAGGTCGAAGAAGTCCTGCCGCACCTCGAGGCCGGGACCGCCGCTGCGCGCGGCGTCGACGAACAGCGTCGCAAGGCTCGCCAGATGTTCAGCGCCCGCCTTGATGGTGTCGACCCAGCGGCGTTCGCGCTCGTCGAGGTCCGAGGTCGCGAGCAGGTTGCTGATGGCGAGAATGCCGGTCAGCGGCGTGCGGACCTCGTGCGCAAAGGCCGCCAGCGCGGTCTCGACCATGCCGGGCGCGGCGACGGCAGCGATGGCGGACTTACGCGTGCCGCGTTTTTTGGCCGCGGCGCCGGATACGCGCTTTTTCGCTCGCCGCTTCGTGACCGGACCTGTGATGCGCCGTGAGCGCCGCTTTGCCGCCATGGTCCCCCTTCCTCTGCCGCGACCAGCATGACACGCGATGGCGGCCGGTGTCACGGAGACGTTTTCAACAACCCGCAGTAGTACTACGGGAATCGTCGGGCAGACCGACGAGGCTGCGAATGTCCGCAGGCGTGGCACCTTGCCCACGCAATTCGCGCAAGGCCGTGGCTTGCGTCGATTTCGACAGCTTGTGTCCCGAGACATCCTCGACGAGTCGGTGATGCCGGTACACCGGTTGCGGGATACCGAGCAACTGCTGCAACAACAGGTGGACGCTCGTCGACCAGAACAGGTCCCTGCCCCGCACCACGTCGGTCACGCCCTGCAGGGCGTCGTCAATCACAACGGAGAGATGATAGCTGGTCGGCGTCTCCTTCCGGGCCAGGATGACGTCGCCCCACGCTTCGGGGCGCGCGGCGACGACGCCGGTCTCGCCGCCGGGCCCTGCACCCTCTTCCCGCCAGGCCAGTTCCTTCGTGCGCGCGAGCGCTGCCTGCATGTCGAGCCGCAGCGCGTAAGGCACGCCTTGCGCGATCAACTCGCGGCGACGGTCCGGCGACAGCGATTTCGCGGCGCCCGGATAGAGCGGCGCCCCGTCGGGGTCGCGCGGCCAGGGCGCGCCGGCCTCGCGCTGCGCGACCAGACGGGCGATTTCCGCGCGACTCTCGAAGCTCGGATAGATCAGCCCAAAGCCTGCCAATTTTTCGACCGCTTCGCGATAGCGCGCAAAGTGCTCCGATTGCCGCCGCACCGGCGTCTCCCAGCAAATGCCGAGCCAGGCGAGGTCTTCGTAGATCGCCGCCTCGAATTCCGGCCGGCAACGCGTCGCGTCGATATCCTCGATACGCAGCAGAAACCGCCCGCCGCGCTCGCGCGCGAGGTCAAAATTCAGCAGCGCCGAATAGGCATGACCAAGATGGAGGTAGCCGTTCGGGCTCGGAGCAAATCGGAAAACGGGTGGCGGCATTGATCTCTTTCGCGGGACATGGTGGTTTTAAGGGGCAATGACCATCCACCTCAACAGCCAGTCCGATCTCGAAGACGCCGTCCTCGCCCTGGTCAAGCAAGACCCAAGGCTCAAACCGATCCTTGAGCTGACTGGCATGCCGGCGCTGCGGCAGCGCGAGCCCGGGTTTGCCGGGCTTGCTGGCATCGTCTGCGGGCAGCAATTATCTACCGCGAGCGCCGGCGCGATCTGGGCGCGGCTGACGGCCGCATTCGATCCGTTCGATCACGAGGTCATCCGCAAGACCCGCGCCGACCGCCTCGGCCGGCTCGGACTGTCGGCCGCCAAGATCAAGACCCTGAAACACATCGCGCGCGAACTCGCCGCCGAGCGGCTCAATCTCGAGGTGCTGGCGGAAGAGGACGCGGATGCGGCCCACCACACGCTGACCGCGCTGCCCGGCATCGGCCCGTGGACCGCCGACATCTACCTGCTGTTTTGTCTCGGCCATGGCGACGCCTGGCCGGCCGGCGACCTCGCGGTGCAGGAGGCCGTGAAGATCGGGCTTGGCCTGAAGATGCGCCCGACCGCCAAGCAGATGGCGCCGCTGGCGGAACCCTGGCGTCCCCTGCGCGGCGCGGCGGCGCATCTGTGGTGGAGCTATTATCGCGTACTGAAGAAACGCGAAGGCGTTCTGGCCAAGTAGGCCGCACGTCCCGCAAGAGGCGCCCTGACACAAAATCTCGAAAACAACCCCATGCAAAGTAGAATTGGGCCGCTTTTTGCAACGCGTCGGCGCCTCGACCTGATCTCATTCCACCGCTACCCGCGCAACCTCACCCGGTCCTCGCGCGCGCAAGCGGTGACGAAGTCGATCACCGCGCGCACCGCCGGGAGTTCGACGAGGTCCGGATGCGCCAACAGCCAGATATCGGCAACGCTGAGCAGTTTCTGCGGGGCGACGCGAACGAGATCGGGATAGACGGAGGCGACGAAGCAGGACAGCGCCGATATGCCGAGACCGGCGCGGGCGGCGGCCAGCATGTCGCCCTGCGACGAGCAGCGCATCACGACCGATCCCTGCCGCGTGATGACATCGCTCCAGCGCGCCAGCCGCTCGTTCGAGGCGCGGTCGGCGAAGCCGATGACGCTGTGTCCCTTCCATTCGTCGCGCCGCTCCGGCAGACGCCGCCCCGCGGCGTAGTCGCGCGAGGCATAGAAGCCGGTGCCGAGGCGGCCGATCTTGCGGCCGATTAGGTTTTCCTCGCCGCTGTCGACCGGCCGCAGCACCACGTCGGCCTCGCGGCGGCGGACGCTCGCCGGAAACGGATGGGTAATGATCTCCAGTTGGATGTGGTCGTGCGCGTGCAGGAAGGACCTGAGGCGCGGCATCAGCCAATGCGAGGCGAGCGTCGCCCCGATCGATAGTTTTACGACGCCCCTCGCCTGCGCGCCGGTCGCCGACACCGCGGCTTCGGCGCGCAAGGCAGCCGCCGCCATCGCATCGACATGCTCGCGAAACTTGCGGCCCTGCGAGGTCAGCGAAAGTCCGTCATTGGAGCGCGCGAACAGGGGAATGCCGAGCTGGTTTTCAAGCTCGGTGATCTTGCGCCCGACGGTCGGGTGGCTGGAGCGCAACTGCCGCGCCGCCGCCGCGAGACTGCGGGTCTCGGCGACCGCCACGAAAGTTTTGCAAAGGTCCCAATCCATCGGCTCCTCCCGCCCGGGAAACCCCGTTCATTTATGATTGACCACCTGTTCAATATTGAACAGGCCAGAACCGGCGTCCAGCCCTATAATGCGCGCAACAGGTCCCGCCCGGTCAGCGATCTTCCGCCCGTGGCGCTGCGAATCAAAACATCACAAGCGCGTTCCGGTCATCGCCGGTGTCCGTTGCAAAAGGAGGAATCGAATGCCGTTGCCCGCTTCGCTCGTCGATACGCTCGAACTGCCGGTGGTGGGATCACCGCTGTTCATCGTCTCCGGACCCGAGCTCGTCATCGCCCAGTGCAAGGCCGGCGTCGTCGGCTCGTTTCCGGCGCTCAACGCGCGGCCTGTCGAGAAGCTCGACGAGTGGCTGACGCGGATCGAGAACGAACTCGGCGAATACAAGGCGCAGAATCCCGGCAAGAAGGTCGCGCCCTATGCGGTCAACCAGATCTGCCATTCCTCCAATGACCGGCTGATGAAGGACATGGAGACCTGCGTGAAGCACAAGGTGCCGGTCATCATCACCTCGCTGCGGCCTCCGATCGAAGTCGTCGAAGCCGCGCATTCCTATGGCGGCGTCGTGTTCCACGACGTGATCAACGTCAAGCATGCGCGCAAAGCCGCCGAACATGGCGTCGATGGCCTGATCCTGGTGTGCGCCGGCGCCGGCGGCCATGCCGGCACGCTGTCGCCGTTCGCGCTGTTGCGCGAGGTCAAGCAATGGTTCAAGGGCACCGTGCTGCTGTCGGGTGCGATCTCGGATGGCTGGGGCATTGCGTCGGCGCTCGCGCTCGGTGCCGACATGGCCTACATGGGCACGCGCTTCATCGCCACCGCCGAAGCCAACGCCGATCCGGCCTACAAGGCCGCGCTGATCGAACACGCCGCGCACGACATCGTCTATTCCAACCTGTTCACCGGCGTGCACGGCAACTATCTCGGCCCCTCGATCGTGGCCGCGGGACTGGACCCCGACAATCTGCCGCAGAGCGACAAGTCGAAGATGAATTTCGGTTCCGGCGGCAACACCAAGGCCAAGGCGTGGCGCGACATCTGGGGCTCGGGCCAGGGCATCGGCCAGATCGCGGACGCGCCGCCGGTCGCCAAACTGGTGGAACGCCTGAAGGCCGAATTTGCCGATGCAAGCGGCGACTTCCTCAAGCGGGCGCGCGCCTCCTGAAGGCGCGCAACGAGATCAATCAACGAACACAAAAGGGATGGAACCATGAAGCTGTCGCGACCTGTATTGACGATCGCATTCGCACTCCTGGGCAGCGCCGCGGCGCTCGCCGGCGACAAGGATGAAATCCGTATCGGGCAGACGCTGCCCTATAGCGGCCCGGCATCCGGCTTCGGCATCATCGGCCGGGCGCAGGAGGCCTATTTCGAGAAGATCAACGCCGAGGGCGGCATCAACGGCCGCAAGATCAAGTTCATCAGCCTCGACGATGCATACTCCCCGCCCAAGACGGTCGAGCAGACCCGCAAGCTGGTCGAGCAGGAAGAGGTGCTGCTGACCTTCGGCTCGCTTGGAACCGCCACCAATAATGCCGTGCACCGCTACCTCAACAGCAAGAAGGTGCCGCAGCTCTTCGTGCTCAGCGGCGCGACCAAATGGGCCGACCCGAAGAATTTTCGGTGGACCATGCCGGGAATGGCCTCCTATCAGTCCGAAGGCATCGTCTATGCCAAGCATATCCTGCAGACCAAGCCCGACGCGAAAATCGCCATCCTTTCGCAGAACGACGACTTCGGCCGCGATTACGTTGCCGGCTTCAAGCTCGGCCTGGGCGACAAGGCCGCGACCATGATCGTCTCCGAAGCAACCTACGAGACCAGCGCGCCGACCATCAGCTCGCAGCTCGCGACGCTGAAGGCCTCAGGCGCCAACGTGATGTTCGGCGTCGTGCTCGGCAAATTCACCTCGCAGATGATCAAGGGCGTCGCCGAGATCAACTGGAAGCCGGACCTGTTCTTCGTGCCGACCTCGGCGTCATCGATCTCGTTCCTGGAGCCGGCCGGCCTCGATAACGCCGTCGGCCTGATCTCTTCCAGCAACCAGAAGGACACGCTGGACGCTCAATGGGCCAATGACCCCGCCGTGAAGGAGTACTTCGCCTTCATGAAGCGGTATCTGCCGAATGCGGACCTCTCCAATTCGAACTACGCTGCCGGCTATCATTATGCCAACCTGATGGTGAAGGTTCTGGAAGCCTGCAAGGACGACTTCAGCCGGGAGAACATCATGAAGCAGGCGGCGTCGCTGCGCGAGGTGCCGCTGCCGTTGCTGTTGCCGGGCATCACGGTAACGACCGCCGCCGACGACTACCTGCCGTTCCAGCAGTTGCGGCTGCGGCGGTTCGACGGCAAGAGCTGGGTCGGCTTCGGCGAAATTCTGGACGATCGCTAGGCGCGACCACGGAGGAAGATGTGACATCGATCATCAGCGGCGAACGCCAGATCAGCTATCCCGACATCCACGCCCGCATCTCGCGGGCGGCAGCGGGCTTCAAGGCGCTCGGTATCAGCGGCGGAACGCCTGTTGGCATGATGCTACGTAACGATTTTGCGTTCTTCGAAGTCTCGGCTGGCGCGGCGGCACTTGGCAGTCCGGTAGTGCCGATCAACTGGCACCTGAAGGCCGAGGAGGTCGCGTACATCCTCGCCGACAGCGGCGCAAGAATCCTGGTCTGTCACGCCGACCTGCTGCCGCAGATCAAGGACGGGCTTCCCTCTGATGTCCAGCTGCTCGTGGTGACGACGCCGCCGGAAATCGCCGCGGCGTTCAACGTGCCTGCGGCGCTGACGCAAGTGCCTGAGGGCATGACCGATTGGGACCGCTGGCGCGATACGCATGCGCCGGTGCAGGAAGCGCCGATCGGCAGCGCGCCGATGTTTTATACGTCGGGCACCACAGGCGCACCAAAGGGTGTGCGCCGCAAGCCGATGACGCCGGAACAGGCCGCGGCTTCCGCGCGTGTCGGAGGCATCGCCTACGGCGTCAAGCCGAACGAGGACCAGGTGATCCTGATGAACGGCCCGATGTACCATTCGGCGCCGAACTCCTACGGCATGCTGGCATTCCGCAGCGGCTGCACAATCGTGCTCGAACCGCGTTTCGATCCCGAGGACATGCTGCAACTGATCGAGCGCCAACACATCACCCACATGCACATGGTGCCGACGATGTTCGTCCGCCTGCTGCGGCTGCCGGATGAGGTGAAGCGCCGCTACGATCTGTCGTCGCTGCGCTTCGTCGTGCATGGAGCTGCGCCCTGCCCGCCGCAGGTCAAGCGCGCCATGATCGAGTGGTGGGGACCGGTCATCAACGAGTACTTCGGCTCGACCGAAACCGGAATCCCGGTGTGGCATTCGGCCAAGGAGGCGCTGGCCAAGCCCGGCACCGTCGGCCGCGCCATCGAAGGCGGCGTGGTAAAAATCTTCCGCACCGACGGCGAACTCTGCGGCGTCAACGAGCCGGGCGAAATCTTCATGCGGCAGATGTCGGTGCCGGATTTCGATTACCACGGCAAGGCCGAGGCCCGCGCCGAGGCCGGCCGCGACGGTCTCGTCAGCGTCGGCGACGTCGGCTACCTCGACGAAGACGGCTACCTGTTCCTGTGCGACCGCAAGCGCGACATGGTGATCTCGGGCGGAGTCAACATCTATCCGGCGGAAATCGAGAACGCGCTGATCGGCATGGACGGCGTGCGCGACTGCGCCGTGTTCGGCGTTCCCGACGACGAATTCGGCGAGCGGCTGTTCGCCTGCATCGAGCCGGAAGCGAACGTGGCGCTATCCCCGGCCGCAGTGCAGGAATTCCTGCGCGGCAAGCTGGCCAATTTCAAGGTGCCGAAGGACATCCAGTTCATGGACGCGATGCCGCGCGAAGCCACCGGCAAGATCTTCAAGCGCAAGCTGCGCGATCTCTATACCGAGGGCGCGCTGCGGGCGATTGCGTGAAGGGTCGTCCTCCGCACCCTCCCCGTCATTGCGAGACTAATCCGAACGCTGTTTTAAACATCATGGCTGTTGCAAAATGGTCATCGGACGGCGCAAAGATCGCTGCGTGTGCAACGCAGGGATCGAGACCATGCCATCCACCGACTTCGTCGTCGCCCGCAACGACCTGCAGCAATGCAAGGTGATCGAAACGCAACTGCCCGATGCAGCCGCGCTGCCTGACGAGGCGCTGCTGGTGAAGGTCACCCGCTTCGCCTTCACCGCCAACAACATCACCTACGCCGTGCTGGGCGATCGCCTGAAGTATTGGCAACTATTTCCGGCGCCCGAGGGTTTCGGCAACGTTCCGGTATGGGGACTTGGCGAAGTGATCGCCTCGAAGCATCCCGCCATTGCCGTTGGCGAAATACTGTTCGGCTATTTCCCGATGTCGACGCATCTCGTGATCGAAGCCGCCGACGTCGGCAAGCGGGCCTTGCGCGATGCCGCCGCGCACCGGCAGGGTGTGGCGCCGGTCTATAATGCCTATACGCGGGTCAGCGGCGATCCGGCGTTTGCGGGCAAGCAGGGCGACTACCAGGCGCTGCTGCGGCCGCTGTTCATGCTGTCGTTCCTGGTCGATGACTTTCTCGCCGAGAACGAATTCTACGGCGCGAAAAGCGTGATGCTGTCCTCGGCTTCCAGCAAGACCGCCTTCGGGCTGGCGCACCTGCTGCATGCGAGTGCCAACGGCATCAGGACGATCGGCTTGACCTCGGCGGGCAACACGCCGTTCGTCAAATCGCTCGGCTGCTACGACGAGGTCGTGACCTATGACAACGTCACCTCGCTGCCGGCGAGTTCCGCGGTCGCCTATGTCGATATGGCCGGCAACGGCCCGTTGCGCGTGACGCTGCACCGGCACTTCGGCGAGCAGATGAAATACAGCGGAATCATCGGGCTTACGCATCGCAGGTCGTCGCCCAATGAACCGGCGCAGGAATTGCCGGGCGCAAAGCCACAATTTTTCTTTGCGCCGGACCAGATCCGCAAGCGCACCGGGGAATGGGGACCGGCCGGCTTCAGCGAGCGGTTTGGCGCCGCGTGGTCCGGCTTCGCGCCAAACCTCGATCAATGGATGAAGGTGATCCAGAACCGTGGGCCCGCGGCCGTGCAACGCGCCTATCTCGACACCCTCAACGGCCGCGTCCCGCCGGATCAGGGACTGATCCTTTCGCTCTCGGAATAGGCGGCATCTCCTCTCGCCCTTTCAGGGCCGTCCCAAATAGGTATAGGCTCGCCCACAGGGAAACGCCGCGAAGACGGCTGGTGATGGGAAACGCCCATGCTCGACAGGACGGACGACAGTTCGGTTGCCGCCGACACTTGGCTTGCGCAGTTCGAGGAAGCGCTTGGAAAGCCCGACCAAGCCCTGCTGTATCAGCTATTCCATCCCGACAGCTATTGGCGCGATGTGCTGGCGCTGAGTTGGAACATCCAGACACTCAACGGCAGAGACGCCATACTGAAGGCGCTTCCCCCTTTCGCTCGCGGCGCGGCGCCGACCGGCTTTGCCATCGCCCCCGATCGCGCTGCACCGCGCAAGGTGATGCGCGCGGGCACCCACGCGATCGAGGCGATCTTCAAGTTCGAAACCAACGTCGGGCGCGGCAGCGGCATCATCCGCCTGACCCCTGATGCCGACGACGGCAACCGGCTGAAGGCCTGGACGCTGCTGACCGAGCTCGGCGAGCTCAAGGGCTTTGAGGAGCAGCTCGGCGTCAATCGCCCGCGCGGCAATGCCTATTCGCGCGATTTCCGCGGGCCGAACTGGCTCGACCTGCGCAAGGCGTCGGCCGGATATGCGGATCATGATCCGACCGTCCTCGTCATCGGCGGCGGGCAATCCGGCCTTTCCATTGCCGCGCGGCTGAAGCAATTGAATGTCGATACGTTGATCGTCGATCGCGAAAAACGCATCGGCGACAACTGGCGCAAGCGCTATCACGCGCTGACGCTGCACAACCAGGTGCAGGTCAATCACCTGCCCTATTTGCACTTTCCGCCGAACTGGCCGACCTATATTCCGAAGGACAAGCTCGCCAACTGGTTCGAAGCCTACGTCGAGGCGATGGAGCTGAATTTCTGGACCGAGACCGAGTTCGAAGGCGGCAGCTATGACGAGACGGAAGGCCGCTGGACGGTGACGCTGCGCTGCGCTGACGGCAGCAAGCGCAGCATGCATCCACGCCATGTCGTGCTGGCGACCGGCGTCAGCGGCATTCCGAGCGTGCCTGACATTCCGGGACTGAAGGATTTCGCCCGCAAGGTGATGCATTCCAGCCAGTATGACGACGGCGAAAACTGGAAGGGCAAGCGCGCCATCGTGATCGGCACCGGCAACAGCGGCCACGACATCGCGCAAGACCTGCATTCCAGCGGCGCTAAGGTCACGCTGTTCCAGCGCTCTTCGACGCTGGTCGTCAGCATCGAGCCGTCGGCGCAACTGGTCTACGCGCCCTACAACGAGGGCACGCTGGAGGACAACGACCTGATCACTGTCTCGATGCCGCTCAAGCTGGCGCGCAAGAGCCACGCATTGACCGCGGAAAAATCCAAGGCGCTCGATAAAGAATTGCTCGATGGCCTGGAGCGCGTCGGCTTCAAGCTCGATTTCGGCGAGGACAATACCGGCTGGCAGTTCAAATACCTCACCCGCGGCGGCGGCTATTATTTCAACGTCGGCTGCTCCGACCTGATCATCAAAGGCGATATCGCGCTGAAGCAGTTTGCCGATCTCGACACGTTCACGGCCGATGGCGCCAGGATGAAGGACGGCGAAGTCGTCGAGGCCGACCTCGTGGTGCTGGCGACCGGCTACCGACGCCAGGAAGAGCTGGTGCGCAAGCTGTTCGGCGAAACGGTGGAACGACGCGTCGGCACGATCTGGGGATTTGGCGAGGAGCAGGAACTGCGCAACATGTACACGCGTACC
Source organism: Bradyrhizobium icense (assembly GCF_001693385.1). Classification (NCBI taxonomy): domain Bacteria; kingdom Pseudomonadati; phylum Pseudomonadota; class Alphaproteobacteria; order Hyphomicrobiales; family Nitrobacteraceae; genus Bradyrhizobium; species Bradyrhizobium icense. Next base: position 7,494,293 of record NZ_CP016428.1, read on the forward strand.
GGCCAGCCCGGGCTGTGGTTCATCGCCGGCGGCCTCGCGCAATGCCGCATCGGCTCAAAACACCTGGCGCTGCAAATCAAGGCGATCGAGGAAGGTCTGCTGCCGCGCTGAGGCCGTTACTGCGGCCGTTCCAGCAGACGCCGCTGGATCAACCAGCGCGCCCCACGGCTCCATGCCACATTGGCGCCCATGCGCAGGTCGGTCTGCTGGACGTCGACCAGCCCTCCGGATCTGGCATCGCGAATTTTGTAGGTCACCGCGTATTCCGTTCGCGTGATCCGCGTGACGATCCCGATCATCGACTGATCTGCGGCAAGCCCGGAGGCGATGCCGGCCTCGCAGCCATTGCAGTCGCGCAATGGCATGGCCTTCGCAATCTGCTCGTTGGCGGTGGCAGTGTCGACCAACTGGTATCGTCCGGATTCCACGATCAGCCTTCGGGCTTCTTCCGTCGAAAGCCGCAATTGCTCGCGATCGATGTCGTCGGCGGGGACGTAGGGAGCCGCGGCGCTGAAATCCGCCAGTTCAAACGGAAACACCGCGATCCTGACCGGAGACGGCGCGACGGTTTCGGCGGCACCGGCAACGGCGCTGCCGGCGAGGAGCATGATAGGAGCGAGGATAGACGTCATGCTGCGCATTGATCCGTACCTCCCTGAGATGGTGTTGGCTCAAGCGGTAACGCGTCACAGTCATTTCCGATCGTGACGGGCATTCTGCCCGCTCGGATCTGCCAAGCACCTTACGTCAAGTCGGCAGATCCGCAATGCCTCATGGCGCCCCCGCGCAAAATCCGCTCGCGATCCGATACGGCGTCTGTAACACTCGGCCAACGAAAGCCACAGCGGGGAGAGACGCAATATGCCGGCAATTCTGGGCTCGGGCGATCACCGTTACCGCGTCGTCGAAAACTGGGCGAAGCTGCCGGACGGATGGCGCCTGACCGACGTCGCTTCCGTCGCGGTCGACAGCAAGGATCGCATCTACGTCTTCAACCGCGGCGCCCATCCGATGGTGGTGCTGGACCGTGAGGGAAACTTCATCAAGAGCTGGGGCGAAGGCCTGTTCAACCGCGCCCACGGCCTGCACATCGATGCGGATGACCATCTCTATTGCACCGATGACGGCGACCACACCGTGCGCAAGTGTACGACCGACGGCAAGGTGTTGCTGACGATCGGCATCCCGAACAAGCCGGCGCCGTTCATGAGCGGCGAGCCGTTTCACCGCTGCACCCATACGGCGCTGTCGCCGAAAGGCGAGATCTATGTCTCGGACGGTTACGGCAATGCCTGCGTCCACAAATATTCGCCGGATGGTAAGCTCTTGAAGACCTGGGGCGAGCCCGGCACCGATCCCGGCCAGTTCAACATCGTCCACAACATCGCAACTGACACCGACGGCTGGGTCTATGTCGCCGATCGCGAGAACCACCGCGTGCAGGTGTTCGACGGCAACGGCAAATACGAGGCGCAGTGGAATTTTCTGCACCGGCCCTGCGCGCTGTGCTGCTGCGGCGGCAAGCAACCGACGTTTATCGTCGGCGAGCTCGGCCCCGGCATGGCTGTGAACCGCAAGGTGCCCAATCTCGGCCCGCGGCTTTCGATCGTGGATTCGAAAGGCAAGCGCATCGCCCGGCTCGGCGGCGAGAACGGCCCGGGCCTGGAGGCCGGCAAATTTCTTGCGCCCCACGGCATCGCACTGGATTCCAGGGGCGATATCTATATCGGCGAGGTCGGCGTCACCGACTGGAAGACCAGCTTTCCGGATACACCGATGCCGCCGGAAGTCGGAGTAACGCGTTGCCTGCAGAAGCTGGAGAAGCTCTAGCTAGACCGATGCTAACGGCAAGGCCTGCTATGGTCCGCGACCGGGAGCGCGGGACCGGCCTTGCCCGTCAAACAGGCTGTGCTCGCGGGCGAGGCCTTCTCCGACGACATCGAAGAAGGCACGGACGCGCGCCGTCTTCTTCAGATCGGCGTGTGTCACGATCCACAATTCGCCAACCAGATCCGGCACCGGATCCGGCAGAGCGCGGGCGAGATCGCGATCCTCATCGCCGAGATAACAGGGCAGCAGCGCGAGGCCGATGCCGGTCTTCGCGGCGATGAACTGATTGACGAGGCTGTTGGTCCGGTAGACGAACGCATCATCCGGCACCATTCGATTGAGCCAGTCGGCCGCCATGATGCCGACCGCCGTTTCTTCCCATCCGATCACGGCCTGACCGCCGAGATCTCCCGGGGATGAAACAGCCCCGCCTCTTTCATCGAGATAGCCGGTTGCGCCGTAAACCGTCCATGCAACGTCGGCGAGTTTGCGGCCCCAGAGATCGCCCTCCTTCGGCCGCATCGGACGAAGCGCGATATCCGCCTCGCGGCGCGAGAGATTGAGGACGCGGTTGTCGACCACGAGCTCGACGACGATGCCGGGATGGGTTCGCCGGAACGCGGCGAGATGGCTGGTCAGCTTTCGATACGCCAGCGTCTCCGAGGATGTTACACGCAGACGGCCGGAGAGACGGTGGTCCCGGCCCGCAATGTCGCGCTCGATGGCGAGCGCCTCATCTTCCATCCGCTCGGCCGCGGCCGCCATCCGCTCGCCGGCCGGGGTCGCCTGGTATGCCCCGCCGGGGAGCCGTTCGAACAGACGCACGCCGAGCCGCGTTTCCAGGGCGTTCAGGCGCCGAAACGCGGTCGAATGATCGATGTCTAGCGCTTTGGCGGCGCCGGTGAGGCTGCTTGCCCGATGCACCGCCAACACGAGTTGGGGCTCGTTCCAGTCCTCCATGATGCAGACGTAGGCGTCTCTTGCAGTTTCGCAAGTGAGGCTGGCGTATTCCCAACGTGCTTTCCGTCGCGCCAGACGTTACCTACCGCAACGAGAAGCGCGATGAGGAACTTGAGGTGATACCGATCCGGCCTTGCGCCGGAGCGTGAGGCCACGACCTCCTCGCATCGACAACCTTCAACACATGGGAGTCCGAGAAATGGGTGCTCCGTCCCCCGAACTTTGCAATCTCTGGCTGGCACGCGCGTTCAATGCGCAGGACGTCGACGCCGCGGCAGCCATGTACCACCCCGACGCCTCGATCGTTCAGGTCGACGAGGTCCATGGCGGCAGCAGCGTCGCGCGCGGCGCCGACGGCATCCGCAAGACGATGGCGGCCTATGTCGGATTGAAGCCGCACATGGATGTCGTGACCCATCACACGACGGTCTCCGGCGACTTCGCGATGACGCGATCGCAGTGGCTGATCAGGGGCACCGACGAACACGGCAAGCGCACCGAGGTGCATCACCATGGTATGGAAGTTCACCGCAGGATGCCCGACGGCACCTGGGTGTTTTTCATGGATCACCCGTTCGGTGCCGATCCGAGCTGGGCGGTCGAAGCTCCGCCGCACACCGAATAGTCGCGCCACAAGCAGAATTCGGGCGCTGGCCACAGCCCTGGGCATGGGTGCAGGCGGCGGCGCCTTCGGTGCGGCGGTGCTCAGGCTGCAGAGCATCCTGACCAGCGCCGGCAAGCCGCCAGCGCGATGAACCCATCGCCATTCCGCTTTGAAGTCTTCGAAAATGCGTGCCTGCCGTCGGATCGCCCGGCCCGGCCACCTATCACGATGGATTGACCGCAAATGTCCGGCACTGGCGAGGTAAGGAACCGAGGCTTTTTGCCGGGCCGCGGCGAACGATCATGCGTTCCCGCTGCTGGATAAGCCCCGGAACGCTCTTCACAATCCCGTCACGCTGCCTGTAGTATGCAGGGCACATGCTGCTTCGCAGCTAACATGGGGGTCAGGAGCGTTACTTGAACGCACATGTCTCGCAGGGCGGTTGGCCGGTACTGGTGCTGAACGCGGATTTCCGGCCGCTGAGTTACTACCCGCTGTCTCTCTGGTCGTGGCAGGACGCGATCAAGGCGGTGTTTCTCGATCGCGTCAACATCGTCGAGCACTACGACCGCGCGGTGCACAGCCCGAGCTTCGAGATCCAGCTTCCGAGCGTTGTGTCGCTCAAATCCTTCGTCAAGCCGACCACGCATCCCGCCTTCACCCGCTTCAACGTCTTCCTGCGCGACCGCTTCGTCTGCCAGTACTGCCACGCGCATGACGACCTGACCTTCGATCACATCATTCCGCGCAGCAAGGGCGGCCAGACCACCTGGGAGAACGTCGTCGCGGCCTGCTCGCCCTGTAACTTGCGCAAGGGCAATCTGACGCCGCAGCAGGCGAAGATGTTTCCGCGGCAGACGCCGTTCGCGCCGACGGTGCATCAGCTCCATCGCAACGGGCGACTATTTCCGCCGAACTATCTGCACGATAGCTGGCTGGATTATTTGTATTGGGATACCGAGCTCGATCCGTAAATCTCGTCGCCGCTGTTTTCGCCCGTAGGACAGTTCCGCGCGGCCGAAAAGGCCGAACTTTTTGCAGTGCGCCTCACATGGAATTCTCGGACATTCATCCTGAGGGTGTCCACTGTTGGAAGTGAGCCGAACTGACGGCGACTTCCTGTTTTGACGATCCCAGATGATGCCGGTCGCTCTGCGGGCGAACCACTCGGATCGCTGATCCGACCTGGAAAATCGCTCCACCAGACGCCGGCCTACCATTTTTCACATTTTTTTGACGCCGGGCTGATGGGCTCCCTTCGATGCAGTTCAGGCGTCGACCGCCTGCGTGCCCGACGGAGATCTAACGTGAACAAGCCTTCTTCAATCAGGAAAAATTCTATTGGATCGGGCCGTTCGATGGCCATCCTTGTCGCCGCCTGTGCGATCGTCTGGACCGGTCCTGCAGCGGCAGACCTCGTCGCGAACGGCAGCTTCGAGCTGGGAACGTTCACTGGAGGAAATTCTCTCGCTCAACAGGTTCAGCCCGGTGGCAGCGAGCTTGCTGGCTGGACGATCAGCGACGCTCCCGCGACGTGGTATGCGAGCGGATGGAGCAACAACCCTCAGCAGATCGCGCTGACGCCACGCACCGGAAATTTCGGCCTTAGCCTGGCCGATGGCACCATAAACACCATAAGCATAAGTCAGACCATCAATCTTCTGCCATTTCAGCAGTATCAACTTAGCTTCTGGGTTGGAAACTACAGCGCCAACAATGGTTCTGCAGGGCTCAACGTCAGTATCACCGACGGAACATCCAATACGCTCCTGTTATCGGAGAGCGTGACGGCCCCGGCAACGAGCGAGCCCTCTACATGGGTTCGGTTTGCATTCAACTTTATCGCAGACGGGACCTCCAACACGATCAGCTTCAGCGAACTCAACGGCCCTTCCTACATTGGCTTGGACGACGTGAGCATCGCGGCCGTGCCTGAACCCGCGACCTGGGCGATGATGATATTGGGCTTCGCTGCCGTTGGCGTTGTCGCCTTTCGCCGGAGGTCAAAACCAGCATTGGAGGTCGCCTGATCCGCGATCTGGATGGAGAAGGCGGCTTAGGGCAATGCTTGCTCAATCCGTAAGGCGGTTCAGCAATCGTAGAGCGAAACCCTCATTCGCCCGGCGAGACGATGATTGGCGCGCCCCTCGCAGGGACGCGCCAATCACTCGCGAGCTAGATCTGGTAGTCCATGTCGGCCATGCTTGCACCCGCGCCTGGGACTGTCGGCGGGGCCTTCTTCTTCGGGAGCTCAGCGACCATTGCCTCAGTGGTGACGAGCAGGCCAGCCACCGATGCTGCATCCTCAAGCGCGGTGCGCACCACCTTGGTCGGATCGATAATGCCCTTTGAGATCAGGTTGCCGAACTCGCCGGTCTGGGCATCGAATCCGAAGGCGTATGTATCCCTGTCCAGGATCTGTCCGACCACGAGCGAGCCATCCTCGCCCGCGTTGATGGCGATCTGGCGGGTCGGCCATGAAAGCGCTTTCTTGACGATGTCGACGCCATAGCGCTCGTCCTCGTTGGTTGGCTTCAGTCTGTCGAGCGCCTTGACGGCACGGAGCAGGGGAACACCGCCGCCGGGCAAAATGCCTTCCTCGACTGCCGCACGGGTCGCGTGCAGCGCGTCGTCGACACGATCCTTGCGCTCCCTCACCTCCACCTCGGTCGCCCCACCGACACGGATCACCGCCACACCGCCCGCCAGCTTGGCGAGCCGCTCCTGGAGTTTCTCACGATCGTAGTCGGAGGTCGTCTCCTCGATCTCGGCCTTGATCTGGGCAATGCGGGCCTCTATGTCGGCCTTCTTACCGCCGCCGCTAACGATCGTGGTATTTTCCTTATCGATCCTCACATGCTTGGCGTGGCCGAGCATTTTGATGGTCACGCTCTCCAGCTTGATGCCGAGATCCTCGGAAATCATGGTGCCGCCGGTAAGGATGGCGATATCCTGAAGCATCGCCTTGCGACGATCGCCGAAGCCGGGCGCTTTCACCGCCGCGACTTTCAATCCACCACGCAGCCTGTTCACGACGAGGGTGGCGAGCGCCTCCCCCTCCACATCCTCGGCGATAATGAGCAGCGGCTTGCCTGACTGTACGATTGATTCGAGCAGCGGCAGCATTGGCTGCAGCCCCGACAGCTTCTTTTCGTGGATCAGAATGTAGGGGTCTTCGAGCTCGACCCGCATCTTTTCGGCGTTGGTGACGAAGTAGGGCGAGATGTAGCCGCGGTCGAACTGCATGCCCTCCACCACTTCAAGCTCGGTCTGCAGCGACTTCGCCTCCTCGACCGTGATTACGCCGTCGTTTCCGACCTTCTTCATGGCGTCGGCGAGGAAGCGGCCGATCTCCGCGTCGCCGTTGGCCGAAATGGTTGCGACCTGCGCGATCTCGTCATTCGAGGTGATTTTCTTGGAGTTCTTCTCGATATCTGCGACCAAAGCCTCGGCTGCAAGATCGATACCGCGCTTGAGGCCCATCGGGTTCACGCCTGCCGCGACGGCCTTGGCTCCCTCCCTGACGATCGCCTGCGCGAGCACAGTGGCAGTGGTGGTGCCGTCGCCAACCCGATCGGACGTCTTGGACGCTACCTCGCGCACCATCTGGGCGCCCATGTTCTCGAACTTGTCCTCGAGCTCGATTTCCTTGGCGACAGTGACGCCGTCCTTGGTGATGCGCGGCGCGCCGAACGACTTTTCGAGAACAACGTTTCGACCTTTCGGGCCGAGCGTTACTTTCACCGCATTGGCGAGAATGTCGACGCCGCGCAGCATCTTCTCGCGGGCATCGCCCGAGAACTTCACTTCCTTGGCAGCCATGGTCTTGCTCCCTACGATACCATTCCTCTTGATCATTCCTCTCTTGCTGATGACATCGGCGGGCGTTCACGCGGCCTTTCGACTGGTGCCGGCTTCGACCACCACGCCCATGATGTCGCTTTCCTTCATGATCAGATATTCGGTGCCGTCGATCTTGACCTCCGTACCTGACCATTTGCCGAACAACACGCGGTCGCCAGTCTGGAGGTCGATCGGAACGAGCCTGCCGCCCTCGTCGCGCCCTCCGGGCCCCACCGCCACCACCTCGCCCTGCTGCGGCTTCTCCCGGGCGGTATCAGGGATGACGATGCCTCCGGCGGTTTTCTCCTCCGCCTCGATGCGCTTGACGACTACCCGATCGTGAAGTGGACGGATTTTCATGTCCTCCTCCTACGCTGGATGTGGTGTTCGGCTGCAGTATGCGACCTAGGTGGATCAGCATTGCGCTTCAAGGCCTTCTGAAAAAAATGAAAGTTTGCCGGGGGGTACGCTGGCTCGGGAATGCTGGCGCGTTCTCCCAAGCAGGGTGCGGATGATTGGCGAGCCGGGTTCGAGAACGGGGGTCGATGGAATCCTTGCCAGCAGCATAGCGCTTAGGCTGGCGGTCGTGGCAATGTGGACGCCGCGCTCGACTTCAGCCAGAACGGCGGACCGGCCCGGGCAGTGAACGCCCCGTCCTTCGCAGTGCAAAAAAGCTTAGGGAAAGCCATGACTGGAGGACTCCAATGCTCATACCCATCGCCGACGTGCCGCGCTGGTATGCCGAACGCAAGCCGGCGGACACGATCGCGATCAGCCACGGCAACGACACGCTCACTTGGGCACAGCTCGAGCGCAACGCCAACCGCCGCGCGCGGGCCTTTGCCGCCAAGGGCGTCAAACCGGGCGATTTCGTCGCGATCGGGCTTCCCAACAGCAACGTGTTTTTCGAAACCACTTTTGCGGTGTGGAAATGCGGCGCCACGCCGACGTCGCTGACCTGGCGGCTGCCGCGCGGCGAAGCCGCTGCAGTGCTCGATATCCTGAAGCCTTCGCTGGTGGTCGGCGGCCAGGCGGACTGGAATGCGCCGAATTCGCTGCCGGCCGATTTCGTCCCCGAAGGCTTTTCGGACGAGCCGGTGAGCAATCCGGTCGCACGTTACTGGAAGGCGATGACCAGCGGCGGATCCACCGGGCGGCCCAAGGTGATCCTCGATCATATGCCCGCGGTGGTCGAGACGACGGCCCCCTCCGCGCTCGGTATTCCGCAAGATGCATCTCTGCTCAATCCTGGCCCGCTCTATCACAACGCGCCGTTCATCGTGTCGCACACCGCGCTGTTCAACGGCGGCCGCGTCACCGGCCTCGTCAAGTTCGACGCCGAGGAGACGTTGCGGCTGATCGAGAAGAGCCGCGTGCAATGGGTCAATTTCGTGCCGACCATGATGCATCGCATCTGGGCACTACCGGACGAGGTGCGCAACGCTTACGATCTTTCCAGCCTGCAGATCGTGTTTCACATGGCTGCTCCGATGCCGCCATGGCTGAAGGAGAGATGGATCGAGTGGCTCGGGCCGGAGCGCATCTACGAACTCTATGGCGGCACCGAACGACAGGGTGCGACGATCATCTCCGGTGCCGAATGGCTGACGCACAAGGGCTCCGTCGGCAAGATCGGCGACACCTGCCGCTTAAGGATCATCGGCGAGGACGGCGACGATGTGGCCCCGGGCGAGACCGGCGAAATCTATTTCCTGCCCAATGACGGCCCCGGTTCTACCTATCACTATCTCGGAGCCGAGCCGAAGCGCCGGCCTGACGGCTGGGAATCGCTCGGCGACATCGGCCGGCTCGACACGGAGGGTTACCTCTATCTCGGCGACCGGCTCGCCGACATGATCCTGCGCGGCGGCGCCAATATCTATCCCGCCGAAGTCGAGGCTGCGGTATCGGCGCATCCCGATGTGCGCTCCTGCGTCGTGGTCGGCCTGCCCGATCCCGAATTCGGGCAGCGCGTGCATGCGATCCTCGAGGTTGACCGAGATACCGATGCACAAGCCGTCGCCGACGGGATGGCTGCATTCCTGGCCGACCGGCTCAGCCGCTACAAGCATCCGGAAAGTTTCGAGGCCGTCCACATCGGCCTGCGCGACGATTCCGGCAAGGTTCGCCGCACGTTGCTGCGCGACGAACGCGCCGGCTGGCTGAAGGAGAACCGCGGTTTCCGGATCATGCCGGCCCGCGCGCGGGCAAACGTGGAATGATCCTCAAATTGGCCCTGGAACAATTGTGAATCTGCTCCCTTATGAGTCGCATGCCGGCTCATTTTGGGGGACACTTTCAAGACGGCCGTTTGCAGCATAGATTGTGACGAATTTCCCGCGCTTTCGCCCGAAACGCGCGCCGGCTCGCCAGGAGACCATCCATGCCCTCTTTGACCGAATGGAGAGTGCCGCCCGCCAACCAGCCGCGCCCGGGCGATTACACCTTCGATCTCGACAAGACGCTGTCGTCGGTGGTCGGTCTGCATTCGATCATTCCGCCCGATGCCTTCAGCGCCGAGACGCTCGGCACCGAACGCGCCGGCAATGGCGTCGTCATCGATGAAGGGCTGGTGCTGACGATCGGCTACCTCATCACCGAGGCGGAGGCCGTCTGGCTGCACCGCGGCGACGGCCGCGTGGTGGAAGGCCACGCGCTCGGCTTCGATTTCGAGTCCGGCTTCGGCCTGGTGCAAGCGCTCGGCGACCTCGATCTCGATGCGCTGCCGCTCGGTTCTTCCGCCGCTGCAGAGATCGGCGACCGCGTCGTGGTCGGCGGCGCCGGCGGGCGCACGCGCTCGGTCGCCAGTCAGATCGCAGCAAAACAGGAATTCGCAGGCTATTGGGAATATCTGCTGGATGAGGCCCTCTTCACCCATCCAGCGCATCCCAATTGGGGCGGCACCGGGCTGATCTCGAGCCGCGGCGAACTGATCGGCATCGGCTCGTTGCAGCTCGAACGCGAGCGCGAGGGCAAGGCCGAGCACGTCAACATGATCGTGCCGATCGACCTGTTGAAGCCGGTAGTCGACGACATCAGGAAGTTCGGCCGCGTCAACAAGCCGGCGCGACCGTGGCTCGGCATGTTCACCACCGAAATCGACAACCGCGTCGTGGTGGTCGGCATCGCCGGCAAGGGACCGGCGGCGCTCGCCGAACTGAAGACCGGCGACGTCATTCTCGCTGTCAATGGCGACAAGATCACCAGCCAGACCGGCTTCTATCGCAAGCTCTGGTCGCTCGGCAGTGCCGGCGTCGACGTGCCGCTCACGGTCTACCACGAGGGCCTCACCTTCGACGTAGTGCTGGCCTCGACCGACCGTGCCAAGCTGTTGAAGGCTCCGCGACTGCATTGAAACGCGGCTGTCTCAGAGCAAGGACTGTGTGATGAGCGAGGCCGTGGTGGACGACATCGTGACCGTGCTGCCGCCGCTATTGCAATCGTTGGAAGCCCTCGGCTTTGTTGCGCGTTATCTCCACCCACCGGATTTCGACCGTGTGATGCAGGCGGCGGGGCAACCGGATGGCGCCCTGCGTGCAGTTCGTCCGCGGCTGGAGCAATGGCCAGCCGGGTTCGCCGACATCAAGGTTCCGCTTGAGGCGGCGAGCGATGCTGCACTGGCCGCGTTCGCCGGTCTGCGCGTCGTCCAAGATGGCCAGGGCGATTTCGCCAGCCTGTTCCGTGCGCTGCGTTACGCGCCACGCGCGCAGGAGGCACTGTATACGCTGTCGTCGAAGTTGCCGCCGGTGAGCGAGTTCTTCATCGATCCTTCGCTGCGAGGAGAGGCGGATCTCGCGGCACGGCTCGCGGCGCCGGCAAATGAAAACACCGGCATCTTTCACAATCACAATGAGCCCGGCAGCCGAGGTGGCTTCTCGCTTTACGTGCCGGAATATTATACGCGAGAGCGCGCATGGCCGCTGGTGATGGCACTGCACGGCGGCAGCGGCAATGGCCGCAATTTTCTCTGGAGCTGGCTGCGCGATGCCCGCAGCCGCAGTGCGATCCTGGTAGCGCCGACGGCGACCGGCTCGACCTGGGCACTGATGGGCGACGACACCGACACACCGAACCTGATGCGCATCCTGGAATCGGTGCGCTCACGTTGGAACATCGATGCGCAGCGGATGCTGCTGACCGGAATGAGCGACGGCGGCACGTTCTGCTACGTGACGGGTTTCGAGAGCGCCTCGCCTTTCACCCACCTCGCGCCGGTGTCGGCGACATTTCATCCGCTAATGGCTGAAATGGCCGATGCCGACAGGTTGCGGGGACTGCCTATTCACATCGTGCACGGCCGGCTCGACTGGATGTTTCCTGTGCAGGTTGCGCGGCAGACTGCCCAAGCGCTGTCTGCCGCGGGTGCCAACGTCGTCTATCGCGAGCTCGACGATCTCAGCCACACCTATCCGCGCGAGATGAATGCGGAGATATTGCAATGGCTGAACGGTCAGGCCTGACCACCGACGACACCGCGGACACAATCTCGTCTGAATTTATCTCTACGAGTAGAACAACTTAGCCAACAACGTGGGGGCGTTGATCAGACCGGTTCATTGCAACCGCGACAGGATACGTCATGTCCTCGAACAACGGCCTCGGCGCTCCGGCGACCCCCGCGCGTGCCTCCAATTCGCTGCTGCTTTCGAAAGGCGTCACGCGCCTCGAAGTCACGCTGAAGCTGACGACCGCGATCCTCGCGCTGGCCGCCGGCGTCTACACCTATCTCGGCGTCCGCGAACTGCTCAACGGCAGTCCGACCATGGTGTTCTTCGCAGCGGTCATCTATTCGGTGGCCGTATCGGTCGGCATTTACGCCTTCTGGATCTTCCTGATGCAGTTCATGCCCCACGTGGTGGACCGCCGCGGCCGCGGCCTGATGTTCGGCTGCATGCTGCTGGGCTCGCTGATGATCGTGGCGATGTCATCCTGGCTCAACGCTTCGGCGCTGGCAGGCGCGGCGGCAATCCAGCAGCATCTCGCCATCACCGTGCAGAACTACACCCGCGACCTCGATACCGCCAACAGCAACGCCATCGCAGCACAAGGCTTGTTGCCGGATATCCAGCTCGCCTCATCGCGGTTCGCGAAACTGGCCGACGCCGAGCGCGCTGGCTCGCTGACCGGCACCGCCGGGTCCGGCACTGTGGTGCAGCTTCTGACGCAGATGTCCGGGCAACTCGACGGTCTCGGGCAGGAAGTTCAGGCGTCGGCCAAGCGCGTCTCGGCACTGTTCGAGCAGGGCGGCAAGCATCTGGCGAGGATGCGAGAATTGATTTCCGACCGCGGGCCGATCTCGACGCGCAGCGATGCCTTTGCGACGGAATCGCTGGCGCTCTCCGGCGTGATCGCCAACCTGCAGCAGACCTCGGTGGCGCCCGCCGTCAAACGCGCGGCGGCGTCGCTGTCTTCGGGCTTCATCGCGCCCGCCGCGGGCGGCCGCACGGCCGATCTCGCCGACCGGCAAACTGCCGTGGTCGGCAAGGTCGAGAGCTCGATCGCGGCGCAAGCGGCTTCGCTCGCCGATGCAGCCGACAAGATCCTTGCTTTGCCGCGTGTCGAGCCGGCGCGATTCCAGACCTTGTCGCCGGCCGAAGCCGTGCTTCGCTATGCCGGCGATTTCATCCCGAGCTGGGCCGGCGCGATCTCGATCGATCTGATGCCGGCGGTGCTGGTCCTGATCCTGTGCGTGGTGCACGCTGCGATCCGGCGCGAGGGCCTTCCTGCGTTCAGCGCGTCCGACATGACCGCGGGCGAACTGGTCGCGGCCCTGCAGATGGCCCGCGAAGTCGAGGGCGCGCGCCGCGTGGCGCCACGCGAGACCGGGAACGAGGTCCCGGTTCAGGAGCGGGCGGCCGACACGGCAACGGCGGCCGACGAAAACGTCACCCCGCTGTCCACGGCGCGGCATACCAAGTAGGTCTCGCCATGCAGCCATCGGCGACGCTTCAACAGCGCGTTCAAGCCTTCCTTGCAGCCAACCCCGACGAGACGATCCTGCGCTGGATCTTTCGTAGTGTCGTCACCGTCACGGTCGCGGTGCTCGCAGCCGATCTGGCCGACATGAACGGATGGATCGACAATGCCCATCCAGCGACGGAGGTAAGGCAGGATACGCCTTCGCTGAATGTTCCCGACGTCGCGCCATCAATCGTGGCGCCTCTCGCGCCGGGCGGTGACAAACGCCTGACGCCGCGGCCGCAAGCAGATGGCGCGATGGCCAAGCCGATGACCTTCGAGCTGATGGGCGGCGGCAAGCTGATGGCGACCGGCACGATCACGCCAGGGATTTCGGATGCATTTGCAGCCGAGGTCGCCAAGCGCGGCGACTACATCAAGACGGTGGTGCTGAACTCGGCGGGCGGCTCGGTCAGCGATGCGTTGGCGATGGGACGGCTTATTCGAGAGCGCAATTTCGCGACCGAGATCGAAGCCGGCAAATACTGCGCCTCATCCTGCCCGCTGGTGTTCGCCGGCGGCGTCGAGCGCCGGGTCGGCGACAAGGCCATCGTCGGTGTGCATCAGGTGGCGGCGCTGGGGACCACAACGGGCCTGCCGCGCGACGAGATGAACGTGGCGCAAAATATCTCGGCGCGGTGCCAACGCTATCTCGGCGACATGGGTGTGAACCTGCAGGTCTGGGTGCATGCGATGGAGACGCCGCACGACAAGCTTTTCGTCTTTAAGCCCGATGAATTGAAGTCGCTCAACCTGGTAACGGCCACAGGAGCGGTGCCTTCCGCCACGGCGCCCCGCCCTGCGCCGCCGAAGGTGCGATCGTAGATCGGGAACCATACCTCGACCTCCGCGTTAATGACCGGTCACGGAGGTATCGCATGCGGACGTTTGTCGGAATGATTTTGGGTGCGCTGCTGCTGGTTTTCGGCGTCTACGTCTACGATTCCATGCGGACGTCGAGCGTCGCCAGCGGCCAGGTCGCGCAAGCCAACCGCACTCTCGTCAACTGGGATGTCGCAGCAGAGGACTGGAAGGCGCTGAAGACGCGTGCCCATGACGATTGGGTCAGGATCTCGTCGCGATAATTCTTGATAATTTCCTGGCGAGATCATCGCAACATGCAAACGCCGTCGTCCCGGACGACGGCGTTTTGATGCGCGTTAATTGCTCTTCTTCGCCTTGCGCGCGTCGGCAATCACCATCTCGAATTCCGCCATGGTCAGGATCCCCGGCACGCGGAATTTGCCGACGATGAAGGACGGCGTCCCCTTGAATCCGAATGCCACCGCCTGATCGTGGTTGCGGGCCAGAATGGTGTCGATCGCCTTCGCATTCGTCGTGAGGTCGCGGTTGAGGCGATCCATATCGACGCCGGCGCCCGCCACCAGTTCGCGGATGCGCGGTTCGGTCAGTTTCGAACTGACGCCGATCAGCGCCTCGTGCGCGGCCATGTACTTGCCTTGATACTTGGCGGCCAGTGCCATCCGTGCCGCGAACCTCGAGACCTCACCCAGGATCGGCCAGTCCTTCAGCACCAGGCGGACCTTGCCGTCGTCCTGCACCACCTGCTGGATCTCGGGCGCGATCTTGCGGCAATATGGGCAGTTGTAGTCGAACCATTCGACGATGTTGATGTCGCCGTCCAGATTGCCGGTCGCGGGCACGTCGGGGTCGCGCAGCACCAGCGCTTCCGTCAGGACGTCATCGCCTTGCGCGAACACCGGACGTGACACGGCGCTTGCGCCGAGCACGGCCGCGCTTACGCCGAGCAAGCCAAGCGCTTGGCGCCGCGTAGGCCCCGGAATGGTCCCGGCCGGATTGTTCGATCGCTTCATCTGGGTCTCGCGAAGGGCTGCATTTTCATGTCTACGGCTGAGATAGGGATATGTTACGCGCCAGCATATAGAGCGCCACGGCAATAATGACCACGGCGAACACGATATTGAGCGCGCCGCGGCGCTCGGCAAGATGCCGCGCCGAGCGCGTGCCGGCCAATCCGCCGGCGAGGCCGCCCGCCACGAACAGCCCCGCCAATGCCCACGACACCAGCCCGGACCAGGCATAGCTCGCGGCCGTGGTCAGACCGAACGCGGTGACTGCGACCAGCGAGGAGGAGACCGCGTTCAGGATCGGCATGCCGGTCGCCAGCATCAGGGCCGGCACGATCAGGAATCCGCCGCCGATGCCGAAGAATCCCGACACCGTCCCGGTGGCGAGGCCGAGGCCGACGATAGCCGGCATGTTCGCCATCGAGACCTTGACGTCAGGCAGGCCGATCCGCGACCGCGTCTTCAGCATCAACAGCGCGATGACGATCATCACCAGCGCTGAACAGCGCCAGCAGTTTTTGGCCGTCCATCATCTTGCCGAGGATCGATCCGCCGAAGGCGCCGGCCATGCCGGCGGCGGCGAAGATCAGCGCGCAGGACCAGACCACGGTGCCGCCGCGCGCATGGTTGGACAGATTCATCGCGGCGTTGGCCGCCACCGCAATCGCGCTGGTGCCGATCGCGACATGGGGCTCCGCCACGCCGACCACATAGACCATCAGTGGCACCGCCAGGATCGAGCCGCCGCCGCCGACCAGGCCGAGCGAGAACCCGACCAGCATCCCCGACGCCAGTCCCAGCACGCCCTGCGCGGAGGAGATGATCAAGTTGAAAGACTCTGTTGCACGGCAAGACCATAGAAGGATTTTCTGCAAATCGCCATGGCTGCAGCACAAAGCTGCACTGCAATACATCGGCCGGTCAGGCCGCGACGTGCCCCCTCTCCTCGCGGCTGGTCAGCGCCATCAGTGTGCCGGTCATCGTCGCGATCAGGGTTTCCTTGCCGTCGTGCGCCGCATAGGCGCGGGCCTCGCATACCGTCAGCGTGCGGCCGGGCTTGACGACGCTGGCGCGGAAGGCGAACCGCTCGCCGCGCGCCGGCGCCAGCAAGTTGGTCTTGAATTCCACGGTGAGAATCCCCGCGCCCGGCGGCATCAGCGTGAAGGCGGCAACGCCGCAGGCATTGTCGAGCGCCGCCGTAATGATGCCGGCGTGGATGAAGCCGTGCTGCTGGGTCAGTTCGGCCGAATAGTCCATCGCGAGATCGACCTCGCCCGGCTCCAGCCGCGCGATCGAAATGCCGAGCGTCTTCATCGCGCGCTGTTGCTCGAACATGTCGGTCGCGAGCGCGCGGTAGTCCGGGTTCTTCGGCTGGTAGCGCGACATCGGTCAAGCCATCGCCGGTTCGAGATGCCGCATCGCGGCGTCGCGGATTGCGGGCGCGAACGGGATCGACTTGCGCGCCTGCCGGTCCAGGTGGACGCCGACCGATTCGCAAGTCGCGGCGATCTCGCCGGTCTCGACGTTGCGCATCTCGTGGACGAAGCGGATCGACTTGTCGCGAATCTCGAGCATCCGGCTCCTGACCTCGACGATGTCGCCGGCGAGCAGTTCGCGCCTGTAGGTGATGTTTTGCTGCACGGCGGCCATGCCGCGGCCGGAGCTGCGCAAGTACGATGGCGTCAACCCGAGCCGGGCGAACAGATTCCAGTTCGCCTCGTCGAATTTTCCGACATACCACATGATGTTCATGTGCCCGACATGATCGCATTGCCAGGGATAGACCGTGCCGCGATAGGTCGCGTCCGTCTCCATCGCTTTCTCCCGCTGTTTTAGTTATCCTGATACGGTAGCGTATCAGACCGTTCCCGGGTTAGCAATACGGCACCGTATCAACACCCGGTGAGAGCGGACCATGAGCGATGGCAAAGGAGAGGCGCGAACCGGAGACGCCCGCGCCGGCGAGGTTCGCCACGAGAGCTGGATCGAGGCCGGTCTTTCGGAAATCGCCCGGACCGGCGTCGAGGGCGTGCGGGTCGAAGTGCTGGCCAAGAACCTCGGCGTCACCAAGGGCGGCTTCTACCGCCGCTTCCGCGACCGCACGGCGCTGCTGGACGCCATGCTGCAGCACTGGAGCGCGGGCCGCATCGCCGCGATCGAGAAACAGACCAGCCTCGATGGCGCCACCGCCCGCCAGCGGCTGAAGGCGCTGATCGCGCTCTATTCCGAGCGCATGAACACCGAAGGCATGGCGGTCGAGCTGGCGATCCGGCAATGGGCCCGCTCCGACGAACTGGCTGCCGCAGCCGTCGCCAGCGTCGATGCCGCGCGGTTGCAAAATGTCGGACAACTCTATCGGGCGACGGGACTTGCAGCCGAGGAGGCCGACGCGCTGGCTTTCCTGTTCTACAGCTTCGTGTTCGGCCAGAGCTTGCTGTTCCTCGAATGCGGCCAGCGCAAGCGCGCGCAACTGGTGGCGAAGTCGGCCGAAACGTTGCTCCGCGAAATATAGGCGCGGCCGAAACCTCCGGCCGCGCCCTCGTCGACTGCTGGCTAGGCCGAGCCCTTCAGCTTCTTGTTGCATTCGCTGTAATAGCCGCCGCCCTTCTGGACCCACCTCATCCCGCCATTGGCGTTGGCGGCCTTGTTGGCGTTGTACTGATCGAGGCAGGTGTGGAAGCGCTGCTTCGTCGCCGTCTCCTTCGAATATTTTGCATCCACGGCGGACGGATAGACTGCAGGACCCGACGGCGCGGCAGGCGCCGCAGCTTCCTTGGCTTCCTTCTTGGATTCCTTCTTGGCGGCTTCCTTCGGCTCCGCGGCGGGTGCTGCCGCGGCCGCCGGAGCGGGTGCAGCGTCGGCGCCGCACTGGGCTTTCCGGAAGTCGTTCCACTTCTGGCCGCCGAGCGTTCCGGCGGCCTTCGCGGCCTGGTATTTGGCGCTGCATTCCTGCGCCGTCAGCGCATTCGCCTGCGAGCTCATCGCAAACGCAGCCAATGCCGACAGCGCACACGCGCCCAGTATTTTTGCTTGGATAGTCATCCCTGGTCTCCTTAGAGCAGTCATCTGCGGCATCCATCCTAGCGCAACCACAGCTTGCGACAACGTATCGGACGATCCCTGCGATAAAAATTTTCTGGCGCCGAACAGGCGCAAACTGGCGTCGCATTCAGCCAGCGTTCAGCCAACACGGCGCGAGGTTTGTGCAGGGATTGTGCAGGCGTCCTCGCTGCATTGCTGCAATCGCCTGGCGCATTTGTCCGGTGCAGGCGGATTTGCCATAAGGCGGCGTGAGCCTGATCCCCGCATCGATATCCTCCGCCATGGCCGACCGCGCCAAGATTCTGGGCACGCTCGAGACGCTCGCCATCGGCGTCGCCGGCGGCCTGCTGTTTCTGTGGCTCAACCTGCCGGGCGGGTTGATTTCCGGCGCGATGGCCGCGGTCGGCTTCGCCGCGCTGGCAGGGCGGCCAGTCATCATGCCGGCGATCCTGACGCAGAGTGTGCTGGTGCTGCTCGGCATCACGCTGGGCTCGCTGGTGTCGCGGCAACTGATCCAGCACATGAGCGCCTATCCCCTGACCATCGGGCTGTTGGCGCTGGCGACGTTCTGCTCGACCTTCGGCTCGAGCTTCTATCTGCAGCGCGTGCACGGCTGGGACCAGACCTCGGCGCTGCTGGCGGGGAGTCCCGGCGCGCTGTCGCAGATCACGATGCTCGCCGCCGAGAAGGGTGCCGATGTCGCCGCGATCGCGGTGGTGCAGACCATGCGCGTGATCATCCTGACCGCCGCCCTGCCGCTGCTGCTCGCGCTGACCGGCATTGCGCCGACGGCACCGGCGGAAGTGACCAGCCTGACCGCCTCGCCGCTCGAACTCGCCGTGCTGGCGGCGGCTGCCGTCGGCGTCGCGCTTTTGTTGCGGCTCGCCAAATTCCCGGCGAGCTGGATGTTCGGCGCGATGATCGCCTCCGCCGCGCTGCACGGCACCGGCCTGATCGAGGGCGGCCTGCCGCCCTGGATGCGCGGCGTGGCGCTGGTCGGCATCGGCGCCGTGATCGGCACGCGCTTTGCGCGGATCAAGAAGTCGACGCTGCTCAGCCACATCAATGCCGGGCTGGGCTCGTTTGCGGTCGCGATTCTGATCTCCGCCATTTTCGTCACGGTGATCATGCTGACCACCCATGTGCGCTTCGCTGACGTCGTCGTGGCCTTTGCACCCGGTGCGATGGATGCCATGCTGGCGCTGGCGCTCACGCTGCATATCGATCCGATCTTCGTCGGCGCCCATCATCTGTCGCGCTTCGTGTTCGTCTCGATCACGACGCCCGGCATCGTGCATCTGTTCGGCCGACCGCAGGAGGACGTGGACGATTAGGGCAGGCCGATTTTCCAACGGCCTATGCACTGGTCGTCCCTGCAGGGATCCATAGCCACCGCTCGTCGAGAGCTACGATTGGGGATGGACGGTGGGAACGCTAATCGCGCCTTTACCCACCCTACGAGACGACCCGCCTGGCCGACACGATGCCCCACACGGCGATCACCGCCATCGCCAGCGAGATCAGCACGTTGTAGCCGGCAAGCGAGAGCCCGAGAAAACGCCACTGCACCTCGTCGCAGCGGATCACTTTCACCGTGTCGAGGCGCTGCAGCAGCGTGCCGGCGCTGCCGAGATCGGCGATCGGCCCGGAGCAATCTGTCGGGCCCTGCCAGAACTGCCACTCGACGCCGGCGTGATAGCCGCCGAGCCAGGCATTGGCGAGAGCTGCGAGCAGAAGCACCGCAAATCCGGCCAGCACGACCTGCCGCGGCGCCCGGCGCGAAGCGGCAAAGGCGATCAGGAGGCCGAGCGGCAGGGCCAGATAATAGGCGTAACGCTGTTCGAGGCAGAGCGGACAGGGGCGGATATCCAGCACGAGCTCGAAGAACCAGGCGCCTGCCAGCGTCGCCGCGGCGACGACCGCGATCGCCAGCGCCGCAACGACGGCCGGATCGGCGGCATGGCGCGCGTGCGACGAATGGACGGCATCTGACGTCACGGAATGTTCTCCGGAGCATGGGACCATGCTCGAAATAGGCATCAGCCTCCTATCCCGCCACCGCCCAGGTGTCGAGAAGCACCACAATCACTTCCGCGCGGGTTGACCCGGAAGCGCCGCCCGCTATATTCCGCCGGCTTCGCCGCACCGGCCTTCCGGCCCGCGACCGAAGGCCCCTGTGGCGGAACTGGTAGACGCGCTCGACTCAAAATCGAGTTCCGCAAGGAGTGCTGGTTCGATTCCGGCCAGGGGCACCACGCTTCGCCCTCGCGGGCTATGCGTGGCGCAGCCCACGCAGAACCTCGAGGACGAAGCGTGTCCGGGGAAGTTTGAGTCTGCGGAAGCGAAGACGGGCAGCCTACGCTGCTATCGCAGCTTCGGCTCGACAAGCCGCCGGCCAGCGAAGGCTAGGTTGCGAAGGCTAGGTTGTAATGCCGCGCTCCCAGCTCAGCGACGCCTCGAACATTGCCCTCGCCGGAGCCGTAGGCGGCAAGGCCTCCGGAACGATCAGCTTGATCTCCTTTTCGAGTTCGACCCCTTCAATTCGAAGCGCGACGAGCTGCTCTGTGACAACTTCGTCAGCCACCGACGCTTCCATGACAATCGATGCACCGTAGCCGGCGCGGACCGCGCGCTTGACGGCCTCCGTATTCCCGAAACCGTCGATGATGTTCAGAGATTTCGCGAGCGATCCCAGTTGACGGCGCAGGAGATAGCCCGTTCCGGTACCGGATTCACCGCCCAGCAGCGGTTCGCCTTGCATTTCAGCCACGGACACGGCCCCAAGCCCGGCCCAGCGATGATCAGGTCCGACGATGATGACGAGCGGCTCCCGTCTCCAGGTGCGCGCGGTAAAGCCCGGCCTGCCGTCCCACCATTCCATCGCTGCAAGATCAGCCTCGCCCCGTTCCAGCCGGGCGACGACATCCGAGTTCGATCCAATCCATTGTTCGACGGGAATGCCCGCACTTTGCCGAAAGGCTGCAATGTGAGGCTGCAACAAATAGGTGCCGACGTTGCTCGATGCGGCCAGACGCAGCGCGGGAAGGTGAATCAGGCTGCGCACGCGCGTGGCGGTCTCGACCAGCGAGCGTGCGAGCGGAAGGAAGCGCGCGCCTTGATCGGTCGGCATGGCGCCGCCGCGCTGGCGTACCACAAGCGGCGCAGCCAAGACCGCCTCCAGTTGGCGGATGTGATCCACGATGGTGGAAGGCGCCAGATCGAGCTGGCGCGCCGCCGCACGAACGCCGCGGGCGGCGATCACCGTGACAAACGAGCGAGCATGGGTCAGGTTCAGCATTTCATGCGGTCAATGCAGGATTTCTTGTGCGCGCCGGCCTGTTGATGAGCCCGCCAGGCACCTTGCCGGCCAGCGCCTCGATGATGCTGGTCGCAGCGGCCAACTCGATCTCGCGCCGCACCGACGTCACGGCCGATCCGATGTGTGGCGTCAACACGGTTCGGGCGCCCGGCCGCGTCAATCTTGCGTCGATCGCTGCTGGCCGGTCGGGCCGCGCCCAATCCTCGCATTCGAAAACGTCGGCGGCATATCCCCCGAGCTGACCGCGCTCGAGCGCGTCGGCTACGGCTGCCTCATCGACGAGCGAACCGCGCGCGGGATTGACGAGCAACGTCCCGCGCCGCATCCGCCCGATCGCCTCGGCATTGATCAGACCGGTGGTAGATTCGGTCAGCGGCAGACCCAGCACCACGAAGTCGGCGACCTTCAATAGGTTCTCCAACGCCATCGCCTCGACGCCGGGGCTCTCGAACGGCTCGGCGTCATACGCAATGATGCGACAGCCGAATCCGGAGAGGCGGCGTGCGATGGCCTGACCGACCCGGCCGAACCCGACAATCCCCACCGTCGAATTGCTGATACCCGTTCCGTAAAGCTGGGGCCGCCAGCCAGCGAATCCCGCTGCACGAATTCCTGCATCGCCGGCCGGAATATGCCGCCCGAGCGCGATCATCAGTCCGATGGCCAGTTCAGCCGTCGGCTCGGTGAGAAGGTCCGGCACGATCGTCACCTGGACACCACGTTCGCGTGCCGCATCGACATCGATATTGTCATAGCCCTTCAAGGCGGCGCCGATGACTTTCAGGTTTGGGCATTGCGCGAGAAAGGCGCGATCGACGCAATCGGTCATGAATGCCATGAGCCCGGCCGCTTCCCTGCAGCGTTCGATCACCTGGTCATAGCTCCATGGCTCGGGCTCATCGTTTGCAACGATGCGCGCAACACCTTCGAACATGGCGCGGGTCTCGGGGAACACCCGGTTTGTCAGCACAATGAGCGGCAATTCTGTCATCGGGAGACTATTACTTGAGCGATTTTCGCAAGTACGCGCCGACGGTATCGACGATGACGACGCAGGCGAGGATCGAAAGCAGGATGGCCGACACCTGATCGTAGTTCAGGAGGCGAAGCGCCGAGATCAGTTCGAAACCGATTCCCCCTGCGCCAACGATGCCGAGCACGGCAGAAGCCCGGAAATGATATTCCCACCGGTAGATCGTGACGTCCGTGAGCTGCGGCAGGACTTGCGGCAGAACGGCGTGCTGAATGACCTGCAACGGCGTCGCGCCCGCAGCGCGAGCCGCTTCCAGCGGCTTGGGATCGACATGTTCGATTGCCTCGGCATAGAACTTGCCGACCATGCCGACCGAATGCAGCGCCAGCGCAAGGACGCCCGGCAGCGCGCCAAAGCCGACCGCTGCGACAAACAGAACGCCAAGGATGATCTCCGGCACCGAGCGCAGGAAGGCGAGGAACGTCCGCACCGCCAGATAAATGGTTGGGTGCGGGCTGGTATTGGGCGCAGCCAAAAGTGCGAGCGGCAGGGAGAAGACCACGGCAAGCGCGGTGCCGGCGATCGACATCGCAAGCGTATCCAGAAGCGGCCGCAGCCATGATTGCCAGCGGCTGAAATCTGGCGGCACCATTTCCGAGGCCAGCGTACCGATCGCCGGCCCGCTTTCCAGAAACCGTTGCGCGTCGAAGAAGCCGGTGGCCGCAAGGGCTGCGACGCACGCGGCGACGATCAGGCCGACGAGGCCCACCCCGCGCAAGGCGGAGCGGCGTTGCTCTTCAAGGATGGCGTCGAACGTGTGCGAAACCGATTTCATCTTTTTTACAGCTTGGCTACGTCGAGCTGGAGCACTTTCGCCATGTCGCGCAACACGTCGTAATCCTTGTCGGTTGCGGTCGCGATGGCTTCAACGCGGAATAGCTTGAGGATGGTGGGGTCCTTCAAGTCCAGGAACGCCCGCTTGATGGCGTCCTTGAGTTCGGGTTTCAGAAAACCTTGCACCGTTAGCGGGTAGTTCGGAATGGGTTCGGACAATGCGAGCTGCCGGATCCTGGTCGGATCGATTTTCTTGGTCTCGACCAAGACGCGATAAATCTGCTCCGAGAGAGCGCCGGCTGGCACCTGCCCGGCCGCGACGGCCCGCGCGACCGCATCGTGCTGGCCGAGATGGACAACCTTGTAGTCTGCATCGCCGATCAGCCCCTGCCTGGCGAGAAGGGCCCGCGGCGCAAGATGGCTCGACGTGGAAGCCCTGTCGCCGAATGCGAACGGCTTGCCCTTGATGTCGGCCAGTTCCTTTACCGGGCCATCCGCGGTGGCGATCAGGATCGACTGGTAGTTGGGCTTGCCCTTTTCGACACCGACACCGAAGGGCTCGATGTCGGGTGCCTTCGACTTGGCAAGCACGTAGGAGAACGGACCGAAATAGCCGACCTCGATGCGGCCGAACCGCATCGCCTCGATCATCGACGAATAGTCGGTGGTGACGATGATCTCGACGGGCTTCTTCAGCACTTCCTCGAGATACCTCTTGAGCGGCTGTGCATTCTGAATGATCGTCGATGCGTTCTCGTCCGGCAACAGCGCGATCCGCAGCTTGTCGGGGCTGGTCTTGTCGGCGGCAAATACCGGAGCGGCGAGCGCGCAGAGGCCGGCCGCGGCCGAGCCGACAAGAAAATTGCGGCGTTGTATCATCGATTTCTCCATCCAGATTGACGGCTCGACTAAGCCGCTTTGGCCAAGGCTTTGCGTTCCGTCGCGTAGATATGATCGAGCGTGGCCGAGCCGAGTTGATCCGGCGCGCCTTCGAAAGCGATGCGCCCCTGTGCCAGCCCGATGATGTGATCGGCGAACTGGCGTGCCAGATCGACCTGATGCAGGCTGACGATCGCGGTGATGCCATCCTCGCGGCAAATCCGATGAAGATCCTCGAGCACCTTGACGGAGGTGGCGGGGTCGAGGCTCGCGACCGGTTCATCGGCGAGCACGATCTCCGGCTTCTGGGCCATGGCGCGCGCGATACCGACGCGCTGCTGCTGTCCGCCGGAAAGCTGGTCGGCGCGGTCCAGCGCTCGGTCGGCAAGGCCGACCCGGTCGAGCGCCTCCAGCGCCAGCAGCCGGTCGGCGCGTGGCAGCGGCAAAATCGACCGCAGGACGCTGTGTGCGGCAAGCCGTCCCGTCAACACGTTGTCGAGCGCCGATAGCCGGCCGATCAAATGATGTTGCTGGAACACCATACCGGTCCGTCGCCGATGCGCGCGCAAGTGAGCCCGGCTGGAGAAAATCGATCCGCGTCCTTCAACGCAAACCTCACCGGAAGTCGGCCGCACGAGCCCATTGAGGCTGCGCAGCAACGTCGATTTTCCTGCGCCTGAAGTGCCGAGAAGAACGATGAATTTTCCCCGCTCGAAGACGGCTGTCGTCGGCCGCAGCGCCACGACGCCGTTGGGATAGGTAACCGTTACGTTCCGGAGCGACAACATATCGGATCTCGCAGGCTGTTCGCCAATTCCGAACAATGATGGTCATTGTTCGCTTAGTCCGACTATCAACTGTCCATGACGTGGGGATGACACACTGCCCAAGGCGGGCCAATGCCTGACAAGCCGACCGAGCTTGACGGAACGCACTCGACTCAAAACGCGGTTTTGGGATCGCTGGTTCGATTCCGAAGAGCGGCGCTTGCCTCCGCGCTACGGCTTCGCCTTGGCAATAATCCGCCGCTCCATGTCACCGGGAAACCGTCGCGGCTGTGCGGAAATAAAATGGTTCGCTCGGAAGCGAGCCGTACACGAATGGCTCCTGCTGCCGACCGGTTGCGGCCATTACGTCATCGCGCACGAAGCGGAAAAGCATGGAAATTTCCAAGCCCGGCTGCTTCAGCCGCTTGAGCAGCGCCTTCATGAATGGGCTGTTGCCGTCGTCGCCGTCATGCGCCACCTGACCAGCCTTCGCCGCATAGGCGACCATGGTCCCGCCCTCGGGCTCCACCCGTGCCAGCCCCGTTCCGAGCGAACGCGTGCTGTTGGTGAAGCGCATCTGCGGCGCAAACGGATTGTCGCGGCATGCATCCAGCACGATGAGACGCAGTCCTCGAGCGCCTTCGATTGCCGCGCTCAGTTCGTCGATCGACACCGCTTCGAGGCGCACGTCGCGGTCGGTCTTGAACTGCGCATCAACAGGCGCGAGCCAGTTGACGCCGCCCATCTCGAGCCCATGGCCGGCAAAATAGATTACGGCCCAATCGGACATTTCGGCTTCCTTCGCGAACGCGCGCAGGGCTGCAAACATTTGCTCACGCGTCACGTCGCGCAGCAGCGTCACCTTGCGGAAGCCGAGCGCATCGAATTCCGCCGCCAACGCTTCGGCGTCGCGGCCGGCGTTCGTGAGCGGCGTTACATTCTGATAGGCGCCGTTGCCGATTACCAGCGCGATCCGATTGCTCCGCTCCCGTGCCGGCTGCGCCGGATCTTCAGGGCGCGGAGCCATGGCGCTGTCCAGTTCGCGCAGAAGCTGCTCCGCCTCGCGGAACACGTCGGCGGCGTCAGGGCTGGACAGCGGCAGCCGGCGCGCGGTGGACAGCGCATCCCGCGCGGCCGCGACATTGTTCGTTCGGGCCGATGCCACGCTCTTGAGTGCAAATGCTTCGGCGTTGTTCGGATCGATCTTGATCAGCGCGTCCAGCACAGGAAGGGCTTCCGAATAGCGTTTCAGCGCCACGAGGGCCTTGCTGTGTAGCACGCCAATGTCGGAGTACATCTTCGGCTGCGAAAAGTTGCTGGTGGCGCGGGTGGCGCGAGCCCGCGCAACCTGTCGCAGAGCTTCATCGGGACTGCCGAGCTGCAGCAGAAAGTCCGCCCGGTTAATGAAATTGTAGACGTCGCCCGGTTGCAGCCTGGCCGCCTGGTCGAGGTCGGCCCGGCTCTCCGCGATGTTCCCACGCCGGACGAAGGCTGCGGCGCGGTTGCGCAGCGCGCCGGCGCGGTCCGAATTGTTGTTCGCCAGGGCGAACGCCTGGGTGGCGTCCTTAATGGCAAGATCAAATTGGCCGAGACCACTGCGGATCGTGCTCCGGTTCATCCAAGCGTCGACGAACGACGGATTCTCTTCAAGCGATCTATCGCAGTTCGCCAGTGCATTCCGATAGTCGTGCCCCAGGATGTAATGGTAGCACCGATTGTAATACGCGTTCGCGCGCTCGCGCGCCGGTATGCCGCGCGTGTTGATGATCGTCATGCAGGCGGCCAGCCCGGCCTCGCCGCCATTATTGCGGCAGGTGTCCCATAGCTTTGCGCGATTGTCGGAAGGTGCGGCCATCGATGCGCTGGCGACAGGCAGCAGTATGGCCAGCGCGAGCAAGTACGCCACGCCAAACCTCTGTCCGTAAACGCGCCGACGCCAAGACGGAAACGGGATCATGAATGTGACCTGTTGAGCGCAGTGCCACGCCTTGGCGGACTGGCTACATCAATGACGTGCGGTGCTTGGTCGAAAGCCCGCGACACCCGCTTGATCAGCACGATCATGGCGGTCGCGACGGTCAGGAAGATCGACCCGATGAAAGCCAGGATGATCGGCATCATCCAAAGCGACAGCACGTCCCGGACGGCGGCCGATTCCGGCACGCCGGGATCGTAAACAACAGACACTTCCTGTCCGGTGCGGTAAAGGGGCGGATTGGTTCGCAGGCCGGACTGGAATTCGACGGTCCTGCCGTCAATGGTGTCGAAACGCACAATTGGCGTAAAGAGATAGCCCTTGTTCTCGCTGTCGCGCACGCGCAGCATCTCGATCACGGTACCCTGTGTTTCAACGGCGCGGGCGAGCCACGCTTTCGTGCCCCAGACGCTAAAGCCCGCGCCGAGCAGCAGCAGCACCCCGATCGGTATCAGCGCGAACCTCGCGAGACGGCTGAGGAAAACTGTAGGATCATCCATGAAAAGATGCGCCCTGCGGCAAGCACTGTTATAGGCGTGAATGTGTCTCGGCATGAACCGAAAGGTTCAATGCTCCGGGCAGGTGTCATGGCACCAGCGCCAAGCACACTCCGGAGCAGCGGGGCGTGGACGTACCGAAGTTTATTCTTCCAAGCTCCGGCCTTCCCTCACTTCTTCCCGAACGCGCTGAACAGTCCACCCAGCAGCTTCGATGCAATTCCACCCAGCGCGCCGAAGCCGCCGGTGGCGCCGATCACGCCGGTGATAATCGGAATCAACGTTGCCATCGTCGAGCCGGAAACCGGCGCGGTTGTGCTTGGCGCCTGACCGGCGATCGCTCCAAGATTGAAGGGCAGATTGAGAATGCCCGCCGACTGCAGCAGGGTGACGATACCGAGCATGCCGGCAGAAAGCTGCACGCTCGGCCGCGACATCGCCGGCGCCAGCGGCTCGGCAGGCTTATCCGGTTTTTCGGTGCCTGGAAGCGGCTTGCCGGTCAGCCGCTCGTAGAGCAGCGGCATCAGCACGGTGATGAGATCGACCGGCGCAGCGGCGCCAGGCTGTTGCGGCGTTGCCGGTTGCGAGACGACCGGCGCCGGGACGGTGTTGACCGGTTGCGCGAGCACCGGCGCGTTCGCGATCGGCGTCACCGCCGGCACCGCAACGGGCTTGCCGGTCGCAAGCACGGTAAGAAGCTGCGCGATGTCGAGTTGCTTGCCGGTGAGCGCCGACTGCAGAATCAGCGGCAGCAGCAGTTCGAGGCCTTGGCCCGGCTTGGCAGGATCGGCGGCCATCGGTTTCTCCTTCGATAGCAACATGAGAATGAGCGGAAGCAGTTGCTGCAGGTCGAGGGCCGGAGCGCCAGCGGCAGTACCCGTCTCCGCCACGGCGACGCCAGGCATTGCGGCTTCGGCCCCGAGCGAGACGCCGAGCGCCGCCGCCGTCTCCGGCCCCACCGCGCCATCGACGACCATGCCCTCGGCTTCCTGGAAACGCAGCACGGCGGCTTGCGTGTTTAATCCGAACTCGCCGTCGATCAGGCCGGGATCGAAGCCTTTGGCGGCCAGCGCCGCCTGGATGCGCGTGACAACGGCCATGTTCATGTTCGGCGCACCGACCTCGTAGATGATGGCTGGCGGGTTGACCTTGATCGGCGCGGCATTGTCGTAGGAGATGCCGGGAATCAGGATGCCGGTGTGCCAGCCGCGGCCATGCACCGTGTCGGCCACCACGCCGTAACGCCGTCCCTTTGCCTCGATGGTGCCGCCGTTGCCGTCGCATACTGCGATGTGGCCCATCTTGCCCGGACCCGGCGGATAGCGGAGCACGATGCCACCGACAGTCGCTGCCGCCTCCTCCACCGAAACGCGTTTGCCGAGCCGCTCAAGGTCAGCCTTCCATGCGCCGGTATAGGCATCGGCCTTGGCAGGCAGCGCCGTGTGGTCGACGCAGCCGTAAAGCGTGCCGGCTTCCTGATAGACCAGCCATGAAACGAACTCGGCACAGTCCCACGGGCCATGCCAATGCGGATCGTCCTTCGGCACCTGGGTGTTGACGTATTGCTCGCCGATATGCGGGCGGGCGCGCTGCACCAGTCCCGCACCCGAGGGCACACCGTTCGCGGGCGGCTGGGCAACGGCTACAGCAGGCAGACCGTCGAAGAAGGCGTCGGCGCTGCCGGCCTTGTACATGCGATGGGCCTGACGCCACTGCTCTTCGGTCAGGTTATTGCCTTTGCCCGACTCGCGGCCGGCGATGGCTTTCAGCAGGGCAATGGCCTGCACGGGATCGTCGACCATCTCCTTTGTCAGGATGGCGTTCGGGTTATAGCCAGGCACGCCGAAACCGTGGGCGCCAGTCCACTTCGTTCCGGCCTCGCCGATCCGCATGCCGACATAGCTGCGCGACAACAGGTCGAAGTTCGAGGCGGCGCCGTTCACCGGCGAGGGAAACCGTGCGATCTTGTGGCCGCCGCCGATGATGCCATAGCCGGTCTGGCCGAAGCGCGCGGCGCGCGCGCTCGGATATTGAGCGCCGGGATTGTTGTAGCGGAACGAAGCGACCTCGCTGCCTGCGACGTCGTCGCGGTTGTCAGCCGTTGAAGGGTCGGTAGACCTGCCGATTTGAGCCATCGCTCGCTCCCCCGTTTGTGTGCCGCCTGCTGCCAGTTTCCTCTTCGCCGATCGCTGCGTCCTCGGCCTCGGTTTGCTGCTCATTGGCCGGCCCAGATCTGCCCTTTCGGCACGATGATCCGATCGCCGCGGCCGGTGACAACCGGCCGGACGCGCTGTCCGCACTATCGATATTCGTTTGCGACGCCGGAGCATGATGGCTCACGGCAAACCGTGAAGAGCTTACATCGCTTTGCAGCCTTCACGTGTGATCTAGCCAACAGTTGCCGCGGCAGCCGGCGCGACAGTCGGTGGCGCGCCGGCGCTGGTCCAGCATGCGGGCCGTGGCATTACGGTCCAGTCCAGCACTGTCACCGTAATTCCCATGATAGCCCTTCCACTTGGATGACGCGCGGCAGGGAGGCGCCCGCTGCGTGGTCGATGACGTAGCGCCAGGTGCCATCGGACTGGCGGCGGACCAACTCGGCCGAGCTGCCGGAAGCCACGATGGAGCCGTCCTGGGCGCGCAGTTCCCAATCGGCACGCAGCAGCGCGACATCACCGTGCTGGATGCAAAAGTTATTGCTCGACGTCATCGTGCCGGGCGCTTGCAGCAGACGCCGCAACTCACCAGCGATCGCGTCCTGCCCTATCAGACTTCGTTCGCTTCCATCCACGCGCAGGACGGCATCCATCTCGTAAAGCGCGAGCAGATTGTCTATGTTACGGCTGTTGAAGGCTTGAGCGAATGCCTCATTCATCTGGGCTGGCTCAGTCACGGTCATGTCTCATCTCCTCGTTGTTGGAGAGAAGAAAAGAAGCACGTCCCTTCAGTGCTAACCAAACGGGAAGGAAGCCGCATTGTCATCTGCTGCGCTACGATTAGAACTCGACAATCCGCAACCGCGTCGCCCGGCAGATTGCCCGGTCGAGGATTGGTTGGCCTTCCTGGGCCACCGGTGGAACGCACTTGTGCTCTGGCACCTGAAAGACGGCCCGAAACGGCACGGAGAGCTGGCGGAGCTTCTACCGGGCGTATCTCCGAAGGTGCTTTCTGAGCGTCTGGATGGGCTTGAAAATCGAGGCTTGGTGCTGCGCGCCCCAACCGTTGCGTTCCCACGGCGCGTGACCTACTCGCTCTCGCTCAAGGGCACCGAGCTCCTAAGCATCCTCGATCGGCTTGAGCTTTGGTCACGCCGGGATCATCGAGCGGCTGCTCGATCGCCTGACCAGACAAGCTGACGGCATGAGCGTAGAAGCGTGATCGCCCCGCACATCCGATATTCCGCGCTCACGCCTCCCTGTACCAGCTCGCGAGTTGCCACAAATCATTGTCCCAGCCCGAGATATGCGCGGTCAGCTTGCCGCCGAGCGCTGCGACCCGGGTCCGGGAGATGATGGGCTGGATGTAATTGTCTTTCACGACGAGGTCGTTGAGCTTGATGAACAAAGCCGCGCGCTTCACCGCGTCGAGCTCCTGTTCGACCTGCTTGTAGATCTCGTCGTATTCCTTGTTTTGCCAGCGCGAGACGTTGCGTCCCTGCCACTTGTTTTCCTTGCTCGCCACCTGCCACGACACATACTGGTTCATGAAGAGCTGCGGGTCGGCCTGCGGCATGGTGGTGTTGTACATCTGCGCATCGCAATAGAAATGCGTGTAAGTGTCGGGATTGGCCGTGTCGGAGGAAAAGAACACCGATCCCAACACCGCCTTCAGTTCGACCTCGATGCCCGCTTTCTGGCACGCCTGCTTGATGATGGCCTGGGTCTTCTGCCTGGGCGCATTGATGGAGGTCTGGAACACGAACTTCAGCGGCTTGCCGTCCTTGGCGCGAATGCCGTCGCCGCCCTTTTTCCAGCCGGCGGCCTCGAGGATCTGGTTGGCTTTTTCGATGTTGAATTCGAATTTGGTATTCTTCGACCGGAAGCGTTCCGGATTGTTGAGGAAGTTCGCGGTAGCCAGCGCCGTGCGCCCATAGATGTGTTTCTCGATCGACGCGCGATCGATCAGGAGATTGATGGCCTGGCGCACCGCCGGATCGCTGAACAGCGGATGCCTGGTCTTGATGCTGGCGCGCTCGCCGTCGACCTCGACCGCGGGATCGGTCGAGTTGAGCTGTATGAATTCGACATTGCCCGATGGCGTGATGCTGATTTTGCCCTTTCCGACGGCTTCCATCTTCAGCAGGATCTGGTCTTCGACCTGCATGTTCCAGGCATAGTCATATTCGCCGGTCTGCAGCACCGCGCGCGCCGCCGACACCGCGTCGCCACCGCCCTTGACCTCCACCTCATCGAAATGCGGCCGGCTGGCGACGTGGTAGTTGGGATTGATCCTGGCGCGGAGCATGTCGCCCGGCGTGAAATCCACGAACAGATAAGGGCCGGTGCCGACCGGCTTCAGATTGTTCGGCGCCTCGCGCGACCTGACGCCGACGTAATCCTTGAACAGGTGTTTTGGGATGATCATGCCGTAGTTGCCGACAAAAGCATTGGCCCAGAACGGCGTCGGCTTGGCGAAGGTGAGGCGGACGGTGAGGTCGTCGATCTTCTCGACCGTGATGTCCTTGTAGCTGGCGATCGAGACCGCCGCGGTATCCGGCGTTTTGGCATATTCCCAGTTGAAGACGACGTCGTCGGCCGTGAACGGCATGCCGTCATGCCATTTGACGCCGCGTTTCAGCTTCCAGACCACCGAGCGGCCGTCCTCGGACAATCCCTCATTCGCCTTGCTCGGAATCTCGGCAGCGAGGATCGGAACCAGGTTGCCGTCGCCGTCCCATCCTGCCAGCGGCTCGTAGAAGATCCGGGAGCCTTCCTGGTCCTTGGTGCCGACGGCGAAATGCGGATTGAGCAGGGTCACCGCCTGCCAGTACATCAGTTTCAGCACACCGCCGCCGCCGGCCTTGGTCGGCTTGTAGGGAAGCGCGGTCGCGGCCATCGCGACTCCGGACTGGCTCAGCATCATCCCGGCCATCGGCGCCGAAAGGCCTGCGGCGATCATTCGCTGGACAAAGGCCCGCCGCGACAGCCGGCCGGTCTTGACGTCCGCAATCAGGTCTCGAAGTTCCCGTTCTTTCATGGGTTGACTCCTTAACTGTGCTGAAACTGTGCTGAATGTCTCGCCGCTCTCGAACGCTCGGAAATGGATCAGGTTAGCGCGCACCTGTCAAAGCAGGATCCGGGCCATTCCATTACCTGCCCGCGCTCGACACCTCAGAGATCGCTTTCGAAAAACCAGCTCAAATCCGTTTCCTCGTTTCGTCGCCGACCACGCGAAGGTCGATCCTGCCGATCAGATCGGAACGAAGCGCCTCGGCCTCGCTGATGGCGGCCATGGTCTGCCGCAAGGTGCTGGCGTTCGAGCCGAGCGACACGATGCCGCCCAGCACCGCGGCAATCGAGCCGAGGGCTCCGACCTGGTTGGACCCAAGCAGGCCGAGCATCGTGACGAGCATCAATCCGGCGCCGGCGGCGATCGCCGCCTTCGAGACCAACGTGATCTTGCGGCAGCGCTCGGCGACCTCGGCCAGTTCCTCGAGCCGCGCTTCAATCCGCGAAATCTCGTCACTCGGGTCGTCCTCGTCCATCGGTCTCACAATCCGGTTCTGCAGGGTTTCGTTTTCAGGAATCGTCGGTGGGCAGATGTCCTATCGCAAATGACACGCCGATGCCCATCGGCCTCACTTCTTCCGACTATCATCCAGCCGCGGTCGTCCGGTCCACGCCCGATTGAGCCACCGGGTAGCCAGCTCGAGCCGCGGCTTTCCCTGCAGGCGCGCCTGGGCCTCGTGATAAGGGCCGACGTAGCGGATGCGGGTCGGCAGATGGGGGTACACGCGCCGAGTCCATTTGAGCGCGCGGTCCGCGGCTCTCCTATCGCGCTCGTCGACGTCGAAGCCAAAGCCTGTGCGCAGCCGCTCCGGCAACATCTGCACGCTCAGGGCCAGGTACCACCGCGGCGGGCGCAGCCACCTGCGTGCGCCGGTGAAGATGTGGTGGGCCACGTCACGCGCCGCAGGGCTGACGGACAAGGTATCCGATCGAGCCATCGCAGCGTTGTAGTCGGTGAAGGATGACCAATCCGCTGGCAGGTCCGCAGGTTTCAGCCCGAACAGTGAGCCGAACAGCCGGCTTTCGGCCCAATATTGCTCGCGCTCTTCGGGCGGGAGCGGAGGCAAGACGAGGTCGTGCGCGATGGCGGCGGTTTCGACGAGGGTGGCGTGAACCCAGCGCAGCGCGGCGATGTCGTTGGCATAGTAGGAAGAGCCTTGGGCGAACGGGCCGATCGCCTCGGGCAACACGCCGGAGATCATCGCGTGCCGCCGATGCAGACGCCGGGCCGCGGCAGTCGCGCCGTCGAGCGAACCGAACACCATCGTAAACATCAGCTCGAAGGTTCGATGAAAGCGGCCGACTGGATCGGCAAAGGTGCGCGAGTGCTCGGCAACCGCAGCCGCGACCCAGGGATGCGCCAGTTGAAGCAGCAAGGCGCGCCCGGCTCCCAGAAAGATGACGGCTTCCCTGTCGATCCGCCACGTCATCGACGCCGGACCAAAAATACCCTCCGCAGGCCCGGCGGCGCCGGCCCTGACGACATCGAGAGTAACGTCTAGATCGCTTTCCGAGACCAATTGGCAAACCTTCGAGAGAGATCGACCTGTTTTTCGCGACGTGGATTCTACCGCAACTCGACGTGCGCATCCATCCTGCGCGTCGCCAAGCCGAACCAGGCGAGCGGCAACGCGAGGCCGCAGAGCCCCGCCATCGCAACGAACGCACCGCCGCCATACCTGGCATAGAAAAACCCCGAAAGCAGCGTCAGTGCGGCCGTCACCGCGCCTGCACCAAACGCGTAGGCTGCTTGAGCCGTTGCGGCCATTCTGGCGGGGACAAGAGCTGCCATCAACCGCATACAAGAAAGATGCAGCAGCGCAAACGTCAATCCGTGCAGCGGCTGCACCATCGCGAGCGGCACGACAGAGGTCGTTGTCCCCGCGACCGACCAGCGAACGATTCCGGCTGCCGCCGCCAAAGCTGCCGCACCGCGCGCGCCGAGCCGGTTGAGCAGTGCCGGACCGAGCAGAAAGAACACGACGACTTCTGCGGCGACGGCTTCCGACCACAGGACGCTGATGACGGAAGTGTCTATTCCGGCATTGCTCCACCGGATCACCGCAAAGGCGTCATGCATGGCGTGGCTGCCATAGACCAGAGCCGAGACCAGGATCAGGATTCGAAGCCGCGCGATCCCGAGGAGTGCACGAATCTCACTCGCAAGCTGCGATGCGCCCGTGTGCGGCGACGATGGCGCTGAAACCCTGGGCACCAGCGCGGTAACTGCAGCGGCAGCGACAAGCAGGCCTGCGTTCAACCAGATCACACGCGTCAGGTCGGTTGAAGTTACGAGTTGCCCGATGATCAGCGTGCCGCAGACGAAAGCGGCCGATGCCGCACCGCGAATCCAGCCATATTCGAAAGGCCTACCCGCTAGCTGAGGTCTGGCTGCGTTGACCGACAACGCATCGGCGATCGACGTCGTGGGGGCGAGAGCCGCGGCCTGCACCAGCGCCACGAGGAGTAACAACCAGAAACCATCGGCCCACAGCAACGCCACGGCCGCTGCGGCCGCCAGGGTGGCGCAGCATGCGAGCACGAGGCGCAACGACTGCAGGAAGTCTGCAAACATACCGACGAGTGGACCGGCGACGAGACGCATCAGCAACGCTGCCGCGAGTATCACGCCGATCTGCTCGGGCGTCAGCGATCTGATTTCGAAATATTTCGGCCAGAACGGCGATGCCACGCCGAATGCAGCGTACAACGCGATGTAAAGAGCTATGTAGGCAACGGGCGCAGGTACGCGCATTTCACGAGTTCCCCTCGGTAGAATTACGGGCGAGAAGAACACTGCTCTGCCGTAGTTCATCCGCGAAATCTCCACATCCAACTTTTATCCGACCGGCCTTCTCACAAATGGATGGAAGTTGATGCGATATCTTTTCGCCGCTGTGATTGCTGTGTTTGTGATCTCGGTGGATTTTGAAAGTTCCGGAATCAGGTCAGTATCGGAACTATCTTTCGTTGTTGCCGAAGCGCAATCGGAACCCGCCACGACATCGAATTCTCACACGGGAACCGTGACCGCGTCGGTCGAGCATTCACAAGAATCGGACGCAACAAACGTGGTTGCCGCGCCACGCGAGACGGGAACGACAGCCGATGCCGCCGCTCATGCAGCCGCTTCCGTCAGCGACGGGTCCGCGTCACCGAACCTGATCTGTGAAGCGGTGAAGGCGGCCGCTGAGGAAAACGATATTCCGATCGGATTTCTCGCGCGCCTGCTCTGGCAGGAAAGCAGGTTTCGGATTGCGGAGGTCAGCTCTGCAGGCGCGCAGGGCATTGCGCAATTCATGCCGCAAACCGCAGTCGAAATGGGTTTGAGAAACCCGTTCGATCCGCTGCAGGCGATTCCTGCGTCGGCAAGATTTCTTCGCAAGCTTCATAATCAGTTCGGAAATCTCGGGCTTGCGGCGGCCGCGTATAATGCGGGCGGCGGCAGGATCGAGAAGTGGTTATCGCGGCGCGGCGCGTTGCCGAAGGAAACGCGCGCTTACGTCAAGATCATCACCGGCCACAAGGCCGAGGCCTGGACGGACGAAAACAATACTGTCCACATGCCGACGGACCTGCCGGACAAGGCACCATGCGAAGGAGTCGGTGGCCTGTCGAAGGAAGACCAGGTCGCCGAAATTCCGGTCGATCTGGCGCCTTCCATCAGCGTGATGTTGCGAAAGGCCGATATCGCCGAAGAGAGCCACGCGGCGCTCAAGAAGCGGCGGGTTGTTGCAAGTCGAACCGCAAAGGCCGTACGTACGGCGTACCGGAATGCGCATGCCCGGGTAACCCGGCTGGCAGGAAAGGCTGCGACACGGAAGCTCGGCAAGCAATCCGGCACCCGCTTTGCGTCGGACAACAGCCGAACAAAGTCATCGAGAGCATCGCGGGAACTGTAGCGGCTGCCCCCAGACAGCGTGTCCCGGACGCGGCGCGGCACGCAGTGACGCGACGCAGAGCGGGGACCCACGATCAATGGCTGCGTCTATATCGCATGGGCCCCGCTCTGCAGCGTACCGCTGCGCGCTGCGCCGCGTCCGGGGAAAGAAAAAAGCCCGCATTGCTGCGGGCTTTTTGTCTCACCGGTCTATCCTACCATCGATAGCCGCCGGTACCGAAGCTGAAGGTTATGCCGGGACCGCCGCCGTAATAGCGGCGGGGACCGTAATAGCCGTACGAGCGCGGCGCATAGTAGCCGTAGCTACGGTAGTGCGGGCGGTAGTGATGGTGGCCCCAGTGGTGGTGGTGCCGATGGCGCCAGTGGCGGCGATGGGCGCTGAAGTCAGTGGAAGACCGCACGACATCCGTCGAAGGTTTCGCCTTCACCGCATTGTCGGCGGCGTTGGCAGCGGAACCGCCGATCAGCGCAGCAGCACCAGCGGCAAATACGATAGCCAGTTTCTTCATCATCGAACTCCAGTGAATGTGTCGGCTCTAAATGTGTCGGCTCTACCGGAGTCTAATCACCACACCGCTCGCACGTTCCTGTCTGCGACATTAAGACTACGACAGCTGCTTGAACAAACATTCATGAATATGAACGGCAGTTCCTGCGACGAGAGTAGCGTTGTGCCGCTTCGCGCCGAGGCTTAAAGATCCATGGTGATCGGAAGTCGGCGATATTGCAGATGTGGCGCGATCTACCACCGCACCGAGGCGATGGCGGCCTCGCGCGAGATCGACTGTTTTGAGTGCACGGCTTGCGGCGCGATGCTCGAAAAGTGGGATACCGCGTGGGTGCCGACCTATCGCCTGATCACGGATCCAGCAATCAAGTCCGACAAAACGCCGC
The DNA here is from genome assembly GCF_001693385.1 of Bradyrhizobium icense. Taxonomy (NCBI): domain Bacteria; kingdom Pseudomonadati; phylum Pseudomonadota; class Alphaproteobacteria; order Hyphomicrobiales; family Nitrobacteraceae; genus Bradyrhizobium; species Bradyrhizobium icense. The sequence goes on from NZ_CP016428.1 coordinate 7,531,626, forward strand.
CGACTACGCGCGAACCATGATCGCTGCACTGGACTGATCGCAACGGCGCATCACGCACCGGAATCGCTGGCGTTGGGATAGAACAACTGCTCACCGTTGATCTTGTAGCCGGCGATTGCCTTCTGGCCCTCAGCCGATATCAGCCAGTCGATGAATTGCTGACTGAGATCCTTCTTGACGCTCGGATGCTTTTCCGGATTCACCAGCATGACGCCGTACTGGTTGAATAAGCGCTTGTCGCCTTCGACTGAAATCACGAGGTCGCCGCGGTTCTTGAACGACAGCCAGGTGCCGCGATCGGCGAGCACATAGGCATTCGAGGCGGACGCGGTGTTGAGCGCAGCGCCCATGCCCTGCCCGATCTCCTTGTACCAGGCGCCCTTGTCTTTCGCGATGTCGATGCCGGCGACCTTCCAGAGATTGAGCTCGGCCTGGTGAGTGCCGGACTTGTCGCCGCGCGAGATGAAGTCTGCGGCCTTCGCCTTGATCGCGCTGAGCGCCGCGACGATATCCTTTGAGCCCTTGATGCGGGCCGGATCGCTCTTCGGGCCGATCAGGATGAAGTCGTTATACATCACGGGATATCGCTTCACGCCAAAACCTTCGGACACAAATTTTTCTTCCGCAGGTTTGGCGTGGACGAACACGACGTCGGCATCGCCCCGGCGGCCGGTATCGAGCGCTTGTCCCGTGCCCTGCGCCACCACCTTCACGTCGATGCCGGTCCTGGCCTTGAACATCGGCAGGATGTGGCCGAACAGACCGGAATCCTGCGTCGAGGTGGTCGAGGCCACCACGATCGATTTGTCCTGCGCGACGGCGTGACTTGCAAATGCAAGCGTGACCGTGGCCGCAATCAGCAGGCGGCGCGTGAGCATGTTCATTTATTTTCTCCCATTTTCAGTTTCCCATGATCGTTTCGGAAAGCCGGCAACCCCTTTTCCGGATCATGCTCTAAATCAGTAGTTCTCCCGCGAGGAACGCCCTCGCCTCGGCGGTTTGCGGCGCGTCGAGGAACGATGCGGCTGCACCCTTTTCGACAATGCGGCCGCGGTGAAGCATCACGACCTCGCCGGCGAGCCTGCGCGCTTCGCCGAGATCATGGGTCGCCATCACGACCTTGATGTTGCGCTCGCTGACGGCGCGGATGATGTCTTCCACCGCCTTGGTGGCGATTGGATCGAGGCTTGCGGTCGGCTCGTCCAAGAACAGCACCGCGGGATCCCGCGCAAGCGCGCGTGCCAGCGCCAGCCGCTGCTGCTCGCCGCCCGACAGCCTTCGGGCCGCGCGGTCGGCGAGATGAGCAAGGCCGACCAGTTCGAGCAATTCGCCGATGCGGCGTGCATGCTCCGCGCGCGGGATGCCGGCGGCGCGCAGCGCGAAACGGAGGTTGGCGGCAGCGCTGCGCCGGAGCATCGCCGGGCGCTGAAACACGATCGCGCGCTTGAGCGGCGGAACGTTTTCCAGCCCGCCCCAGGTGATGCGTCCGCGCGACGGCGCCACCAGCCCCATCGTCAGGCGCAGCAGCGTCGATTTTCCCGAGCCGTTGGGGCCGATCAATACCGTCGGCGGGCCCGGCGCCAGCGCGAGCGCGATGTCGTCGAGGATCGTGACGCCGCCGGCCGCCACCGTGACGCCGTCCAGTTCAATCGGCAGTTCGCTTGAGGGCGCGCGCATGGTCATCCTGCCAATCGCTCGCCGGCGCGGCGCACGCTCCAGGCCAGCGCGTTGACGGCGATCACGATCGCGATCAGCACGAGGCCGAGGCCGACCGCGAGCGGCAGGTCGCCTTTGGAAGTCTCCAGCGCAATCGCCGTCGTCATCGTGCGGGTGAAGCCCTCGATGTTGCCGCCGACGATGATGATGGCGCCGACCTCCGCCGCCGCACGGCCAAAGCCGGCGAGCAGCGCCGTGACCAGGCTGAAGCGCGCATCCCAGATCAGCGCCATGACGCGGCCGACCGGGCCAAGGTTCATTGCGGTGAGTTCATCGCGGTATTCGAGCCAGAGATCCTCGATGGTCTGGCGCGTCAGCGCGGCGATGATCGGCGTGACCAGCACGGTCTGCGCGATGATCATGGCGGTTGATGTGAACAACAGGCCGAACGCGCCGAACGGCCCGGAGCGCGACAGTGCGAGGTACACTGCGAGACCGACGACGACCGGGGGCAGGCCCATCAGCGCGTTGAGCAGGACGATGACGCCCTGGCGGCCGGGAAATCTCGTCAGCGCGATCCAGGCGCCGAGCGGAATGCCGATCAGCGCGGCCAGCAGCACCGCCGACAGACTCACATAGAGCGACAGCCGCACGATGGCGAACAGCGCGGGATCTCCGCTGAGGACGAGCTGAAGGGCTGATAGCTCTGGCATTTGTAATTCCATTAACGCCGTCTATCTTGCGCAGATAGCGACGATGTGGTCAATTTCTGTAATAACTGCATTCAGGTGCATATTGGTGCCGATGCCGGAACTCCTCACGACAGACGAAGCGGCCGAGTATCTCCGCCTTTCCGAGCGCAAGCTCTACGAGCTGGTGGCGAACCGCGAAGTGCCTTGCAGCAAGGTGACCGGGCGCTGGCTGTTTCCGCGCACGGCGCTGGACCGCTGGGTGTCCGCCGGCCTGATCGCGCCGGCCGCGCTGACGCAGGTGGCAGCGCCGCCGATCGTTGGCGGCAGTCACGATCCACTGCTGGAATGGGCCTTGCGCGAAAGCAATTGCGGCCTCGCCAGCCTGCCCGAAGGCAGCGAGCAAGGCCTGCGGCGGTTGACGCGGGGCGATGTGCTGGTCGCGGCGATCCACCTGCACCGCCTTGATGGCGATGACGAGCGCGCCAATGTCGAGACGGTCGCCGATGCGCCCGGCTTGCACGATGCGGTCGTGCTCGGCTTTGCCCGGCGTGAGCAGGGAATTATGGTTGCATCAGGCAATCCGCTGGGCCTGAGCGACATGGCCTCGATCGCGACCTCACGCGCGCGCATGGCGCAACGCCCGGCGGGCGCCGGCGCGCAATTGCTGCTGCTCGCGCTACTCGCTCGCGCACGCATCGCGCTCGACGATCTGAAACTGGCAAAGCCCGCCTTCCCGACCGGCCCCGATATCGCCCAGGCGATCCGCGCCGGCCGCATCGATTGCGGCATCGCGACGCGGAGCGTGGCGAAATCAGCGGGGCTCGATTTCCTGCCGCTCGTCTGGGAGCGTTTCGATCTCGTGATGCGCCAGCGCGACTACTTCGGGAAGGGACCGCAGGCGCTGTTCGATTTCATCCGCGGGCCGGGCTTCCACGATCGCGCGGGCGAACTCGGCGGTTATGACGTCAGCGACGCCGGCACGGTGCGGCTGGTGAATTGAGGGGCGACAAAACCAGATCACGGCTGTTCTTGAAGGGTCGGTGCACCGAGTTCATCGAAACGAAAGAGCTGAAAGACCCGCTGGCCGTTGAAGTCGAGCACTCTCAAATCATCGGTCTCGTGCAGATCACTCTCGACCGCTTGAAAATGCCCGCCGTAGCGCTCCCTGGCGAGCGACACTGGAACCTCAAATGCGACGAACTTGCCAATCCCTTTTTGCTTGAGCTTCCCGAGGAAATTCGGATCGCGCAACGACTCGTGCGACGTGAGAATGAGCAACGGACCGCTCGCCGTGAGCAGCAAATGCGATTTCATCGGACACTCCTTCTCTGTTGGACTGAAGGCCGGCCTTACGTCATGCTCGCTGAAGCGGTCAGGAATACTGGCCAACTGGGAAGCACCTCGCCATATCGACGAAGTGATGGAGCCAGACGGTGTCAAGCTCGGGCTATGCCCAATCTTGAAAGCATCATGCTCTAGTCTTCGTCCGGCTCGCGCACGACCGCCGGTTCGTCGGCGCTCTCCTCTTCGTCTTCTTCCTCTTCATCCTCGTCCTCTCCGTCTTCATCAGGATCCCGGGGCGGCATCGTGTGGCCCATGATCACGAAGGGACTCCAGTCGATCAACCTGGTGGAAAAATCCTCGGGGATGTGTGGGGTCATGGTGTTACTCCTCGGGTGTGGATCCTCGGCCGGAGGCCGGACATAACGCAGCCCCGCGCGGGGATCGCCGAGGCCCAGGCGCGAAGCTCCAAGGTGGCTCCAGCCCCGGAGTCGGACCGACGGCGCAAGAACTGGAGCCCCTCGTGGCGTCTGTTCAGGCAACGCCACCCGAATCCTACGCCATTGGGCGCAGATCGTTCCCTGGGACCTCTGGGCGGCCGGCAAGCCGGCAGCGGGTGAAACGGCGGCTCGGGATCGTGATCGCAGGCACTCGGGGGCGGTAGTATGTTGGTTTGACGGTCAAACCGGCTTTCCGCCTGGACGTTTGACCAGATCGAATGTGGGAACGTGGGTGGTTTCGGACCAAGACTCTAACGTAGCCCCGCAGATTTTACAGGATGCGTGGCCGGTGTGCGGCACCAAGAACTTTTCCTCAGTGCGTTGGTACTCAGCGCCACAATCGCATTTGACGATTGTCATTCTACAAATATGCGCCCCTGACCGCCCATTTTCCAGTGAGCAGGGCTGCCACAATCCGGGGGATATGCTTCGCTCGAAAACGCTACGCTTATCGTCGCCCGGGCAGCCACGCGACAAACCCCGCTTCGCCGAGCCGCTTCATCACGTCATCTAGATGCGCCCGATCCCGCGTTTCGATAACGACTTCGAGCAAGGTGCCCTTGGCGGGAAGATCGGAGAAGGTGCGCTGGTGTGAAACCTCGATGATGTTGGCGCCGGCTTCGGCGAGCAGCGCCGAGACGGCGGCGAGCTGGCCGGGACGGTCGACGATGTCGATCGCGATCTGGGTCAGCCTGCCCTCGCGCGCGAGCTCGCGGGTCAGCACGGAGGCGATCAGCCGCGTGTCGATGTTGCCGCCAGTTAGCACAAGGCCGACATTGCGGCCGGCAAAACGCTGCGGCGTCGCCAGCACCGCCGCAAGGCCGGCGGCGCCGGCGCCCTCGACCACGGTCTTTTCGATTGCGATCAGCATCGTCACCGCCCGCTCGATCTGATCTTCGGTGACGAGAACGATGTCATCGACGAGATGGCGGATGATCTCGGTGGTGATCCGGCCCGGCACCTTCACTGCAATGCCTTCGGCAAGCGTGTCGCCGCGCATCGGCAGATGCTGGCCCTTGATGGCGTTGTACATCGAGGGATAGAGCTGCGCCTGCACGCCGACGATCTGCAGGTCCGGCCTCAGCGATTTGGCCGCAATCGCCATGCCGGAAATCAGCCCGCCGCCGCCGATCGGCACCACTAGCGTATCGAGCTGCGGCGCGGCCCGGAGCATTTCCAGCGCGATGGTGCCCTGCCCAGCGATGATCAAGGGATCGTCGTAAGGATGGATCATGATCATGCCGTGCGCCTCGCCATGCGTGCGCGCAAATTCGCCGGCCTCCTCCAGCGTCTTGCCGGAGATGATCGTATTCGCGCCGTGACGCCGCGTGTTCTCGATCTTCACCATCGGGGTGCCGACCGGCATCACGATGCTAGCGGGAATGCCGAGCCGGCTGGCATGATAGGCCACGCCCTGCGCGTGGTTGCCGGCCGACATCGCGATCACGCCGCGCCGCCGCTCCTCCGGCGACAGCGCCAGCAGCCGGTTGAGCGCGCCGCGCTCCTTGAACGTCGAGGTGAACTGCAGGTTCTCGAATTTGAGCCAGAGGCTGCAGCCGCAGATCTCGCTCAGCGTCCGGCTCTGGTCGCATTCGGTGACGACGACCGACCCGGCAATGGACGCGGCCGCGGCCGTGACGTCCTCGGGCGTGACGGCAAGGCGGCGGGATTCGGAAGCGGTTTTTGTCGGCGGAACATTCTTGGTGGGGTTCGGCATTTCGGCGACCTCGTTAAGAGGCAATCGTATAGGCCTTTTCCGCTCCTTTCGCCTCCTCGACCTCGTAATAATCCCGTCCCATGAACATGGGTGTCGCAAAAAGCCGCCGCGGGGTTACACTTGTGCGGGCTGCAGGGACAGGCAGCCGGAGTTTTCAGATGAATTCATTGAGCGATGGGCCCAGGGCGGAAGCCATCACGGTCGTGCTGGTCGAGGACGACGCGCCGACGCTTTGGCGGCTGCAGGACGCGCTGGCCAAGGCCGGGTACCAGGTCAGGGCCGCCGGCACGCTCGCCGAAGCCCGCGCCTGCCTTGCGCAAGGCGCGCCGAAGGTGCTGCTGACCGATCTTCAGTTGCCGGATGGCCATGGCGTCGACCTGATCCGCGAGACGCGGCAGCGCTTTCCCGACACCGAGATCATGGTGATCTCGATCCTCGGCGACGAGGAAAGCGTGATTTCGGCGATCACCGTCGGCGCGACCGGCTATCTGCTCAAGGACGCCTTCCCGACCGACATCGCCGCCACCGTGCGCGATCTCGTCGCCGGACACTCGCCGATCTCGGCCTCGATCGCGCGCTTCATCGTGCGCCGAACCCAGAGCACGCCGGAGCCGCCGCCCGGTCCAGTACTCAACACCGCCAAACTGACGCCACGCGAAATCGACATTCTCTGGGGCATCGCCAAGGGCTTTAGCTACGCCGAGATTGCCAGCCATCTCGGCCTGTCACGCCAGACTGTGCCCGGGCATATCAAGAGTATCTATCGCAAGCTCGAGGTCCATACCCGGGGCGAGGCGGTGTTCGAGGCGGTCCAGCAGGGCTTGATCAAGTTGTGAACGATCACGGCGACGACGTGCAACCGGAGCTGCCCGGCCGCGCGCGGCGTCGGCTGCGATCGTCCCGTCTCATCCAGTATCTGCTGTTGCAGGCGGTAATCGCCGTCGCCGGCGTCGCGGTGCTTCTGCAATCGCTGCCCGGACCTCCCGCGCAGTATCAGGTGACGGCCTTTCAGCTCACCGAAGCCGGCGCCGAGCGGCCGGTGACGCTGCCGTACTTCTCCCCGTTGCGCAATGCGATGAACGATCCGCCGCGTTTCCAGGGACACTTCGTCCGCCCGGCCGGCGAGACCTCGCAGGCCTGGTCGGTGTTCCTGCCGCGCTTCACCAACGGTGTCGAGGTTACCGTCAACGATGTCGTGATCCTCGACAGCCGGCGCGATCCCGCCGCCAACCGGCCCGACCGGAACACGCCGGCGATTGCGGTAATCCCCGCATCGGTGCTGCGCGACGGCGACAACGCCATCTCGATCCGGCTGTTCATCTGGGGTCCGATATCAGGCTTTCTCGATCGCATCTGGGTCGGCCCGGATGAAGCGTTGCGTCCGACCTATAATCTCAGAACGCTGGTGTTCGTCACATTGCCGGTGGTGTTCTCGTCCTGGCAGGCGATTCTGGCCGTGATCCTCGGCATCATGTGGGTGATGCGGCGCCATGAGCCGGCCTATGGCGTTCTGGCGGCGGCGATGGCCGTGGGTGTCGGCCAGGCGTTCCTGCAAACGCCTATGGGCGAGACGCCGTTTTCCAGGTTGAACGTGATCCTGATTTCCTCCGCGCCGATCGAAAGCGCGCTGGTCTTGGTCTTTGCGCTGCTGCTCTCGGGCTGGAAGTGGCAGCGCTACGCCTGGATCATCTTCATTCCGGGCATCGCATTGGCGCTGGCCGGCCTGTTCGGAAATCAGGCGCTGGTGCGCGCCCTGTTCCTGATTCTCGCCGTACCCATGGTCGGCATCTCCCTTCTCATCATGGCCGTCGTTACCGCGCGATCGGCGCTGCAACGGCAGAACGTCGCGAGTTTTCTGCTTGGCTGCGCGGTCACGATCATGCTGACCTGCTGGATCGTCGACCTGCTCTCGGTGTTTCAGATGATGCCCAACCGCATCTTCACCGCGCGGCTGTCCTATTCGGCGATGCTGGTCGCGATCGGCGCGGGGTTGACCTGGCGCTTCGCCCGAGCGCTCAATCAGGTCGACGGCTTTGCCGGCCGCCTCGTCACCCAGGTGCGCGAGGCGGAGGAAAAGCTGAAGGCCAGTTTCGCCCGCGAGGAGGAGCGCGCCCGCGCCGCGGCGCTGGCGCGGGAGCGCACACGGCTGATGCGCGACCTGCATGACGGGCTCGGCGGCCAGCTCGTCAGCATCGTAGCGCTCAGCGAGCGCGGCAATGGCAGCGCAGGGATAGGCGATGCGGCACGCGCGGCGCTGAAGGATCTGCGCCTCGTCATCGACTCCATGGACGACATCGGCGGCGATCTGATGCTGGCGCTGGGCTCATGGCGCGAACGCGCCATGGCGCAACTGCGTCCGCATGACATCGCGCTGGATTGGCGCGCGGTCACGGCGCAGGGCCTGCCGGTTCATCCCGAACTGCGGCCGTGGCACGTCATCCAGATCGTACGGCTGCTGGATGAAGCCGTGACCAATGCGGTCAAGCACGCCGAGGCACGGCGCATTACGGTGAGGATCGAGACGCTGGCGGGCGCCGATGGCGTCGAGCGCGGCTGCATCACCGTCGAAGACGACGGCAAGGGCTTTGAGATCGCGTCTGACGGCGGGGCCGCAGGAGCTGCGAAAACGGCGCGCGGTCTGCGCAACATGCGAAGCCGCGCCGCGCGCTGCGGCGCGGAGCTGGAACTGAGCTCCTGCGCCCAAGGAACTCGCAAAGGCACGCGCGTCAGGCTGACCTTGCCTCACCGCTTTCCCGACAGCGACGGCGGTTAGCGTGCACACTTTAGTTTACGCGTTTTCTTTACGCGAACCGGTGCCCACCCCCGGATCAAGTCCGAGGGCATGCTTCGCTTGAAAACGCTTTGCCTCAGCGGCGACCGACGCGGTTGACCGGGCCACCGCGGTTCATGGGCGTGCCGGGACGAACGCCAACGCCCCGAGCTCCGACGCCCACAGCGCCGACGCCAACACGGGCAACGCCCACGGCCGGCGTCACCACCGCAGCCGCCGCGACCGGTGTCGGGCGCGCGACGCAGCCCTTCGGCACGCCGACCGTCTTGCAATAAACCACTGCAGCCTGGGCAGAGCTTACGCCGCCGACTGCAAAGGAAGCCACGGCCGAAAACGCTGCGAGCGTCAGACCTGCGCTCAGCCAACCTGTCTTCTTCAACATGTGTCATCTCTCCCGAATTGGGCGTGCAGCTCTTTGCGATGTGCCGATCGGTCACCGCAGCCGACGCGAGATGTACATGGTCCATCGAGCGGTCCGGCAACATCCCATGAAAATGGTGTGGGTGTGCTCGGGGCGATTTGCGGCCCCGACGCCATGAACATGGCATGGACCGCGGGCGCAACCTCGACGAGTTTTCGCGCGCTTTCAATCTCCCATTCTCGTCAAAAGGTGATCCACGATGAAATCGATCCATGTCGCGGCCGCAGCCCTGATCCTGTCGCTCGCCGCCGGCTCGCTGGCTCAGGCGCAATCCGGCCCCACTCCCCAGGAGCAGATGGCCTGCCGTTCGGATGCCGGAAAATTCTGCGCCGAACATATCGGCAAGCCGCCGCAGATGAATGCCTGCCTGAAAGCGAACAAGACGAAGCTGTCGGACGGTTGCCGCAAGGTGGTGGAATCGCGGGGCGGGTAAAGGCCTGATCCGAAAAGGCGCCACCCATTCTCTGCGGACAACGCGAAGCGTTCACCAGGCCATTACGACCAAACAAAAAGGAGCGCGATGACGTTCGAAGTCATCACGCTCCGACATTTGCGGTCGCCGCAGAAAAATCAATCATCCTGTTCGAACAGCCTGATCCGCGGTATCTCGCTTCTCGCCGGCTCGACGAACATGTCCCTTCTCCCGGGCTCGCCAAAGAACCCCCTCGGCTCGGCTTCTTCGCGGATTCTGATCCGCCGCGGCTCGGTCGCTTCCCGGACCCGCTCCTCGACCGCCTCGAGTTCCTGCTCGCGGGGCTGCTGGAGGCGGCGCTTGTCGGCCCAGCGCTGGCGCCGCTCGGCGCGCCGTTGTTCGGCGGCAGCCCGTTTGAGATCTGTATCACGGGCCTTGGCAAATGCCTCCTGCGGCGCGGCGGTCTTTTCCGGCGCAGCGGTCTTTTCGCTGACCTGTTCGGCTGGCTTCGAGGGTTTCGGCGATGTCGGTACAGGTTGAGCGGCCGCTGCGTTGTTGGCTGTCTTGTCTTCGGCCGGAGCATTATTGACGGGCGGCGTTGCCGATGTCGTTTGTGGCTGTGGTTGCGTTTGGGGCTGCGGCTGCGCCTGCTCGGGCTGCGGCTGTTCCTGGGCCGGCGCCGAAGCGGGATTGGCGGCCGCCGCCGTCGCCGCGGGCACCGGCTCGGACGGCGCCGTCGAAACGGGTATCGGCTCCGCCGACATCCGGCGCTCCAGCTTGGAGATCGTCTGCATCGGCGGGCTGACGATGTTGGCAGCCAGATATCCACCGCCGAGGCCGGCGGCGACCGCCACGACCACGGTTCCCGCCCCTGCAAAATAAGCGGTTGATGTGCGCATCGTCACTCTCCCTCATCCCCGCGGGCAACGCGTGGGTGAGGTCGATGTTCCGGCACGGCACTGTGAGGGAATTGGAACCGGCGGCGCTGCGATCGCGGCGCTCACCGATCAAATCATCGCGGCGACTTTTTCCAGGCCGATGATGCGGGCGAGCGAGCGGACTTCACTCTTCTGGTCTTCACGCAACTGGAACAGCAGCGGCATCGCTGCAGATTTCAATTGCTGGACTTCCGCGGACTCGGGATCGATCGGTACGCCTGATACATTCGGGTTGGCCTGCCGGCCTGCATGAATCTTGCGGGCGACGGCGCGCAGCGCGGTTTCCACCGGCGGCCAGTAGGACTCCTGCGAAGCCGACAATTTCAGGCGGTCCTTGATCCCGGCAATCTGGACATCGCTCAGCAGCGCGTAGCCTTTCTGCGGCTGGGGCTTGGCTGCGGCCTTGGGCTTGACGGGCGCAGGCGCCGGCGCCGTGCTCGGCGCGGCGGCGGTGGGCGTCGTGGACGTAACGGTGGGAGCCGCGATCTCCTTCGGCATCCCGATATCGGCGGGCGAAGTCGAGGCATAGGCCCGGCGCAGCGCTTCGTTCAGCTCGGGATCCCTGGGCTGGGGTTCAATCGCGGCGGTGGCGTAGCTGATCACCGCGAGGCGATCCTTCTTGCTTTCCTTGTTCGTGACCGGGCCCTGAACGGAGGAAGCCGACGCCAGTTCGTACCGAGCGGCAGGCACGCTGTCGCGGCCGAGAATGGCGGTGACGGCGGCGCCGGCCACGAGAAAGCAGATCAGCGCGACAATCGTCATAGTCTTGGTCAAAAAGGTCTCCATTCCCGCCGACGTTTGGTCCTTTTGCCGAAAACTGGATGACAATTGAGGCTATACGATGCCAATCGCCGCGCTGACGCGGTCGAAAAAGATGGGGAAAAAGTCCCGAAATTGTCCCGGAATCAGGCCGCTGCGGCCAATTCATAGGCCTCCTGGATATCGGCAACGATATCGGAGGCCTCCCACAGCGCGTCGGGGGCGACCTGCTGCAACGTGACGGTCCAGTTGCTCTTGCGGTTGCGCGGCATGCTGACGACGTCGAATTCGATCCCGCGGCACAGTGGATGCCGGTCGAGCGCAAACATCACCCGCCGCCGGATCTCCTCGAGGGTCGCCGGGGTTTTGGCAAAATGCCGATCGAAATCCATTCCTTACCCCTTCAATTTGCCGTCCGACCGTGGCAGCGGGCCATCGTCTGGGGCTATTGTTGGGGCCGATATGGTTAACGGAGCGTTAAGCCTTGGCAAGGCCGGGGACGCGAGCAAACGACGGAGCGGAACAGCCCGGCATGGCTGAAGCGACATCCCAGACGACGTCAGTCGCGGCCGGACCGTCGGTTCGCGCCGCGCTGGCAGCGGCCATCGCGATTTCAGTCTTCACGCTGTCGATTGCGACGTTCGAACTGTCGATGGCGGACTGGCCGTCCGGCCTCGTCCTGCTCGTCGTCGTGCCGCTGGTCGCGCTCGTGTTCTTCGGCTGCATGGTCTGGTCGGCTTCGCTACTCCCAAAGATCCGAACCAGTGGAGCGAAGTTCGCCCTCCCCTTCCTGATCTGCGCGCTGACGCTCGCCATTCTCGCCTACGCGCCGCTGCACCAGGTCGCGCTCCAGCAGAACTTCCGCTGGCACCGGGCCGACCGCGAACGGATCGTGGCGCGCGTCGAAGCCGGCGAACTGAAACCCAACGTCTCCGACAACAAGAGCCTGATCGCGCTCGGCAACCGCGAACCGAATGTTTCCGTAGGCAACGACATCGTCGTCGACGAGACGGATCAAGGCACCTATGTGCTGTTTTTGACCTCACGCGGCCTGAAGCACTATTTCACCGGCTTCCTTCACGTGCCGCCGGGCGGCGATCCCAAGCACTTCTTCGAATTCGCCAACAAGCCGCCGAGCCGGCTCGAGCGCTACGACGAGAATTGGTATTTCGTGGCGAATTAGGCGGCTTTCGCGCGAAGCGAGCCGCCAGCGACGCTGCCAAGCGCGATGCCGCCGATGATCAGCGCCATCGCCAGAAAAAGCGACGGCTCCAGCGGCTCGTTCAGGATGGCGGTCGCGCTGACGATTCCGAACAGCGGCGTCGCCAGCAGGCACAGCGAGGTGGTGACGGCTGGCAGGCTCCGGTTCACCATCGTCATCGCCCAGTTGGCGAATGCCGTGCAGATGATTCCGCTATAGAGCATCAACGCGGCAAGGCGCCATGTCCACGCGATATGTAGCGTGCCTTCCACGAACCACGCGATGGTCGCAAGCAGCGCGGCCGCCAGCAACACCTGCCAGAACACGAGCTGAAAGGGCGTCGAGATCCACTTGTGGGCGCGGACGTAAACGATGTTGCCGGCCCAGCAGAATGCCGCGAGCAGGATCAGGCCGCTGCCGAACAGCGCGTTGCGGTCGTCCCAGTTCAGCGTCTGCGGATTGAAGATGATCGCGAGACCCGCCAGGCCACAACCGATACCGATCGCGCGCCGGCGCGTGATCTGCTCAGACAGGAACATGGCTGCTCCGATCGCGACCCATAGCGGCGTCGTGTAGCCAAGCACGATCGCCCTTCCCGCCGGCACGAATTGCAGCCCGGCCGCGACCAGCGCGGAAAACGCCACCAGGTGCAGGATCGAGGTGCAGAACACGACCGGCAGATCGCCGCGCTTCGGCACGATGAAGGTCCCCTGCGCCCACAACATCGGCGCCAGCGTCGCGGCGGCGATCATGCAGCGCAGCGCCGTCGCCCATAGCGGGGACACGTCGTGCACGATCATCTTCGTCACCGGCCAGTTGGTTCCCCACGCGAACACGACGCCGGCAAGTAGCGCCGCCGCGCCGCGGGTTGAAAGTTCACTGGCCATCTCGAACAGGTCCCGTCATGAGCCGCTCGGCATTGCCTAGCCTTTCAACTGGCCCTAATGAAAGAACCAGTCTTGACGATTTGCTGGGGCCAGTTGTGGACGACCTGCTGCCCGGGATGCTGCATCTGGCGCGCGACAGCGGCGCGACGCTGACGCGCCAGCTCACTGACCAGTTGCGGCACCTCATCACGAAAGGACGCCTCGCGCCCGGCCAGCGCCTGCCCTCGAGCCGGCAACTGGCGCAATCGCTCGCCCTCTCACGGAACACGGTCTCGTTTGCGATCGAGCAATTGGCCGCGGAAGGCTATCTCTCGCTTGCCGCCGGACGACGTCCGGTCGTCGCCGCAGGCCTGTCGCTCGATCGCCGCAAGATGTCGCCGCGAAGCAGCCGCGCCGGAAGCGAGCGGATGGTGCTGTCGTCCTGGGCGCGCAGCCTGCAGCGGGCGGACTGGCCGCCTGTTCATGACGGACGGCCACGGCCGTTTCAGCCCGGGCTGGCGGATGAGCGCGAGTTTCCGCACGATGTGTGGAGCCGCTGCCTGCGGCGCGCGGCGCGAAACGCACCGCTGCGCCGCGACCGGCCCATCAATCATCGACCGCTGCAGGAAGCGCTGCTCGGGCATCTCGTGGTTCATCGCGGGATCAAAGCCAAGGCCGACCAGATACTGATCGTGCCGACGGCGCAATCCGGCCTGACGCTGGTCGCAGATGCGCTGCTCGAGCGCGGCGATCACGCCTGGATCGAAAGCCCGGGCTATGGCGGCGCCAACGTCGCATTGCATGCCGCCGGCGCGACCGTTTCCGCCATACCGCTCGACGCGCAGGGCATGGCCATCATCTCATCCCGCAAGGAGACCCCGCGGCTGATCTTCGTCACGCCGTCGCATCAGTATCCGACCGGACGGCTGATGCCGATCGGCCGTCGTCTCGAACTGCTGCGTTTCGCCGAAGCCACCGGCGCTTGCATCATCGAGGACGACTACGACGGCGAATTTCACTATGAGGCCCGCCCGGTGGCCGCCCTGCAGGGGCTCGCAACGTCGCCGCGCGTGTTCTATCTCGGCACCTTTTCGAAGGCGACGTATGCGGACATTCGCTTCGGTTATCTCGTCGTGCCGGAAGCGCTGATCGAGGTCTTCGAGCGCGCGCAGCGCCACACGGGAATGCTGACGTCGATCACGATGCAGGATGCGCTGGCCGAGTTCATCGCATCGGGCGCCTATCTCGGCCACATCAGAAGGATGACACGCCTGTACAAGAGCCGGCGCGACCGCATGCTGCGGGCGCTTGCCGCTGAGGCCGGCGACCGTCTCGCGACCGAAGCCCCGGCCGGCGGCATGCAATTGCTCGCAAGGTGCAGCGGACCGGTGAACGACCGGCAATTGTCCGCGCGCCTGCTCGACGCCGGCGTCGCCAGCCGGCCGCTATCGAGCATGATGTATCACAGGACAAATGAGCAGGGCCTGTTTCTCGGCTTTGCGGCATGGAATGAAAAGGAGATCGATCAGGCGGCGCGCATTCTTGGTCGAATTCTGCGTTGAGACGCGCGGATGACATTGCGTGACGAACTAGCCTGCCGCCCGCCGGGGCTGCGCATTCGCGACGGCGTCGGCTGGCGCCGGAACCTGCATCAGAATGGTTTGGCTAGCGGGTGCGATTTCCACGCCGTACTCCTGGAATCGCCGTTTCATGCGGCGGTTGAATTCGCGCTGCACCGGCCAGCGGCCGGCATCGGTGCAGCGGATCTGACCGACGATCGAAGCCATCGAGCCGTCCACCTTGTCGACGCCCCACAGCTCGAGATCGCCGCGGATCAGGTGCTGGAATTCGGGCTCGCGCCGCATCTCGGAGACGATGTCCTTCAGGATCTGGCCGGCGCGGTCGGTGTCTTCCTTGTAGGCCACGTTGACGCTGACCGCTGCATTGCCGGCGCCGCGGCTTGAATTGGTGATCGTCGTCACCGCGCTGAACGGCACGATATGCACGGAGCCGTCGCCGGCGCGCAGGCGAAGCGTACGGATCGAGACGTTCTCTACTACCCCCGATAGGCCTGACAGCGTGACGTTGTCACCGACCTGCACGGTGTTCTCGAGCAGGAGAAACAGCCCGGTTATGAGATCCTGCACCAGCTTCTGCGAGCCGAAGCCGATGGCGATACCGACGATGCCGGCGCCGGCGAGCAATGGGGCGACATTGACGCCGATCTCGCTGAGCGCGGTGAGGCCCACGACGACTACGATCAGACACAACAGCGCCGTTCGCAGCATTGGCTGAAAGGTGCGCAGCCGCGCCGCGCGCGCGTAGTGCCCCTCACGCGAGAGCGCGTTGATCTTGCGTTCCAGCAACGCGTTGGTGATTTCCCAGATCGCCGCCGCGGCCAGCGCGGCGACGCCGATCGTCATCACCGCCGAAAGCAACCGGCTGCCGATCTGGCCGCCATAGAACCAGACGACGGCATTGACGCCCCAAACTTCCAGCAGCGCGACGAAGCCGATGAAGGCAATTGCGGCTGAGACGATGTTGCGCAACAGCGGCAGATAGCGGTTGGCACGGGTCTCCAGGCCCGGGAAGCGGCGCTTGAGGTCCGGGCTGATGCGAAAGCCGCGGTCGATCAGGCTCAGCACCAGGATGGTGGCGAGGCGCACGATCAGCGCAACCGCGATGGAGCCGACGAAATATTGCAGCAATAGCGCGTAGCCGTTGCGGATGTTGAGCGCCCAAACCGCCCACAAGGCAAGGTCGAGCGCGATCGCAAGATAGTGCCACATGCCGGCGACGCGATTGCGCACCCTGGCGGCTGTGCCGTCGCGGCCGGCCGGTGCGCGAATGACGTCGGCGACCTGCCTTCGACACTGCAGGATCACGACGACAATAAAAAGATGCACGACCAGCATCACAAGGCGCAACAGTGCGGCGTAGCCGGCGCGATGCAGGCCCAGCAGCAGCGCCACGTTGGCGAAGGCAATCCCCGAGACGGCGACGGTGACGATGCGCCGCGCCCATATCTCGATGTAGGCCGCGGTCTCGGCGCGAACGCGAAATAGGCCGAAAGGTCCGGCCAGCGCCCGTACCAGGCAGATCAGCCCACGTATCAGCGCGTAAGCGTTGACGACCGCAAGGATCACGAGCCGGGTGGTCGCGAGGTCGCCGATATCGGTGCCCAGCAACATCGTGGCGATGCCGAGGAAGACCAGCACCGGGAGCAATTCAAGCACGAGACGTCCGAGAACGAAGGGCAGCCTGACCAGCGACTGCCAGGTGCGCGCCAGACTGAGGCGCCGCCGGTGTTGCTCGGGCGCGGCGGTGACATCAGCCGTGGAAGACGGCGGATCGGCCAAGGCCAGCGTCTGAACCGGGGCGCGCGCTGCTTGCGGAAGACGCGCTTCCAATAGCGCCACCGGCCGTTTGATGAGACGGAAAACCAGCCACTCGGCAGCGAAGGCGCAGAGGAACACCAGCGCCAGTTTCCAGGCGATATCAAACAATTGATGATAGGCCGACGGATCGTTGGCGGTCCGCACGAACCAGTAATAGAACGCCCGGAAATGCGTCAATGTCCGCGCCACGTCGGCGACCTCGCGCGAGATCTCGCGGACCTGCTCGGACACCGTCAGCAGGAGTTGCGCGCCGAGGCTGTCGGCAGTGAGCGGTATCGCGGATTTCTGTTCGGGCGCGGGAGTCGCGCCTTGCGATTGCTGTGAGGCATTGGCGACCGCACGCAGCGTCTCGATCACCTGCGCGCGCTTCTTGTCGTCGGACAGCGTATCGAGCGCCCGCTTCGCCTGTTCGGGCGTCAGGACGTCAGCTTTTTCGGCGGGGGCGGCCGGCGCTGCGCCTGGCTGCGCGAACGCCGGGAAGGCAAACAGCGCGCAGATGAACAGGATCGCGGGGAGGAGTCTGTGCGACACGAAGGCCTCGCTGAATAAAAACGCGCCCGACGGCAAAACCGGAACCGGTCTGCCTTCGCGCGTGCGTCATGTCGGATTGCCTGTTTTCGCCGTCATCCTGTGTCGGAAGTTTGCCACTGCAGCGGCTTTGTCTTGGCATTTGCCGCTTCGGCCCGCTGGGCATTGCTGCATCACAGAAATGCAGTGGCTCGATCGCAGGGAACTCTATTACGCTCTCTAGCCACATCATACGCGCGTGGAAGCTTCCCGATATTCCGCCGCTGTGCGCGCAATCATCTCGTCGACGGAGAGCACCTCCGCCACGCCCGAGACGGAATGGCCTGCGCTCCAGACGTCCTTCCAGCGTTTGGGGCGGTCCTCGCGCGCGCCGACGTCGATGTCCTTGCCGATATCGATCGCGCCACGCTGCGGCAGATTATCGGGATCAAGGCCGGCAGCCGCAATCGACGGCCGCAGCATGTTGGTCTGCAGCCCCGTGAACGCCGTGGTCAGAAAGATATCGTCGGCGCTGCTGGCGACCAGCATCGCCTTGTAGCGCGCGTCCGCCATGCTCTCGCGCGTGGCGATGAACTTGGTACCCATATAGGCGAGGTCGCAGCCGAGCGCCTCCGCTGCGCGCAACGCGTAGCCATCCGAGATGCCGCCCGCCAAGACCAGAGGTCCATCGAAGAAGGCGCGCACCGCGCGCACGAACACGAAGGGGTTGAGCCAGCCGGTCTGGCCTCCGGCCCCCGCCGTCAGCAGCACCAGCCCGTCGGCACCGGCAGCGACCGCACGCTCGGCATGGCGGATCGAGGCGACGTCGGCAAACACCAGCGCGCCGGCATCGTGCAAGGCATTGAGCACCGGCGCGGGCGAGCCGACCGAGGTGATGACCATCTCCGGCCGGTGGCGCAGCAACACTTCGATATCCCGCTCCAGCCGTGCATTGGAGCGATGCACGATCAAATTCGCACAGACCGGCGCTGGCTGCTTGCCGCTGGCATCCGCATGCGCCTTCAACCGGTTGCCGATGTCCGTCAGCCATTGATCAAGCTGTTCGGGACTGCGGCAATTCACCGTGGGAAACGAGCCGATCACGCCGTTGCGGCAAGCGGCTGCCACCAGCTCGACGCCGGAGACGAGAAACATCGGCGCCGCAATCAGTGGCAGGCTAAGGCGATCGCGAAAACGCGAGAGCAGATCAATCGACGGCAAGACGTTCTTCCTGACTTGAGCCACTTGCTTGTTGTGCTAGCGTTAGTTGTTGTCTTGACGCGCTTTCTTCACGCGAACCGGTATCCACTTCGCTCGAAAACGCTATGGACTGCAACCTTGGCACGGACGAAGGCCAATTACAAAACAGCGGGAGGAAGAAAGATGGGCAATCCGCTCTATGCGTTTCCGGCGGCATGCGAGCAGACATTGCGGGCGCTGGCGCGCTACCCGGAGCGCACGGCGTTCGCCTGGCCGGGCGGATCGATCACCTATCGCGGCGCGACCGACATGATCGGGCGCATGCAGAGCGTCTTCATGCAGCTCGGCTTCCAGCCCGGCACGCGCGTCGCGTTTCTCACCGCCAACCGCGCCGACACCTGGTGCGCCGGCGTTGCCGCGCAGTTGTCGCGATTTGCGATTACCTGGCTGCATCCTTTGGGTTCGCTGCACGACCAACTGTTTCAACTCGAAGATTCCGAAGCGCAGATGCTGGTGGTGGACGGGCTCACCTTCCGCGACCGCGGCGGCGAACTCGCGGCCAAAGCGACCGGCGTAAAGACAGTGTTCACGCTTGGCCCCGCCGGTTACGGAGCCGATCTCTTGCAGGCGATTGAAGCCGCAGGCAGCGCCACGGCACGCAACTTCGCCGGTCCCGACGACATCGCCACGCTCAATTACACCGGCGGCACCACGGGCAAATCCAAGGGCGCACTGCGCCATCACCGCGAATATGGCGGGTGGTCCAGCGCGATCCTCGCCGACTTCGAGATTCCGGATACCCCGCGCTATCTCACCGTCGCGCCGATCAGCCATGTCGCGGGGACAAAAGTGCTGCCGACGCTGATGCGTGGCGGCACCGTGCACATGCTGAAGGGCTTTGATCCCGAGGCCGTGTTCAAGACCATCGAGCGCGAGGAGATCAATTTCACGCTGTTCGTGCCGACGATGATCTACGTCATGCTGGATCATCCCTCGCTCGACAGGACCGACCTCTCCTCGCTCGAATTGTTGCTGTACGGCGCCTCTGCGATGTCGCCCAGCCGGCTGGTCGAAGGTATCGAGCGGATCGGGCCGGTGTTCTCGCAGCTCTACGGCCAGACCGAATGCTATCCGGTATCCGTGCTGCGCAAGGCCGACCACGATCCCAGGACGCCGGAATTGTTCCTGTCCTGCGGTTTCCCGATCGCCGCCTGCCAGGTGAAGATCCTCGACAATGACGACCAGGAAGTCGCAACCGGCGAGGCCGGCGAAATCTGCGTGCGCGGCACGCATGTGATGGCCGAATACTGGAAGCGGCCGGACACGACCGCGGAGACGCTGAAGAACGGTTGGCTGCACACCGGCGACATCGCGCGGTCAGACGAACGCGGCTACATGTTCATCCTCGACCGCAAGAAGGACATGATCGTCTCCGGCGGCTTCAACATCTATCCGCGCGAGGTCGAGGATGTCCTGTCGCAGCACGCCGACGTCGCCATGGTCGCCGTGGTCGGCGTACCCGACGACAAATGGGGCGAGGCGGTTACGGCTGTGATCGTGGCGCGCGAGGGTGCCAGGCCGAATCCGGACGAGTTGATCGACCTCGTGAGGGCGAAGAAGGGCTCGGCGCACGCGCCCAAGCACATCAAGTTCGTTAACGAGTTGCCGATGACCGGCGTCGGCAAGGTCGACAAGAAGGTGCTGAAGGCGGGCTTCTGGACCGGCCGGGAGCGGATGGTGGGCTAGCGCTTCCCTCGGCGGAGCGATCCGTGTCCCGGATCAGCGGCGCACCACGTCGCGAAGCATAGCGCGTCGAAGACGCGCGTGAACGCGCTGTTGGCGCTGCGCAGCATCCGGGACGCGAGAGCTATGTCCGCGGGAAGAACTCCGGCCACATCGCCCGCCACTTTTCAGCCAGCGGCCGGAAATCGCTTGGCCCGATCTCGTGGCATTCGGCATTGGCCGCGGGTTGGACCCAAGACTGTGCGCTTCGCATGAACATGTGGGCGGCCGGGTTCAACCATCTGGTCTCGTCGAGTGTCCCCGCGCGAATATTGATGGATTCCGGCCATCCCGCGCGTTCACCGTAGATTCGACCGCCACAATCTCCGCAGAACCAGGATGTGACGTCGGCACCGGTCGGAGACGGACGGCGCCATCCCTTCGGTTCGCCCTTCAGCACACGAAAGTCCTTAGTCGCCACTGGCATGTTGAGCGCAAAGGCGCTGCCGGACGCGGTTTGGCAATCCGTGCAATTGCAGGTGTAGAGCAGCAGCGGAAACGACGATATCTCGTAGCGGATCGCGCCGCACGAACATCCACCGGTCATTGGAAGAACAGGTTGCACCGAATTCATGGTCGGGCCGAAGCTAGACGGTGCAATCTTAAGCGTGAAGCCGCCCCCGCGCAACCTCATCGGCGTCGCCCCTCAGCCGACCGAGCGTCTTTCAGCCGGCCATGCGCTTTTCGGCGAGAGCCTTCTTGTCGAAATTATTGGGCACTTCGATATCGACTTCGAGCGTCGACACGGTCTTGCCGCGCTCCAGCTTAACCATCACCTTGTCGGGATCGAGCACCACGTGCTTCGACACCACAGCGAGGATTTCCTCCCGCAGCGTGGCCAGCAAGTCGGACTGACCGAGCAACCCACGCTCATGCGCCAGCAAGATCTGCAGCCGCTCCCGCGCAACGGGGGCGGATGCATTGCGGCCGCTAAACAGCCGCAGCAAGTTCAAGCTCATGCAGCCCTCCGTCCCAGCAGCCGGTTCATGAAGCCCTTGCGCTCGGCCGGCACAACCATCGCGACTTCCTCGCCCATCAGGCGGCGTGAGGCGTCGATATAGGCGCGGGCCGGCGCGCTCTCGGCGTTGTTGAGCGTCACCGGCGTGCCGACGTTGGACGCCTTCAGGACATCCTGGCTCTCGGGGATGATGCCGAGCAAAGGTGTCGCGAGGATTTCCAGGATGTCGTCGATGTTGAGCATCTCGCCGCGCGCGGCGCGCGCCGGGTCGTAGCGGGTGATCAGCACATGCTTTTCCACGCGCTCGCCGCGCTCCGCCCTCACCGTCTTCGAATCGAGCATGCCGATGATGCGGTCGGAATCGCGCACCGAGGAAACCTCGGGATTGGTAACGATGACGGCTTCGTCGGCATAGCGCATGGCGAGCGTCGCGCCGCGCTCGATGCCGGCCGGGCTGTCGCACAGGATCCAGTCGAACCGGCTCTTGAGCTCCGCAATGACGCGGCCGACGCCCTCGTCGGTGAGCGCGTCCTTGTCACGGGTCTGCGAGGCCGGCAAGAGCCAGAGATTTTCCAGCCGCTTGTCGCGGATCAAGGCCTGCGGCAGCTTGGCGACGCCCTGCACCACGTTGATGAGGTCGAACACCACGCGGCGTTCGGCGCCCATCACCAGATCGAGGTTGCGCAGGCCGACGTCGAAATCAACCACCACTACGCTCTGCCCGCTTTGCGCAAGCGCCGCGCCGAGTGCGGCCGTCGACGTGGTCTTTCCAACGCCCCCCTTGCCCGAGGTAACGACCAGGACCTTGGCCATACTTGATCTCCTTAGCCGGTTAATTCAGCGGTGTAATTTTCATGGTGTCGCCCTCCAGCCAGGCTTGCGCCGGGCGGTTGCGGAGCGCGACGTCGATTTCTTCTGCGGTCTGGTAGTAGCCGTCGATGGCGAGCAGTTCGGCCTCGATTTTCTGGCAATAGATCCGTGCGGCAGAATTGCCGTTGACGCCGGCCATCGCGCGGCCGCGCAACGTGCCGTAGATGTGGATCGATCCGCCGGCGACGATCTCCGCGCCCGACCCGACCGACCCCAACACCGTTACGTCGCCTTCCATGAAGACGATCGACTGGCCCGAACGTACCGGGTTCTCCAGCAGCAGCGAGGTCGGTTTCGGCTTCGGCTCGGGCTCCGCCTTCGTCGGCTCGCTTCGCGTGATCACGCAGGCACGGCCGCCGGTCAGCAACGGCGGCATGTTCGCCGCGAGGCGCTCCTCCTCCACACCCTCGATGCCGAGGACGCGAATATTGCGCTCACTGAGACTGCCGACGAGATGGGCGATGGCGGAGCTTGAGAGGTCGACGGCTGAGAGATCGAGCACGATCGGCTTGCCCACGAAGTATCCCGGCGAGCGCGCCAGCGTGGCGTCGATCTCGGCGAGCCATTCCACGATTGGTACGACAGGGCTGAATACAAACGCGACATAGGAACGGCCGCGCAGCCGGACCAGTTGACGCGTGGGATCCGCTCGGACGTCCATGATGTTCGACTCGCCTTTCTTATTGAATGGTTAACAATCGACGAACTTGGTTAACGAGTAATTAATGCGAAGACCCGCGCTGCGCGCAGAAATCAGCGAAACCGGCGGCGAATCCGGCGCATTTGTGGCTGATTCATGCTGCTTATCGTGCGGAAGGCGCGCAAAAGCCTATGAAAACAGGGGTCGCGTGAGTTGTAGTTAACGCGGACTCAACTTACTTTCGTCATGTTTCCGACCTAAATTAGTCCTCGCGCGGCTCCAACAAACTTATGTGTGCTGGCAGGCCTTTTCCGGTCTGGCAGCTCAATCCGTCGGGCAAGACGGACATTTGCCGGCAGGGGACGAGGCAGTGGAAGCCGTGAGCGTTGTGTGGTCGCGAGGTCCGATCTCGCAAACAGGTGTCGCCGGACGCAGGGACGACGCCGCGCATCTCGATTCAAATCTTCCAACCAAGCTCGATGGCGGACGGAAAGCGGACGTCGATGATCCCGCGCGTCTCTTCCGCGACCTGGAACTCCTGTCCGATAGGTCCGCAGCCGTTTCGCCGCCAGATAATCCGCCGGGCAATCCGCCAAGTGTTCCGTCATGTGTCATGAGGAGTAAGGATATGAGTAGTGTGAGTGAGCAGGACCATATCAATCCCCGCGATCCCCTGTACTACGCGCCGCGCTCGCTACGTGAGCGGTCGGCTTCCCAGCGCGATGCGAGACCTGCGACGACGCCGTTTTCTCCGGCGTCGTTCGATACCCAGCTCGAGAGCGCCGTATCGGATGCGCTGCGCCATCCCCTCGATCCCGAGATCATGCGCGAACCTCAACTGGAATCGAAGAAGGCGTTGTGGAGCGTCGCAGCCCGCTTTGGTGCCGCCATCGGCGTCTCGGCCCTCGTGGCACTGTTCTTCGTCATCGTCGTGCCGGGGTCGCGGCAGAGCGACGGTGAGCCGTCGACATCGGCCGGCATCGCTCAGTCGATCAGGGCAGCCCTGTTCCAATCCGGAGAGGCTTCGCCAAAGCCTGCAATCAACGAATTCCAGGCCCTTCTCGCCTCCACGCCACCGAGCGCTCCGCCTGCGTCCGAGCAGTCTCAGTTGCTCCAGCAATTCATGCAGTGGCGCGAGAAGCCGGACCCGGCGACGCCACAACGCACCAACCCATAATCCAGATGGAGGAATGACAATGCCTGAGAACCGACTTTCCGCCATCTCGTTCTCAAGGAGTTTTGCCATGACCTCGCACCGGATCGCCTTACTGGTCGGGGCCGTGCTCTTTGGTATCGCGGGCAGCGCCCAGGCTGCCGGCGACATTGCGATCGTGCGCGACCTTGCCGGCCGCGTCGGCCCCGTGATCGGTTCGGCCCAGGCCTGCCGCGACATTGCGCGCCCCCGCATCCAGACCATCGTCGACAAATTCTCACAGGTGATCCGGGAAGCCTCGTCGAACGAGGCGGAGCGTTCCGATCTCACCCAGGTGTTCGATCGCAGCGTCGCCGACGGCCGCGCCGCCATCAGCTCGGGCAAAATCGATTGCACCCGGGCCGACCGTCAGCTTGCCGATCTCGAACGCTCGATCTCGGGGCCAAGTCTGTCCAGCGTCATCGGCCCGTCGCCGGCCGCCGCGGCAACCGCAGCGAACGCGGCGACCGCGCCGACGGCCCCGGTCCCGACCGGACCGCTGCCGCGCGGCATCGGTGAAAAGGAAATCCGCTTCGGCATCGCTGCTCCCTTCTCCGGGGCGGCCCGCGAGCTGGGACGCCAGATGAAGCTCGGAATCGAGACCGCCTTCAACCGGATCAACGATGCCGGCGGCGTCGACGGCAGGATGCTCAAATTGTTCGCCGCCGACGACGGCTACGAACCCTCGCGCACCGGCGAGGCCATGAAGCAGCTCTACGAAAAGGACCAGGTGTTCGGCATCGTCGGCAACGTCGGAACGCCGACTGCGGTGGTGGCGATTCCCTATGCGCTCGAGCGCAAGATGCTGTTCTTCGGCGCCTTCACCGGCGCAAACATCCTGCGCAACGATCCGCCGGATCGCTACGTGTTCAACTATCGCGCCAGCTATGCCGAGGAAACCGACGCCGTCGTTCGATACCTCGTGAAGATACGCCGCATACCACCCAAGCAGATCGCGGTCTTCGCCCAGCAGGATTCCTACGGCGACGCCGGATTTGCGGGAGTGGCAAAGGCGTTTCGTGCCCTGGGCGTCAACGATGGCGCCATCCTCCGGCTCAACTACGCGCGAAACACCGTGGATGTGGAAGATGCGGTCAACCAGTTGAAGCAGCAGAAGCCGCCCATCAGGGCGATCGTCATGGTGCCTACCTATCGGGCCGCGGCAAGGTTCATCGAGAAGACGCGCGATCTCTTTCCCGGCATGATCTACACCAATGTCTCCTTCGTCGGCTCTACCGCGCTTGCCGAAGAACTGAAGCTGCTGGGACCGCGTTACACCAACGGCGTGATCGTGACGCAGGTGGTGCCGGCGGTGTCGGGCTATTCATCGGCGGTGCTCGAATACAAGAACGCGCTCGCCAAATATTTCCCGGGCGAGGCGCCGGACTACGTGTCGCTAGAAGGCTATATCGCCGCCAACGTCCTGATCCAGGGCATCAAGCGGGCCGGGCCGCAGCTCGACACCGAGAAGCTGATCGACACGCTGGAAACCATGCGCAATCTCGACCTCGGTCTCGGCACATCGCTCAGCTTCGGCCGTTCCGAGCACCAGGCCTCGCACAAGATCTGGGGCACGGCGTTGGATGAAAGCGGGCGCTTTCAGCCGATCGATCTCGAATGATCGGGAAGCCGCGATCCCCTTGATCGCGGCTTCATCACGCCGTCTGACGATGCTCAGCGCTTCTCGATGACAAGGCTCTGGATGGCGCGGCCGAAATAGCCGCGCTCGTCAGCAAGCCGCGCCATTGCGAGCCCCGCACCGTCGGGACCGATCCAGGACTCGGCATCGAGCAGGATCCAATCGCCGACCGGCTCACGCGAAAAATTCACGGTCAGGTCGGCGTTGAGAAACGTCCATTCGCGGAAATCCAGCACGGCCGAGGTGCCGTTGCAGAAATCCGCCGCTGCCAGCGCCCGCATCGCCTGCGATACCGGGGCGCCTTCCACGATCGGCCGGTCGACGCGATACCAGATGGCGCCAGGGCCGGGCGAGCCGAACCGGCCGCGCGCGGCACGCAGCGACATGCCTGATACGAACGGGCTGGAAGAAAAATCCGCCGGCTCGACGCGCGATTGATCAGGCCCCGGAAGCTCGACCGGCAGGATGGCAGCCTCCGGCGGCAATTCGTGAGCCTGCACCTTGATCTTCAGCACAGTCGCGCCGACGACGACGACGCCTTTGGCCAGCAGCCTGATCGCGCAAAGCTGAATCTTGCGTCCCTCGCGCAAGACCTCACCCTCAATTCTGAGCGGCGCCACCGGCACGGGACGCATCAGGTCCACGGTCACGCGCGCGACCCGCATCGCGACCGGTGTCGGAATCCGCTCCGCCGCCCACACCACCAGCGCCGCCGGCGGCGAGCCGTGCTGCATGCGCGGGTCCCACGGGCCCGCCGCAAAGGGACTGGTCACGACATCGTTGCCGTCAATGCGAAAAATGCCGTCCATGGAGTGAGAGGTCCTGTCGATCAAGGGACGAGCTTCTTGCCTGCTTCAGCGGAACGAGTCGAGGCCGCGGCATGCAGAGCACCGTGCACCATTCGCGTGAGAGGGCGAGCCAGGCTGCGCGTCAAATGAACGCCATGCCGCCGTTGAGGACGATGGTCTGGCCGGTCATGTAGCCGTTGCCGAGCACCATCGCGACGGCTTGCGCGACTTCCTCGGCCTGGCCCATGCGGCCGAGCGGGATGTTGCGCGCCAGATCCGTGCGGCCGCCCATCATGTCGGTCTCGATCAGCGACGGCGCCACCGCGTTCACCGTGATGCCTTCCTTGACGAGGCGCGCCGCATAGCCGCGCGTCAGTCCTTCCATGCCGGCCTTGGAGGCGTTGTAGTGCACGCCGATCGCGCCGGCGCCGCGCGCTGCGCCCGAGGAGATATTGACGATGCGGCCCCATTTGCGGGCCCGCATCGCCGGCAGCACCGCCTGCGTGCACAGGAACGCCGACTTCAGGTTCACCGCAATGGTGCGGTCGAAATCATCCTCGGTGAGATCGTCGACGCCGCGCACGATTGCTACGCCGGCATTGTTGACGAGAATGTCGACCGGGCCGAGCGCGGAAGCGACCTGATCGACCAGGCGCGCGACCGCCGCGGCCTGCGACACGTCGGCCGCGACTGCGATGGCGCGGCCGCCATTGGCGTTGATGCGGGCGACGACGGCATCGGCATCACCAGCACGCTCGCGGTAATTGACCGCGACCGCGGCGCCGGCTTCGGCAAGCGTCAAGGCAACCGCCGCGCCAATACCGCGGGACGCGCCCGCCACCAGCGCAACCCGCGCGCTCAAGTTCTGTCCGGTCATCACCGATCCTCCGTCGCATCCACGACGGGGCGCGAGCCGCAAGGCACCTCACAATGCGGGGTCGACCGCCTCGTCATATTCCTTCTTGAACCGCGCGATCAGCTCGGCAGCCGGCACCACCTTGCCGATGCTGCCGACGCCCTGGCCCGAGCCCCAGATTTCCTTCCAGGCTTTCGGCTTGGCGCGCTCGCCCGACGCATCCGTGCCGAAGCTCATCTTGGACGGATCGGAGGTCGGCAGATTGTCGGGATCCATGCCGGCCGCGACGATAGACGGCTTCAGATAATTGCCGTGCACGCCGGTGAACAGGTTGGAGTAGACGATGTCTTCGGCGGTAGAGGCCGTGATCATTTGCTTGTAGCCCTCGACGGCGTTGGCCTCCTGAGTGGCGATGAAGGCAGAGCCGATATAGGCGAAGTCGGCGCCGAGAATGCGCGCCGCGCGAATGGCGCGGCCGGTCGCGATCGCGCCCGACAGGGCGATCGGGCCATCGAACCAGGCCCGCGTCTCCGCCACGAAGGCCAGCGGTGAAATCTCGCCGGCATGGCCGCCGGCGCCGGCCGAGACCAGAATCAGGCCGTCGGCGCCCTTCTCGACCGCCTTGTGCGCGAACTTCTGGTTGATCACGTCATGAAAGACGATGCAGCCCCAATTATGCGCTGCCTGATTGAGTTCCTCGCGCGCGCCGAGCGAAGTGATCATCATCGGCACCTTGTGTTTTTCGCAAAGCGCCAAATCCTGATCGAGCCGGTTATTCGATTTGTGCACGATCTGGTTGACTGCAAACGGCGCCGACGGCCGCTCCGGATGCGCCTTGTCGTAAGCCGCGAGTTCCTCCTTGATCCGCGCCAGCCACTCGTCGAGCAGCGCCGGCGGCCGCGCATTCAGCGCCGGAAACGAGCCGACCACACCCGCCTTGCATTGCGCGATCACCAGATCGGGCACGGAGATGATGAAGAGCGGCGCACCGATCACGGGTAGCGACAGACGGCCCTTGAACAAGGCAGGCATGGACATTCGAGGAATCCTTATGTGTTTTTCGGCGGCGTTCAGGGCATGCCCTAGAGATGCCGGACGTCATACCAACAAGGCAATCTTTCCAGTGTCAAGTATTGCGTTTTGGCGCTACTGGCAGAGCGCCCTCGTCACGTAATTTTCGGTCTTGCAGTCGCCAGACTGCCGCTTGTAGCCGGGCAGGAACACTTTCGGCGAGCATTTCTCGGCCGCGTCGGTATCGAGGCTCTTGCCTTCCTTGTAGCCCTTGCTCTGGCACAGCCGGTCGGCGCCGGCCTTGCAGTCCGGCGCGCCGTTGGCCGCCACCAGGCACGCCGCCCGCCCACTCACCATGATCGAGGGCTTGGCGATGTTCGACAAGCTCTCGCCGGCGCCCTTGGCGCCTGCGTTGAAGTCATCGATGGTCTCACTCGGGCTCTTCAGCGGCGGCAGCAGCGATTTGGATTTCTCGAACAGCTTTCCGATTTCGTTGATCAGACCGGGATTTTCCTGCCGCGGCGCTTGCTGTGGCTCAGTCTGCTGCCGCTCTGGCTGAGACGGCACCGGCTGCTGGGCCGGCGACTGCAGGCCGAGCGACGGCTGCGGTGCGGCCTGCGCCCAGCCGGCATCGGGAGCGATCGCAAGCAGGGATACAACGAGGCCAACGCTCCCGCGTTGCGTCCCGAATAGCTTGATCAGACGGCCGATTCGATCGGGCATGGAACGAAACGTAGCCTGAAGCCGGGATGCCGGCAAAGCCTAGACCAGCTTGAACGCGACGTAAAAGCCGAGCACCAGGACGACGGCACCGATGGCCACCCAGGTGCCGAGCCGCCTTTCCAGCTCGGCCCGGATCACGTCGCCATAGCGGTTGAGCAGGACCGCGACCACGAAGAACCGCCCGCCGCGCGCCACGATCGAGCACAGGATGAACAGCCAGATGTTGTAGCCGGCAAACCCCGAGGTGATGGTGACGAGCTTGTAGGGGATCGGCGTCAGGCCCTTCAGCAGGATGATCACCGCGCCCCATTCGGCATAGGAGGCGCGGAAGGTTTCGACCTTGTCACTGAGACCGTAAACCGTGATCAGCCAGTGCCCCACCGAGTCATAGAGCAACGCACCGATCGCGTATCCGACCACGCCGCCGGCAACGGATGCGATGGTACAGACGGTCGCAAACCACCACGCCTTCTTCGGCCGCGCCAGCGACATCGGCAGCAGCATGACGTCAGGTGGAATCGGGAAAAACGAGCTTTCCGCGAAAGATACGGCCGCCATGATCCACAGCGCATAGGGCTTGTCGGCGGCGTCGATGAACCAGTCGTAAGTCCGTTTGAGCATGGGCGCATGAACCATCATGGAGCGAATTTGTCCATGCCGGAAAACGACGGGATTTGAGAGGATTTACTACCGCTTGCGTAAGGAACGGCCTTCCAGCGCGACAATTCGCCGCCGGACCGCGGGGCCTGCCGCCGCCTTGCGCAGCGGCTTGGTTGGCACCGGTTTCGGCGACTTGACGGGCTTCGGCAGCTTCTCGGCGATACCGAGCAGGTCCTCCCGCCGCTCCATCTCGCGCCAGACGTCCTCCGGCTTCACGCCGGCTGCTGCCCAGAGAACGGTCAGATTGTAGAGCAGATCGGCGCTCTCGCGGACCACCGCGTCGGCCTTGCCATTGACGGCGTCGATCACGACTTCGATGGCTTCCTCGGCGAGCTTCTTGGCCATCTTGGCGGGGCCGCGCTGAAACAGCCGGGCCGTGCGCGACGTTGCCGGATCGAGATCCCTGGCCGCGATGACCGCCTGATAGAGCCGCTCGAGCGAATCACTCATTCTCCGAACCTAATGCAAAGCCGTGGCCGGCGTGTTAACGGCCGGGCCTGCAACCATAAAAAACCCACCGGTCGACTCGGCCGGTGGGTTCATCTTTAACGGTCGCGATTTTAGCGGTCGCGTTTACCAGCCGCCATAGTATGGCCCGCCGCCGTAGTAGTAGGCGCGAGGCCGGTAATAATACGGGCTACCGTAATAGGCCGGTCGGCCATAGTAGCCGTAGTCGTCATAGTAGTAACGACGGTTCTGGGTGGCCGCAATCGCAAGGCCGGTGCCGACGATGCCGGCAAAGGCCGCCGCTGCCGCCGCACCGCCACCCCCGCGATAGTGCCGGCGGCGGGCGCTGATATCGGTCGCGTCGCTGGTCCCGGTCGAAGCGGTCACGCCCTTGCCTGAAGTCGCGGAGCCCGCAAAGGCCGTCGACGGTTCGAACGCCGTCAGTGCCACGGCCACAACCGTCGCCACCGCGCTGGCGCGGCCGATCGATGAAAACACACCCTTTCGCGCAAACATCTCGACATCCTCCGTGGGAGCTGGCCTGACAGGCCTTCGGTAACTAACCACCGAACGAATACTAGGTTCCTGAATCCGAACGGCAGCTGAACGATCCCTGGCAAAATCGTGGCAGTCATCAAGCATTCAGGTTAGATGCTGCACATAGCTCGTCAAAGGGCTAAGTCTGCTGTTGGCGATGTCACGAAGCCGGCATCGCCAGCGCGGCAACTTGTCCCACCTCTTGCTGATGTAACCTCGATGCGTGCGATCAGGACCAACGCGATCCGCTCTCGCCTGAGCGTTCTCCTGGCTTTCCTTGCCGGCCTGTGCGCCATGGCAGGCTTCACGGCGAACAGCGCCTTCGCCGCCGACGAACCTCGGCCTCCGCTCGCGATCCAGTTTTCGCTGGATCGTCCGATCGATGCCGCGGCGGCGCCGTTCGTGATGGCGGCAGCTGGCGGCCTGTTCAGCACCGAGGCGCTTGCGGTCACGACCAACATCGCCAGCGGATCGCCGGACGCGATTGCGCGCGTCGCGGCCGGCACCAGCGATTTCGCCCTGGTCGACATCAACGCATTGATGCGGTTTCGCGACAAGGACAAGCAGGGCGGCCCCAGGATCAAGGCCGTGTTCGTGCTGTTCAACAAGGCGCCCTATGCCATCATCGCCCGCAAGAGCCGCGGCATCCGTGCGCTGACGGACATTGAGGGCAAGACACTCGGCGTCGCCGAAGGCGACCTGTCGGCCCGGCTGTGGCCGGCGGTCGCGCACCAGAACGGCATCAAGATCAAGAGCGTGAAGCAGAGCAGCATCAGTGCCGCAGTGCGCGAGCCGATGCTGTCGGCAGGTCAGATCGATGCCGTGACCGGATTCTCCTATCTGTCGGCGGTCAATCTCAGGGATCGTGGCGTGCCTGCCGACGATCTGGCGGTGCTGAAATTCGCCGACTATGGCTGCGAGGCCTATGGTTTCGCTGTTATCGCCAATCCGGCGCTGGCGGCCGCCAAGCCCGAGGCGGTGAAAGGATTTGTGCGAGCCGTCATCGGCGGGTTGCATCTCGCGGTCAAGGACCCCGAACGCGCCGCGACCGAGGTCGCAAATCGCATGGACGGCGGCTCGAAGGATCTCGAACTCGAGCGGCTGCAAAGCATGCTGCGCGACTACATCCTGACCAGCGAAGTGAAGCGCAACGGCCTCGGCGCCATCGATCCGGCACGCTTCGAACGCTCGATCGACCAGGTCGCGGAAGACTTCAAGTTTCAGAAGCGGCCGCAGGCCTCCGACATTTTCGACGACCAGTTTCTGCCGCCGCGCAACGGCCGGCTGATTGATTGAGCGCCCTCTCCTGTTCCGCCACGACGTGGATATAGCTTCGCGCTCTCGCGGCGCTGATCGCCCGAGGCTTGCATCTTCTTTCCCGCCCTCTCGTTCAGAGGGTGCACGGAAGACCGGGTGCTGGCTGCACCCGCGGTCTCGCGTGCAATTGCGCACAAAGAGCACGCACACGAGCATAGCCGCGCATTGAAATTTTCGTTTGTGCGCGCACCAAATCAGTTCGTAGGGCAAAGCGACTTGTCCACCGTAGCTCAACGAGCGAAGGCGGAAAGCGTGCCCACCATCGGGAAGCGTGCTCGATGAGAGATGGTGGGCACGGCGCTATCGCGCCTTTGCCAACCCTATTGATCTCGCTTGGCGGCACGATGCCCCGCGCCGCGGCTCAGGTCACGCAGCGGCCGGGCTGGAGCAGTTTTGCGACTTCGGTCAACACGCTGACCGGCGGTTCGCAGGCGATCGTCGTCTTCGATTTGCCGGGCTTGTTGTCAGGCTTGGCCGGGGGCGCCGGGCGGTTCCGCGCCTCCTCCTGAACCACGGGAATACGTACCACCACGGACGTGTCCTCGAGGCCGACGGTCCGGATCGTAATCGTCTCGGTCTGGCCCGCCGCGGCTTTGACCGCCGCGCGGTCGGCCTTGGCGGCGCGGTTGATGTCCGTTCCGCTCGGGGTCGCGGCGAATTTCAGTCGGCCGGTGAGATCGTGGCCGGACGCGAGCTGAACGGCGCCAAACGTCCCGAAGACGGCAAGAAGGGCAAAAATTGCTTTGAAAATCTGTGACATGGCTCTGTGTCCCTCGCCCCATGGCGATCGCGGAAACAACCCGAACCGAGCCGCCGTAGGTCCGGCGCTTATCGATCACTTAACCGTGTACGAAAAATATTTGCGGCACCATGGAACGACTCCGGGGGGCTCGGAGTCTTCCCGGCAGCCGGTTATTCCCCCTGCCCCATTGACCGGCGACGTAGGGCGCGATCGTGGTGATGCCGATCGCGCCCTGCTTTTTTTATTTTGACTCCACTCGAGCTATCGTTACCGCCCCGCCGCCCGCATCTCCTCGCTCGGCTTCACATCCTGCGAGCGGCTGTAGATCGCAACCGCCACGATCAGCACCAGCGTCAGCGTGCCGAACAGCGCGCGGTATGCCTCCTCGGTTCGCGCGCCGCTCGCCAGCGGTTCGAATGCGCCGATGATGATTCCCGACAGCGTCTGCATGCAGGCGACGCCGAGCATCACTGAGGTGTTCATGGTTGAGATGCCGCGGCCGATCAGGCGGTCGGGGAAGATGCCGCGGCCGTGAGTCATCACCATGGTGCTGGAGGCGGAGAAGAAGCCCATGGCGACGATGACGGCGACCGGCAGCCAGACCGGCGGGTGGGAGAACAGCGCCAGAATCGCAAGCTGCAAAATGATCGCCGAGGTGCCGCCGATCGCGATCCATTTGCGGGTATCGAGCCGGCGGTCGAGCGGGCCGAAGACGAGCATGCCGGCCTGGTAGGCGACCACGGCGCAGAGCAGCACGTTGCCGGCCGCGATCGGGCTGAGGCCATGCACCTCGCGCAGGAACGCGCCGCCCCACAGGCCCTGCACGGTGAAGGTGCAGGCGTAGTTGCAGAAGTTCAGCGCCAATATCGGCTTCAGGCGCGGGTTGCGCAGCACCTCGATCAGGCCTTTGAGCATCTCGCCGGGCGGCTCCGCCTTGCGGCTCAGGAAGGGATGGCCGGGCGGAGCGTCGCGCACCACCAGAAAGATCGCGACCGTGGCCAGCGCGGTGAACATGACGACGGCGCCGAACACCGGCCGCCAGCCGACCGCCTCCGACGCCCAGGCGAGCGGCGTGGTGGCGGCGAGGTTGCCGAGCAGGCCGATCGACAGCACGAGCGCTGTCAGCGTGGAAAAACGATCCGGCGGAAACCAGCGCGAGATCACCACCATGCTGCCGATCAGCATCACGCCGCAGCCGGCGCCCATCAGGGCGCGACCGGTGAGCAGCACCGGCCAGCTCGGCGCCAGCGTGAACATCGCACCACCGATGCAGGCCACGATCAGCATGCCGACCACGGTATAGCGCGGCCCGAAACGGTCGAAGAAGAAGCCGCACGGGATCTGCATCGCGGCGAAGCCGAAGAAGAACGCGCCGGTCAGCGCCCCCAGCGCTTCCGGCCCGATGGCGAGATCGCGCATCAGGTCGAGGCCGATGGTGACGTTCGAGGCGCGGAAAAAATGGCTGGCGACATACGCTGTAGCCAGCGTCGCAACGATGATGAGGCCCCGGCGGTGGGGGAAAGGCCGCTCGGCAGGCTGCATCGGTGAAGGGACGTTTCCGTTTATTTTCTCGTTGCGGCGAGCCTATGCGGGCGCGGCACATAGTTCAACAAGCAATCGAACCCGATTGGCAGCCTCCACGTGGTGCGTGCATGGCCCTTGCCCGAAAAAAATCCGGCGCGCAGGTGGCGCGCCGGATAGTCCGACCAGCTTTCACATCGAAGCTGGTGGCCCGAGCCAGGGGGAGGTGCCTGGCCGAGAACACGGTAATGCCGGCGGTCGCCGATCCCACCGCGTGGAATTCCGGGATCGGCAGCTTGTTAAGTAGAAGCAATCATACCATCGGCCTCACAAGCCGGAGGTGAACTGCTTCACAGACGGCGTGCACAAAGACAGGCCATGCAGCGGGCGCTGCGGAATCCTTTCCAACTCTACGCAACAACGGCTCGGATCAGTCCCGCAGCCCGCGCTTCAACCGACCAATCAGAAATCATTCCGCAATGCCACCGCCATTGATCGCTCCGCGCGTCGCGAACGGCGGCAATTGCTGGCGGATTAGTCCCGGCCGCTCGGACGGGTCGCGCCCGAGCGTTGCCTTCAAGTCTGCAAGCTCGATGAAGGCGTCGGCCTGACGCCGCAGTTCGTCAGCCACCATCGGCGGCTGGCTGGTCAGGGTCGAGACCACCGTAACGTGCACGCCGCGGCGCTGCACCGCCTCCAGCAGCGGGCGGAAATCCCCATCGCCGGAAAACAGAAACATCCTGTCGATATGCTCGGCGAGCTCCATCGCATTGACGGCAAGCTCGATATGCATGCTGCCCTTCACCTTGCGGCGGCCACTGGCGTCAGTGAATTCCTTGGTCAGCTTGGTGACGACGGTGTAGCCGTTGTAGTCGAGCCAATCGATCAAGGGACGAATGGATGAATATTCCTGATCCTCGATAATGGTCGTGTAGTAGAACGCGCGCAACAATGCGCCGCGGCCCTGGAACTCCTTGAGCAGACGCCGGTAATCGATGTCGAAACCAAGTGTCCTGGCGGTCGCGTATAGATTGGCGCCGTCGATAAAGAGTGCGATTCTGTCGGACGGCATGATCAGACACTGGCCTCTCATTCAAGGGGACGCCGATGGAGCGAGCATTTGAAGGCTTGCCCGCACGTTGCTAGGTACCGAAGCTGACCGAGGTGACGAGGCAGGTGACGCCGACGATTTGGAGGAAAAATCGTACGATGCGCCGGTAATTCAATCGATAGGCATCCTGCCTCGACGCGCCAACGTTAAGGTACGTGCGCGCCGAGCGCAATTGTACCGAAGTAAGCCGCCGGTATAGAAACGGATGGACCGGCTATACAATGGTTTATGATCCGTTTCCGCGATGACGCCGCGGGGCAGACGTGATCCAGCCGAACTGCGACGCAGGCTGCGTCAGCCGCGCCTGGCGCCCGCGACGTAGCCGGCGGTAACCTCGCCCTTGTGGGCGGCGAAGGCTGCGAGGACCTCACCCTTCTCTCGCTTCGGCACCTTGAAGAAGTTCAGCGTCCGTCCGAGTTCGGCTGCCACCTCGTCGAATTCCGCAGGTGAGATCCGCAAGTTCCGGTGAGCCTCCTCGAGGCCGACCGGCGTCTTGCCGGGCCTGGTCGCGGTGAACTGGAACGGCCCGCCCGCAACGTTGCAGACCCACAGCGTCCGCATGAATTTGAGACCGGGCAGTCTTTGCAGGTTCTTGGTGTGCCATTCCCGCAGTTGCGGGTTTTTGGATTTTTGGCCGACGATGGGATTCTTCACGATGGCGTCGCTGAAGTGATCGACGACCGCTGCGATGGCGAAAACGCCGCCAAGACGCTCATACAGGCTTTTCTCCGGCGTTGCGTCCTTGGCCTGCGCGTGGGCGTTATCGGCCGCGGCCAAAGCCGCCGGCGCGGCGGCGAGCGCCAGTGCGGCGACCACGCTGCGTCTGGAAATGGAATTCGAACGAGCCTGTGCCATTGGTTATCTCCATGGTGCGGGTACGAAGGGCATTACCGTCCGGGCGCCTGGCGCTGAACCAGCTCGGTATCGTCCGGTGCCCATGGGTCGAGGCCCGTTGCGGCATCGGCGCTCTCCTCGCCGTGCCACTTGGATGGAGCTGAGGGAGAAACGTTCCTGATAAACCGGGCCAAGCGGGCGTTTTGTGCGCCGTAGCTAGCGCCGCGCCGGAAGCGCATCGGAATGCATTAGCTGGCCTGCCGACCCCTTTGCAGGACACCTTTCACGGCTTTCCACGCCGGCGCGAAGACGAATCCGACGACAGGAATCGATGCGGCGCCGATCAGTAATCCGATGACACCGGAGATGGCGGCCTCAACCGCCCATTCGACAATCGCGGCGATGGGCGGCACCGCATGTGCCGCAGCCTCCGCCGCCGCCTTGACGGCGTGTTCGATCGCGGGCGGGCCGTAGACTTCGAGGCCATGCAGGATGATGCCGCCACCAACCCAGATCATGGCGGCGGTGCCGACGACGCTGAGGATCTTCAGCAGCACGGGCATGCTGCGAACAATGCCGCGTCCGAGCGCGCGGCCAACAGCCGAGGCGCGGTCGCTCCGCGCCAGGGCCACGCCGACATCGTCGGCCTTTACGATCAGCGCGACCACGCCATACACGGCGACGGTGATTCCGATCGCCACGACCGCCAGCACGAGCGCCTGCTTCCAAATGCTCCCCGCTGGGAGCGCCGCCAGCGTGATCGCCATGATCTCGGCCGAGAGGATGAAGTCGGTCTTGACGGCGCTTGCGACCTTCTCGTCCTCGACCGACTGCGCGTTCAACGCCACCGAGCCGAGCTGGGCCTCATGCTGGTGCGCCTGATGGGGCATGACGGCCTCGAGTACCTTCTCCACCCCTTCGTAGCAGAGGTAGGCCCCGCCCAGCATCAGCAGCGGCGTGATCGTCCAGGGGAGGAAGTAGCTCAGCACCAAGGCGGCGGGCAGCAGCAGCAACAGCTTGTTGCGCAGCGATCCCGCGGCGATCCTGCCCACAATGGGAAGCTCGCGCTTCGGCTCGAACCCGATCACGTAGCCGGGCGTAACAGCGGTGTCGTCGATCACGACGCCTGCGGCCTTCGCGCCCGCCCTGGCGGCCTGGCTCGCGACATCGTCGAGGGAGGCTGCGGCTACCTTGGCGATACCAGCGATGTCGTCGAGAAGGCCGATCAGCCCGATACTCATCGAATTCCAACTCGCACCATTGATTGCCGCCAGCCTTGCGGGTTGTGACACCGCAAAAAATCCGGCGCGCCAGTTGAGGAGCGCGCCGGACCACTTCTACTCTACGCCAGAAAGCTCCCGTCAGCCAGTGGCCGCTCGCGGGGCGCGGTTGCGCGAATTGCGCTGGAAGAACAGCGCCTGGCTCGCGACCGCCGAAACCATCGCGGGCTGGAACGGTTTTGAGATCAGGAACGCAGGCTCGGGGCGTTCGCCGGTCAGGAAGCGCTCGGGGTAAGCAGTGATGAACACCACCGGCACCTCGAACGCGCGCAGCAATTCGTTGACGGCATCGAGGCCCGACGAGCCGTCGGCGAGCTGGATGTCGGCGAGGATCAGGCCGGGCTTCCTGTTCTTGGCGAGTGCGACCGCATCGGCATGGGTGCGGGCAACGCCGATCACGTTGTGACCGAGGTTCTTCACCAGGCTTTCGAGGTCCATTGCGATGAAGGTCTCGTCCTCGATGATCAGGACATCGGTGGCGATTTCAGCCGCCATCTCGCGGCCGGCGGCATCCGCCAAATGGCGAGTCTCGGCGATGTCGGTGTTGAGAATGAACGCCACCTCTTCCTCGGAGAAGCCTTCGAGCGACAGCAAGAGGAAGGCCTGCCGCGGCAGCGGCGTGATGTTCGACAGCCGCCGCTCCGGCGGCAGCGAGAGCGTCGCGACGTCAGGGTTGTCGTTGAGCGAGACCGAATTCCAGATCTGCGTGAACAGTTTGAACAGCCCGGCGCGCGGACCGAAGCGTTCGTCGAGCAGCGAGGAATCCTGCAGCAGGGCCTCCAGCATGGCGGCCACATAGGCATCGCCCGAGGCCTGGTTTCCGGTGAGCGCACGGGCATAGCGCCGCAACAGCGGCAGATGTTCAGCAACGAGCTGTGATCGGGACATCCCCATTCATCCTTGTCTAGGGCCGTATTCTTGGCCGTACTTAGGGTCGCATCTGGGCGGACGTAACCTCGAGCGCCGCGTCCGGCGCCAATTTAAGCATTCTCAAACCATTGATTCGGGGGGACCCGGTTCCCCTGTCACCCCGACTACTCGCGGAATGCAAAAAAGTTCCAGAAAAAGTTCCCAGATTTCGGAACCTTCCGCAGATATTCGCATTAGCCTTTGACCTATAACGCGGCGGCCTAGGCCCAATTTCGAGGTAACCTCTTGAAACCACAGAGAATTAACTCTCGGGGAAGCGTGGATCAGACCATGAAGGAAGCAAAAAAGCAGGGCGGGCTCAATGCCGAGATTCAATCGAGGATCGGCCACCAGCTCCGAGCCATGTACGATGATGTGGTCCGACAGGGCGTGCCGGACCGCTTTGCGGAGCTGATCCGGAAGCTCGACGGGCCGGAAGCGGCGGCGGCCCAGATCGACAACAAAGAAGACGGGAGGGACTAATGCCTCTCACAGACTCTCTTCGCGACGACATTTTGGCGTCGGTACCTAGCCTGCGCGCGTTCGCGATCTCGCTCTCGGGCAATGGCGACCGTGCGGACGACCTCGTGCAGGAAACGTTGCTGCGCGCCATTGCCAACATCGACTCGTTCCAGCCCGGCTCGAACCTGCCGGCCTGGTTGTTCACCATCCTGCGCAACCTGTTTCGCTCCGACTATCGCAAGCGGCGGCGCGAGGTGGAGGACGCCGAGGGCAATTACGCGAAAACCTTGAAGACCCAGCCGTCGCAAAACGCGCATCTGGAGTTCGAGGAGTTTCGCACGGCGCTCGACAAGCTGCCGCAGGACCAGCGCGAAGCGTTGATCCTGGTCGGTGCCTCCGGCTTCTCCTACGAGGACGCCGCTGCCATCTGCGGCTGCGCGGTCGGCACCATCAAGAGCCGCGTCAATCGCGCGCGCTCGAAGCTCTCAGCGTTGCTCTATGTCGAGGGCGCCGAGGATTTCGGACCTGACGAGACCGTGCGCGCCGTGATCGGCGGCAATGGCGGCTGATGACATCACCAAAGTGACACGAGAAAGGCGGCCCCGGGCGGGCTGCCTTTTTTGTTTAAGGTGATGTGAGATTTCTCGTCGTCCCTGCGGAACGCAGGGACCCATACGCCGCGGCCGGCGGAAGTGGCACAATGCGAGACGGCTTGTCTCACAATTCACAGCGGTGGTTATGGGTC
Organism: Bradyrhizobium icense; assembly: GCF_001693385.1. Classification (NCBI taxonomy): domain Bacteria; kingdom Pseudomonadati; phylum Pseudomonadota; class Alphaproteobacteria; order Hyphomicrobiales; family Nitrobacteraceae; genus Bradyrhizobium; species Bradyrhizobium icense. Next base: position 7,570,989 of record NZ_CP016428.1, read on the forward strand.
GCTGCGTGCGCAGGGACGACGCGGGGATGGAGCGAGCGTTACCTTACCGAACCGGCGCGGAAATCTCTCCCGTGCGATCGCGCTCGGTCATGTCGACCACCGTTACCATCGGCGCGGTGAGTTCGTAGACGTAGCTGACATCGGTGAAGTAGCGTTTTGCGGTGCCACCGAGCGCTTCGGGGGCGACGCGGTCGAGCAGGATGAGGCCGAAATCCGAGTCTTCGCGCCGTGTCGCCGCGCTGGTGTTGAACTCTTCCCAACGGAAATGAAAGACCGTGTCGGGCTCCTCGCCCGAAACTTCCCAGTTCGCGACGATATGCGGGTGCTTGCCGACCAGCGACAGGCCCTCGTCGGAATGCGAGGCCAGCTCGAAAAACAACAGCGAGAGCGACTGGGCGGCACGCGCGCTGACGGCGATATCCGGGCCGTTGACGACGATGCGGTCGGCATGCGGAATCGCGCGCGACTCGAACAGGCCCTTGAGCTTGACGCCCTGCCACTGGCTTTCGCTGAGCAGCGTTACCACGTTCGACATCGCGTGAATGCGGCCGATCAACAGCTCGCGCGCCACATCCATGTCGGAGCCGTGACGCAGCGTGCGCGTCACGATCGACTGGATCACGGCGAGGATGTTCTTGACCCGATGGTTGAGCTCGTCGATGACGGCGGTCAAGCGCCGCTCGAAGCCGATCCGCACCTGGATCTCGCGGCTGAGCCGCAGGTTGTTGTAGGCGACATAGCCGAACAGCCCGCAGACGATTCCGGTGAGCGCCAGCCCAATGGCCGCAACGACGATCGCGGTCTGCTGCGCACGCTGCGCGGCGTTGTTCTTGGCGTAATAGCCGAGCGACCAGTCGCGGCCGCCGAACGTTACCGTCCGCACCACTGAAGGCAACGGATCGCCCTGCCTCACCGGCTGCAAGGTGACGACGCCCTGGTCGTTGGCGACATATTCGTCGTTGGCATCGCCAGGATCCTTCAACACCACCGAGAACAGCGAGCGGTCGTCGTCGGTCAGCATCAGCGGCGCCAGCTCGTAGGAAAAGGTGACGAAGCCGGCCGGCTCCGAACTGCCCTCCAGCAGAATCGGAGACGCCAGCACGAGACCGATCGGCCCGTTCTGGCGCAACAGCGGGATCGGGTCCGACGCCAGCGGCTTGCCGGTTGCCGCCGCCTGCGCCAGCATCGGCCCGATCACCGAGTGCCGGTCGTAGGCGCGGCCGGGAAAACCGAGCGTGTCCGGACTGCGCGGCTCGAGATCCATCAGCACGTCGATCGGGTTGTTGATGGTCCGGAGATCCAGCGGCTTGTCGTCGAAATCCCTGATCGTCGGGTTGGTGAAGCCGGCCCCCTTCAACTCCGCCTGCGCAGCCGCCAGATCGCCCGGCTTGAGGCGCGCAATCCAGGACGCAACCACAAAATCGGTCTTGAAGGCGTAGATCGCCGAGCGCAGCGGCTGCAGCATGTTGGCCTTCACTACCGATGGTGAGCGAAACAAGCCAGATGCAACGCGCGCGAGCAGTTCGCGCTCGGTCAGCCGGTCCTGCACCAGGCTGGCATGAACGTCGATGGCGCGCGACAGCGCGATGCCGTCGATCGCCAGTTCCTGTTCGTGCACGCGATAGGCCGCCAGACCGGAGAGCAAAACTCCGATCAGCGCGATAAAGCCGATAATGAAGCCCAGCCGAACCACTCGCTTACTCAGGAATGACGTGTTGGCGAAGACGTATTGGAAGCATTTCGAGGTCTGCCGGGGCAGAGACACGTGGCAATAGCGCGAAGGCCAAGCGCGGCGAATATGACGGAGCGATCATCAGCACGCAACTGACAGCTTGGCAGCGGGCAAACACACGGCAGCCGTTAACGCTGATTGGCGGCGCCAGAGATTGATAATCTGACAGCGGCGATTTGGTTCCTGCGCGGACGGACAAATCCACGGGCTGCGGCGGCGGACCGAGCATTAATGTTAACGCGCTGCTCACCCGCGGCTGGCCTGACCGCTCGTCCGGGCGCCTGTTCATCCGGGCCCGGTAGGGCCGGCTACCCCGGCCCTACCGGGCCTTCGCAGCCGGGCGCAGGCCGCCCTTGGTCTCGATGAAGCCGATGATGCGATCGAGGCCCTCGCTCTGCTTCAAATTGGTCATCACGAACGGCCGCTCCCCGCGCATACGCTTGGCGTCGTTCTCCATCTTCTCCAGCGACGCGCCGACATAAGGCGCGAGGTCGATCTTGTTGATGACGAGGAGGTCCGAGCGGGTGATGCCGGGCCCGCCCTTGGAGGGGATCTTGTCGCCGGCGGCAACGTCGATCACGTAGATCGTGAGATCGGCGAGTTCGGGAGAAAACGTCGCCGCAAGATTGTCGCCGCCGGATTCGATCAGCACCAGATCGAGATCGGGAAATTTCGCGCGCATGTCGGCGACCGCCGCGAGATTCATCGAGGCGTCCTCGCGGATCGCGGTGTGCGGGCAGCCGCCGGTCTCGACGCCGGCGATGCGGTCGGGCGTCAGCGAGCCGGAGCGGACCAGGAATTCCGCATCCCATTTGGTGTAGATGTCGTTGGTGATCGCGGCGATGTCGTAGCGCTCGCGCATCGACTTGCAGAGCAGGTCCATCAGCGCGGTCTTGCCGGAGCCGACGGGACCGCCGACGCCGATCCGAAGCGGGCCGTGAGAGGTTGCCATGTTATGCACTCTTTCCGTTTCCTCGTCCCTGCGAACGCAGGGACCCATAACCCCCAAACTTAATTGTTGCGCCGCGCTGGAGCCCCAGCCTGTCATAACCGCAAACATTTGTGGTTATGGGTCCCCGCGTTCGCGGGGACGACGGGTGGAGAGAACGGCGCGCCATCATGACCGAAACAGCCGCGTATATTGCGTCTCGTGGCGGAGGCTGGCGAGATCGGCGCGGAAGGTGGCGCTGCCGAGATCGTCCAACGAAGCCTCAAGGGCGCGCTTCGCAGTCGAAGCGACATCTGTTTCGAGACCTGCGAGAATGCGCTGGCTGTCGGTTTGCCCGAGCGGCACCAGCCGCGCGCCGGCGGAAATCCAGTTCGACACCACGGCATGCAGGAACGCGTGCATTGCCGGCGGAAGCGAAACGGCATGGGCGGCGCTGACGAGACCGACCGCGACGGGATAGACGATCGCGCCGCTGCAGGCGGCAACCATGCTGTCGAGCCCGTCGCAGCTCCAGGCGGCGCGCGCGATGTCGATGAAGGCCCGGCCCTGCGTAGAGGTCTCGAGCTGGCGTTCGCGTGAGGGAACGAAGGCAGCGGCGAGTTCGGCGATCTCGCGCAACGCAACGGCGTCCTGCACGGACGCGGCGCGATGCGCCTGCACCAGAAACACGGCATCGCAGAAGCCGGAACCGTCAACCAGCATCGCGGCCAGCCAGTCGCGCAGCGATGCGGCGTCGGTGATGTCACCGGCCTCCACCGCCCATTCGATGCCGCTGGAATAGGAAAATGCGCCGACCGGGAAGGACGGCGACAGCCAGGTCATCAGCCGGTACAGCGCCGCTGACTCGTCCGCATTCATTCCGCTGCTCGCGTCGGCGGGCGCAGGCTCACTTGTGGTCATGAGCATGGGAGTGATCGTGGTGGTGATGATCGTGGTCGCAATGTTCGTCGTGGTGATGATGATCATCGTGCCCGTGATCACCGTGATGATGATCATGATTGTGACTACCATGGTGGTGGTGGCCATGATCGTGCGCGTGGCTATCCGGCGCGTGCGCGTGACCACTGGCATACGCCCCGCCTTCGGGATCGAACGGCGCCTCGATCTCGATGATGCGTGCACCCAATCCCTTCACCATCGCCTCGATGACGTGATCGCGGCGAATACGCAGGCCCTTCGGCATGATCTGGGTCGGCAGATGGCGGTTGCCGAGATGCCAGGCGATGCGGACCAGATGCAAGGGATCGACGCCCCGGATCTCGATCAGGGGCTCGGCGGCCGCGACCACCTCGATCAGCCGGCCGTCCTCCAGCACCAGCGCGTCACCGCCGCGCAGCGCCACCGCATTCTCCAGGTCGAGCAGGAATTCCAGCCCGCGCGTTCCCGTCATCGCCATCCGCCGCCGGTGCCGGTCGTCGAAATCGAGCACGACGGTATCGGCGGCTGATTGCGTCCAGCGATGCTGGCCCAGGACTTTGGTCGCGCGGATCATAAGAGCCTTTTGTTCTGATGCGTTTTCTTCACGCCAACCGGTTCCCACTTCGCTTGAAAACGCTACGCTAAAACCTCTCCACCTTGCCGTCGCTGATGATCTCGATCACCGTCGGCGCCGTCTTCATCTGCGCGGAGTATTCCCGCCACACCTTCATGTGAGGCGCGCGGCCATGCGCATTGAGGTCGTCGCGGGTCTCCCAGCGCTCCACCACCACATACAGGTTTGGATCGTTCACACTGACATGGCCTTCATAGGAGATGCAGCCCTTCTCTTTCAGCGTTTCGGCGATGCAGGCCTTGTGTCCCTTGATGAAGTCGTCCTTGTTTTCCGGCTTCATCGGCGTGGTGGCGATGACGTAGATCATGGGTTTGTTCCGTTGTTCTTGATTAGCGGACGTCGACCTTTTCGGGGGTGATCACTTCGATCTTCGGTGGCGCCGACATGCATTTCACGGCGACGCGGCCAAAGGTCTTCATGTGCTCGGCGCCACGATGCGGCACCAGCGCCTCGGCATTTTCCCATTGCTCGACGAACACCATTTTTGCGGGATCGGTGACGCTCTCATGCAGGTCGTAGGCGATATTGCCCGGCTCCTTTCGGGTTTCCTTGATGCAGGCGGTCGCGGCCGCGATGAAATCGGCGCGCGTTTCGGGCTTGATGGTCAGCGTGGCAACGACGTAGATCACTTAGATCCTCCCGGACTTTTGTTCTGGATATAGTTCCGGGATCAACCTTAGAACATGAAATACCTCTGCGCCATGGGCAGTACCTCGGCGGGCGCGCATGTCAGGAGTTCGCCGTCTGCGCGCACCTCATAGGTCTCGGCATCGACCTCGATTTTAGGCGTCGCGCCGTTATGGATCATGCTCTTCTTGGAGATGCCGCCACGGGTGTTCTTCACAGGGTAGAGCGTCTTGTTAATCCCGAGCTTGCGCGCCAGCCCGCCGGTGATGGCCGCCTTCGAGGTGAACACGACGGAAGACGCCGTCAGCGACTTGCCGAAAGCCGCAAACATCGGCTGGTAATGCACGGGCTGCGGTGTCGGGATCGATGCGTTGGGATCGCCCATCGGTGCCGCCACGATCGAGCCGCCCTTGATGATGCAATCCGGCTTGACGCCGAAGAAGGCCGGCGACCACAGCACGAGGTCGGCGAGCTTGCCCTTCTCCACCGAGCCGATCAGTTTCGAGACGCCATGCGCGATCGCGGGGTTGATGGTGTATTTCGAAATGTAGCGCTTGACGCGGAAATTGTCGTTGTCGTTGCCCTTGTCCTCCGGCAGCGCGCCGCGCTGCTTCTTCATCTTGTCAGCGGTCTGCCAGGTGCGGATGATGACTTCGCCCAGCCGGCCCATCGCCTGCGAGTCCGACGACATCATCGAGAGTGCGCCCAGATCGTGCAGGATGTCTTCCGCGGCGATGGTCTCTTTGCGAATACGGCTTTCGGCAAATGCGAGATCTTCCGCGATCGAGGGATCGAGATGGTGGCACACCATCAGCATGTCCAGATGCTCGTCGATCGTGTTGCGAGTAAAGGGGCGCGTCGGATTGGTCGAGGACGGCAGCACGTTCTTCAACCCGGCGATCTTGATGATATCAGGCGCGTGCCCGCCGCCGGCGCCTTCGGTGTGAAAGGCGTGGATGGTGCGGCCCCTGAACGCCTTCATCGTGTCCTCGACGAAGCCGGATTCGTTCAGCGTGTCCGAATGCAGCATCACCTGCACGTCGTAATCGTCGGCAACGCTGAGGCAGTTGTCGATCGCCGCTGGCGTCGTGCCCCAATCCTCATGCAGCTTCAGCGCGCAGGCGCCGCCCCTGATCATCTCGACCAGCGCGGCCGGGCGCGCGGCGTTGCCCTTGCCCGAGATGCCGAGATTGACCGGAAAGGCGTCGAAAGACTGGATCATCCTGCCCATGTGCCAGGGGCCCGGCGTGCATGTCGTCGCAAACGTGCCGTGCGAGGGCCCGGTGCCGCCGCCCAGCATCGAGGTGACGCCACTCATCAGCGCGTGCTCGATCTGCTGCGGGCAAATGAAATGGATGTGGCTGTCGAAGCCGCCGGCGGTGAGGATTTTTCCTTCGCCCGCGACCACGTCGGTGCCGGGGCCGATCACGATGGTCACGCCGGGCTGGATGTCGGGATTGCCGGCCTTGCCGATCGCGGAGATCATCCCCTCCTTGATCGCGACGTCGGCCTTCACGATGCCCCAGTGGTCGACGATCAGCGCGTTGGTGATAACGGTATCGGCCGCGCCCTGCCGGTTGGTGACTTGCGATTGCCCCATGCCATCGCGGATCACCTTGCCGCCGCCGAATTTCACCTCCTCGCCATAGGTGGTGAAATCCTTTTCCACCTCGATGATGAGATCGGTGTCGGCCAGCCGCACCTTGTCGCCGGTGGTCGGCCCGAACATGTCGGCATAGACGGAACGTTTGATTTTTACAGACATGACGGACTCCAGCCCCTATCGCATCGGTGTTTCATTACTGGCATCTTGGCACCCTCTCCCCAACCCTCCTCCGCATCCGCCTTCGCCAGGCTTCGGCGGACACGAGGGGAGGGAGCCTGACCAATGTGCTCACCTCACTGCAACTCATCACGACGCTGCTCTCGATCACATGCTACAGCTTGCCCATCACGTCGCCGCGAAAACCGTAGATGATGCGCTTGCCGGCGAGCGCGACGAGTTGCACGTCGCGCGTTTGCCCCGGCTCGAAGCGCACCGCGGTGCCGGCGGCGATGTCCAGGCGCATGCCGCGGGCTTTCCTGCGGTCGAATTTCAGCGCGGGGTTGGTTTCGAAGAAGTGGTAGTGCGAGCCGACCTGGATCGGGCGGTCGCCGGTGTTGGCGACGGTCAGCGTCACGGTCTTGCGGCCGGCATTGAGTTCGATCTCGCCGTCCTTGATGAAGCGTTCGCCGGGGATCATGTACCCTCCTCTGTCATTCCGGGGCGATGCGCAGTAGCGAACCCGGAATCTCGAAATGATTAACCTCTGGATTCTCAGATGTGCAATTGCACATCATAGTTCGGCCGCTTTGCAGCCGCCCCGGAATGACGATGACTATCTGATCGGCTCGTGCACGGTGACGAGCTTGGTCCCATCCGGAAACGTCGCTTCGACCTGGATGTCGTGGATCATTTCGGGAATGCCATCCATCACCTGCGCGCGGGTCAGGACCTGGGCGCCGGCCTGCATCAGCTCGGCGACGGTGCGGCCGTCGCGGGCGCCTTCGACGATGAAATCTGAAATGATGGCGACCGCCTCGGGGTGGTTGAGTTTGACGCCGCGCTCCAGCCGGCGGCGCGCCACCATGGCCGCCATCGAGATCAAGAGCTTGTCCTTTTCGCGGGGGGAGAGATTCATGCGAGCACTCGGATGATTGATAGACCTAGTTGAGCCACGCCTCTAGTTTAACCAAAGCCTTGGCAGCGCCACGCCGCTGGCACGGCCGAGCACTGTCATCATGTCGGCGCGCAGCCGCGCCGCATCTTGGGCACAGAAGCGCGCCATTGCAAATCCATTCCAGCAGGAGATGCCGACCTCGCCGCCAAACGTTTCCGAGGCTTCGCGGATGCGCTGCACGACTGCCTCATTGCCGGGCACGATCAGCGCGGTGCCGATGGCAACGCCACCATTGGCCATGGCTGGCCGCGCCAATTTTGCGCCGATGTCGCCATCGAGCCGGACGGTCTCCGCAAAGACCAGCTTGCCGCCGCGGCGCAGGCGCCAGCGGTCGACGAACTCGCCGTGCAGCATCCTTTCGCCCATAGCGGCGCGACCGAACACCACGATTTCACAGAGCAGAAGCGAGGCGTCGTCGGCCAGATCGATGTCGATACGCCTGACGATCCGCGCGCGGTCGAACAGGATCGTCTCCTGCGGCAGCCAGGCAAGATGCGCGCCCGCTTCCACCTTCAGCGCTATGCCGAGCTGCGCGGCGGGACCGGCGGCGCGATAGACCTTTTCGGCCGCCGCCGTCGTCAGCGTCAGCCGCGTCCCCTCGCCGGCCCCGATGTCGATATCGAAACGGTCGCCGCCGGCAATGCCGCCGGCCGTGTTGACGAACACGCCGGACAGGCCTTCCGCCTCGGGCGAAGGAAAGCGCACGCGCAGCGAGCCGGATTCATGCAAGCTTCCGCGGCGGGTGACGCCATCCTGCAGATGCACGCCGAACCGCACCGCGCCCTGCGCCCGGTTGGCCGCGAACGTTGCTGAAGCCGCGCGCGTGATATCGGTCCGCATCCGTCCCCCAAACGGTGTGTTCCGCGCTCGAAAACGTTACAGCGCCATCTGGCGGCTGATCTCCGCGGGATCGAGATTGGCGCGGTCGCAGGCATATTTCACCGCGCCGCGGTCCATGACCGCGAAATTGTCGCCGAGCTCGCAGGCAAAGTCGAGATATTGTTCGACCAGCACGATCGCGATGTTGCCGAGGCTGCGCAGATATGAGATCGCGCGGCCGATGTCCTTGATGATCGAGGGCTGGATGCCCTCGGTAGGCTCGTCCAATAGCAGCAGTTTCGGCCGCATCACCAGCGCACGGCCGATCGCGAGCTGCTGCTGTTGCCCGCCGGAGAGGTCGCCGCCCCGCCGCCCCAGCATCGTATTCAGTACCGGAAACAGCGAAAACACGTCGTCGGGGATATGGCGATCCTCGCGCTTGAGCGGGCCGAAGCCGGTCTTGAGATTTTCCTCAACCGTGAGCAGCGGAAAAATTTCGCGGCCCTGCGGCACGAAGCCGATGCCGCGCCGCGCGCGCTCGTAGGGCTTCAGCCCGGTGATGTCGTTGCCTTCGAGCGTAATGGAGCCACTCGCGATCGGGTACTGGCCTACGAGCGCGCGCAACAGCGAAGTCTTGCCGACGCCGTTGCGCCCGAGCACGCACGTCACCTTGCCGGGCTCCGCGGACAGCGAGACGCCGCGCAGGGCTTGCGCCGCGCCGTAATAGAGATTGATGTTGTCGACCCTCAGCATGCCCTAGGCCTTCCCATCTCGTGTCCCGCGCGCGGTGCAGCACGCAGTGATGCACCGCAGATGCGGGACCCAGAGTGGGTCCCGGTTCTGGAGCGCACCATTCCGCTGCGCTCATGCTGCGCTCTGCCCGGGACACGAAACTGAATATTTGCTTCCACGCCTACCGTCCCAGATACACTTCTATCACGCGCTCGTTCGACGAGACCTGATCGATGGTGCCCTCGGCCAACACCGTGCCTTCATGCAGGCAGGTGACCTTGACGCCGAGTTCGCGCACGAAGGTCATGTCGTGCTCGACGACCATGACCGTCTTTTCCTTGTTGATTTCCTTCAACAGCTCGGCGGTCTGATGGGTCTCGACGTCGGTCATGCCGGCGACCGGTTCGTCGACGAGCAGCAGTTTTGGGTCCTGCGCCAGCAGCATGCCGATCTCCAGCCACTGCTTCTGGCCGTGCGACAGGCTGCCCGCCAAACGATTGCGCGCATCGGTCAGACGGATGGTTTGCAGCACGCGGTCGATCCGCTCGGATTCGTTCCTGTTGCCGCGCCAGAACAGCGTGCCTTTGACGCTGTGATCGACGTTGAGGGCCAGCAACAGATTGTCCTCGATGGTCTGGCTCTCGAACACCGTCGGCTTCTGGAATTTGCGACCGATGCCGAGCTCGGCGATATGGGTCTCATCCAGCCGCGTCAGGTCGGTCATGCCGTCGAACAGCACGGTGCCCTCGTCCGGCTTGGTCTTGCCGGTGATGATGTCCATCATCGTGGTCTTGCCGGCGCCGTTCGGGCCGATGACGGCGCGCATCTCGCCTGGCTCGAGGGTGAGCGACAGGTTATTGATGGCGTGAAAGCCGTCGAACGAGACGTGCACGCCGTCGAGGTAGAGCAGCGCCGAAGTGGTCCTTCCCTCCATGACACTCATGCGCTCACTCCGCGGGCTTCGGTTCGCCGACGCCGTCTTCGAGCGCGGCACTTTCGGCATTGGCCTTTTCCGCTTCCTTCCGCGACTCCCGCCAGGCGTTGAAGGTGCCGACGATTCCCTTCGGCAGCAACAGCGTCACCAGGATAAAGAGCGCACCCAGCATGAACAGCCAGTACGGCGCCAGCGGACCCGAGGTGAAGTAGGTTTTTGCGTAGTTGACGACGACAGCGCCGAGCGCGGCGCCCACCAGCGTGCCGCGGCCACCGACGGCGACCCAGATCACCGCTTCAATCGAGTTGCCCGGTGCAAATTCGCTCGGATTGATGATGCCGACCTGCGGCACGTAGAGCGCACCCGCAACGCCGGCCATGCAGGCCGACAGCGTGAACACGAACAGCTTGTAGGATTCGACGCGGTAGCCGAGAAAGCGCGTGCGCGATTCGGCATCGCGGATTGCAATTAGAACCTTGCCGAGCTTCGACGTCACCACCGCCCGGCAGATCAGGAAGGCCAGGATCAGCGCCAGGCAGCTCAGCGCGAACAACGCGGCGCGGGTGCCGTCGGCCTGTACGTTGAAGCCGAGGATGTCCTTGAAGTCGGTCAGGCCGTTGTTGCCGCCGAAACCGAAATCGTTGCGGAAGAACGCCAGCAGCAGCGCATAGGTCATCGCCTGGGTGATGATCGAGAGATAGACGCCGGTAACGCGGGAGCGGAACGCCAGCCAGCCGAAGCAGAACGCGAGCAGGCCGGGAACAAGAATGACCATCAGCGCCGCGAACCAGAACATGTCGAAGCCGTGCCAGTACCAGGGCAGCGCCGGATAGTTCAGGAACACCATGAAATCGGGCAGGATCGGATTGCCGTAGACGCCGCGGCTGCCGATCTGGCGCATCAGGTACATGCCCATGGCGTAGCCGCCGAGCGCGAAGAACGCGCCATGGCCGAGCGAGAGAATACCGCAATAGCCCCAGATCAGGTCGATCGAGAGCGCTAGGATGGCGTAGCAGGCATATTTGCCGAACAGCGCGACCAGATAGGTCGGCACCTGCAGCGCCGAGCCGGCCGGCAACAAGAGGTTGGATAGCGGGATCAGCAGGCCGAGGCCGGCGACCACCACCAGGAAGATGGTGGCGCTGCGATCGAGCGAACGCGTGAGGATATGCGGCGTCATGCTTCCACCGCCCGGCCCTTCAGCGCGAACAGGCCGCGCGGACGTTTCTGGATGAACAGGATGATCAGCACCAGAATGGCGATCTTGCCGAGTACGGCGCCCGCCACCGGCTCCAGGAACTTGTTGGCAATGCCGAGTGTGAAGGCGCCGACCAGCGTGCCCCAGAGATTACCGACGCCGCCGAACACGACGACCATGAAGCTGTCGATGATGTAGCTCTGGCCGAGATTGGGACTGACATTGTCGATCTGCGATAGCGCCACGCCGGCAATCCCGGCGATCCCCGAGCCGAGACCGAAGGTCAGCGCATCGACGCGCGAGGTGGCGATGCCCATCGAGGCCGCCATCCGGCGGTTCTGCGTCACCGCGCGCATCTCGAGCCCGAGCGCGGTGTAACGCAGCATCGCGAGCAGGATGACGAACACGGCGAGCGTGAAGCAGAGGATCCAGAGCCGGTTATAGGTGATGGTGATCTGGCCGAGCTCGAACGCGCCGCTCATCCATGAGGGATTGCCGACCTCGCGGTTGGTGGGGCCGAACGCGGTGCGCACGGCCTGCTGCAATACCAGCGACAGGCCCCAGGTCGCGAGCAGCGTCTCCAGCGGGCGGCCGTAGAGGAAGCGGATGATGCCGCGCTCGATCGCTACGCCGACCGCGCCGGCGACGAGGAACGCCAGCGGTACCGCGATCAGCAGTGAATAGTCGAACAGGCCGGGATAATGGCTGCGAATGACCTCCTGCACCACGAAAGTGGTGTAGGCCCCCAACATCACCATCTCGCCATGGGCCATGTTGATGACGCCCATGACCCCGAAGGTGATGGCGAGCCCGATCGCGGCAAGCAGCAACACCGATCCCAGCGACAGGCCGTACCAGGCGTTCTGCACCATCGACCACATCTGCAGATTGCTCTGGATCGAAGCGATCGCGCTTGCTACGGCAGGCGCGACGTTGGGCGGCAGGTCGCTGCCCAAGCCCGTCAGCAGCGCCATTGCCTCCTGATCGCCGCGCGCCTTGACGACGGCGACCGCTTCGAGCTTCTCGACCTCGGTCGCGTCGGATTTGTAGAGCAGGATAGCGGCGCGGGCTTCCGCGAAGGCGGCCTTGACGGACTTGTTGGTCTCCTTCGCCAGGGCGCCGTCGATCACGGGCAGCGCACTCTCCTCATGGCTCTTGAACACCGATTGCGCCGCCGCGATCCGCTTGGCCGGATCGGGTGACAACAGCGTCAACCCGCCGAGCGCGGCTTCGACGGCGCGGCGCAAGCGATTGTTGAGGCGCACGGCGGCCGCATTGTCCGGCAGCTTGTCCACGGCAGCGCCGGTCGCGGCATCGATGACCTTGCCGTCGGCCTGCGTGACGAAAACCTTCTTGGTATCCGGATCGGCCGACAGCCGGCCTTCCTGCAGAGCGCTGATGATCGGAAAGGCGAGCGGATTGCCTGATGTCGCGACCGCGCCGATCGCCTCGTCGGTATCGGAAAAATCGTCGTTGGCGAACTTGGCGACCGCGTCCTCGAACGGGCCTGCCAGCGCCGGCGCTGCAAAGGCGACGGCAAGAGAAATCGCGAGCAAAAGCGCGCGAAGGCGATCAAGGAAATTGGCAGACACAATACGACCCCGGCAGGAGTATGGGGAGAAGGCGGCGGCAGCGCCGCCTTCCCCGGTCTTGTTGGAGCTCTTGGAAGCTATCGTTGCAACTCAGGTGATCATGATCCTGTCGGATCAGATCGGGATCATGATCTGTCGGATCAGATCGGGATCAGGAGCCCTGACCGCCGCACTTGTTGGTCTTGGTGTTGTAGTTGCCGCACTTCTTGCCAACCCAGTCGCCGATCAGGTCCTTGGAGCCCTCGAGCTCCTTCGACCAGGCGTCGCCAGCGACCAGCGACGGCGTCTTCCACACCACGTCGAACTGGCCGTTGGCTTTGATTTCGCCAATGAACACCGGCTTGGTGATGTGATGGTTGGGCAGCATCTTGGAGGTGCCGCCGGTCAGGTTCTTGGCCTCGATGCCGGGCAGCGCGTCGATCACCTTGTCCGGATCGGTCGACTTCACCTTCTCGACCGCCTTGACCCACATTTCGAAGCCGATGACGTGCGCTTCCATCGGATCGTTGGTCACGCGCTTCGGGTTCTTGGTGTAGGCCTGCCAGGCCTTGATGAACTTGTCGTTCTCCGGCGACTTGATCGACTGGAAGTAGTTCCAGGCGGCGAGATGGCCAAGCAGCGGCTTGGTGTCGATGCCGGCGAGCTCTTCTTCACCGACCGAGAACGCGACCACCGGAATGTCGGTCGCCTTGATGCCCTGGTTGCCCAGCTCCTTGTAGAAGGGAACGTTGGCGTCGCCGTTGATGGTGGAGACCACAGCGGTCTTCTTGCCGGCCGAGCCGAACTTCTTGATGTCGGCCACGATCGTCTGCCAGTCCGAGTGACCGAACGGCGTGTAGTTGATCATGATGTCTTCCTGCTTGACGCCCTTCGACTTCAAGTAGGCTTCGAGAATCTTGTTGGTGGTACGCGGATAGACGTAGTCGGTGCCGGCCAGCACCCAGCGCTTCACCTTTTCGTCCTTCATCAGGTAGTCGACGGCCGGGATCGCCTGCTGGTTCGGCGCAGCGCCGGTGTAGAACACGTTGCGCTCGCTCTCCTCACCCTCGTATTGCACGGGATAGAACAGGATCGAGTTCAGCTCCTTGAACACCGGCAGCACGGACTTGCGCGACACCGAGGTCCAGCAGCCGAACACGACCGAAACCTTGTCCTTGGTGATCAGCTCCCGCGCCTTTTCCGCAAACAGCGGCCAGTTCGAGGCGGGGTCGACCACGACGGCTTCGAGCTTCTTGCCGAGCACGCCGCCCTTCTTGTTCTGCTCGTCGATCAGGAAGAGAATCGTGTCCTTCAGCGTGGTTTCGCTGATGGCCATGGTGCCGGAGAGCGAGTGCAGGACGCCGACCTTGATGGTCTCCTGCGCTTGGGCGTTCGAGAATGCAGCCAGACCCAAAACCAGGCCGGCGGTGGCCGCCAACCAGCGGCGGCGGCTTAGCGTCGCTATATCGTGAGTTAATTTTGTAAGCATGAAATGTCATCTCCCTGACGCAGGCGTTGAACGCTGCGAACGGCCCCACGGCCGCCTGCGTTAAGGGAATCGCAAGAACCATGCCACGGCTCAATGGCAGGATAAGCTCCTATAATCGCACGGAAATTCCGGCTGCGCGAAAACCGCCGGCGGGAAATCTGCCCATTTATTGGACGGTAGAAATGTATGCTTTGGCGGCAAACTATCTAATTTTTGTGCAAATGCCGCAATTTGGCTAAATTTCTTGCACGAATTTTGATCGTTTGGATTGACCGGGCGGCACAGCGCGATCTGGCCGATCGGTTTCTTTAACCGCGCTGGCGAGGCGGGCCGAATTCACCTTGAAAGCGGCGCGCAGGTGCTCCATATGACTGTCGTGACCTAGAGAATCATCAGGTCCCTGCGAGCCGCGTGTTCTGATCCCGTTTTGCGGTTTCTGGCTTGCCCCCTTCAGCTAGCAAAACCGACGCCCCAAACACGCGGGTGTCTCTGACACACTCGCGCGCTCCTGGCTGACATCGCCGGGCGCCTGCCCTTTTTAATGGAAAGAACCACCCTTTTGACCTCCTTTCAGGATTTCGGCCTTGCCGATCCCATCTCGCGTGCGCTCAAGGAAGAGAATTACCACACGCCCACGCCCATCCAGGCCCAGACCATCCCCATCGCATTGACCGGCCGTGACGTCGTCGGCATCGCCCAGACCGGCACCGGCAAAACCGCGGCGTTTGCGCTGCCGATCCTCCACCGGATCCTGGAAAACCGCATCCGGCCGCAGCCGAAGAGCTGCCGCGTGCTGGTGCTGTCGCCGACCCGCGAACTGTCAGGCCAGATCCTCGACAGCTTCAATGCCTATGGCCGCCACATCCGCCTGACCTCGGCGCTCGCGATCGGCGGCGTGCCGATGGGCCGCCAGGTCCGCTCGGTCATGCAGGGCGTCGAAGTGATGGTGGCGACCCCCGGCCGCCTGCTCGACCTCGTCCAGAGCAACGGGCTGAAGCTGAACCAGGTCGAGTTCCTGGTGCTCGACGAAGCCGACCGCATGCTCGACATGGGCTTCATCAACGACATCCGCAAAGTCGTCGCCAAGCTGCCGATCAAGCGGCAGACGCTGTTCTTCTCGGCCACCATGCCGAAGGATATCGCGGAACTCGCCGAATCCATGCTGCGCGACCCCGCCCGCGTGGCGGTGACGCCGGTGGCCTCGACGGCCGACCGGATCGCCCAGCGTATCATCCAGGTCGATTTCGCGGCCAAGCCGGCGGTGCTGGCGCAGCTCCTGAAGCAGGAACCGGTCGATCGCGCGCTGGTGTTTACCCGCACCAAGCACGGCGCCGACAAGGTGGTGAAGGTACTGACCAAGGCCGGCATCGAAGCCAACGCCATCCACGGCAACAAGTCGCAGAACCACCGGGAACGCGTGCTGGCAGCGTTCCGCTCCGGCGAGATCCGCACGTTGGTCGCCACCGATATCGCCGCCCGCGGCATCGATGTCGACGGCATCAGCCATGTGGTGAATTTCGACCTGCCCAATGTTCCCGAAACCTATGTCCACCGCATCGGCCGCACCGCGCGCGCCGGCGCCGAGGGCGTTGCGATCTCGCTGATCGCGGGCGCCGAGGAAATGGGCTATCTGCGCGACATCGAGCGACTGATTCGCATCGCACTGCCGCGGGAAGACCGCCGCACGCCCGGCAGAAGCGACGCCGCGCCGGCGCCTGCCCAACACCGGGGTGGACGCTCGGCGCCACGTGCCCATACCGTGAGGTCCAATGACGCGGGCCAGCCTTCAAAAGGCCCTCGCCGACGCCGCCGCGGTGGTGGTAATAATGCGCCGCCGCAGCCGAACCGGCACGAAGGGCCGCGTCCGGCGCAGCAGGGCGGCAAGAGCCAGGCCGGCCACAGCGAAGGCATTCAGGGCGTCGCCTTCTTGCATCGCGAGAGCCGTCCGAATAATCAACCGAACCGTAGCCACCGAACGCAGCGCTAGCCTCGATCGACCTGGAGACCACCATGGCTAAAGAAGAGCTGATCCAGTTCGAAGGACTGGTGACCGAAATCCTCCCCGACGCGCGCTACCGCGTGCAGCTCGATGCCGGACACGAGATCGTTGCCTATACCGCGGGCAAGATGAAGAAGAACCGGATCAAGACGCTGGCAGGCGATCGCGTGACGATCGAAATGTCGCCGTACGATTTGGAGAAGGGTCGCCTGATCTTCCGACACAAGGATGAGCGTCCCTCGACACCGGGCGCCCCGCGTGGTGCGCCGCCGCGCGGCGGCCAGTTCCGCCGACGGTAAACGCATCGTAAACGTCCCTCGAAACCGCGCGCGACGAGGCCCCGTCGCGCGCGAGCGAGGGCGGCTGGCCGCCCGAATCAAAAAATCGCACGTCAGGATTGTTTTGGACCCTACTATCGAATAATATTAGGTATCGATTTTCGGCCGGACGACATTAGCTATCCACCGGTACAGCCGGTTTAGACGCTGACGACCCTTCCAAAAATTCGATCTCACCAGCCCGTCGAGAGGTGGGCTACGACTTGTATATCTGAGAAGGGACTACCCCCGTGAGCATGGGAACCGTGAAGTGGTTTAACGCAACCAAGGGCTATGGCTTCATCCAGCCGGACGACGGCGGCAATGACGTGTTCGTGCACATCAGCGCTGTCGAGCGTGCCGGCCTCGGAACGTTGCGTGAAGGCCAGAAGATCTCCTACGAAATCGTGGCAGATCGCCGCTCTGGCAAATCTTCGGCCGACAATCTGCGCGCCGCCGGATAAACGATTTTTCGGGGCGCGCATGCGACAGCGCCCCGGAGATCGCTCCTGAATAAATCAAAAGGCCGCGCTTTTTGGCGCGGCCTTTTTATTTGCATTCTCTTCGACGCACTCATCCGATCAGCGGCGGTCGCCTCACTTCGTGGTGCAGTCCGTCTTGTACTTCACGCAAAGCCCCTGGCGCGGACGGGTGTAGGAGACGTCGCTCAGCGTGATGCCACTCACCTTGTTGATGAACCAGGCGACGCTCGGCACGTATTTGTACTTCACCTCGCTGTAGATCAGATAGGTTCCGCCGATCTTGAGAGCATCCGGGATCTCGATGATGGTGCCGTCCGCATGCAATTCGGCGCCCTTGCTCCACTGCACCCGCGCCTTCAGCGTGTCCGGATTGATCCAGAGTTCCGAGATTGTGCCCTGCACCGGCGTCGACGAATACGGCGTCATGATCGACTTGCCGGCATTGAAGAAGTTCGTCAATTTCGCGTCGTCGACCTCGGTGTTCTGCGACGTCAGGTCCGACAGCGTGCGCGCCATGATCGTCACCTTGCGGTCGATGGCAACGCCCGTGGAAAACTCGTACGTTCCGAGGAAAAGCATAGCCATGAGCGGGATGATCATGGCGAATTCGACCGCCGCGAGACCGCTGTTGTTCCTGCGCAGAGCGGCAACGTGGCGCCGCAGGCGCGACAACCAAATCGATGACGGCATTTTCGTTTTCATTGAGGCGCTCATGAGCAGGTGGTACCGCCGGTAGGGAACGGCTCGTTCTGGAATGCAGCGGTGGCGGTCAGAAGACGCTTGCCGCCGACCATGTTCGTCAGATTGAAGCCGAGCCCGGTGACGAACACCGGCCATGGATAGAACAGCCGCACCACGACCACATCGCCGTCCTTGCCGGGACAATATTTCATATCGTTGATGAAGGTCTTCGAAGAAGAATCGATCGGTTCGTCGATATTCACACCGGCAAACGAAGGATAGCTCCGCACATCGATCGAGACACCGTTCGCACAATCGAACATCACGGTGAGCTTGCCGCAAACGGCGTCCTTGAACTGCTCCTTGGTGAGGGAAGCGCCCTGCGCCTGGCCGGTCATGACCAGACGCGCCGAGTCCTGCGTCACGGTTTCGAGGATCTGGCTGGCAAAGAACACCAGCGCCAGTTCGATGATCGCGAACAGAACAGCGAAGAATATCGGCGCAACCAGTGCAAACTCGACAGCAGCCGCGCCCTTTCGGTTGCGACCAAACCGGCGCAGGATGTTTGTCTTGGACGCTGTGGAAGGCGGCATTGAAGAGACCTCAGAACGCGAGGGGAATTGCCGCGAAAACCTATCCGAAACTGATTGTTGAATTGTTTCGTCCGATCCAGACAGAACGGCCTGCGCCCTTAAACGGATCTTAACCGTGCCGGAAGACCAGCGCCGACGCCGCCCGTCGAACGGGACGGCGAGGCCTGCGCAACTGGTCAGTTTACTTGCTGCCCGCGGACCCGGCGGCCTGGCTGGAGAGCGAGCCGGCCTGATCGATGGCGGTCTTGAAGTAGCCGTCGCCGTCGCCAAGGGTGACACGGCGCTGGCAGATCGGCATGCAGCTATAGGATTCCCGTTCGACGCCACGGTAGACGGTGACGAGTTGATCGGTCGGGCCTTCGACCTGGATCTGGCGGTCCACCAGCACTTCGCCGTTGCGGTCCATGGCGATGAAATTGGTCGCGCCGTAGCCCTTGCCGGTGACGACGATGATGCCGCCGCTCTGCAGGGTCACGTCTGCGATCAGTGGATTTCCGACTACGATGGTGGAGACCTTGGCGGGAAGCTTCACAAGCTTCGCCTGATCGACATAGACGGCGATTCGGTCGGGATCGGGCGAGGCCAGGCCGACGGCCGGCCACAGCAGGATTCCTGCAGCGAGGGAACGCAATCCTGAACGCGCGCGTGCGCGAATACGCGGGAACTTGAACGACATATTTTACCCCGGGGCATCAACAAGCCGGCGATGGCGATACGCAGCGGAACCGGCGCCCGACAAGGTGAATCTGACGACAATTCATGAACAAACGGCAAATAGGCCCCGCCGTGCGGCAAGAAATCCGCCACCAGCCTATTTGCGGAATGGGTAAGCCAGTTGCCCAATGATTTCGCGCGGGAACGAGGGCTGATCGTCCACGCCGTACTGCTCCGGCAGGCGATCCGGCGGCATTCGGAAGGTCCCGAACAGGATGTCCCAGAGCGGAAAGGTGCCTGCGAAGTTGGTGTCCCCGCCCTCCTCGCGGGAGGTGTGGTGCCAGCGGTGAAACACCGGCGTCGCCACGACGAATTTGAACGGCCCCAGCGTCCAGTTGAGGTTGGCGTGAACGAATGCCGAATGGAAGATGTTGAACGGCCCGAGCCACAGCATCACGCCCGGCGATATGCCGGCTATCAGCAGCACGACGTCGACCCCAATGGTACCTAACAGCAGGTTGACGGGGTGGAAGCGTGCCGCCGAGATCCAGTCCACATCTTCCGACGAATGATGAATGGCGTGGTATTTCCAGAATCCGCCGCCGTGAAACATGCGGTGCAGCCAGTACATCATGAAGTCGGCAGCGACCAGGTACAGGAGCGCCTGCAGCCACAAGGGCATCCTCGACAATGGGCCGTGGCCGTTGTCGTAGAAGGCAATCAGCTCGTCGGCGTCGTGAATACCAAACAGCAAAGCGGTGCCGAGCACCAACAGTCCGATGCGGAACACGCGCGCGAACAGCGGCACCAGAAACCAGTAGCAGATGTCGGTGACGAGTTCGCGCTTGCGCCACCACGGCTGGCCGGGATTGCAGGCCCAGAAATGCGAAAGCAGCGAGAACACGAGCGCCAGCGCGATCGTGACCGGCACCACCTTGGCCATGGTCTGGCCCAGCATCTCCACGACTTCGATTGGCAGGTTCATCCGGCCCGCGTACCAGAATCCCGGCTCGCCCGCCAGCTCGCCTCCCGGAGATCGGCCGGATCAGTGGGGCGTGCGAACGTGCAGCACCGCGTTCTCGTCGGCGTAGGCGCGCCGCCAGCCGCTGATATTATCGAGCAGGCTGACCGCGGGAGTGTGCGGCGTCAGCAGTACGGCGTCGACCTCCCAGGTCTTGAGAATGTCGAGAAACTGGTTGACGTCCTTGAGCTGCATGGCGCGGTAATAGGCCATGTCGAAGGCTTCGCCATAGAGCTCGGCGCGCCCGTCGACGAAGACGGGAATCTGCCGCCAGATCAGATAGCCGCCGAACGGAAGATCGTTGAGAACCCGCTTGGGATTATGCGCTTTCAGCGCGTCGACGGCCGCGGAAGGCGACTGGCTTTCCGGCGGTGCAAACGTTGTGTTGGCGGCGAGCAGCCATGTCCAGCCGCCGAGCAGGACCATCACCGCGGCCATTACTCCCGCTGGAGCGGCGATACGGGCAGGCCAGGCCGGCCGCAGCGCGAACTGCGACGCCACCGGTGCGAGCACCACGATCGGCAGCAACAGCGCGAAGATCTCGACGTTCCGGACATGCGACAGCGCCATGTGCAAAAGGCCGAGCACCAGCGCGATCCGTGGCGGCGTGAGCTTGACGCCGCCGTAAAGTGCGCCGGCGATCAGCGTGAGGATCGCCGCCTCGAACGTGCCGAATTTGCTGAAGTCCGCCGGCATCCATTCATAGATCAGATGCAGGAGTTCGCCGAGATCGAGAATCTTGCGTGCGGCAAGGATCGATCCCCAGCCGTACGGCGTGGCGCAGCAGGCCGCCAGCGCGCCGAGGCCGAACAGCGCCCAGCGCAACGCCAGCGACCTCTGCTGCGCGCGATCGGCGTTCCACAACGCATCGAGCGCGAACGCGCCGACCAGCACCAGGCCGAAGACGAATCCGCCGTGCAGGTTCGCCCACAACGCGATCAACGGCAAAAGCCATGGCGACGGCGCCTGGCCGCGCTCGCTCGCCGACATCAGCCCGTACGCCCATGCCAGCATGATCGGCAGCACCAGCACATGCGGGCGGGCCAGAAAATGCCCCATCGACAGCACCATCGCCGCGATCGCGACCGCGACCGCATAGACCGCGGGAATGCGGCGGCCGAGAATATGGGCGAACAATGCAAAGGTTGCGGCGATAGAGGTCGCGGCGAGAACCACCGGCCCGGTCCAGCCCGCCAGATTGTAGCTCACCGCATACAGAACCTGCGACAGCCAGGACGATGATGTCCACGGCTCTCCGGTCTTGGTGAAGGAATAGATGTCGACGCGAGGCAAAGCGTGGTGGTCGAGGATCCACTGGCCCACCGCGATCTGCCAGTAGGTATCGGAATCGTTCAAAAGCGCCCGTCCGCCGATCAGCATCAGCGCGTAGACGCCGATTCCGAGCCAGAGCCATGCCGGGACATCGGCGAGGCTGAAGGCTTTGTCCCGCTGGATCGCCCCGGCTTCAGTGCTCATGCGCAATTACCGGCCGGATTATTGACGGAAAGGATAGGCCAATTGTCCGCCGATCTCGGCAGGGATATCCTGATCGTTCACGCCGTAATTGTCGGGCAGGCGGTTCTCCGGCATCCGGAACGTTCCGAACAGAATGTCCCAGAGCGGGAAGGTGCCCGCGAAATTGGTATTGCCGCCCTCTTCGAGCGAGGTGTGATGCCAGCGATGGAAGACCGGCGTGGCAAGCACATATTTCAACGGTCCGAGCGTCCAGTTCAGATTGGCGTGAACGAAGGCGGAGTGGAAGGTCGTGAACGGCCCGACCCACAGCATGATGTTGGGAGAAATGCCCGCCATCAGCAGGATGACGTCGACCAGGATCGTTCCGATAAACAGGTTGACGGGGTGAAACCGCGCAGCCGAGATCCACTCGAGATCTTCGGAAGAATGATGGATGGCATGATACTTCCAGAACCCGCCGCCGTGAAACATGCGGTGCAGCCAGTACAGCATGAAGTCGGATGCAACGAGGAACAACAGCGCCTGCACCAAGAGCGGAAGCTGCGACAGCGGTCCATGGCCATTGTCGTAGAATGCGATCAGTTCGTCGACCTCGTGAATGTTGAAGACGACCGCAGCGCCGAGCACCAACAGTCCGATGCGGAAGATGCGCGCGAACACCGGAACGAGAAACCAGTAGCAGATATCGGTGATGAGCTCGCGCTTGCGCCACCAGGGTTTGCCCGGATTGCAGGCCCAGAAATGCGAGAGTACCGTGAACACGAGGGCGAGCGCGATCGTGACAGGAACGACCTTCGCTATCGTCTGGCCCACTACCTCGATGACTTCCATTGGGAAACTGGACATGACGACCTCGTTCAATCGGACACAGCAAGGGGTATCCGCTCGCGCTTAAGGAGCCGTGAATCAAGGGAAGCGATCGACACGACGGGGCCGCAACGAACGCGTCGTGAAGTCGCGCTTGCATTTTATCGGATGCCTTAATGCAGTGTTTACTGTGCTCAAGAACTGCAAGTTCCAAGCATTTTTGCGGGATCGAATTAACTGCGCCGAAATTGTCGCACCCTAGGGTGACGCCATGGTCACGGCGCTGAGAACGCCGGCGAGACCAAACTTAAGTTCGACCAGCCACGTGTGTACACAGGAGTTATCATGAAGAATCTCGTTTCGCGTTTCGTGAAGGATGAGTCCGGCGCCACCGCCATCGAATACGGTCTGATTGCCGCCGGCATCGCGATCGCGATCATCACCGCCGTTCAGGGCGTCGGCACCCAACTCTCGACCAACTTCAACACCATCTCGACCTCGCTGAAGTAAGCGACGGTTGCGAGCTAGCTTCAGGGGCCCCGGCATGCCGGGGCCCTCGTTGTTTTCCCAAGGTCCGCGCACCGGACTCAGAAGGCCGCATCCGATGCGGACGACCTGCGATTTCCGGCGTTTCCCGATTGTTCATTTCTCGTGACTAGGCTCGGCCAGAGCCTGAACCCCCGGGTCAACCGCAGCCTGCGTGATTTCATGATTCTCGATACCGCCCGCCTCCTGCTGTTTCCGGCCCTGATGGCGTTCGCAGCCGCGAGCGACCTCTTCACCATGACGATTTCGAACCGGGTGTCGCTGGCGCTGATCGCCGGCTTTGTGGCGCTTGCGCTGCTGGGCGGCATGGGCCTGCACGACATGCTGCTGCATTTCGGCGCCGGCGCCGCCGTTCTCGTCGTAGCCTTTGCCTGCTTCGCGATGGGATGGGTCGGCGGCGGCGACGCCAAGGTCGCGGCCAGCGTGGCGCTCTGGTTGGGCTTCGACCACCTCCTCAATTATCTGGTCTATGTCTCGCTGCTCGGCGGAGCGCTGACGGTCTTGCTGATTCAGTTCCGACAATGGCCGCTACCCTCCCTGCTGACGGGACAAGCCTGGCTGAACCGGTTGCACGACAAGCAGAGCGGAATCCCCTATGGCATCGCACTCGCCCTCGGCGCGCTGATCGTCTATCCGGAAACCGAATGGATCAAGGCGGTCGACCTCATTCACCTCGCGATGCGCTGATCCGGCGTCGCTAACTTTCCGTTAAGGCAATTTACACACGCCTCATTAACCATGCTTTGACGAATAGCTGGTCAACTCCCATCACGGCGGCGGAAGCGTCGCGGCGTAATGTGGAAAGTGAAGCGTAATGAATACCGCACGCATTGTGGTCCTGGCCATCGCGATCGGCGCCGGCGGCATTGCCGCATATCTCGCCAGCGGGTCCGGCAACAAGCCTGCGCCGGCCCAGCCGGTCGCGCAGCTTCAGACGGTCGATATTCTCGTCGCAAAATCGGATATCGGCCTCGGCCAGTCGGTCAAGCCCGACGATCTGCAATGGCAGACCTGGCCGGCCGCGACCGCCAGCAACAATTTCATCAGCCGCGCCAGCAAGGCCGACGCCATCAAGGAGATCACCGGCTCGATCGCGCGCGCGCCGTTCATCGCGGGCGAGCCGATTCGCGAGCAGAAGCTGGTGAAG
The DNA here is from genome assembly GCF_001693385.1 of Bradyrhizobium icense. Lineage (NCBI taxonomy): Bacteria > Pseudomonadati > Pseudomonadota > Alphaproteobacteria > Hyphomicrobiales > Nitrobacteraceae > Bradyrhizobium > Bradyrhizobium icense. The sequence continues at coordinate 7,595,035 of NZ_CP016428.1, forward strand.
GCCGACGGCTCCGGTTTCATGGCGGCGATCCTGCCCGCAGGCTATCGGGCCATTTCCACCGAAATTTCGCCGGAAACCGGCGCCGGCGGCTTCATCCTGCCGAACGACCGCGTCGACGTAATTCTTACCAAGCGCGAGAAGAACCCGGACAGCACTGGCCCGGATATCTCCAGTTCGGAGATCATTCTCAGCAATGTTCGCGTTCTGGCGATCGACCAGGCACCGAAGGAAAAAGAAGGCGCCAGCTCGCTGGTCGGCAGGACGGTCACCCTCGAGCTGAAGCCCGAGCAGGCTGAGACGCTGGCGCGGTCGCGCCAGAGCGGCACGCTGACGCTGGCGCTGCGCAGCATTGCCGACATAAACGCGGTCGAAAGGCCGGACGAACAATTCAACAAGCGCGGCGAAAGCCTCAACGTCATTCGTTACGGCGTTGCCAGCCAGCAGACGATGCAGAAGTGACCGAAAGGACGCACGATATGAAGTGCAGGGAAATTCAGCCGATGATGCGAACGTTCATCGTCCGCGCCCTGTCGTTTTCGGCCGTGGCTGCTCTCACGCTCAATCCGGCGCTGACGCCGGTGGTGGCGAGCGACTATCGCGTCGCCCCGGTGTCCACCGATGGGCAGATGAACGCGCGTTTCGTTTCTCTCGGGATCGGCAAATCGATCGTGATCGACCTGCCGCGCGAGATCAAGGACGTGCTGGTTGCCGATCCGAAGATCGCCAACGCCGTGGTGCGTTCGACCCAGCGCGCCTATATCATCGGCGCCGCGGTCGGCCAGACCAATATCGTTTTCTTCGATTCCACCGGTGCGCAGATCGCGGCCTACGACATCGCCGTCAAGCGAGACCTCAACGGCGTGCGCGCGGCGCTGAAGCAGTCGTTGCCGAATTCGGACATTCTGATCGAAGGTGTCGGCGACGGCGTGCTGTTGAGCGGCAGCGCGGCGAGTCCGGTCGAGGCGCAACAGGCCGCCGACATTGCCGCCCGCCTGGTGGGCGGCGCCGAAAAGGTCGTCAATTCGATCGCTGTTCGCGGCCGCGACCAGGTGATGTTGAAGGTCACGCTCGCGGAAGTCCAGCGCTCGATCATCAAGCAGATGGGCATCGATCTCAGCGCCAACCTGACCTACGGCACATCCGTTGTCAGGTTCGCCAACAATAACCCGTTCACCGCGAACAGTGCGCCGCTCGTCGCCGGCAATGGCCTTCAAGCGGCTTTCGGCGCGACGCCATCCGTGCAGGCGACGCTGCGCGCGATGGAAAGCGCCGGCGTGGTCCGGACCCTTGCCGAGCCCAACCTCACGGCCATATCCGGCGAGTCCGCAACCTTCATCTCCGGCGGCGAATTTCCAATTCCGACCGGCGTGACCTGCCAAACAACAGCGTCCGGTGGCATCGGACAATGCGTCCAGACAGTCAGCTTCAAGAAATTCGGCATCTCCCTCAACTTTACGCCGGTCGTGCTCACGGAGGGACGGATCAGCCTTCGGGTGATGACCGAAGTGTCGGAAGTCTCGACCGAGAACGCTTTAACCGGCGGTGCCGGTGGAACGACCATTCCCTCCATCAAGACCCGCCGCGCCGAGACCACGCTGGAAATACCGTCCGGCGGCGCGATGGCGATGGCCGGCCTGATCCAGGACCAGACCAAGCAGGCCATCAACGGCTTTCCGGGCCTGGCGCAACTGCCGGTTCTCGGCACGCTGTTCCGCAGCCGCGACTTCGTCAACAACCAGACCGAACTGATGGTTCTGGTCACGCCCTATGTGGTGCGCGCGGTGGCGCAGAAGGACCTCTCGCGCCCCGATGACGGCTTTGCCAGCGCGTCGGATCCGCAGGCCGACCTGCTCGGCAGCATCAATCGCATCTACGGCGTTCCGGGCCGCGTCGAGAAGGCACGGAATTATCGCGGCACCTACGGCTTTATTACGGACTGAGGCGGGACGATGACACCACAGAGCACAAAACCCGCCGATCGCAAGCGCGCGCTCCGCCTGACCGCAGCGCTGATCGGTGTTTCCGTGGCGCTCGGCGCCTGCAAGCATACCGTCGTCGATCCCGTGACGACGGCCGGCGTGCCCGACGATTACCGCCAGCGCCATCCGATCGCGGTCCAGGAAGCCGACCGCTCGATCGTCGTCTTCGTCGGTCGTGGACGCGGCGGCTTGTCCGCCTCTCAGCGCGCCGACGTCATGGGCCTGGCCCAGGACTGGCTTCGCGAAGGCACCGGCGCCATCAGCGTCGACGTGCCCATCAATACGCCGAACGCGCGAGCGGCCGAGGATTCATTGCGCGAGATCCGGGCGACCTTTGCCGCTGCGGGCGTGCCGCCGCGCGCGATCAATGTCCGTCAGTATCACCCGGAAGATCCCAGGCATATGGCCGCGATTCGCCTCAACTATCCGAAGATCTCGGCGGTGGCCGGCCCATGCGGGCTGTGGCCGGAGGACCTCGGACCCTCGATCCACAACAAGGGCTATTTCGACAACAAGCAGTATTACAATTTCGGCTGCTCCAACCAGCGCAACCTGGCGGCGATGGTCGACAACCCATCCGACCTCGCGCAGCCGCGTCCCGAAACCCCAGCCTTTGCGCCGCGCCGTGGCACAGCCTTCGAAAAGTATCGCAAGGGTACGTCCACCGCGACCACCTATCCCGAGAGCGACAAGGCCAAACTCAGCGATACCGGCAAATGATCACTTACTCGCGCCAGAATACAGAATCGCAGCCGGAAATCACGGCGCCGTCGACCGAGGACCACATCGCGCCGGCGCCGCGGGTGTCGGTGCAAGCGTTCTGCGAGACGGTGGAAACCGCCGCCGCCGTGCAGTCGGCGGGCGAAGACCGCCGCCTCGGCAAGGCTCATCTCAAGATCCAGATGGGCGGCATGGCCGCTGCGATCGAGGCCTATCGCTCGGCCCCGACCCCGAACGTCATCATCCTGGAGACCGAGGGCCGCAACGACATTCTCGCCGGCCTCGACCAGCTCGCCACCGTCTGCGACGCCGGAACCCGCGTGATCGTGATCGGGCGCATCAACGACGTTATGCTCTATCGCGAATTGGTTCGCCGCGGCGTCAGCGACTACGTCATCGCCCCGGTCGGCGCCATCGACGTCGTGCGCTCGGTCTGTAACCTGTTCTCGTCGCCGGAAGCCAAGGCCGTCGGCCGCATCATCGCCATCGTCGGCGCCAAGGGCGGCGTCGGTGCGTCCACCGTCGCCCACAACGTCGCCTGGGCGATCGCGCGCGATCTGGCGCTTGATTCCGTGGTCGCCGACCTCGACCTCGCTTTCGGCACTGCAGGTCTCGACTACAACCAGGACCCGCCACAGGGCATCGCGGATGCGGTGTTCTCGCCTGACCGGGTCGATACCGCGTTTCTCGATCGCCTGCTGTCGAAATGCACCGACCATCTCAGCCTGCTGGCGGCGCCGGCCACACTCGACCGGGTCTACGATTTCGGCGCGGAGGCCTTCGATTCGATCTTCGATACGCTTCGCACCACGATGCCCTGCATCGTGCTCGACGTTCCCCATCAATGGTCGGGATGGACCAAGCGCGCCTTGATCGCGGCCGACGACATCCTGATCGTCGCAGCGCCCGATCTCGCCAACCTGCGCAACACCAAGAATATCTTCGACCTCCTGAAGGCATCGCGGCCGAACGACCGCGCGCCGCTCTATTGCCTGAACCAGGTCGGCATCCCGAAGCGGCCGGAGATCCCCGCCGCCGAGTTTGCCAAGGCGATCGAAAGCCACCCGATCGCCACCATCCCGTTCGAGCCGCAGATTTTCGGCTCGGCCGCCAATAACGGCCAGATGATTGCGGAAATCTCCGCGACCCATCGCACCACCGAGATGTTCCTGCAGATCGCGCAACGGCTCACCGGCCGCGGCGAGACCAAGAAGCCGAAGAGTTCGTTGCTGTCGCCTTTGATCGAGAAGTTGCGGGCCAAGAAGTAGACAGCCCGCGTGGAGTGCCATCGTGTTCGGTAAGCGTAGCGGAAATGATAGCGAGATGCGGGTACTCAAGCCCGCCATTCAGGCGCCGGAGCCGGTCTCCAGCGCCGCAACCGCGCCGCGCGAGATCGCGGCGCCGACGGTGGCTTCGCCGCCGATCGCCCCCGCAAAGCAGCAGCCCGCGCCCACCATGGAGGCGCGGCGATCCGACAATTACTACCAGGTCAAGGCGACCATCTTCGGCGCCCTGATCGAGGCGATCGACCTTGCCCAACTCGCCAAGCTCGACGGCGAGTCCGCACGCGAGGAAATCCGCGACATCGTCAACGAGATCATCGCGATCAAGAACATCGTGATGTCGATCGCCGAGCAGGAAGAGCTGCTCGACGATATCTGCAACGACGTGCTCGGCTATGGTCCGCTCGAGCCGCTGTTGTCGCGCGACGACATCGCCGACATCATGGTCAACGGCGCCGGTACGGTGTTCATCGAAGTCGCCGGCAAGATTCAGAAAACCGGCATCCGCTTCCGCGACAACCAGCAGCTCCTCAACATCTGCCAGCGCATCGTCAGCCAGGTCGGCCGGCGCGTCGACGAGTCCTCGCCGATCTGCGACGCCCGCCTCGCCGACGGCTCCCGCGTCAACGCCATCGTTCCGCCGCTGGCGATCGACGGGCCTGCCCTCACCATTCGTAAGTTCAAGAAGGACAAGCTGACGCTCGACCAGTTGGTCAAGTTCGGCGCGATCTCACCGGAAGGCGCGACGATCCTGCAGATCATCGGCCGCGTCCGCTGCAACGTGCTGATTTCCGGCGGTACCGGCTCCGGCAAGACCACGCTGCTGAACTGCCTGACCCAGTTCATCGAGCATGACGAACGCGTCATCACCTGCGAGGACGCCGCCGAACTTCAGTTGCAACAGCCTCACGTGGTGCGGCTGGAAACCCGCCCGCCCAACATCGAGGGCGAAGGCCAGGTCACCATGCGCGAACTGGTCCGCAACTGCCTGCGTATGCGTCCCGAACGCATCATCGTCGGCGAAGTCCGCGGACCCGAGGCGTTCGACCTTCTGCAGGCGATGAACACCGGCCACGACGGCTCGATGGGAACGCTGCACGCCAACAACCCCCGCGAAGCCATGTCGCGCTGCGAATCTATGATCACGATGGGCGGCTTCTCGCTGCCCTCGCGCACCATCCGCGAGATGATCTGCGCCTCGATCGACGTCATCGTGCAGGCCGCGCGTCTTCGCGACGGCTCGCGCCGCATCACCCACATCACCGAGGTGATGGGCATGGAAGGCGACACCATCATCACCCAGGATCTGTTCGTCTACGAATTGCTCGGTGAAGACGCGAACGGCAAGATCATCGGGCGCCACCGCTCGACCGGCATCGGCCGTCCGAAGTTCTGGGAACGCGCGCGATACTACAACGAAGAGAAGCGGCTTGCGGCGGCGCTCGATGCTGCCGAAGTCACCGACAAGACGTGAGGGAGCGATGAGCATGCAAGCGCTCGCACTGGCATTTCTGGCCGCCACCGCCATCGGCGGCCTGGCATGGGTGTTCATCTATCCGGCGCTGTCGGGCGAGAAGAAGGCCGAATCCCGCCGCGCCTCGATCGCACGTAATGACGCGCCGGCGCGGCAGGCCGAGAAAAACCAGCGCTCGCGCCGCGAGCAGGTCGAGGGATCGCTGAAAGAACTCGACGCCCGGCGCAAGAAGGAGAAGTCCGTTCCGCTCTCTATGCGCCTGGCCCAGGCCGGTCTGGGATCCTGGACCACCCAGAAATTCTGGATCGTTTCCGGCGTCCTCGCGGCGGCGGGCTTCGTTGTCGCATTCCTCGTCGGCGGCTCGCCGTTGGGCGCCGTGGTGATGGCGTTCGGCACGGGCCTTGGCCTGCCGCGCTGGCTCCTGAGCTATCTGAAGAAACGCCGCGAGAAGGCGTTTCTGAGGGCGCTGCCCGACGCCGTCGACGTCATCGTGCGCGGCATCAAGGCTGGTCTGCCGCTGTTCGAATCGATCAAGGTGGTCGCGGCCGACTCACCGGAACCGCTCAAGAGCGAGTTCAACGCCATCATCGAAACCCAGACCATCGGCATGCCGCTCGGCGACGCCTGCGCGCGGCTGTATGAACGGATGCCGCTGCCGGAGGCGAACTTCTTCGGCATCGTGGTCGCGATCCAGCAGAAGTCCGGCGGCAATCTGTCCGAAGCGCTCGGCAACCTTTCCAAGGTGCTGCGCGATCGCAAGAAGATGGCGGAGAAGATTCAGGCGATGTCGACGGAAGCCAAGGCCTCCGCAGCCATCATCGGCTCGTTGCCGCCGGCCGTGATGATCATGGTGTGGATCTCGACGCCCGACTACATCTCGCTGCTTTGGACCACCCACCTCGGCCAGTTCATGCTGCTGTGCTGCGTCGGCTGGATGACGATCGGCGTGCTGGTGATGAGGAAAATGATCAACTTCGACTTCTGACGGTGCGCCTATGATTGAGTTTCTGATCGCCAAGATGCACGACGCGCGGTTCATGACCATGCTGCTTGCCGCCGTCGCGGCGAGTGCGACCGCCTATACGCTGATCATGCCGCTGTTCGCCGGCGAGGGCCTTGCCAAGCGCATGAAGGCGGTGGCCAGCGAGCGCGAACGGCTCCGCCAGCGCGAGCGCGAGCGCCTCAACAAATCGGAGAAGGTATCGCTGCGCCAGACCCCGAAGCAGCTCGTTTCCAAGGTCGTGGAAGACCTGAACCTGACCAAGTGGCTGGCGCAGGAAGCCGCGCGCGACAAGCTGATCATGGCCGGCTACCGCGGCCACGCGCCCTACGTCACGTTCCTGTTTGCCCGCGCGGTGACGCCAGTCGTGCTGTTTCTCGGCGCAGTCTTCTACGTGTTCGTGATCACGCAGATGGACAAGTCGCTGACGGTCAAGCTCGGCATCTGCATCGGCGCCGCCTATCTCGGGCTGCAGGCGCCGATGCTGTTCCTGAAGAACGCCATCAGCAAGCGCCAGCTCTCCATCAAGCGCGCCTTTCCCGACGCGCTCGACCTCCTGCTGATCTGCATCGAGTCCGGTATGTCGGTCGAAGTCGCCTTCCGCAAGGTCTCCACCGAGATCGCGTCGCAATCGATCGCGCTGTCGGAGGAATTCGCGCTGACCACGGCGGAATTGTCCTATCTGCAGGACCGCAAGGTGGCCTACGAGAACCTCGCCAAGCGTACGGGCCTGGAGGGCGTGAAATCGGTCTGTCTCGCGCTGATGCAGTCGGAACGCTACGGCACCCCGCTCGGCCAGAGCCTGCGCGTCATGGCGCAGGAAAACCGTGACATGCGCATGACCGAGGCCGAGAAGAAGGCGGCGGCGCTGCCGCCGAAACTGACCGTGCCGATGATCCTGTTCTTCCTGCCATGCCTGTTCATCGTCATTCTCGGACCGACCTACATCAAGATCCAGATGTTGCCGTAAGGACTCGGCGTGGCAGACGCCAACTATCGTCGCTGGGCCTGCCCTTTGCTCAAGCTTTGAGGTCGATCGCGGGAAGGCGATCCGGAACGCTAGCGACGATTGGCGAGGAAGCGGCGCCGGAATGCCGGATCACCCGCGCGCAGCGACGGGCACAGCCTTACCGCCGTTGCGCGGGCTGTCCTTGCGGTTCAGCATTTCCCGAAGGTAGGCCACGTTGGCAGTCGCCTCGTCGGCGGGCAGATCGCCCTTGGCGATGGTTTCGGCCTCCGCAAATCGGCCCTGAAGGCCGACGACGAGCGCGAGGTTCTGCCGCACCCTTCCGTCGGCGCGCGGATTGGAATAGGCGCGCCGCAGCGTTTCCTCGGCTTGCGGCAGTTCCCGCGTCAGCATGTAGGAGAGGCCGAGATTGGACAGCACCGACGGCTCTTCCGGCATGATCTTCAGCGCGCTCGCGTAGTAGCGGCGGGCCTCTTCGTGCTTGCCCATCTTGTCGAGCGTGGTGCCCTGCACCGACAAAATGCGCCAGTCGGGATTGGCGGGCGTATGGGCGCGGCTGAGCACGTCGAAGGCAGCCTGCGAATTGCCGTTGTCGGCGAGCGCGCGGCCGTAGGCGGCGAGCAGCGTCTTGTTGCCGGGATGAGCGATGGTGGCCTGTTCGAGCACGGCAGCGGCCTGCGCCCGCTGGCCGGTGGCGCGGAGCGCTTGGCCATATCCCAGCGCCGCCTCGGCATCCTTGGGATTGGCGCGATAGCGCTCGCCATAGATCTCGGCCGCGCGGCGTGGATCTTCGGGGGCGGCTTCGACCTTGGATGAGGACGAACCCAGCGATCCCGTGACGTCGGACATGGTCTTGCAGCCGCCGAGACCCGCGGCCAAAACCGCGGTTACCGCGGCTGAGGTCAGGAACCGGGCAAGAGACCCGGCGTGGCTGGAGGATCGACGCATGGCACTTCAACTCACGGGAATGGCGGAACAAATGGAGCCGTACGAGTCAGCAATAGACTGTTAACCCTAACGGCCGGTTAATTGGCCGTGCTATGCCAGCCAGACAGCCCCATCCCCCTCGCGAGACAAGCATGCCATCGCCGTTCGAGACCGCGCCCACCGCCTCCGCCATTCCGATTACGTTCGCCACCAAAACGACCTGGAGCGCGATCGCCGAAGACCTTCCCGAGCCGGCCCGGCGGTTTGCGCTCGCCAATGATTTCACCGCCAAGCCCGGCAAGTGCCTGACGCTGCCCGCACCCGACGGGCAGATTGCGCAGGTCGTGTTCGGGCTGGAGGACGAGAGCGCCAAATCCCGCGACCTGTTCCGGCCCGGCGCGCTGCCTGGCCTGCTGCCACCGGGCGTCTATCGCTTCGCCAATGCGCCGCACGACCTGCGGCTGGCAACGCTCGCCTTTGCGCTGGGAAGCTACCGCTTCGACCGCTACCGCAAGGCGGAGAAGCCCGAGGTCCGGTTGGTGCCGCCCGACGGCGTCGATATCGCCGACATCGCGCGGATGGCGGAAGCGGCGTCGCTGGCGCGCGACCTGATCAACACGCCGTCGAACGACATGGGACCGGAGCAACTGGCGGACGGCGCACAAGCGCTCGCGGCGCGCTTCGGCGCCAGCTTCGAGTGCATCGTCGGCGACGATCTCGTGAAACAGAATTTTCCCCTGATCCACGCTGTCGGCATGGCCTCAGCGCGGGCGCCGCGCCTGATCGACCTGAGCTGGGGCGATCCTGCCCACCCCAAAGTGACGCTGGTCGGCAAGGGTGTCTGTTTCGACACCGGCGGACTCGACATAAAGCCATCCAGCGGCATGCTGATCATGAAAAAGGACATGGGTGGCGCCGCCAACGTGCTGGCGCTGGCACAGATGGTGATGGATGCTAAGCTGAAGGTCCGCCTGCGCGTCCTGATCCCCGCGGTCGAGAACGCAGTCGCCGGCAACGCCTTCCGTCCGCTCGACATCTTCAAGTCGCGCAAGGGACTTAACGTGGAGATCGGCAACACCGACGCCGAGGGACGGCTGGTGCTGGCGGATGCGCTGGCGCTGGCGGACGAAGAGAAGCCGGATCTGCTGGTTGACCTCGGCACGTTGACGGGAGCGGCGCGGGTGGCACTGGGGCCGGATTTACCGCCCTTTTACACCCATGATGAGACGCTGGCCGAAAGCGTCGCAGAACATGCAAAGCGGGAGAACGATCCGTTGTGGCGAATGCCGCTGTGGCCGCCTTACGATTCGTGGCTGGATTCGAAGGTCGCCGACATCAACAACGCGCCGTCGGGCGGTTTTGCCGGCTCGATTACTTGCGCGCTATTCCTGCAGCGCTTCGTTACCGACGCCAGGAGCTGGCTGCATGTCGATATCTACGGCTGGACGCCTTCCGCAAAACCCGCACGTCCCGAAGGCGGCGAATGTCAGGCCGCGCGCGCGATCTACAAACTGTTGAGCGAACGCTATGCATGATCCGCGCCTGACGCCGGCACGGCCCGAAATCGCCGCGAAATATCTTGAAGGCAAGGTGAAGGCCGCGCGTTTTGTCGACGGCGAGGAATTTTGCGTGAGCGAGGCCATCGCGCCGCTGTGGGAGCATCCTGCTGCGGGCGCGATGATGCTGACGCAGGCGCTGAAGGGCGAACGCGTCACGATCTACGACCGCAACGGCGAAGGGTTTGCGTGGGGGCAACTCGCAAGCGACGGCTATGTCGGCTGGTTTCCGGAGGGCGCGCTGGCAAAGCCCGCGGCCGCCCCGACGCACAAGATCACGGTGTTGCGGACCTTCGCGTTTCCGGGCCCCTCGATCAAGCTGCCGCCGGTCGAGACGCTGACGACGGGAGCAAGGATGACGGTGATACGCGAAGACGGCGCGTTCGCCATCACAGGCGAAGGCTGGTATCTGCCGCGCCACCATGTCGGCAGCCTCGACGCGGTGGAAAAGGATTTCGTCGCGGTCGCCGAGCGCTTCGTCGGCACGCCCTACCTCTGGGGCGGCAAGAGCTCGCTGGGCATCGATTGCTCCGGCCTGGTGCAGGTGTCACTGATGGCGGCCGGCACCGGCTGCCCGCGCGACAGCGACATGCAGGAGGCGGGCCTCGGGCGGACGTTGGGTCCTGACGAGATGAAGAAACTGCAGCGCGGCGATTTGATCTTCTGGAAGGGACACGTCGCGATCGTGCGGGACGCCGACAGCATCGTGCACGCCAACGCGCATCACATGGCGACGGTGGTGGAGGACACGCAGGAAGCGATCGCGCGGATCAAGGCTGTCGGCAGCGAGGTTACGGCGATCAAGCGGCTATAGCGCCGCCCGGTCATTCCGAACGCGCGTGAACCCGGAAGCCAGGTGTTATATGCGGATCGAGATTCTCCGATGTGCAATTGCGCATCGTAGTTCGCGCTAACGCGCGCCCCGGAATGACAGTCACGTCGGCGACGGATCTGCGGGCACCGCCTCGATCCGGAACGCCGCAGCAAACAGCGCGCGGGTGTAGTCGCTCTTCGGGTTCTTGAAGAGCTCTGCGGCGGGCCCCTCCTCCACCACCTTGCCGTGACGCATCACGATCAGATGGCTGGCCAGCGAGGCCACGACGCGCAGGTCGTGCGAGATGAACATGTAGGTCAGGTCGCGCTTGCGCTGCAGCTCGCGCAACAGGTCGACCATCTGTGCCTGGAACAGCATGTCGAGCGCACTGGTCGGCTCGTCCAGCACGACAAAATTCGGCTCCAGCACCACCGCGCGCGCGATCGAGATACGCTGGCGCTGACCGCCGGAGAACTCATGCGGGTAGCGGAATCGCGTCGCCGGATCGAGACCGACGTCCGTGAGCGCCTTGACGACGCGCGCCTCGCGCTCTTCATATGACAGCGATTTCTGATGCACGCTGAGGCCTTCGGCGACGATATCGCCGACCGACATGCGCGGGCTCAGCGCGCCGAACGGATCCTGAAATACGATCTGCATGTCGCGACGATGCGGCAGCATGGCCTTGAAGCGCAGGCCCTGGATGTTGTTGCCGAGGAATACGATCGGACCGTCGGAGGAAATCAACCGGAGCAGTGCCAGGCCCAGCGTGGTCTTGCCCGAGCCGGATTCGCCGACGACGCCGAGCGTCTCGCCCTTGCGCACCGCGATGCTGACGCCGTCCACCGCCTTGATATGGCCGACGGTCGAGCGCAACAGCCCGCGCTTGATCGGAAACCAGACCTTGAGATTGTCGGCCGACATCACCACCGGCTCGTTGGGCCGCGGCGGCGCCGGATCCGGCTTGGGCTCGGCCGCGAGCAGCGCACGCGTATAGGCATGCTTCGGTGCCGTAAATACCTGTTCGACGGGGCCCTGCTCGACGATCTTGCCCGAATTCATCACGCAGACGACGTCGGCGATGCGGCGGACGATGCCGAGGTCATGGGTGATGAACAACATGCTCATGCCGAGCCGGGACCTGATCTCCGCGAGCAGCGCCAGGATCTGGGCCTGCACCGTGACGTCGAGCGCAGTGGTGGGCTCGTCCGCGATCAAAAGGTCCGGCTCGTTGGCGAGCGCCATCGCGATCATGACGCGCTGGCGCTGGCCGCCGGACAGTTGGTGCGGATAGCTCTTCAGCCTTGTTTCGGGATCGGGAATGCCGACCTGCGTCAAGAGCTCCAGCGTGCGCGCCCGCGCCATCTGCCCGCTGATGCCGCTATGCAGGGAAAGAATCTCGCCGATCTGCGCCTCGACCGTGTGCAGCGGATTGAGCGAGGTCATCGGCTCCTGGAAGATGATGGAGATGTCGTTGCCGCGGATCTCGCGCATCTCGCTTTCCGATGCAGTCAGCAATTCGCGGCCGCGGAAGTGGATTTGGCCTGAGGGATGCGAGGCGCTCGGATACGGCAGCAGTCTGAGGACCGACAATGCGCTGACGGATTTGCCCGAGCCGGATTCTCCAACCAGCGCCACGCATTTGCCGCGCTTGATGGAAAACGAGACACGATCGACCGCGAGCGTATCGCCGAACGCCACCGAGAGGTCGCGAACATCGAGCAGAGGCTGGTTGACAGCGTCCATGCGCGCCCCCTTACCGGAACGTCTTGCGCGGGTCGAAGGCGTCGCGCACGCCCTCGCCGATGAAGATCAGGAGCGACAGCATGATCGCGACCGAGAAGAAGCCGGTGAAGCCGAGCCACGGCGCCTGCACATTTGCCTTGCCTTGCGCCAGCAGTTCGCCGAGCGAGGGCGAGCCGGGCGGCAGGCCGAATCCTAAGAAATCCAGCGCCGTCAGCGTCATGACCGAGGACGACACGATGAACGGCAGGAACGTCATGGTCGCCACCATCGCGTTCGGCAGCAGATGGCGGAACATGATTACGCCATTGGAGACACCGAGCGCGCGCGCCGCCTGGATGTATTCGAAATTGCGTCCGCGCAAGAATTCTGCGCGCACGAGGCCGACGAGGGACGTCCAGGAGAACAGCAGCAGAATGCCAAGCAGCACGAAGAAGCCGGGCACCAGCACCGATGACAGGATCAGCAGCAGATAGAGCGAGGGAATCGCGCTCCAGATTTCGATGATGCGCTGGAAGATCAGATCGGTCCAGCCGCCGAAATAGCCCTGCACGCCGCCGGCGATGACGCCGATGATCGAGGACAGGATGGTCAGCGTCAAGCCGAACAGCACCGAGATGCGGAAACCATAGATCAGCCGCGCCACCACGTCCCGACCCTGATCGTCGGTGCCGAGCCAGTTGTACTCGAGGTCGCTGCAGCTCTTGAGGCCCTTCTTCTCGAGCACAGGCTTGCACTGCTCTTCCGTCAGCATCCAGGTCGGCTTCGACGGCGCCGGCGTCGGCAGGTCGAGGTTATGGGTGGCGTAGGAATAGCGGATCGGCGGCCAGATGATCCAGCCGCCCTTGTCCGCAATCAGCTTCTGCAGATAGGGATCGCGGTAATCGGCCGCGGTCTCGAAATCGCCTCCGTACGTCGTCTCCGAATAGCTGACGAAAGCCGGCCAGTAGAGCTTGCCGTCATATTTGATCATGAAGGGGCGGTCGTTGGCGATCAGCTCGGCGAACAGCGAGATCACGAACAGCGCGAGGAACAACCAGAGCGACCAGTAGCCGCGGCGATTGGCTTTAAAACTCTGCCAGCGTCGGCGGTTGAGCGGAGACATCGCAAGGGGATGAGGAGAGACCGGCACGGCGGCGCCGAGCGGCGACTTCGTCGAGGTTTCGATCGGCTGCGGGGCGAGTACCGTCATCAGACCTCCCGCGCCTCAAAATCGATCCTTGGATCGATCCACATATAGGCTAGATCGGAGATCAGACCCACCACAAGGCCCACAAGGGAGAAGATGAACAGCGTGCCGAACACCACCGGATAGTCGCGGTTGAGCACGCTCTCGAAGCCAAGCAGCCCGAGCCCGTCGAGCGAGAAAATGGTCTCGATCAGCAGCGAGCCGGAGAAGAATGCACCGATGAACGCGCCGGGAAAGCCTGCGATCACGATCAGCATCGCATTGCGGAAGATATGACCGTAGAGCACCTGCCCCTCGCTGCAGCCTTTTGCGCGCGCGGTCATCACATACTGCTTCCTGATCTCATCAAGGAACGAGTTCTTGGTCAGCAGCGTCATGGTGGCGAAGGCACCCAGGCCCATTGCGATCAGGGGCAGCGTGAGGTGCCAGAAGTAATCGATGATCTTCCAGTACCAGGGGAATTGCGACCAGCCGTCCGAGGTCAATCCGCGCAGCGGGAACCAATTGAAGAACGAGCCGCCGGCAAACAGAATGATCAGCAGGATCGCGAACAGGAAGCCGGGGATCGCAAAGCCGATGATGATCGCCGCGGAAGTCCAGGTATCGAATCGCGTTCCATCCGCGACCGCCTTGCGGATGCCGAGCGGGATCGAGATCAGATAGGTCAGCAGCGTCAACCAGAGCCCGAGCGATATCGAGACCGGCAGCTTCTCCTTGATCAGTTGCAACACGGTGGTGTCACGAAAGTAGCTTTTGCCGAAATCGAAGCGGGCGAAATTCCACACCATCAGCGCAAACCGCTCATGCGCGGGCTTGTCGAAGCCGAACTGCTTTTCGAGGTTCTTGATGAATTCCGGGTCAAGCCCCTGCGCACCGCGATATCTCGAATTGACGGCATCGGCCGAAGCGCCCGCCTGCGGCGTGCGGCCGGCGAAATCGCCGGTGGAAGAACCTGAGATGCGCGAGGAGCCGCCGGTATCGGCGCCGGACAGCTGCGCGATCACGCGCTCGACCGGGCCGCCCGGCGCGAACTGCACCACCACGAAGGAGATGAAGAGGATACCGAGCAAGGTCGGAAACATCAGGAGGATGCGGCGGGCGATATAGGCGGTCATTGTTGCTTCGCCTGCTCGAGTTTGCCCGCCTTGGCGGCGTCATACCACCAGATAACGCGCTCGCCAGACCCCGATGCATCGATCTGATAACGCGGCAAGCTCTTCGGGCGATCGAACATGTCCCAATAGGCCAGCCGGTGGGTCTTGTTGTACCACTGTGGCACCCAGTAGCGCCCGGCGCGGAAAACGCGATCGAAGGCGTGGCAGGCGACAGTTAGCTCGGCGCGGGTCTCGGCCGCAATGATCTTTTCGATCAGCGCGTCGATGGCGGGGCTCTCGATCCCCGCGAGATTGTACGAACCCTTGGTCTTGGCAGCATGCGAGGAGAAGAAGGCGCGCATCGCATCGCCCGGCGTCGTCGACATCGAGAAGCGCGTGATAGTCATGTCGAAATCGAAATCTTCCACCCTGGCGCGATACTGCACGGCATCGACCAAGCGCGGGCTTGCCTCGATTCCGAGCGTGCCCAGGTTCTTGATGTAAGGCGCGTGATGCGGATTCAGCGAAGGCTCGTCGTACAGGAATTCGATGCGGAATACTTCGCCGCTCGGCGTCATCCGCTTGCCGTCCTTGATGACGAAGCCGGCTTCGTTAAGCAATTGCTGCGCCTTGCGCAGCATGCTGCGGTCTTGCCCAGAGCCGTCCGAAACCGGGGGCACATAGGGCTGGCCGAACACTTCATCGGGCACCTGGCCGCGGAATGGCTCGAGCAGCTTCAGCTCGTCCGGCGAGGGCGGTCCCTTCGCCATCATATCTGAATTCTGGAACGGCGAATGCGTACGTGCATAGGCGTCGTACATGATGGTCTTGTTGGTCCACTCGAAATCGAAGGCATTGATCAGCGCCTCGCGCACGCGGGGATCCTTGAACTTGTCGCGGCGGATATTGATGAACCAGCCCTGCGCGCCCGACGGCCTTTCGTCCGGTACCTGCTCGCGCTTGACCCGGCCGTCCTTGATCGCGGGGAAATCGTAGCGCGTCGCCCAGATGCGCGCAGTGAACTCCTCGCGGAACAGATAGCTCTTGCCGGTAAAGCCCTCGAAGGCGACATCACGATCGCGATAGAATTCGTAGCGGATCACATCGTAGTTGTAGTAGCCGCGGCAGGCCGGGAGGTTCGCGCCCCACCAGTCCTTGACACGTTCGTACTCGATGAAGCGGTTGACCTCGAACCGGCCGACCTTGTATGGCCCGGATCCCAGAGGCGTATCGAGCATCGATTCATCGAAGGCCCGCGTCTCGTAATATTTCTTCGAGAAGATCGGCAGCCCGGCGACATAAAGTGGCACGTCGCGGGCGCGCCTTTCGGCGAAGGTGACGACAACAGTCGCATCGTCCACTGCTTCGGCGCCTTTCACATCGCGCATCTGTACCTGGATCAGCGGATGGCCTTTGGCCTTTAGCGTATTGATCGACCAGGCGACGTCATGCGCTGATATCTTCGAGCCATCGTGAAACCTGGCCTCCGGGCGCAGCGTGAAGTGGTAGATCAGCTTGTCCGACGAAATCCGCACCGATTTTGCGACGAGTCCGTACATCGCATCCGGCTCGTCGCCGGCGCGCACCATCAGCGCTGAGAAGGTCAGGTCCATGCCCTGCGCGCCCTCGCCCTTGAGGATGTAGGCGTTGAGCGAATTGAATGTCTGGTAGGACTGATTGTAAGAGCGTGTCGAGGGGATGGTCGAGAACATGCCGCCCTTGGGGGCAGAGACATTCACATAGTCGAAATTCTTGAAGTCGGCCGGATATTTCAGATCGCCGAACGCCGAGATGCCGTGCATCTCAGCGCCGTTTTCCTCTGTAGCGCGTACGGGGCCAAGCCGCAGAACGCTCAGCGCACCTGCGCCAAGGCCGAGGACGTGCCGGCGGGAAAATTGCGCCATGCGCGAAATATCCTTCAAGAGCGCTTGCTGATCCGGGTCGCCTTCTCCGCATCGTACCACCAGATATCGGGGAACGCCGACAAGCCATATTTTGGCATTTCCGCAGGACGGCTGAAGCGATCCCAACGCACCGTGCGCTGTTTCGGATAGGTCCACTGCGGCACGACGTAGTGGTTCCACAGCAGCACCCGGTCGAGCGCTTTGGTGGCCGCAATGAGGTCTTGACGATCCGTAGCGAAGATGACGCGGTCGATCAGCTTGTCGATTGCCGGATTCTTGATTCCAACGTAGTTATCCGATCCGGGCTGGTCAGCAGACTTCGAACTCCAGTGCTCACGCTGCTCGTTGCCCGGCGACAGCGACTGGCCCCACGACGAAATCGTCAACATGTCGTAATCCCAGTTGCGAAGCCTGTTCTGATATTGGATCGCATCGACACTACGAACAGAGACCGAAATGCCGATCCGCTCCAGAGAAGGTTTGTAAAACAACGCGACGCGTTCGAAAGCCGGATCATCGGCACGCGACAACAGCTCGATTGAGAACGGCTCACCGCTTGCAACGTTGACGAGCTTTCGCTCTCGAACCTCGAAGCCCGCCTCCTTCATCAGCCTTAGCGCTTGCTGCAGATTGCTGCGGACCGCTTCCGGACTTCCTCCAACCGGATTGGAGTAGGCGGTCGTGAAGACTTCCTTCGGAACCTCCGCCCGCACTGACTCGAGAATCTCCAGCTCCTTTCCGGTCGGAAGCCCGATTGCCATCAATTCGTCGATGCCGTGGAAATAGCTGCTGATCCGCGTGTATTGCCCGAAGAAGATCTGCTTGTTCATCTCTTCGAAGTCGAACGCGAAATTCAATGCCAGTCGCACCCGAGGATCGGCAAACTTGCTGCGGCGAGTGTTCGGTACAAACGCCTGCATCACCCCCGATCGACGGTTGGGGAATTCCTCCTTCAACACTCGCTTGTCGGTCACCGCAGGAAAATCATAGGCTGTCGCCCAGTTCTTCGCGCTGTTTTCGACACGAAAATCGACCTGATCGCCTTTGAAGGCCTCAAGCGCGACCGTTGCATCTCGAAAATAGTCGTACCGGAGCTCGTCGAAATTGGCACGGCCGACATTAACCGCAAGATGGCGGCCCCAATAGTCCTTCACACGCTCAAACGTGATTGACCTGCCAGCAACAAACTCCTTCACCCGGTATGGGCCAGACCCGAGCGGCACTTCCAGGGTAGTTGTGGAGATATCGCGCTTGCGTCCCTCGCCGTCAGTTCCTTCCCACCAATGCTTGGGTAGGACATACAGCTGGCCGACGATCAGCGGAAGCTCGCGGTTGCCCGGACCGTCGAAGAAAAATTTTACCTCTCGGTTGTTCAACTTCTCGGTCTGTACAACGTGTCGATAGTATTGCGAAAACTGCGGATGATGCTTCTTGAACGCTTCCAGCGAGAAGATGACGTCATCGGCGCTGACCGGCTTGCCGTCGTGCCATTTCGTCTCCGGCCGCAGGCGATAGATCACCCAAGAAAAATCGTCGGGATGGCAGACGGCCTCGGCGAGTTCGCCATACTCGGTCGAGGCCTCATCAAGCGACGCTGTCGTCAGAGTTTCATAGATGAGCGGGATCGCGCCGGCGAGCGCGCCCTTCACGCCTGCGACCACCATATTAAAATTGTCGAAGGTCCCGAAGGCTGCGTTGCGGACGGTGCCACCCTTGGGCGCGTCCGGATTAACATAGTCAAAGCGCTTGAAGTCGGCGGGGTACTTGATGTCGCCAAACAGCGAAAGGGCATGGCGAAAGACTGGCTCGCGCGCGCTCGATTGTGCGTGGGCCGGCGAAATTGCCGGGACGCCCGGGGCCAGTCCTAGCGCGGGCACCATCGCGGCTGCGGCGCTGCTTTGAAGGAGGTATCGTCTGGTAATTGCCAAATGCGGAATTCCTGTTGCTGACCCAGTATCCGTACCTTCGAAGTCGGTGATCTGCTCGCGGCCCCGGACACGAACTGAGCCAACTACGAGGCGGAGCTAGTGAGGACCTATTATAAGGCAAGGGTTCGACGAATTACGTTGCTTTTTCCTCATGATAGCAGCTTGGGAACACCGCCGCTGCGGCGAATAGTCCCGGTAACAACTCCGCTAGCAACGATGCGATCCCCCATAGCGAAACGGCCAGGCAAATGCCTGGCCGTCATGAAGTGGCGAAGTCCATGCGGGACTGTCGAAATCTTATTTCGCCGCCGTCGGCAGCGGGGCCGGGTTATCCGACAGGCTGCGCAGATAGGCGATCACGTCGGCGCGCTCGCTGTCCTTCGAAATGCCGGCAAAGCCCATCGCCGTGCCCGGAACGAAGGCCTTGGGATTGGCGAGAAACTTGTCGAGATCCTCATAGGTCCAGGTGCCGCCCTTGCCCTTCAAGGCGGCCGAGAAGTTGAACCCGCCGCGCCCCTGGCCCTTCGGCTCGTTCAAGACACCGTACAAATTGGGTCCGACGCGGTTGGGGCCGCCCTTTTCGAACGTATGGCAGGCGGCACACTTCTTGGCGGCGGCGGTGCCCTTCTCGACGGACGCGGTCTGCAACAGCTTCTCGATCGGCTCGGCCGGCGCGGCGGCTTCCTTGGCTGCACCGGGAGAGGTGTCTTCCTTTACGGCAATTTCGAAGCCCGGCTTTTCCGGCTTCACGGGCGCGAAAATCGCCTGGGCGGCAAAGCTCGTCACCAGAAGTACGAGGCAGGTACCGAGAACGGCACCGAGAATTTTGTTGAGTTCGAAGGAGTCCATAGTTGGATCAGGCTCCAGGCCGGGAAGGTCGACTGAAGGCCGGCAGACGGCCGCGGATGCGCGTCAGGAATCAGCCTTTCGCGCCGCACCCTCAGCAGGGTTGAGATATCGGTTTGCCCGGGCTCTGGCAACCCGTATAAACGCGCCGAATTTCGTCCCATCCCCATCAAATCCAGCAGTCCGGCCGGGCCTTCAGACGATGACCGATTCCCGTATTTTGGTGCTGATTCCCGCCCGGATGGCGGCGACCCGACTACCGGGCAAGCCGCTCCTTGATATCGCCGGCCTGCCCATGATCGTGCACGTGCTGCGGCGAGCGGAAGAAGCCGAAATCGGCCGGGTTGCGGTTGCGACCGACACCCCCGAGATCGCCGACGCGGTGAGGGCTGCCGGCGGCGAGGCGGTGATGACCCGCGCCTCCCACGCTTCCGGCTCAGACCGCATCCACGAGGCCATGCTGGCGCTCGATCCGTCCGGCCGGGCCGAGATCGTGGTCAATTTGCAGGGCGATTTCCCGACGATCATGCCGGACACCATCCGTGCTGCGCTGCCGCCGCTCGACGACCTCGCGGTCGACATCGCGACGCTGGCCTCGCAAATCCACACCGAGGAGGAGGACCAGGCGCCGAGCGTGGTGAAGGCGGTCGGCTCCCCGATCGGCCCAAACCGGCTGCGCGCGCTGTATTTCACCCGCGCCACCGCGCCTCACGGTGACGGACCGCGCTACCATCATATCGGCCTCTATGCCTACCGCCGCGCCGCGCTGGAGCGGTTCGTGACCTTGCCCCCCTCCCCGCTGGAGCGGCAGGAAAAGCTCGAACAGCTCCGCGCGCTGGAAGCCGGGATGCGAATCGATATCACCATCGTCGATAGCGTGCCGCGCGGCGTCGATACCCCGGCCGACCTCGAAACCGCCCGCTGCGTACTGGCAAATAGCTGAGCGGCTGGTAAAAGGCCCGCCAGAGAAACGAGACATGACCAAAAAGCTCAAAATCGCATTCCAGGGCGAGCCTGGCGCCAATTCCCATATCGCCATCGTCGAGGCCTATCCGGACGCCGAACCGTTGCCGTGCGCCACCTTCGAGGACGCGCTGTCGGCGATCGCCTCGGGCGAGGCCGATCTCGGCATGATCCCGATCGAGAATTCGGTGGCGGGGCGCGTCGCCGACATCCATCATTTGCTGCCGGCGTCCGGCCTGTTCATCGTCGGGGAATGGTTCTTGCCGATCCGCCATCAATTGATGGCGCCTAAAGGGACAAAACTCTCCGACATCAGGACGGTGGAGAGCCATGTCCATGCGCTCGGCCAGTGCCGGCGCATCATCCGCAAGCTCGGCATCAAGCCGATCGTCGCCGCCGACACCGCCGGCAGCGCGCGCGACGTTTCCGAGCGCAAGGACAAGAGCGTGGCCGCGATCGCGTCCCGCCTGGCGGCGCAAATCTACGGTCTCGATATCCTTGCCGAGGACGTCGAGGACGAGACCCACAACACCACGCGCTTCGTGGTGCTGGCGCGCGAGGCGGATTGGGCCAAGCAAGGCTCGGGGCCGCTGGTCACCACTTTTGTTTTCCGGGTGCGCAATTTGCCCGCCGCTCTCTACAAGGCGCTCGGCGGCTTCGCCACCAACGGCGTCAACATGACCAAGCTGGAAAGCTACATGGTCGACGGCAATTTCTTTGCCACGCAATTCTATGCCGATGTCGACGGCCATCCCGACGACAAGGGCCTCGCCTTTGCGCTGGAGGAATTGAAGTTCTTCTCGCGCGAGTTTCGTATCGTCGGCGTCTATCCGGCGCATCCGTTCCGCGCGACGTTCAGCGAGAAGCTGGATTGAGCATGGCTCTGTCGCCCCTGCGAACGCAGGGACCCATACCGCGTGATCTATCGATGAAGCGCGGTGGCTGACGTTCGCTAAAGCAACTGCATTCGGTGGTTATGGATCCCTGCGGTTCGCAGGGACGACAGTCTTTACGCGGCGACTTTCTTCTCCAGCCCGAACGCATCCGCGAGCAGACTATACGACTTCTTGCGCGCGTCGTGGTCGTAGACCGCCGTGATGATCATCAGTTCGTCCGGCTGGCTTGCCGTAATCATCGGCTGCAGCTTCGCCATGATGGTCGCGGGACTGCCGACAAACAGGCGCGAACGGTTGCGCATGACCGAGGCGCGCTCGGCATCGGTGTAGTCATAGGCCAGCGCTTCCTCGACGCTCGGCAACGGCAAGTATTGTCCGCGGTCGCGGCGGAGGCGGTTGAGATCCATCGAGGAAGCGAGCGTTTCGGCTTCCGCATCGGTCTCGGCGGCGACCGCTGCGACGGCGAGAATACCGTGGGGGGTTTCCCGCCAGCCGGACGGCTTGAAGTGGCTGCGGTAGTTCGCCATCGCCGCAATCGCGTCGTAGGAAGCAAAATGGTGCGCGAATGCGAAGCCCATGCCGACTTGCGCCGCCAATTCCGAACTGTAGTCGGAGGAGCCGAGCAGCCAGATCGGCGGCAGCGGCGTATCGTCAGGCATCGCCACCACGTTGTTGTAGGGATGGCCGGCCGGAAAGCCGCGGGTCTCCCACAACACCAGTTCGCTCAGCCGTTCGAGAAAATCGTCGCCCTCGCGGCGATCGAGCCGGCTACGCAGCGCATGCGCTGTGGCGCCATCGGTACCGGGCGCGCGGCCGAGGCCGAGATCGATGCGGCCGGGAAACAGCGCCTCCAGCATCTTGAAACGTTCGGCCACGACCAGCGGCGCGTGGTTGGGCAGCATCACGCCGCCGGAGCCGACGCGGATGTTTTTGGTCACTGCGGCGATCTGGCCGATCATCAAATCAGGCGCGGGGCTCGCCACCGACGCCAGATTGTGGTGCTCGGCGAGCCAGTAGCGGACATAGCCGAGCCCATCGACATGGCGCGCCAGATCGATGCTGTTCTGCAGCGCGGCGGCGGGTCTTGTGCCTGTGGTGACGACGGAGAGGTCGAGGACGGAAAGCGGGATCATGGCGATAAACTAGTGCGGCAATGGGAGGCGACAAAGAGCTGGCCGGCGCAGAGCAGGCCCGCGCTTGTGGGAAAAGGGGCGGCGTATCGTAACCCAAGAGTGGGACAAAATGTGACAAATTCGCCAATACGTACTTCTGCCCACCATGAAAGACACCCAAAACAGAAACGATCATTTTATCATCTCATTGTATTTACTCAATAAATTTGCAATGCGCAACAGCCCAACTACGTTTTAACTCAAGACAATATTTTGCGTATTTTTCCGATATTGGGCTATTTCCCATCTCCAATGGGCTGTTTGATCGACCGTGTTTCGCTTATTTTAGCCCATCGTCGCTACGGCTGACGTCCGTCCATCGTTTCGGAGCTTTGTGAAGTGCCATGACCGAGGTTACGCACCCCGCTTTCGACGGCCATCGCGCTCTGCATTCGCCAAAGATCTCCTTCGAATTCTTTCCGCCCAAGACCGAAGAGATGGAGCGGAGCCTGTGGGAAACCATCAACCGGCTGGCGCCGCTCGCGCCCAATTTCGTCTCGGTGACCTATGGCGCCGGGGGATCGACCCGCGAGCGGACCCATTCGACCATCGCCCGCATCCTGAAAGAGACCAGCCTGGTCCCGGCAGCGCATCTGACCTGCGTCGGCGCGCCCAAGGGCGAGATCGACGACGTCGTGGCGCGCTATCACGAGATCGGCGTCCGCCATATCGTGGCGCTGCGCGGCGATCCCACCACCGGCATCGGCACCGCCTATCATGCGCATCCGGACGGCTATCAAAGCTCGCCCGACCTGATCGCCGGCATCAAGAAGCGCTATCCCGATATCGAAATCTCGGTTTCGGCCTATCCGGAGAAGCATCCGGAGAGCCCGACCATCGATGCCGATATCGATACGCTCAAGGCCAAGGTCGATGCCGGCGCGGCGCGCGCCATTACCCAAGTATTCTTCGATAACGACCTCTACTTCCGCTATCTCGACCGCGTCCGCGCCCGCGGCATCGATATTCCGGTAGTCCCCGGCATCATGCCGATGCACAATTTCAAGCAGGCTCGCAGCTTCGTGACCCGCGCCGGCACCACGGTGCCGGACTGGCTCGCCGACAAGTTCGAAGGCCTCGACGACGACGCCGAGACCCGCAAGCTCGTCGCCGCCACCGTTGCGGCCGGCCAGGTGCACAAACTCGCCAAGCACGGCGTCGACACCTTCCACTTCTACACCATGAACCGCGCGGACCTCGTGTTCGCGATCAGCCATTTGCTGGGCATCCGTCCCAATGGCGCACAGAAAGCCGCCTGATCCGATGAGTGTTTCGATTTCACCGAAGCGAACTGCCCTGCTTGCCGCCGCCCGCGAGCGCATCCTGGTGCTCGACGGCGCCATGGGCACCATGATCCAAGGCCTGCAGTTCGACGAAACAGCGTTTCGCGGCGAGCGTTTCAAGGACTTCCATCGCGACGTCCGCGGCAATAACGACCTCCTGATCCTGACGCAGCCAAAGGCGATCGAGGACATTCACGCCGCATATCTTCGCGCCGGCGCCGACATCGTCGCCACCAACACGTTTTCGTCGACCTCGATCGCGCAGGCCGACTACGACATGTCGGACCTCGCCTATGAGCTGAACCGCGACGGCGCAAAACTCGCCCGCGCCGCCGCCGAGCGCGTCTCGGCAGAGGACGGCAAACCGCGCTTCGTTGCCGGCGCACTCGGCCCGACCAATCGCACCGCCTCGATCTCGCCCGACGTTTCCAATCCCGGCTACCGCGCCGTCACCTTCGACGATCTGCGCAAGACCTATGGCGAGCAGGTCAACGGCCTGCTCGACGGCGGTGCCGATCTATTGCTGGTCGAAACCATTTTTGACACGCTGAACGCCAAGGCGGCGCTCTACGCGATCTCGGAAATCACGGAAGAACGCGGCATCGACGTGCCCGTGATGATTTCCGGCACCATCACCGACAAATCCGGCCGCCTGCTGTCCGGGCAATTACCGGAAGCGTTCTGGAATTCGATCCGCCACGCCAAGCCGATCACGGTCGGCTTCAACTGCGCGCTCGGCGCGGAAGATCTCCGCGCCCATATCGCCGATATCGGCCGCGTCGCCGACACGCTGGTCTGCGCCTATCCGAACGCCGGCCTGCCCAACGAATTCGGCCAGTATGACGAGACGCCGGAATATATGGCGCGGCTGATCGGCGAGTTTGCCGAAGCCGGCCTCGTCAATATCGTCGGCGGCTGCTGCGGCACCACGCCGGACCATATCGCCGCAATTGCCGCGGCCGTCGCCCCGCACAAGCCGCGCATTGTGCCGACCATCGAGCCGCGGCTGCGGCTGTCGGGGCTGGAGCCATTCGAACTGACGCCGGCGATTCCGTTCGTCAACGTCGGCGAACGCACCAACGTCACGGGCTCGGCGAAATTCCGCAAGCTGATCACCGCAGGCGATTACACCGCAGCACTGCAGGTGGCGCGCGACCAGGTCGAGAACGGCGCGCAGATCATCGACGTCAACATGGACGAGGGCCTGCTCGATTCCGAAGCCGCGATGGTGACGTTCCTCAACCTCGTCGCCGCCGAGCCCGACATCGCGCGTGTGCCTGTCATGGTGGACTCGTCGAAGTTCAACGTGATCGAGGCCGGCCTGAAATGCGTTCAGGGCAAGCCGGTCGTCAACTCGATCTCGATGAAGGAAGGTGTGGAGAAATTCATCCACGAGGCCCGCATCGCGCGCCGCCATGGCGCGGCGGTCGTGGTGATGGCGTTCGACGAAATCGGCCAGGCTGACACGTTCGCGCGCAAGACCGAGATCTGCAAGCGCGCCTACGACATCCTGGTCGACGAGGTTGGCTTTCCGCCCGAGGATATCATCTTCGACCCGAATATCTTCGCGATCGCGACGGGCCTTGAAGAGCACAACAATTACGGCGTCGACTTCATCGAGGCGACGCGCTGGATCCGCCAGAACCTGCCGGGCGCGCATATTTCCGGCGGCGTCTCCAACTTGTCGTTCTCGTTCCGTGGCAACGAGCCGGTGCGCGAGGCGATGCACTCGGTGTTCCTCTATCACGCCATTCATGCCGGCATGGACATGGGCATCGTCAATGCCGGCCAGATGATCGTCTATGACGACATCGATCCCGAGCTGCGCCAAGTGTGCGAGGACGTCATCCTCAACCGCGATCCCGGCGCTTCCGAGCGGCTGCTGGCGCTCGCGGAAAAATTCCGCGGCAAGGAGAAGCAGACAAAGGAGCAGGACCTCGCCTGGCGCGAATGGCCGGTCGAGAAGCGGCTGAGCCACGCGCTGGTGCACGGCATCACCGAGTTCATTGAGGAGGACACCGAAGCCGCGCGGCTGACGGTGGAGCGGCCGCTCAACGTGATCGAAGGGCCGCTGATGGCAGGCATGAACATCGTCGGCGATCTTTTCGGCGACGGCAAAATGTTCCTGCCGCAGGTGGTGAAGTCGGCGCGCGTCATGAAGCAGGCGGTCGCCTATCTCATGCCGTTCATGGAAGAGGAGAAGGCGCGCAATCTCGCCAATGGCGTCACCGGCGACGGACGCAACGCCGCCGGCAAGATCGTGCTGGCGACCGTGAAGGGCGACGTCCACGACATCGGCAAGAACATCGTCGGCATCGTGCTGCAATGTAACAATTTCGAGGTGATCGACCTCGGCGTCATGGTGCCCGCGACCAAGATCATCGAGACCGCGAAGGCGGAAGGCGCCGATATCATCGGGCTCTCCGGCCTGATCACGCCCTCGCTCGACGAGATGAGTTTCCTGGCCGGCGAGATGGAGCGGCAGGGCATGAAGATGCCGCTGTTGATCGGCGGCGCCACGACAAGCCGCGTCCATACTGCCGTCAAGATCGACCCGAACTATAAGGGCGGTCCGGTGGTGCATGTCAACGACGCCAGTCGCGCCGTCGGCGTGGCATCGTCGCTGCTCTCGCCCGACAAGCGCGAGGCCTATGCCGCCGACATCCGCGCCGAATACGCCAAGATTTCCGCCGCGCATCTGCGCGCTCAGGCCGACAAGAAGCGGCTGAAGCTTGCGGATGCCCGCGCCAACGCAGTCAAGGCCGATTTTGCCAAATCGCCGCCGAAGAAGCCGTCGTTCCTCGGTCTGAAGAGTTTTGATGCCTATGATCTGGCGGAGCTTGCCGAGTACATCGACTGGACGCCGTTCTTCCAGACCTGGGAGCTGACCGGGCGCTTTCCTGCCATTCTCGACGATCCCAAGATCGGCGAGGTCGCGCGCTCGCTCTATGACGATGCTCGCAAGATGCTGGAGCGCATCATCAAGGAGAAATGGTTCACGGCTCGCGCCACGATCGGCTTCTGGCCGGCCAATGCGGAAGGAGACGATATTGCGGTTTATGCCGACGACAGCCGCAAGCAGAAGATCGCGACGTTCCATACGCTGCGCCAGCAACTGGAGAAGCGCGAAGGCCGCTTCAACGCCGCATTGTCGGATTTCATTGCGCCTGCGTCTTCGGGCGTCTCCGATTATATCGGCGGCTTTGTCGTCACGGCAGGAATTGGCGAGGACGCGGTGGCCGACCGCTTCAAGAACGCCAATGACGATTACTCCTCGATCCTGTGCAAGGCGCTGGCCGACCGGCTCGCGGAAGCTTTTGCCGAGCGGATGCATCAGCGCGTCCGCAAGGAGTTCTGGGGCTACGCGCCGGACGAGGCGCTGACCTCGGATCAGTTGATCCTGGAGCAATATGCCGGCATCCGTCCGGCGCCCGGCTATCCCGCCCAGCCCGACCACACCGAGAAGGCGACGCTGTTCCGCCTGCTGGATGCGGAAAACACCGCCGGCGTGAAGCTGACCGAGAGCTTTGCGATGTGGCCGGGCTCGTCGGTATCGGGGCTGTATTTCTCCCATCCCGAAAGCTTCTATTTCGGCGTCGGCAAGATCGAGCGCGACCAGGTCGAGGACTATGCCGCGCGCAAGGACATGAGCGTCGCCGAGACCGAGCGCTGGCTGGCACCGGTGCTGAATTATATTCCCTCGCAGGAGCAGCCGGCGGCGAAGGAGCCCGCGCCGATCGCGGTCGTTCCCGCCAACGACGTTACCTCGCATCCGCCGGGATGCACCTGCGCCGTGCATCTCGCCTGGCGGAAGAAGGCAGTGGGGGCCTGACTTGTCATCACCGGGCTTGACCCGGTGATCCATCTTCAAGAGAGTTTTCGTGAAGCGATGGATGCCCGGGTCAAACCCGGGCATGACGGAGTGCGCCTCCCATGAAATTCTTCTCCTTCTGGCGATCGCTGGCGAGCTTTCGCGTGCGCATCGCGCTCAATCTGAAAAACGTGCCGGCCGAAGTGATCTTCGTCGACATCGACGCCAACGCGCATCGCGATCCCGAATATCGCCGGGTCAATCCGCAGATGGCGCTGCCGGCCCTGGTCGAGGATGACGGCACCACGCTGTTCCAGTCGCTCGCCATCCTCGAATATCTCGATGAGAAATACCCCTCCCCGCCGCTGCTGCCCACTGACCTCGCCGGCCGCGCGCGCATCCGCGCGCTGGCGCTGATGGTTGCCTGCGAGGGACACCCGCTCTTGACGCCGCGGGTGCGCCGCTATCTCGACCACGAGCTGAATCTGCGCGACACGCAGCAAGCGGCATGGCGGCGGCACTGGATCGTGGAAACGCTGGCGGCACTCGAGGGGCACCTCGCTGATAACAAGGACACCGGAAAATTCTGTTATGGCGATGCGCCGACAATCGCCGATATCTGTATGGTCGGCCATGTCACCGCTGCGCTGAACCAGCAAGTCAATCTGGCGACCTATCCGACGGTGAAGCGCATTTTCGAGACCGCGATGGCGCTGCCGGAATTTGAGAAAGCACATCCGCTGGCGCAGCCGGATACGCCGGAGGCGATGCGGGCGAAGGGGTAACCGGCGAAGGTGTTTCACCCTCCCCTGGAGGGGGAGGGTCGGCTCACATGGAGCGCAGCGAAATGTGAGACGGGGCGGGGTGATCTCTCAACTCGGGCGGTGTTGGACGTGGAAAGACCGTCACCCCGCCCCGCCGCTGCGCGGCGACCCTCCCCCTCCAGGGGAGGGTGAAGAGCCCTCACCCCTTCGGCGCGGCCAGCGGCTCCTGAAAAAATCGCGAAAACAACCCCATGCAAAGTAGGATTGGGCTGGCTCCGCCGCCGTGGCCGGGCCCGGCTCCGCCGAGTTCAATCGCCGCTCGGCGGCGCCAGCGGCTGCACGATTTCCTGGAACGGCGGCAGCGCCTCGCAAGCGGCGGAATGCGCCTTCAGCGCCGGATAGCGCGCGTCGAACAGCGCCGGATGCGCCTCGCCGACGAAGCGCAGCACGCAGGCGACGGCGATATCGGCGTGGCCGACTTTCTCGCCGAACCAATAGGGCGTCTTCACCGCGGCGCGCTCCTTCTCCAGCACCTCCAGCACGCCCGCGATCTGGGCCTTGCAGCGCTCGACCCAGAGATCGAGCTGCTCCTTGCGCAACACGCGCTCGTACAGCAGGCTGACGCCCTTGTCGCCGAGCCCCATCGCCAGCGCGCAAATCCGCAAATGTCGCCAGCGCGCCTCGCCGCTCCGCGCGATCATCGCCTTCTCGGGTCCTATGCGATCGTCGAGATAATCCAGGATCATCGCGCTTTCGATCAGCGCCTCCCCGCCATCAAGCACCAGCGTCGGCACCCGGCGCAGCGGATTATAGGGCGCGATCTTGTCGGCATCGCCGAAGGTCGACCACGGCTTGTGCTCGAAGTCGATGCCATAGAGCCGCATCGCGATGGCGACGCGGCGGACGAACGGGGAGTCGTATTGGCCGATCAGGATCATTTTGCTTTTTACCACTCTTCGGGGCGGACGGAATCGCCAGTGTAATGGACTGTCATACCCCGCGAAAGCGGATATCCGGTACGCTACGGCGGTTCGGTTCTGTCGCAACGTCTCTGGAATACTGGACCCCGCCTTCGCGGGGATGACAGCCGAGGATGAGGATGCGCTACTGCTTCACTCAATCACCGGCACATGCCGCGCAACCTCGCGCGGTGCGGTGCCGTCGAGCCGGGGATCGTCGGTGATCTCGATCTGGCGCCGGAAGGCGCGAAAGCCCGAGCGCTGGTAGAAGGCGAGTGCGGCGGGGTGGTCGAAGGTGCAGGTGTGCAGCCAGACGCGGGCAACCGGCCGCGACCAGGCGATCTCCAGCGCGCGGTTCATCAGCCAGCGGCCGGCGCCGGTTCCGACCAGTTTTGCGGTGACGCCGAACATGCCGATTTCGCACTGGCCGGGCTCGCGAAAATCCAGCTCGAGCAGGCCCTCGTCGCGGCCGTTATCGACCAGCGCGTAGACTTCGAGCTGCGGCGAGTGAAGCCGTGCCGCGAGTTCGGCGTCCGCCATCTGCATCCGCGAGAACCACAGCCATTCCTCGCCGACGCGACGATAGAGATCGCGAAACCAATCGAGCGGCGGCGTCTCGACTCGGCGCAGTGACCACGCTCGGGGTTGATCGAAGCGCAGCGCGGGACGCGTGGTCATTTCCAGATGCGTGACGATGGCGGCAATTTTGCCGGCGGGAACGTCCGAACAGCCGTCGGGCAGCATCATCCAGCGCTACTCCCCCTCTTAGCACTCGCGCTCGTACTACGTAGCGAGATCACTAAATGAACCAATGTTCGCCTCAAACATTAGGTTTATCGTACCGGTGGCTCCGTTTCGCTGCTTAGCAACTATGAGCTCTGCTAGGCCAAAACTCAATTCCATCTCCGAAACCCATTTCGAATACTCGTAACTGTCCGGCGGCGGCTCTTCCTGGGCAAGATAGTAATCATCTCGGTGTAGAAACATAATCACATCGGCGTCCTGTTCGATCGCGCCCCTGTCGTTGAATTCCTCTAGACGAGGTCGCTTATCTCTCCGTCTTTCAACCTTCGACGGCAGTTGTGCTAGAACCAGGATCGGAATAGCCAAATCTTTAGCAAGTTTCTTAAGTTCGCGGGTTACTTGTAGAGAACGGCTCCTTGATTCTCCAAAATTCGTGCGGGCGGCTACCCGCAACAGTTCGAGATTATCGATAATCAACAAATCAAGTCCCTTCTGAGATTTGAGTCGATGAGCTCGAGCCGCAAGTTGCTCAATTGAAAGAGCCGTAGTTTCATCAATGAAAAAGGGAAGGGCTTGAAATTCGATGGCTTGATCGCGGATGATTTCGAATTCCTTCTCGGAAATTGCGCCGCCACGAATAACACCGATCGGAATTCTGCCTTGCTGTGAGATAACTCGCGTTGCGATTTGCTCCGAGGACATCTCTAGCGAAAAAAGTCCCACGACACCGCCATCGACGGTCGTTTTACTTCCATCCTCGCGGACCTCCGTTCTCCATGACCTTGCAACGTTGTAGGCGATATTGGTAGCCAAGGCTGATTTGCCGATGCCGGGGCGACTAGCTAAGACTATTAGCTCTGAGGGCTGCAACCCGACGATCTTGCGGTCAACGTCAACAAACCCCGTTTTGAGGCCTGGCCCCGTGCGTACAAAAGCGCGGGCTGCCGAATCGAGTGCACCTACCAACGCTCTGGAAAACTGATGAAGACCTTGTGTCAGCGGCGGCTGGAACGGCAACGCTGGCTCGCGAGCATCATTGCTTCTGGCCTCAGTGAGCCGATCGAGCTCTAACCTCGCCTGCTCGATCTGCGTCATGGGTGACGAATCGACCCGCTCATCGCAAGCGGCACTTACTATATTTTCGCCGAGACGGATTAGTTCACGACGTAGTGAAAGCTCGAAGACTATCCGTGCATTCTCACGCGCCTCGGCTAGCGTTACCGCCTCTGTCTCAAGAACATTGAGATACTGCCCAACGGTCAAGCCGCCTAGGTCGGCATCCACTGGAACAGACTTTCCGACTGCTTCCAACGTTATTCTCTCGCCGGCTTGCGCCAAACTAACCGCTGCTTGAAGTATCACTTGATGGATTGGTTCGAAGAAGTGTCGCGGCTCAAGAGACCCTAAGAGATCGGGTAGTGCTTCACTATTGGCGATGACAGCGCCCAAAACACGCTGCTCGGCCTCGATGCTATGAGGTATGGGACTATGATCGGCCTGCACCAGCGTAGCGATCGCCCCAGGCGTGCTTCTGTCAGCCTTTATCTCAAGCGGCAGAGTAACAACTGATCCAACGTCGGGTTTGCTACGAAAGTTTGCATAGCTATCGAAAGGATTCGTGCCGATCGGATCTAGCACAAACCGCTTCAGCCAAGCCGGCGGGACACCGATCTGCTCGCTCTGAGGCAGACGTCCACTTCTTGTTGCACTTCGATGATATACTAATCGCGGGACAGTATTAATCGTTCCAATTGTGCTGTTATCAAAGATATAGGAGCGATCGGATGACCTTATCGCCTGCTGCAGCAAATTCATTGTGCGGAGCCAGCGCTCGCGAACTTTATCTTCAGGAACCGCGTGGCCTCCTTGAGCAACGCGGAGAGCCACACGCTCGACATTGGTCTGGGGATCGTCGGTGCCTACAAAATACAACAGAACTGTATAGTCCGCCTCCTTCGCTCTCACCAATATGTCAACCTTGGACGGATGAGACATTACTGTCTCAAAGCTGAAGCTTCGCTTCGCCCGTATGCAAGCGTCTCTTCGACTGTCAGCGATTGCTTGAGCTTCTCTGGTGCGCTCAGCGAGCGTGCCGCTCAATTCAGCGGCTATTTCGTCGGGGTTGATATACTCGCCTAGATCAACGCCGTTTGCTAACAGATGTCGAGTAAGAGTCGTTTTTCCGGCTCCGTTAGGACCGGCAACCATAAGCAGAAACGGTTCGCTCAAAAATAAGCTCCAACCGATTTTAAGCTACGGAACGCCCCGCTTTTTGTTTGGCAGAAGCATTATCGTTTGGAAGGTCAGCGACAGGGCCTAAATCTTCGATACGACCGTCCGGATAGTATCGTATTCTGCGGCCATCCCGTGAGCCAGTGACAGAATGACCTGCTGCAAACGCCTTCCGGGTCGCAGTAGACCATGCCCCGCTTGCGAGAGCGGCCAAATCGGTTGCCGTTAGATCTGTTACCTTCTTGGTCATGTGCGCAGTATACATTGCTGCATCGGCAAAATATAGGAGGTAATCGTTAAGTTTGGGTCTTCGAGGTCCTTACCCCTCCCCCTCATCACTCGCCAGCACGCCCTTAACCGCCCTCGCCCAGCCCGCCAGCTTCCGTTCTCGTGTCGCCTTGCTCATCGCCGGCTTGAAGCGGTGTTCGAGCCGCCAGTTGTCGGCGAACCTTGCCGGCTCGGGATAGACGCCGGCGTTCAGCCCGGCGAGATAGGCGGCGCCTAATGCCGTGGTTTCCTGGATCATCGGGCGGTCGACCGGCGCGTCGAGCAGATCGGCGAGGCGCTGCATGGTCCAATCGGACGCGGTCATGCCGCCGTCGACGCGGAGCACGATGTTGGCGGCGGTTGCGTCCGGCCAGTCGGCGCGCATGGCGGCCCAGAGGTCGAAGGTCTGGTAGCAGACGCTTTCCAGCGCGGCATGGGCGAGTTCGGCGGGGCCAGTGTTGCGGGTGAGGCCGAACAACGCGCCGCGGACGCGCGGATTCCAGTAGGGCGCGCCTAAGCCCACGAAGGCCGGCACCAGATAGACGCTCTGCATGGAATCGGATTTGTCGGCGAGCGGGCCCGTCTCGGATGCCTGCTTGATGATGCCGAGGCCGTCGCGCAGCCATTGCACAGCGCTTCCTGCGACGAAGATCGAGCCTTCTAGCGCATAGGTGCGTTTGCCGTCGAGCTGATAGGCGATGGTGGTGAGCAGCTTGTTCTTCGAGGCGACCGGCATGGTGCCGGTGTTAAGCAGCGCGAAGCAGCCGGTGCCATAGGTCGACTTGATCATGCCAGGCGTGAAGCAGGCCTGGCCGATGGTTGCGGCCTGTTGGTCGCCGGCGATGCCGGATACTGCGATCGGGCCGCCGAACAAGTCGGGCACGGATTCACCGAACTTGGCGGAGGAATCTTTCACCTCCGGCAGCATTGAGCGCGGCACGCGCAACAGCTTCAGGAGTTCGTCGTCCCACTCGCCGGTGTGGATGTTGAACAGCAGCGTGCGCGAGGCGTTGGTGGCGTCGGTGGCGTGCACCTTGCCGCCGGTCAGCCGCCACAGCAGATAGCAATCGACGGTGCCGAACATCAGTTCGCCGCGGCCGGCGCGCTCGCGCGCGCCCGGCACGTGGTCGAGGATCCAGGCGACTTTGGTGCCGGAGAAATAGGGGTCGATGATCAGGCCCGTCCTGGCCGAGATCGTGGGCTCATGGCCTTCACTTTTTAATTTGGCGCAGATATCGGCGGTGCGGCGGTCCTGCCAGACGATGGCGCGGTGTACCGCCTGCCCCGTGGCGCGGTCCCAGACCACCGTGGTCTCGCGCTGGTTGGTAATGCCGATGGCGGCGATGTCTTTCGCTTTCAGGCCGGCCTTTTCCAGCGCCTGGCGGCAGACCTGTAACGTCGAGGTCCAGATGTCCTCCGGCTCATGCTCGACCCAGCCGGATGCCGGGAAATGCTGCGGGAATTCCTGCTGTGCCGTGGCGGCGATGGAAATGTCGCTGCGGAACACCATGGCGCGTGAAGACGTGGTGCCCTGATCGATGGCCAGCACAAAGGACATGACGTTGCTTCCCCGAAGGATTGTTGGTTGCGCCAGAGGCAATCCGATTGGGAGGCGAAGGTCAAGTTGGGGACGATGGCACCTCACCCTCCCCTGGAGGGGGAGGGTCGACGCTCATGAAATGAGCGGCGGGGTGGGGTGACGGTCTGTCCTCTCGATCAGTGCCCGAGTGGAGAGATCACCCCACCCCGACTCGCATTTCGCTACGCTCATGCGAGCCGACCCTCCCCCTCCAGGGGAGGGTAAGAAGTAACTACGTCGCCGCTGTCGTCACGCCGCCATCCACTACGATGGTCTGGCCGGTCATGAACGTCGAGGCGTCGGAGGCGAGGTACGCCACTGCACCCGCGATTTCGTCGGGTTCGCCGATCCGGCGCAGCGGCGTGGTGGCGGTGCGGCGCTTGAGGAGGTCGGCGTCTTCCCAGAGCGCACGGGCGAAATCGGTTTTCACAAGGCCCGGCGCCACGCAATTGACGCGGACGCCCTTCGGGCCCCATTCGCCGGCGAGGCTGCGGCACAGCGCGAAATCTGCCGCTTTCGAAATGCCGTAGGCGCCGATCACGGTCGAGCCGCGCAGGCCGCCGATGGAAGAGATAATCACCACCGAGCCGTTGCCGCGCTCCGCCATCCGCGGGATCGCCAGCGCGCAGAGCCAGATGTTGCTCTTGACGTTACTGCCCATGATCTTGTCGAAGGCCTCGTCCTTGATGTCGAGCAGCGGACCGTAATACGGATTCACCGCGGCATTGCAGACGAGGATGTCGACCTTGCCGTAGTGCTTGGTCGTGCCTGCGATCAGTGCCTCGACTTCCTCGCGGCGTGAGATGTTGCAGGGAATGACATGGGCATCGCCGCCCGCCTGCTTGATGCCTTCGGCGACCTCGTGACAGGCGTCCGCCTTGCGGCTCGAGATCACGACCTTCGCGCCGAGTTTGGCCAGCAGTTCGGCGGAAGACCGGCCGATGCCGCGGCTGGAGCCGGTGATGACGGCGACTTTGCCGGTGAGATCGAACGGGGTGTTTTTCATTGTTTTTGTCTCCGCGTGGTCCACACACTCCACCGTCATCGCCCGGCTTGACCGGGCGATCCAGTACACCGAGGCAGAAGTGATGATGGTGAACTCTCTGGAATACTGGGTCCCCCGCTTTCGCGGGGGATGACAGTCTGAATGCGGCAACTACACCAGCCCGCCCGCGTCGGTAACGCGGCGGAGGTGGTAGTCGGTGTCGCCAAACGTATTCTCGATCATGGTCAGCCGCTTGAAGTAGTGGCCGATCTTGGCTTCCTGGGTCATGCCGATGCCGCCGTGGAGCTGGATCGACTGCTGGCCGATGAACTTGCCTGACTTTCCGATCTGCACCTTGGCGGCGGCGACAGCGGTTGCTCGCTCCTTGGCGTCGTCGAAATCGGCCGCCATGGTCGCGAACATCGACATGCTGCGGGCCTGTTCGAGGGCGACGAACATATCGGCGGCGCGATGCTGCAGGGTCTGGAAGCTGCCGATCGGCACGCCGAATTGCTTTCGCGTCTTGAGGTATTCGACCGTCGTCTTCAGCGATTCGTCCATCGCGCCGACGGCTTCCGCGCACATCGCGGTGCGGGCTTCATCGACCACGCGCTCGATCAGCGGCAGGCCGTTCTCGGGATCGCCGATTACAGCATCTGCGCCGACCTCGACGCCGGTGAAGGTGATGTCGGCCGCATGCTGCCCGTCTTGGGTTGGATAGCCCTTGCGGGTGACGCCTTTGGCATTCGCCGGCACGAGGAACGCGCCGATGCCGGTCCTGTCGCGCCGGCTGCCCTTGGTGCGCGCAGTCACGATCAAGGTGTCGGCTTTCTCGCCGTTGAGCACGACGAACTTTTCGCCGTCGATGACGTAAGCCGCGCCCTTCTTCTTGGCCGTGGTCGAGACATCGGCGAGGTCATAGCGCGAGTTCTTCTCGAGCTGCGCGAAGGCAAAGGTCTTGCTGCCGTCGATGATGCCCGGGATATGCGCGGCCTTCTGCTCGGCCGAGCCGCCATGGCGCAGGAAACCGCCGCCGACCACGACGGTGGCCAGATACGGCTCCAGCACCAGCGCCTTGCCGAGCGCTTCCATCACGATCATGGTTTCGACGGCACCGGCGCCAAAGCCGCCATCGGCTTCCGCGAACGGCAGGCCCAGCAAGCCCTGCTCGGCGAGCTTGCCCCAGACGGCCTTGCTCCAGCCGCCCTTCTCCTTCTGGTACTTCTTGCGCGCATCGAAATCATAGGAGTCGGTCAACAGACCGTCGATGCTCTCCTTGAGAAGGCGCTGCTCCTCGGACAAATCAAAATCCATGTTCGTTACTTTCTCCGGCTAACCAAATTCGTCGTCATGCGCGGGCATCCGCGCCCCACCCTCAGTCGTCATCCCCGCGAATGCGGGGATCCAGTATCCACCGGCGCTCTTCGTGAATCACGACTGCCGCGGCGTACTGGGTCCCCGCGGGGACGACGTGCGTTGTTGTGACGCGATCTTGCCCTAAAGCCCCAGCACCGCCTTGGTGATGATGTTGCGCTGGATCTCGTTGGAGCCGCCGTAGATCGAGACCTTGCGGTTGTTGAAGTAGCTCGGAGCGATCTGTGCGGTCCAGTCCATGGTCTCGTTGGAGGCGTCGTCGCCATGCTCGTCGTAGGGAGCTGCGAACGGGCCGATCACTTCCATCAGAAGTTCGGTGGTGGTCTGCTGGATTTCCGAACCCTTGATCTTCAGCACCGAAGATGCCGGGTTGGGCTTGCCCTTGCCGTGCTTGCCCTCGTCAGCGACGACCCGGAGCTGCGTCAGTTCGAGCGCCTTCAGCTCGATCTCGCAAGCCGCGAGTTTTTCGCGGAAGCCCTGGTCCTCGATCACGGGCTTGCCGTTCGATTCGACCTTGGAGGCGAGCTCCTTGATGCGGCGCAGCCGCTCCTTGGAAACGCCGACGCGCGCGATGCCGGTGCGCTCATTGCCGAGCAGGAACTTGGCGTAATCCCAGCCCTTGTTCTCCTCACCGATCAGATTCTCGACCGGCACCTCGACGTCGTCGAAGAACACTTCGTTGACCTCATGGCCACCGTCGATGGTCTCGATCGGACGGACGGTGACGCCCTTCGACTTCATGTCGAACACGATGAAGGAGATGCCCATCTGCTTCTTTGCCGTGGTGTCGGTGCGGCACAGGCAGAAGATCATGTCGGCGTGCTGCGCCAGCGTGGTCCAGGTCTTCTGGCCGTTGATGATGTACTTGTCGCCCTTGCGCTCGGCTTTTGTTTTCAGCGAGGCGAGGTCCGATCCCGAGCCCGGCTCCGAAAAGCCCTGGCACCACCAGTCGTCGACGTTGGCGATGCGCGGCAGATACTGCTTCTTCTGCTTCTCGTTGCCGAAGGTATAGATGACCGGCCCGACCATGCTGACGCCGAAGGCGAGCGGCGCCGGCGCTGGATGCATCTGCAGCTCTTCGTTGAAGATGTAATGCTGCACCGAGCTCCAGCCGGTGCCGCCATATTCCTTCGGCCAGTGCGAGACACCCCAGCCCTTCTTGTTCAGGATGCGCCACCAGGCAATCATCTCGTCCTTGGAGAGGTGACGGCCCTCGACCATCTTGAGCCGCGTCTCCGGCGGCACGTTGTCCCGGAAGAAGGCTCTCACTTCTTCACGAAACGCGATTTCTTCCTTGCTGAAAGCGAGATCCATCGGACCCTCCTGTGAGCGAAGTTGTATTCTGTAACGCGAACTCTTTGTTTCCGTCGTCCCTGCGAACGCAGGGACCCATAACCACCGGCACCAGTTTTGCGAAAGCCGTCTCCCCAAGTGCCCCAAACCAGGGCCGCGGCGTATGGGTCCCTGCGTTCGCAGGGACGACGGCGGAGTTTAGGAACGGCCTCCTGTTGCGGCTTGTTGTTTGATCGCTGTGGCCTGCGGCGGCGATTGCTGCTGACGCAATTCGTGGCGCGACAGCTTGCCGACCGGCGTGCGCGGCAATTCCGCGACGAACTCGACGGCGGTCGGCAGCTCGTGCTTGCCGAGCTTGCCCGCGAGGAAGCTGCGCAGCTCATCGATGGTGAACGGCTGAGCGTCCGCGCGCAGCGTGATGAAGGCTTTCGCCGACTCGCCGCGGTAATCGTCGGGGATGCCGATCACGATGACTTCCTGCACCGACGGATGGGTGTAGATCGCCTGCTCGATCATCTGCGGATAGACGTTGAAGCCGCCGGAGATGATCATGTCCTTCTTGCGGTCGACCAGGTAGAAATAGCCGTCGGCATCCATGTAGCCGACGTCGCCGGTCAGGAAGCGGTCGCCGACAAAGGCTTCCGCGGTTTCCTTCGGCAGGTTCCAGTAACCCTTGATGACGTTCGGCCCCCTGATGCGGATTTCGCCGGTCTCGCCGACGGACAGCACCTTTGTCGGGTCGTCCAGCGACACAACGTCGATCTCGATGCCGGGCAGCATCACCCCGACCGAACCCGGCTTGTCCGGTCCATCCTCCGGATGCGCGGTGCCAGCAGGGGACGTCTCGGTCATGCCCCAGCCGCTCCTCAGCTTCATGCCGACCTTGCGCTCAAAAATCCTTGCGACTTCCATCGGCAGCGGCGCGCCGCCCGAGCCGGCGGTGCGTAGCGATGAGAAATCACGCCTGTCGAGATCGGGCAGCGCGGCGATGGCGATCCACATCGTCGGCACGCCGGGAAAAACGGTGGCGCGCTTGACCTCGATGTCGCGCATCACGGCCTCCACATCGAAGCGCTGGTGCAGCGAGACCAGATTGCCGCGGCGGAGCGAGGAGAGCATCACCACGGTCAGCGCAAAGATATGGAACAGCGGCAGCACGCAGATCACGCGTTCGATCGCGTTACGCGCGGCGCGTGCCGGCCTACCCCAGACGTCGTAGATCGAGACCGCCGAGGTCAGGTTGCCATGGCTGAGCATTGCGCCCTTCGGCAGGCCCGTTGTGCCGCCGGTATATTGCAGCAAGGCGACGTCATCGGCCGAGATGGCAGGCCATTGGCTCGGCTTGGCCGCGCCGTCCGTGAATTGTTTGTAAGTATTGATCTTGGGATTGTCCGGCAGCGCCGTCTGTGGCGTGCCGACCTTGCCCCAATGATCGTCCTCGCAGACGATCAGCCTGTCGATCAGTCCTTTGTCGAGAAACTTCAGCGCGGTCGGAAGCAGCGCGGAGAGATTGCTGGTGACGACGATGCGCGCGCCGGAATCGGTGAGCTTGTGCGACAGCGCGATTTCGCCGTCGAGCGGTGACAGGTGCACGACGCGGGCGCCTGCCTTCAGTGCGCCGAAGAAATTGATCGGATGATCCGGCGTGTTGCCGAGAAACAGGGCGACCGACGCGCCCTTGCCGTAGCCGGCGCGCAGGAAAGCGCTTGCGGCAACCTCGACCTTGTCCTCCAGCCCGGCATAGCTGATCGGCTTGTCGCGGAATTCGAGCGCCGGGCGTGAGCCGAACTCGGCGACGGCGGTCGACAACAGATCGGGCAGTGTGCCGCGCGCGATCGTCTCGTCCCAACGGACGCCTTGCGGATAGAACTGTTCGCCGGGATGGGTCATGGAATCCTTTTAGCTAGCTCAGCAATCGTCATTCCGGGGCGCGCGAAGCGCGAACCCGGAATCTCGAGATTCCGGGTCTGGTGCTGACGCACCATCCCGGAATGACGTCTCGCGAGAGCGCGCTCCCATCAAGCCGCCTTCGACTGCTGCGCCAGCGACGCGAACGTCTTGCCTTCGGCGGCCAGGCGCTTGAGCAGCGGCGCCGGTTCGAGCGAGGGATCGTTGGTCTCCTTGGCGTAATAGGAGAGACGATCGGCAATATGCTTCAGCCCGACCTGATCGGCATAGAACATCGGGCCGCCGCGATAGATCGGCCAGCCATAGCCATAAAGCCAGATGACGTCGATGTCGCTCGGACGCGCGGCGATGCCCTCTTCGAGGATGCGTGCACCCTCGTTGATCATCGGGTACATCATGCGCTCGAGGATCTCGTCGTCGCTGACGACGCGCTTCTTGCGGCCCATCCGCTGCAAGGTTTCGTCGATCAGCTTCTCGACTTCCGGATCGGGCAGCGGCGCGCGCGAGCCGCCTTCATACTTGTAGTAGCCCTTGCCGGTCTTCTGGCCGAAACGGCCGGCCTCGCACAGCGCGTCGGCGATTTCCGACTTGATGCCGCGGTCCTTGCGCGAACGCCAGCCGATATCGAGGCCGGCGAGATCGCTCATCGCGAACGGCCCCATCGGCATGCCGAACTTGGTCACCACGGCGTCGACCTGCTGCGGCAATGCGCCTTCGAACAGCAGCTTTTCCGACTGCTTGCCGCGCTGGGCCAGCATGCGGTTGCCGACAAAACCGTCGCAGACGCCGACCACCGCCGGCACTTTTGCGATCTTGCGCGCGATCGACACCGCGGTCGTCAAGGCATCCGGGGCGGTCTTGTCGGCGCGGACGATCTCGCACAGCTTCATCACGTTGGCCGGCGAGAAGAAGTGCATGCCGAGGATGTCCTGCGGACGTTTTGTGACCTTCGCGATCTCGTCGATGTTCAGGTACGACGTGTTGGAGGCCAGCACCGCGCCAGGCTTGGCGTGCTTGTCGAGCGCCTCGAATACCTCCTTCTTGACCGCCATGGTCTCGAATACGGCTTCGATCACAAGGTCAGCGTCCTTGACGTGCTCGAGGCCGACCTTGCCGTCGATCAGGCCCATGCGCTTGGCCGGCGCATCGGCGGGAATGCCGCCACGCGCCGCCGTCGCCTCGTAATTCTTCTGCATCACGCCCATGCCGCGCTTGAGCTGTTCCTCGCCGGTCTCGATCAGCGTCACCGGGATACCGGCATTGGCAAAGGACATCGCGATGCCGCCGCCCATGGTGCCGGCGCCGATGATGGCGACGCGCTCGACCGGGCGCGGCTTGGTACCATCAGGCACGCCGGCGATTTTTGCTGCTTCGCGTTCCGAGAAGAACGCGTAGCGCTGCGCCTTGGACTGGTCGCTGGCAACGAGCTTGAGAAAACCCTCGCGCTCCTTCTTCAGCCCTTCATCGAACGGCAACTCGATGGCGGCGCGCACGGCGTCCGCGGCAGCGAACGGCGCTTCCAGCCCCCTCGCCTTCTTGGTCAATGCGGCGACCGCGTTGGTAAAGATCGAGATGTCGGCCTTGGCGGCGGCGAGCTTGGAATCGTCGTCACGCAGCTTGCGCAGGGGACGCTTCTCCGCCAGCACCTTGAGCGCAAAGGCTTCGCCGCCCGACGCCGGCCCCTCGACGATTTCCTCGATCAGGCCGTTCTTGAGCGCCTCCGCCGCGCTGATCGGGTCACCGCTGACGATCATCTTGACCGCAAGCTCCGGCCCGACGGCGCGCGGCAGCCGCTGGGTGCCGCCGGCGCCCGGCAGCAGGCCGAGCTTCACCTCGGGCAGGCCGAGCCTGGCCTCCTTGACCGCGACGCGATAGTGGCATGCCAGCGCGACTTCGAGACCGCCGCCGAGCGCCGTGCCGTGGATGGCGGCGATGATCGGCTTCGGCGAGCTCTCCATGAGGTCCAAAACTTCGGCGAGACCCGGAGGCTTCGGCGGCTTGCCGAATTCGGTGATGTCGGCGCCCGCGATGAAGGTCCGGCCGGCGCAGGTCAGCACGATCGCCTTCACTTCCGAATCCGCAATCGCGCTCTTCATGCATTCGAAGATGCCGCCGCGCACCGCGGCGCTCAGCGCATTGACGGGAGGGCTGTTGACCGTGACGATGGCGATGACGTCATGACGCTCGAGTTTTACCACTTCGCTCACGGAACTCTCCCTGGATCGCTTGTTCTTGGATACCGCTCAACTTGCGTTGAGTGGCTACGGCTTCACCAATTTCGCACTGCGAAATTTAATTCCACATCTTGACAGGCAGGGTTATTTTGAAGCACGTCCCTTGTCAACGAGCTCATCAACAGCGGTAGGGAATGAAGCGTCCAGGGAAGAAAGTGGCGACTGATCGCAGCTTTGTCGTCGCGCTCTCCCGCGGACTCGATGTGTTGCGCGCATTCCAACCCAATGATGGGCTTCTCGGCAATCAAGAACTCGCCGCCCGTACCAAACTGCCGAAGCCAACCATTTCCCGGCTGACCTATACCCTGACCAAACTCGGGTATCTTACACCCGTTCCGCGCTTCGAGAAGTATCAGCTCGCGCCATCAGCCATGGCGCTGGGGTATGCCGCCCTCGCCAATCTCGGCGTTCGGCATTTGTCCGAGCCTTATCGCGAAGCGCTGATGCGCGAGACCGGCGGCGCCGTCGCGGTCGGCGGACGCGACCGTCACAGCATGATCTATTTCGGTCAGAGCCGCACCGGGCTGCTCGGCGTGCAGCTTGACGTCGGCTCACGCGTTCCGATCGCGACCACCGCGATGGGGCGGGCCTATATCTGGGCACTGCCCGACGACGAACGTGCCTCGTTGTTGCGCGAACTACGCGACCACTACGGCAATCGCTGGCCCAAAATGCGTGACGGCATCGAGCGCGCGGGCGAAATGCTCGCGCGTCACGGATTCACTATCTCTGCCGGCGAATGGCAGGACGATGTGCACGCCGTAGGTGTGCCGCTGAAGCTCAGCGACGGAACCGGACCGTATGCCTTCAATTGCGGCGCGCCCGCTTTCCGCTTCACGGAAGATCGTTTGATCAACGACATTGGACCTCGCCTTGTCACGATGGTAAGGAACATCGAAGCAGCGCTGGGCGGCGCAGCACCACAATCAAAAAAATCAGAGAACAAGAAGTTGAAAGCAGGAGGAAGAGTTGCACGTTTGGCCGAGGGGATCAGATAGCCTTCACCATGACCGGCAAAAATATTTGCGCGGTCATTCCCGCTCCGTGATCAGGGCGGGCGGGACGAGATGACGCAGGCACAGCTCGCGCGGGGCAATGCTCCCCTGCTCGCGGTCCGCGACGTCAGCGTCGTGTTCGGCGGCATCATCGCGCTCAACGGTGTGTCCTTTGACATGCACAAGGGAAACATCCTCGGGCTGATCGGGCCGAACGGCGCCGGCAAGACGACGCTGTTCAATTGCCTCTCCAGGCTCTACCAGCCGTCTTCCGGCGACATCCTGATGGAGGGCGTCAGCATCCTGACGCGCCCACCGCACCGGATCGCCGAGATCGGCATCGGGCGCACCTTCCAGAACGTCGCGCTGTTTCCCAATCTCTCGGTGCTCGACAACGTTCGCGTCGGCACCCATTCCCGTTCCAACAGCGACATCATCAGCGACTCCTTGCGACTGGGCTGGGTGCGCCGTGGCGAGGCCGAACTCAACAAGCACGTCCACGAAATCGTGACCTATCTCGGCCTCGATGACGTCGCCCACACCATCGTGTCAGGCCTGCCGTTCGGTACCCAAAAACGGGTCGAACTGGCGCGCGCTCTGGCCGCGGATCCCAAGATTCTGCTGCTCGACGAACCCGCCGGCGGTCTCAATCACGAAGAAGTCCACGTGCTC
This sequence comes from Bradyrhizobium icense, assembly GCF_001693385.1. Taxonomy (NCBI): domain Bacteria; kingdom Pseudomonadati; phylum Pseudomonadota; class Alphaproteobacteria; order Hyphomicrobiales; family Nitrobacteraceae; genus Bradyrhizobium; species Bradyrhizobium icense. Next base: position 7,638,590 of record NZ_CP016428.1, read on the forward strand.
GGCGACCTGATCAAGCGCATTCGCGACGAGCGCCACATGACGGTACTGCTGGTCGAACACCACATGGGTCTGGTGATGTCGATCGCCGACCATGTCGTCGCACTCAACTTCGGCCGCAAGCTCGCCGAGGGAACGCCGGCCCAGGTCCAGGCCGACCCGGATGTCATCAAGGCCTATCTCGGGAGCAAGGACCAATGACCGCGATGCTCAACATCAAGGATCTCCGCGCCTATTATGGCCAGGTCCAGGCGCTTCATGGCCTCAGCTTTTCCCTCAACGAGGGCAGCCTGACCACGTTGCTCGGCGCCAACGGCGCCGGCAAGACCACCACCTTGCGGGCGATCTGCAACATGGTGCGTTCGACCGGCGCGATCGAGTTCGAGGGCAAGCCGCTCTCCGGCAAGTCGACCGAAAACGTCGTCCGTCTCGGCATAGCGCATGTGCCGCAGGGCCGCGGCACCTTCACGACCATGACGGTGGAGGAAAACCTGCAGTTGGGAGCCATCACCCGCAACGACAAGAAGGGCGTGGTGGCCGACATCGAGCGCATGTACGAGCACTTTCCCGTGCTCAAGGAACGGCACACCCAGCAGGCTGGCACGCTCTCGGGCGGCGAGCAGCAGATGCTCGCCGTTGCGCGTGCGCTGATGCTGCGTCCACGGCTGATGCTGCTGGACGAGCCGTCGTTCGGCCTCGCACCGCTGATCGTGCGCGAACTGTTCAAGATCCTCGGCAAGATCAACCGCGAGGACAAGGTCACCATTTTGGTGGTGGAGCAGAACGCGCAACTTGCGCTGGAGCTCGCGGACAAGGCCTACGTCATTGAAACCGGACGCATCGTGATGTCGGGAAGCGCTGCCGAAATCGCGAACAACGAAGACGTCCGCAAATCCTATCTCGGTTATTGAGGAGCGCAGCCGTGGAGCTTTTTATCAACCAAGTCCTGGCTGGCATTGCCACAGGTGCGATCTACGCCTGCATGGCGCTCGCCGTCGTCATGATCTACCAGGCGATCGACCATCTCAATTTCGCCCAGGGCGAAATGGCGATGTTCTCGACCTTCATCGCCTGGCAGCTAATGCAATGGGGGGTGCCCTATTGGTGGGCCTTCCTGATAGCTCTGGTCGTCTCCTTCGCAGGCGGCATTGCCATCGAGCGCGCGTTGTTCAAGCCGCTTGCCAAGGCGCCGGTCCTGACCAACGTCGCCGGCTTCATCGCATTGTTTGCGATCGTCAACAGCGTCGCCGGGCTGACCTGGGACTTCACCATCAAGCAGTTTCCGACACCGTTCGGATCGTCGCCTTTTCTCGGCAGTCAGCTGATCTCGACCCATCAGGCCGGCATGATCGGCGTCACGGTGGGGCTGTTGATCCTGCTCTATCTGTTCTTTCAGTTCACCCGGATTGGCCTTGCGATGCGCGCCGCCGCCTCGCTGCCTGAATCGGCTCGTCTCGTCGGTATCAACACCTCCTGGATGATCGCGCTGGGCTGGGGCATGGCGTCTGCGATCGGCGCGATCGCCGGCATCCTGATAGCGCCAGTGGTGTTCCTGGAGCCGAACATGATGGGCGGCGTGCTGATCTACGGGTTTGCCGCGGCCGTCCTCGGCGGACTGACCAGTCCGCTGGGCGCGGTTGTCGGCGGCTTCCTGGTCGGCGTATTCGAGAATCTCGCCGGGACCTACATTCCCGGCGTCGGTAACGAGTTGAAACTGCCGATCGCGCTTGCGCTGATCATCACCGTGTTGGTTCTCAAACCGGCGGGCCTGTTTGGCCGGCCCATCGTGAAGCGAGTTTGATCATGAGCGCAGTTGAGGAAGTCGCAAACGAAGCACCGGCGGTCGAGGCCGTCCCGAAGAGAGCCATGACGCTCGGCTACGGCACCTCGCTCGTGGTGCTGGGGTTGCTGATCATCGCACCGATGTTCTTGAAGAACTTCTTCGTCTTCCAGATGACGATGTTGCTGATCTACGCGCTGGCGGTTCTGGCGCTGAACATCCTGACCGGCGGCAGCGGCCAGTTTTCACTGGGCCAAAGTGCCTTCTACGCGGTCGGGGCTTACACCTCCGCCATCCTGATGGAGCATATGGGCGTAAACTACGCCCTGACGTTACCCATTGCCGGCATCATCTGCTTTGGCTTCGGGTTCTTGTTCGGTCAGCCGGCGTTGCGTCTGAGCGGCATCTATCTGGCGCTGGCGACATTTGCGCTGGCGGTGGCCATGCCGCAACTGCTGAAGCTGGGCTTCTTCGAGCACTGGACCGGCGGTGTGCAGGGACTGGTCGTGACCAAGCCCGATGCACCGTTCGGCCTGCCGATATCGCAGGACAGGTGGCTGTATTACTTCACGCTCGTGATCTCGATCGGGATCTATATTGCCTCGGTCAACCTGCTTCGGTCGCGCTCCGGCCGCGCCTTCATGGCGATCCGGGACAACGAGATCGCGGCCTCCGCCATGGGTGTCGACGTGGCGCTGTACAAGACGCTGGCGTTCGGCGTCTCGGCCGGCATCACCGGCGTCGCCGGCGGTCTCGGCGCCATCGCGGTGCAGTTCGTGGCGCCAGACGGCTACACCATCACACTCGCGATCTCGCTGTTCCTCGGCATGGTCGTCGGCGGCGTCGGCTGGCTGCCAGGATCGATCGTGGGAAGCGCCTTCATCATCTTCGTGCCGAATATCGCCGAACACATATCCAAGGGCCTCTCCGGCGCGGTGTTCGGCGTGCTCTTGTTTATTGTCATCTTCCTCGTGCCGCATGGCGCAAGGCAGGTCGCAATTGTTGCGCAGCAGATGCTCGGTAAACTGAAGAAGTAACTTCACGCCGCGGGATCTGCTCGGCGACATCATCAGCGGCGAACTCGGCCGTTAACCAATATTCCGCCGGGCGGTAGTTTCCCGGATCATCCGACTAAATACCGCCCTCCGCGACGCCGTCGCGGGGGGCTTTTTGTTGCTGGACGCAACCGAAAGGTATTCAATGAGGCCCAAGAGCCGCCAAGCGCTCCAATCAAAAACAATGACACAGTCACCGATCCTAGGGAGATCAAAAAATGTCCGTTATCAATTTGCGACTGGGAGCCTTTGCGGCCGCCCTCGCATTGCTTGCCGCAACCAGCAGCGGCGCATTTGCACAAAAGAAATACGACGTCGGCGCCAGCGACACCGAGATCAAGATCGGCAATATCATGCCCTATAGCGGACCGGCCTCCGCTTACGGCGTGATCGGAAAAACCGAAGAGGCCTATTTCAGGAAGATCAATGCCGAGGGCGGCATCAACGGCCGCAAGATCAACTTCGTCAGCTACGACGACGCCTACAGCCCGCCAAAGACGGTCGAGCAGGCGCGCAAGCTGGTGGAGAGCGATGAAGTCCTCCTGATTTTCCAGCCGCTGGGAACGCCACCGAACACCGCGATCCAGAAATACATGAACACGAAGAAGGTACCTCAGCTATTTGTCGCCACCGGCGCCACCAAGTGGAATGATCCGAAGGACTTCCCCTGGACGATGGGCTGGCAGCCCAACTACCAGAGCGAGTCGCAGATCTACGCCAAATACATCATGAAGGAGAAGCCGAACGCCAAGATCGCAATCCTTTACCAGAACGACGACTACGGCAAGGACTACGTCAAGGGACTGAGGGACGGCCTCGGCGCCAAGGCGGCCTCGATGATCGTGATCGAGGAGAGCTACGAGGTGTCGCAGCCGACCATCGATTCCAGCATCGTCAAGCTGAAGTCGACCGACGCCGACGTGTTCTTCAACGTCACCACGCCGAAATTCACCGCACAGGCGATCAAGAAGATGAACGAGATCGGCTGGAAGCCGATGCACATCCTCAACAACGTCTCGGTCTCGATCGGCAGCGTGATGAAGCCGGCCGGCTTCGAGAATTCGCAAGGCATCATCTCCTCGGCGTACCTGAAGGATCCGACCGATGCGCAGTGGAAGAATGACGCTGGCATGAAGGCCTGGAACGAGTTCCTGGACAAGTACTATCCCGAAGCCAACCGCGCCGACGCCTCGGTGATCTACGGCTATACGGTAGCCCAGACCCTCGTGCAGGTGCTCAAGCAGTGCGGCGACAACCTGACCCGCGAGAACGTGATGAAGCAGGCGGCCAGCATCAAGAACCTCGAGCTCGGCGGTCTCTTGCCGGGCGTCAAGATCAACACCAGCCCCACCGACTTTGCTCCGCTTTCACAGTTGCAACTCATGCGCTTCAAGGGCGAGACCTGGGAGCGCTTCGGCGATGTTCTTAGCGGCGACGTCGGCGGCTAGAGCTCCGGCCGTTGTCCACTAAAGCAGCAGCCCCTGCGGCTTTGCCGCAGGGGCTTTTTGTTGTGAGGCTTCCGGCAAGATGGTAATCACGAGGCGTCAAAAGAGCCTTGCTCAAGGGGCCGGACGATTAGCACTTTTAGATTGAAAAGGGAGAGACAGAAATGTCCACATTGAAAAAACTTGCGGTTGCTTCGGCCGCGCTCGGACTACTCGCCGCTTCGTCGAGCGGCGTTTTCGCGCAGAAGAGGTACGATCCCGGCGCCAGCGATACCGAAATCAAGATCGGCAACATCATGCCCTACAGCGGACCGGCTTCCGCCTACGGCGTGATCGGCAAGACCGAGGAAGCCTATTTCAAGAAGATCAACGCCGAAGGCGGCATCAATGGCCGCAAGATCAATTTCATCAGCTATGACGACGCGTACTCTCCGCCGAAGACGGTGGAACAGGCGCGCAAGCTGGTGGAGAGCGACGAAGTCCTGCTGGTCTTCAATCCGCTGGGCACGCCGCCGAACACGGCGATCCAGAAGTATCTGAACTCCAAGAAGGTGCCGCAACTGTTCGTCGCAACCGGCGCCACCAAGTGGAACGATCCCAAGGCCTTCCCCTGGACCATGGGTTGGCAGCCCAATTACCAGAGCGAGGCGCAGATCTATGCAAGGTACATTCTGAAGAACAAGCCGGACGCCAAGATCGCGGTGCTCTATCAGAACGACGACTACGGCAAGGACTATCTGAAGGGCTTCAAGGACGGCCTCGGCGCCAAGGCGGCGTCGATGATCGTCGTCGAGGAAAGCTACGAAGTCTCGCAGCCGACCATCGATTCCAACATCGTCAAGCTGAAGTCGCTGAACGCCGACGTGTTCTTCAACGTCACCACGCCGAAGTTCGCGGCGCAGGCGATCAAGAAGATGAACGAGATCGGCTGGAAGCCGATGCACTTCCTGAACAACGTCTCGGCCTCGATCGGCAGCGTGATGAAGCCAGCCGGCTTCGAGAATTCGCAGGACATCATCTCGTCGGCCTATTTCAAGGATCCGACGGATGCGCAGTGGAAGAACGATCCGGGCATGAAGGCCTGGAACGAGTTCCTCGACAAGTATTATCCGGAAGCCAATCGTGCCGACGGCTCGGTGATGTACGCCTATAACGTCGCGCAGGGCCTCGTGCATGTGTTGAAGGCCTGCGGCGACGACCTGACCCGGGCGAACGTCATGAAGCAGGCTGCCAGCATCAAGGACCTCCAGCTCGGCGGCCTGTTGCCGGGCGTCAAGGTCAACACATCGGCAACCGACTTCGCCCCGATCTCGCAGGTTCAACTGATGAGATTCAAGGGCGAGACCTGGGAGCTCTTCGGCGAAATTCTTTCCGGCGACGTCGGCGGCTAGTCATATCGATTGCTGATCGGCCCATTTGCGGGCCGGGAAACCTCCGCGGGCATCCCGCGGGGGTTTTCTTTTGCGGCGTTTGGATGGATAACCAGACCTCCTGTCCCATTGCAGTTTCCGTGAAGACATGACCGACCGACGTCCCCTCCTGCGTGCGATCTTTGATGCGGCCGTCGCGGCCGCGCATCCCAACGTCGTGCTCTCAGCGCATCTGCCTCCCGCACCCAAGGGCAAGGTGATCTGCCTTGCCGCGGGCAAGGGCGCGGCGGCGATGGCGGCTGCGGCCGAACGACACTACCTCGATACGCTCGGCCTCGATCCGTCGCGCCTGACCGGCCTTGCCACCACGCGCCACGGCCACGGCGTGCCGACGCGACGCATCAGAGTCGTCGAGGCCGGGCATCCGGTGCCCGATGAAGCCGGGCTGCGAGCCGCCGATGAGACGCTGCGTCTCGCCGCGGAGGCGACTGCGGACGATCTTTTGCTGGTGCTGTTGTCCGGCGGCGGCTCGGCAAACTGGATCGCACCCGCAGACGGCGTTTCGTTCGCACAGAAGCAGCAGGTAAACCGCGCGCTGTTGCGTTCGGGCGCACCGATCGGCGAGATGAACGTCGTGCGAAAGCATCTGTCGCGGATCAAGGGCGGCCGGCTGGCCCGCGCCGGGCAGCGCGCCGCCGAGATCGTGACGCTTGCGATCTCCGATGTACCGCACGACGATCCGTCCGCGATTGCATCGGGACCGACGGTACCTGATTCCTCCACGCTGACGGACGCCCGCGCCCTGGTCGCAAAGTATAATCTCACGGTAGACGATGCCGTCAGGCGCGCGCTCGACGACGTCAGGAACGAGAGCTGCAAGCCGGGCGATCCCGCCTTTGCCCGCGCGCGATTCGAGATGATTGCAAAGCCGAAGGCTTCTCTCGACGCGGCGATCAAGGTCGCCAAGGACGCAGGCTATGAGGTTGTTGGCCTCGGCGCGGATCTCGAAGGCGAAGCGCGCGAGGTGGCGGCCAATCATGCGCGATTGGCGCTGAAAGCACAAAGCGAAGGCAAACGAACCGCGATCCTGTCGGGCGGCGAACTCACAGTGACCGTGCGTGGCAACGGCCGCGGCGGTCCCAACCAGGAATATGCGCTGGCGCTGGCGGATACTCTGAAGGATACGTCCGGCATTGTGGCACTGGCCGCAGACACCGACGGCGCCGACGGCGGCGCCGGCAGCGCAACCGACCCGGCCGGCGCCTTGATCGATCAGACGACGTTCGCGAAGATGAAGTCGCTCGGCCTCGATCCTGCGGCCTATCTCGCCAACAACGATGCAACCGCGTTCTTTTCGGCCACCGGCGATCTCCTGCTGACCGGCCCGACGCTCACCAACGTCAACGACGTCAGGGTGATCCTGGTAGACCCGGCGTAGATTCAGCGGAACAATCCCGAACCTCGTGCGCCGAAACGGCGTTAACGCTTCATTGAGCAGTTTGCGAAGAACCCGCGCGCATCTTGTCCACCTCGAAGGCGCGATTCACCAGCTTGGCTTCTAATGGCCGCTCTCCCGGAGGAGGAGAGCCGCCAACGGCGGCTGGGGAAATACGATGACGGATCACGTCCAGGTAACCGCGCCGCGGTCTGCGCATTCGAGTGCGCGCCTCGAAGAAGCGATCGACCATTTGTCGCTCGGAATCGTCGTCTTCGACGAGAAGCGCGAAGTCGTTTTCTGCAATCGGCGGTACAGGGAAATGTACGGGCTATCGCCCGAACAGGTGAAGCCGGGGACACCGACCCTTGAGTTGATCCGGCATCGGCTCAATCTCGGCCTGAAAGTGCAGGTCGCGGTCGATGATTATATCCGTGAGCGCGTCGGTCGCGACATCGCACTGGACACCACGGTGCAGGAGTTCACCGACGGCCGGATCGTCGCCTACACCGTCTACCCGATGCCCGGCGGCGGCGGGATGGCGACCCACGAGGATATCACCGAGCGCGAAGGGCTCAACGGCCGGCTGAAGAAGCAATACGAGCTCGGCAAGGAGCAGGAAGAAGCCCTGCGCGTCAGGAACTTCCAGTTCGACACCGCGATCAACAACATGTCGCAGGGGCTTTGCTTCTTCGATTCCGATCACCGCCTGATCGTCTGCAACGATCGTTTCGTGGGGATGTACGACATTGCGCCCGAGCGCGTCAGCCCCGGCATGTCGCTGGTCGAGATCGTCGACCTGCGCTTCGAAGCCGGCAGCTTCCCCGCCATGACACGGGACGAATATCTGCAATGGCGTACCAACGTGGCAGTTTCCAATGAAGCGAAGGACAGCGTCGTCGAACTGAAGAACGGGCGCACCTTCAAGATCCGCCACCGCCCGATGCCGGGCGGCGGCTGGGTCGCAACGCACGAGGACATCACCGAGCAGCGCCAGTCCGAGGTCAAGATCGAGTACATGGCGCACCACGATGCGCTGACCGACCTTGCCAACCGGGTGCTGCTGAACGACCGGCTCGAATACGCGCTGGACAGGGTTTCGGGCGGGCAAATCGTGGCCGTCCATCATCTCGATCTCGATCAGTTCAAGGCTGTAAACGATACGTTCGGCCATCCCTGCGGCGACAAGTTGCTCAGGATCGTCGCCGAACGTTTGCGCTCCCTCGTTGGCGATTCCGACACGATCGCGCGCACGGGCGGCGATGAATTCGTCATCGTGCAGGCCAGGATTTCGGACCCCGCCGATGCCACTTCGCTGGCGCAGCGCGTTATCGATGCCCTGAGCGAGCCCTATGACCTCGACGGTCAACAGGCTGTGATCGGCGTCAGCGTCGGCATTTCAGTCGGTCCCGGCGACGGATCGAACCCCGACAAACTGCTGCGCAACGCCGACCTCGCGCTCTACCGCGCCAAGAGCGACGGCCGCGGCACGTTCCGCTTCTTCGAGCCCGCGATGGACCTGCAAATGCAGACCCGCCGCATTTTGGAACAGGATCTGCGAAAGGCGCTGCCAGCGGGCGAGTTCGAGCTGCATTACCAGCCGGTCGTCAACCTCGCGAGCAAGGAAATCAGCGGATTTGAAGCCTTGATACGCTGGAATCATCCGACCAAGGGAATGATCTCGCCGGCCGCCTTCATCCCGCTGGCTGAAGAGATCGGCTTCATCGTCCCGATGGGCGAGTGGGTCATCAGGCAGGCTTGTGCCACCGCCGCGCAATGGCCCGACAACCTTCACGTCGCCGTCAATATTTCAGCGATCCAGTTTCGCAGTCCCGGCCTGATGCAGGTGATCGTCGGCGCGCTCGCCGCTTCGGGCCTCGCGCCGACGCGGCTGGAGATCGAAATCACCGAGACTGTGCTGTTGCACAACAAGGAGGCGACGCTTGCCCTGCTTCACCAACTGCGCGAGCTCGGCATTCGGATCGCCATGGACGATTTCGGCACCGGATACTCGTCGCTGACCTACCTGCAGAGCTTTCCGTTCGACAAGATCAAGATCGACCGCTCGTTCGTCAAGAACATCACCGAGAATTCGAGCTCGCTCAACATCGTGCGCGCGGTTGCCGCGCTCGCCAATGGAATGGGCATGACGGCGACCGCCGAGGGCGTGGAAACCGCAGAGCAACTCCACAGCATCGCATCCGAGGGATGCACGGAAATGCAGGGCTTCCTGTTCAGCAAGCCGCTTCCTTCCGCCGAGATCGAGCGCCAGTTTCTGACGGGACGCGGGCCGCGCGGGGCTCAGGGCCGCATCGTCGCGGCGTGATACCGAGCACTGTCATTCCGAGTTCGTGCTTCGCACATCCCGGAATGACTGCATCGCTCAAAACTCCGCCGCGATCTTCGACAGCATTTCAAGCAGCGCGACGCGGTTGGCGGGACCGAGCAATTCATTGAGACGCGCCTCGTGCTTGCTGGCAACGAGCTTCTTGGCGCGCGCCAGCACCGCCCTTCCCTTGTCGGTCAGAACCAGGATGTGCGAGCGGCGGTCGTTGGTCGAGCGCATCCGGGTGCAGAGGCCGCGGCTCTCCAGCGCATCCAGCATCGAGACGAAATTCGGCCGGAGGATGCCGAGCGTGTTGGCGATTTCGGTCTGGTTGCGCCCGGGATTGCGGTCGAGCAGCAGCAGCACCGAGAACTGCGCCGGCGTCAGCTGCAGCGGCGCGACGCAGCGCAGGAAGTCCTCGAATACCTTGAGCTGCGCGCGCTTGAGCGAATAGCCGAGCAGGTCGGCCAGCTCGCCCAGTTGCAACCCGGCATTTTCCGCGGTGCCCTCGGCGATTTCCTTGCCGTTGCGACGCGACGGCTTGACGGCATCGGTCGCTGCCTTGGAAACTGTCATGGCGTGAGGCTCGCCCCCGAAAAAGGCTCGGCCGGTGACCGGGGCCTTGATGTTATATTTGATAATTGTTATTGGATATATCAAATATCGGCGCCTTTCAACTGCCGAGATATGGGACAGCCGGCAGACCGCGCGAGGTCAGGACCGGCGACGCTTTTAGGGGGAGCGCCAAGTCTTGAACACGACGATCATGCTGTTCCTGCTGCAGGACGGCATCACCAATGGCGCGATCTATGCGCTGCTCGGGCTTGCGCTGGTGCTGGTGTTTGCCGTCACCCGCGTCATCCTGATTCCGCAGGGCGAATTCGTGACCTTCGGCGCGCTGAGCTACGCTGTGCTGGCAACCGGCAAGGTGCCGGGCACGGCGTGGCTGGCGATAGCCATGGGCGTGGTCGCGTTCGCCCTCGACCTGTTTGAGGCGCGGCGGTCGCTGCGGCTCAAGCGGGTCGCGCGCGCCTTTGCTCTCAACATCGTCCTGCCGGCTGCGATCCTGGTCCTGACCTACGGCCTTGCCGGTCCCAAGACCCCGATTGCAGTCAATATCGCGCTGTCGCTCTTGATCGTCGCGGCAATCGGGCTGTTCCTTTACCGCATCGCGTTCCAACCGATTGCCCACACTTCGGTGCTGGTGCTGCTGATCGCATCCGTCGGCTGCCATCTCGCGCTGCAGGGGTTGGGCCTCGTGTTCTTTGGCGCCGAGGGCCTGCGCGGGCCGGCACTGTCGAACGCGGCACTGACGATCGGTCCGCTGCGCTTCACCGGCCAGAGCCTTGCGGTCTACGGGCTGACGATCGCCTTCATCGTGGCGCTGTGGCTGTTCTTCGGCTTCACGCTGATGGGCAAGGCGTTGCGCGCTACCGCCGTCAACCGCCTCGGCGCCCGCCTCGTCGGCATCCGTACCACGCTGTCGGGGCAGATCGCTTTCCTGCTGGCGTCCATCATCGGCGCGATTTCCGGGATCCTGATCGTGCCGATCACCACGCTCTATTACGACACCGGCTTCCTGATCGGCCTGAAAGGCTTTATCGCCGCGATCATCGGCGGGCTGGTGAGCTACCCGCTGACCGCCGTCGCAGCCTTGCTGGTCGGCAGCGTCGAGGCGTTCTCCTCGTTCTACGCCAGCAATTTCAAGGAGGTCATCGTCTTTACGCTGATCCTTCCGGTACTGGTGCTGCGTTCGCTGGCAGCACCCGCAGTCGAGGAAGAGAAGGACTGACGCGATGAAGCAGCGCACCCCTCTCGTCATCTTCGCAGCGGTCGTGGCGGCGATCCCGTTCATCCCGGGCATGCCGCCGTTCTGGATCGTGCTGCTCAACAATATCGGCCTCGCCGCGCTGGTGGCGATGGGCCTCGTACTCCTGACCGGCGTCGGCGGTCTCACCTCCTTCGGCCAGGCCGCGTTCTGCGGCTTCGGCGCCTACACCACGGCAGTTTTGACCACGGCCTATGGCTTCTCGCCATGGCTGACGCTGCCGCTCTCGCTCGTGGTCAGCGGCATCGCAGCCGTCCTGCTCGGCATCGTCACGGTGCGGCTGTCCGGCCACTATTTGCCGCTCGGCACCATCGCCTGGGGCATCGGCCTGTTTTACCTGTTCAGCAAGCTGGAATTTCTCGGCCGCAATGACGGCATCTCCGGCATCCCGCCGCTGTCGATCGGCAGTTTCCGGATGCTCGATCCCGGCACGATCTATTTCGCGATCTGGATCGCGGTGCTGGTCTCGGCGCTCTTGACCATGAACCTGCTGGACTCCCGCACCGGTCGCGCCATCCGCGCATTGCGACGCGGTCATATCGCGGGTGAAGCGTTCGGCGTGCAGACACCGCGGGCCAAGCTGCTGGTATTCGTTTATGCGGCTGTGCTCGCCGGCCTCTCCGGCTGGCTCTACGCGCATTTCCAGCGCGCCGCCAATCCGACTCCGTTCGGTGCACATGCCGGCATCGAATATTTGTTCATCGCCGTGGTCGGCGGCGCGGGCTATGTCTGGGGCGCGGTGCTCGGCGCGGGTATCGTCGTGATCCTGAAGGAGATCCTGCAGAGCTATCTGCCCTATATCTTCGGCGGCCAGAGCCAGCTCGAGACCATCGTGTTCGGCATCCTGCTGGTCGTCCTGCTGCAACTGGCGCCGACCGGCGTCTGGCCCTGGCTGATGTCGCGACTGCCGATCCAGCCGGGCCGCAGGAAGCCCGATGCGTCGCTTCCGCTTGCCAAGCCGGTGCGCGAACAGCCTTCGTCTGCCGTGCTCCTGCAGATCGAGAAGGCGCGCAAGCAGTTCGGCGGCGTAATCGCCGTCAACGACGTCTCCTTCGACGTTCAGGCCCGCGAGATCGTCGCCCTGATCGGCCCCAACGGCGCCGGCAAGAGCACGACCTTCAACCTGATCACGGGCGTGCTGACGACAACCGGCGGAACGATCTCCGTGCTCGGCCACAAGGTCGACAACGCTCCGCCGCAGGAGGTGGTAAAGCTCGGCGTCGCGCGCACCTTCCAGCACGTCAAGCTGGTGCCTGACATGACCGTGCTGGAGAACGTCGCGATCGGCGCGCATCTGCGAGGGTCTGCGGGCGCGATCTCCAGCATGGTCCGGCTCGACCGGGCCGACGAGGCGAAACTGCTGGCAGAAGCCGCCCGCCAGATCGAGCGCGTCGGCCTCGGCGACCAGATCGATCAATTGGCGGGAAGCCTCTCGCTCGGCCAGCAGCGCATCGTCGAGATTGCACGCGCGCTGTGCGTCGATCCGCTGCTGCTGCTGCTCGACGAGCCGGCCGCAGGACTGCGCCACATGGAAAAACAGCGGCTCGCCGCCCTGCTCCGTCAATTGCGGGACGGCGGCATGTCGGTGCTGCTGGTCGAGCACGACATGGGTTTTGTGATGGATCTCGCCGATCGCGTCGTCGTGCTCGATTTCGGCACCAAGATCGCCGAGGGCACACCGGACGCGATCAAAACCAATCCCGATGTGATCAAAGCCTATCTCGGAGCAACCGCATGAGCGCGCTATTATCGGTCTCCGACGCCCACGTTTCATACGGCAAGGTCGAAGCCGTGCGCTCGGTTTCGCTCGATGTCGCCGACGACGAGATCGTCACCATCATCGGCGCCAACGGCGCCGGCAAGACCACGCTGCTGAACGCCATCATGGGCGTCCTGCCACTCAAGGGCGCCACCGCCTTCGCCGGCGCCGATATGACTCCGCTCGACATCGAGGATCGCGTCGCGGCGGGGCTCTGTCTGGTGCCGGAGCACCGCGAACTGTTCGGCACGATGAACGTCGAGGACAATCTGCAGCTCGGCGCCTTCCGGATTCCGAAGGCAACCGCGGCAAGGTCGTTCGAGCGGGTCTACACGCTGTTTCCGCGGCTCAAGGAGCGGCGCAAGCAATTGGCCGGCACGCTGTCGGGCGGCGAGCAGCAGATGCTGGCGATGGGCCGCGCCCTGATGGGGGCGCCAAAACTGTTGATGCTGGACGAACCGAGCCTTGGGCTGGCACCGATCATCGTTGCCGATATCTTCCGCACCATCGGCGAGTTGCGCGCCGCCGGCGTGTCGGTGCTGCTGGTCGAACAGAATGCGCAAGCGGCGCTTAAAATCGCCGACCGCGCCTATGTCATGGAACTCGGCGAATTTATCCTCTCCGGGCCAGCCAAGGATATCGCCAGCAACGAGCGCGTCGCGGCGAGCTATCTCGGCTTCCAGCACGAGGGCGCAAGCGGGATTTAGCGGGTGACGCCGTAAGGGCAGCTCCCGTAGGGTGGGCAAAGGCGCACTTGCGCCGTGCCCACCATCTCTCCTGTTCGCAAGTCTACGGTGGGCACGCTTCGCTTTGCCCACCCTACAGGCCGCACCCTCACTTCGCCGGGACGTACTTGCCATCCTTCACGGTCAGGATGATGCGCGAGCGGTCGTCGAGACCGTAGCGATCCTTTTCGGTGAAGTTGTAAACGCCCTGGCTCGCCGCGATTTCCTTCTCCGAGATCAGCGCCAGACGGATCGCCTCGCGGAATTCCGGCGTGCCCGGCTTGGCCTTCTTCAGCGCCACCGGTATCACGCGCTTGAGCACTTCAAAGGCATCGTAGGAATGGCCGGCGAACTGGCTGCGGCTGTTGGCGCCATACTTGGCTTCGTAGGCGGTGTTGAGCGCCAGGCCGGGCTTCTTGGTCAGCGCGCTGTCGGGCTGGGACTCCGGCGACATCACCGGACCGGAAGCCATGATCACGCCTTCCGCCGCGGGACCTGCGATGCGGATGAAGTCCATGCTGGCGGCGCCGTGGGTCTGGTAGATCAGGCCCTTGTAGCCGCGCTCGCGCAGCGTGGTCTGCGGCAGCGCCGCGGCGGTACCGGAGGCGACGACCAAGATCGCGTCGGGATTGGCGGCGACGAGTTTCAGCGCCTGGCCTGCGACCGAGGTATCCGGACGAGCAAACCGTTCTTCGGTGCTCATGGTCAACCCCATCGGGACGGCCTGAGCCTTGAAGTCGTTGGCCCAGAGATCGCCGTAGGAATCGCCGAAACCGATAAAGCCGACGGTCTTGATGCCGTGAGCCTTCATGTGCTCGTACAGCACCTTGCCCATGATCGGAATCGGCTGCGGCATCGCGACCGACCACTTCATGCGCGCCTCGTTGATGGGGAGCGGCGCGAGGCCGAAATGCGGAATCCCCGCTTCGTTCGCAACCGTGGAGACTGCAACCGTCGGAGGCGTTGTCGAGGAGCCCATGATGATGTCGGCCTTGGATTCGGTCACGAACCGCCGTGCATTGGTGGTTGCCGCAGTCGGGTCGCCACCGTCGTCGAGCACGATGATCTTGATCGGCACGCCGCCGATTTCCTTCGGCACGAAATCGAGCGAGTTGCGCTCGGGAATACCGAGAGCGGCTGCGGGACCGGTCGTGGTGACGGTGATACCGATCGTGATTTCGTTGGTCTGCGCCACCGCCGGCGAGCCCGGCAAGGCGAGAGCCACTACAATGGCTGCAGCGGACAAAAAGGCCTTCTTCATTCATTCCTCCCTTGATTATCTATTTATTCTATTAAGCAAAACTCAGTGGGCTATTCAGCCCCTTCTTTAGGTCATGCGGGAGCCTCCGTCAGCCCCGCATGAAACGCTCGATGATCTCCGGCGGCATCGGCGCCGATTTCAGCTTCGCGGGATCCTCCGGATGCTTGCCGACCAGCACGCGGGTCTCGAACGCCTCGATCGCCAATGCGTCGGCCTTGAACACGTTGTGGACCACCTCGAAGCTCGATCGCTTGAGGCTCTCGATCCGGCTTTCGATCCTGATCCAGTCGCCATGGGTAGACGGGATATGGAATTTTGCCCGGGTGTCCACCATGGGAATGCCGACCAGGCCGTATTTGTGGATGAGGTCCTGTTTCGAAAAACCGGCCGCTTCGAACATGATCGAGGTGGAATCGTCGAACATCGCGAAGTAGCGCGGGTAGTAAACGATGTTGGCAGGGTCGCAATCGCCCCACTGGATCTGCACGTCGCGCCGGTTGACGAACATGTAGGATTCCTACCGCGGCGCCATGCGAAGCGCGGCATCGAGCCGCACCACTTCGCCGTTGAGATACGGGTTGTCGATCATGTGCAGCGCCAACGAGGCAAACTCGTCGGCCTGGCCGAGGCGGCGCGGGAACGGGATCGAGGCGGCAAGCGAATCCTGCGCTTCCTGCGGCAAATTGGCCAGCAGCGGCGTGAGGAACAGGCCGGGCGCGATCGTCAGCACGCGAATGCCGAACTGCGCCAGTTCGCGCGCGATCGGCAGCGTCATGGCGACGATGCCGCCCTTGGAAGCCGAATAGGCCGACTGACCGATCTGGCCGTCATAAGCCGCGACCGAGGCGGTCGAGATCACCACGCCGCGCTCGCCGGTCGGAAGGGGCTCCAGCTTCGACATCGGAGCGGTCGCCAGCCGCAGCATGTTGAACGAGCCGATCAGGTTGACCTTGATCACCTTGTCGAAATCGCCGAGCGCCATCGGGCCGTCCTTGCCGATCACGCGCTTGGCGACGCCGATGCCGGCGCAGTTCACCAGTACGCGCGCCGGACCATGCGCCGCCGCGGCCTTGGCGATCGCAGCTTCCGCTGAAGATGCGTCGGAGACATCGCAGATCACGGCGATGCCGCCGATCTCGGCCGCAACGTCCTCAGCAAGCTTGGCGTTGAGATCGCAGACCGCGACCTTGGCGCCCTGCGCCGCGAGGCGGCGCGCGGTCGCCGCGCCCAATCCCGATGCGCCGCCGGTGACGATGGCGGCCTGGTCCTTCAACTGCATGGTGCTCTCCCTGACAAGCTCAGTTACGAATTCGGTTACAGCGTAATGACCTGCGCCGGTGGCGCTGGCGAATAGATTTCCTCGATCAGCGCGCTGCGGTTCTCCAGAACCGCGCGCTGGTTGATCGAGCCCTTGTCGGTGACCTCGCCGCGGTCGATCGACAGCGGCGCATCGAGCAGCACCGCGCGCGTGATCCTGGTCGATGATCCGGTTGCGCCCGCGACGAACTTCTGGAAGCGCTCGCGGAAGGCCGCAACGATCAGCGGGTCCGACGCTGCGGTGGCCGGATCATCGTGCGGAAGCGTCGGATTGATCAGGCGGCAACCGTCGAGGTCCAGCACCACCAGTGCCGATATTTCGTCGCGGTTGATGCCGGCTATCACGACGTCGCGCACCAGCGGTGCGCAGGCCGCGACAAAGCGCGCGCGTAACGGGCCGACGCTGACCCAGGTACCGCTGGCAAGCTTGAAGTCCTCGCCGATGCGGCCGTCGAAATCGAAGCCGGCGTCGAAATTGTCTGCAACGGCCGGCTTGAGCGCATCGCCCATCTTGTAGAAGCCTTCCTCATCGAAAGACTTCGCCGTCATATCAGGCTGACGCCAGTAGCCGGGCATCACGTTCGGCCCCTTGGCGCGAACCTCCAGCTTGCCGTTGTTGGGCACGAGTTTCGCATCATTGCCCAAAACCGGCAGCCCGACATGGCCGGAGCGGCTGGTCATCGGATTGACCGACATGAAGAACGGCGCAGTCTCGGTGGCGCCGAGACCCGTCAGCATCGGCACGCGATAGCCGGTTTCCTGGACCGACAATTCGTCGAGGCTGTTCCAGACGAAGGCCGACAGCGCGGCGCCCGAGAAGAACATCGCATGGAGGCGGGCAAAGAATTTTTTGCGCAAGGCCGCATCGTCGCGCAGATAGGGCAATAGCGATTCATAGCCCTTGGGCACGTTGAAATAGACCGTCGGCGAAATCTCCTGGAGATTGCGCACGGTCTCCTCGATGCCGCCGGGCATCGGCTTGCCCTCGTCGAGGTACATCGAGCCGCCATTATACAGCGTCAGCCCGATATTGTGATTGCCGCCGAAGGTGTGATTCCACGGCAGCCAATCGACGATGACCGGCGGCTCGTCCTTCAGGAACGCCAGCGTCTCGCGCAGCATGACCTGGTTGGCGCAGATCATGCGTTGCGTGTTGATGACGGCCTTCGGGTTGCCGGTCGAGCCCGACGTCAGCAAGAACTTGGCGATCGTATCAGGGCCGATCGCCTGGTGCACCGCGTCGAGACGCGGATGCAATGGCGCCGCCATCAGGTCAGCCAGACTCGTGACCTGGCGTCCCGCTACCACGCCGCGCGACGCCGCGATCTCGGTACCAAGCGACACATTGGCAGCGAGCGCATCGGCGAATTTCGTGGCGTCGTCCGCGAACACGAGGCCGGGAGTCAACAGCTTCATCAGATAGCCGAGCTTGCCATAGTCACGCGACACCAGCGAATAGGCCGGCGATACCGGACAGAAGGGAATGCCAGCATAGAGCGCGCCGAACGCGACGAGTGCGTGATCGACCGAATTGCCGGACAGGATGACGACCGGCTTTTCAGCCGAAAGGCCGCGCGCCAGCAGCGCGGAGGCGATATGCCGCGACGACGCCAACAGCTCGGCATAAGTGATCTGACGCCAGCCGCGAGCGGCATTGCGCTCCGCCATGAAGACACGGTCGGGCGCCGCCGCGGCCCAATGATGCAGGCGATCGGTGATGCGCACCGGATAGTCGCGAAGTTGCGCTTTCGGCCGCAGATAGATGGTGCCGTCGTCGCGGCGCTCGACATGCACCGCGGGCGTACCGAACGAGATCGGGCGTAACGGATGATCACCGGCACGCGCGGCTGATACGGTCGAGGCGGACATGTCGGGCTTGGCGCTCATGTCAGGTCGGCTTTACCTTTGCGGTCTTGTGATCGAGAAACGCACGAATGCGGCGCTTGGCCTCTTTGTCGCTCTGCGCCACGGTTGCCATCAGCGATTCCATCAGAAGGCCGGTTTGCGGATTGGCCTCCGCAATCATCGGCAGCGCCTGCAGCACGGCAAAATTGGTCAGCGGCGCGTTCGCAGCTACCCGCTCCGCCAGTTCCAGCGCCTTCGGCAGCGCGCCGCCGGCGTCCGTGAGGTATTGCGAGAAACCATAGGCCGAGCCTTCGGTCGCCGAATAGACCCGCCCAGTCAGCATCATGTCGATCATCCGCGCCACGCCGATCAGGCGCGGCAGCCGCACCGATCCGCCGCCGCCGACGAAAATGCCGCGCTGGCCCTCGGGCAGCGCGAAATAGGCGCTCGGTTCGGCAACGCGGATGTGCGCGGCACAGGCCAGCTCCAGCCCGCCGCCGATCACCGCGCCCTTCAACGCCGCGATCACGGGGACCCGGCTATACTGGATGCGGTCGAACACCCGGTGCCACATCTGCGAGTGCCGCAGGCCCTCGGTTGCGTCATGCTCGGTCAGTTCGGACAGGTCGAGGCCGGAGGAGAAATGGTCGCCGACGCCATGGATGACGACGGCGCCTGTGCCTTCGGGCAGATGGGAGAAGCAATCCTGGATCGCGAGGATGATGCCGTCGTTCAGCGCATTTCGCTTGGCCGGACGGTTGAGGCCCACGGTCAGCACCGCGCCCTTCTGCTCGATCTTGAGCAGGTCGGATGAACCCGCTGAGGCGGTGGAGGCGTTTCCCATGGGTTATTTTAGGTCCTGTGCAGAATAGTTATGTTTTATAACGATTTTGGGAGGAGTCAATACGGCCGCTGCTTACCCTCCCCTGGAGGGGGAGGGTCGACGAGTATGGAGCGAAGCGGAATGCTCGGCGGGGTGGGGTGACGGTCTTTCCGCATCGAACGCTGCCCGAGTGGAGAAATCACCCCGCCCCGCCTCATGTTTCGCGGCGCTCAACATGAGCCGACCCTCCCCCTCCAGGGGAGGGTGACCAAGCCTACAGCACCTGATGCACGTCGATCACCACGCGGTCGGCGTGGCGGGCGGCCGAGCCGATGAAGAGGTTTTGCATCAGCCAGCGGTATTTTTCGGACCCAGTCTCGAACCGCGGCACGGTGCGGAAATAGATCAGCTTCGGATCGACCGGCTCGCCGCGCTTGAGCTTTTGCAGCAGTTCGACCGGACCGAAACGCAGGCCCCTGTTCTCGACATAGATGACGGCGCCGTCGTCGGTCTCGAAAGCGTATTTCGCTTCCAGTTCGATCAATTCGTTGGGCCGGATGATCTGGAAGTCGGCACCAAAAGGGCAGACCTTGCCGTTGATCCCCTCTCCCTTTACCTCGCCGCCGATGATCGGAATGATCCGGCGCACGCCGGTACCGATCTCGCCGGCCGAAGTCACCTCGCCGATACGGACCGTGATGGTAAAGACGTACTTCGTCGAAAGCTGCGGAGCCATCGGACCACCCTATCCGGCCATGCGTTGCGGCAACCACAGCGCCAGTATCGGAAACGCGATCAGGATTACCAGCCGGATCAGGTCCGTCACCACGAAGGGCATCACGCCACGGAAGATCGTGGAGAACGTCACGTCCTTGACGACGCTCTTGATGACAAAGACATTCATGCCGATCGGCGGAGAGATGAGGCCAAGTTCCACCGTCATCACGATGATGATGCCGAACCAGATCGGGTCGAAGCCGAGGTGCACGATCACCGGAAAGATGATCGGCACCGTCAGGATGATCATGGCCATGGCGTCCATCAGGCAGCCCAGCACCAGATACATCGCCATGATGAGGGCCAGGATGCCGTAGGGACCGAGGCCGAGGCCGGTGAGCAGCTCGGTGACCTTCTGCGGGGTCTGAGTCACCGTCAGGAAATAACCGAAGATCAGCGCGCCGATCAGCACGGTAAAAACCGCGGCCGCGGTGCGGGTCGCCTGCAGCAAAGAAGCCAGGATTTTTTCCTTGTTCAGCCGCCCGGTGAAAAGGCCGATCAACAGTGCGCCGGTGGCTCCGACGCCACCGGCTTCGGTCGGCGTAAAGCGCGGCAAAAACGGCAGGCCGTAGAGACCGCCGATCACGAAGATGAACAGCAACACCGGCGCCCAGATGCTCTTCAGGCCGGCAAAGCGTTCGCGCCATTTGGTATGCGGCCCCGCCGGCAGGAAATCCGGGCGCAACCAACCAATCAGCGCGATCGTAACCATGTACATGGCAATGGCGAGCAGGCCGGGAACGATGCCGGCGATGAACAGCTTGCCGATGTCCTGTTCGGTGATGATGCCGTAGACGGCGAGCACCGTCGACGGCGGCAACATGGCGCCTAGCGTGCCGCCGGCCGCGATGACGCCGGTGGCAAAGGATTGCGGATAGCCATAGCGGCGCATTTCCGGATAGGCCACGGCTGAAAAGGTTGCAGCAGTCGCCACCGAAGAGCCGCAGATCGCGGCAAAGCCGCCGCAGGCCCCGACAGTAGCAATGCCAAGCCCGCCGCTCAGATGGCCGACAAAGCCGTTGGCGGCGCGGAACAGTTCGCGGCTCATGCCGGAATTGCTGACGAACGCCCCCATCAACAGGAACATCGGAATCACGCCGAAGGTGTAGTCGGTCACCGTGCGCATCGAGGTCTGGCCGACCATCTTGAGCGCCGGGGTGAAGCCAACCAGATAACCGAAGCCGCAGACGCCGACGAGCCCCATCGCCATGCCCACCGGCACGCGCAGCAGCATCAGCACAAACAGCGTGACGAATCCCAGGACCGCGACGGCATCGGTACTCATCGCGGCCTACTCCGTCGTCTTGATGTCGGTGTCGTGGATATCCTCCGGATGGAAGACCAGCCGCCAGGTACGGATCGCGATCAGCAGCACCGCGGCGGCGTCGCCGGCCCAGGCGACCGCGAAGAACGGCCAGGTCGGCATGTGCATCTCGAACGTCAGGACGTTGTCGTTGTAGGTGCCGCGCACCTTGTCGAACAGGGTATAGGTCTGCACCGTGACGACGAACAGCAGCACCAGCGTCGCGAACACGTCGATCATGCGCTGGTATTTTGGACCGACATTGGCCCAGATCAGGTCGACGGTGATGTGGCCGCCGCGGTAGCTGGTGGCGGCAATGCCCCAGAAGATCAGGATGCCGAGCAGCATGCGCCCGATGTCGAACGAGTCGGGGATCGCATAGTTCAACGTGTTGCGCAGGATCACCGCGATGAAAATGTTGATGGCGACGATGCCGACAAAGGCGGCAGCGATCCATTCGATCGTGTCGATGAAGCGATCCATATGCGCGCGATTCATGTGCGCTCCGAACGGCTGACGATGGCTGCAGGATCGCGGCGGCAGGAAAACCCCGCCGCCGCCTCAGACGCGGTAGGTGTTACTGCGCGAGCGCGTTGTACTTGGTGAGCGAGGCCTTGAGCTCTGCCAACGCCGCGTCCGGGTCGCCGCCGTTCTTCTTGACGCCCTCGCCCCAGGTCTTGACCAGCGGCTCGGCCGCCTTCTTCCATTGCGCCGTCTGCTCAGCCGTCAGCTTGTAGACTTCGTGACCCTGCAACGCCTTGATCTTCTCGACGCCAGCGTCCTCGTACTTGCCCCAGGGTTCGCCGACGCGGCCGGCGGCTTCCGTGGTGCAGTTGTTGTCGATCGCCTTTTTTTGCCTGTCAGACATCTGGTTGTACTTGTCCTTGTTCATCACGAAGGCAAACGTCGTGACGTAGATCGGCGCTTCGATGTGGTACTTCGTCACCTTGTCGATGCCGAACAGCACGACCGACCCCCACGGGAAGGTGACGGCGTCGGCGACGCCGCGTTCGATGATGTCGCGGACCTCAGGCGCGGAGGACTGTACGTTGGTGCCGCCGAGCTGGGTGACGAAATTCGCCATCGTGGCGTGGGCGGGACGGATCTTCATGCCCTTGATGTCCTCGGGCGTGACGATTTTCTTCAGGCGGGAGTGGAATGTCGACGGCGAATGGATGAAGGCCAGGCAGAACTTGACGTCCTTCATCTCCTTCTCAGCATATTTGCGATACCAGGCGTCGAGCGCCATGGAGCCGCCCTTGGCGTCCGACATCAGGAAGGGCAGTTCGCCCGCACCGATGATCGGGAAACGGCCGGGCTGGTAGCCCGGATTGATGTAAGTGACGTCGGCGATGCCGTCGCGCGCCATGTCGTAATGGTCGAACGCCTTGCCGAGCTGCTGGGCGGGAAAGACCTTGTACTTGACGGTGCCGCCGGTCTCCTTCTCGACCGCCGTGCCCCAGTCTTCCAGAGCCTTCTGCAGCGGGTGCGATGCAGGCACCCAGTGCGACAATTTCAGCTCGAAGGTCTTTTCCTGCGCCAGCGCAGGCGTCACGCCGGCTGCAAGCAGCAGCGCCAGAAATGTTTTCCTCATCGGCATCCTCTCCCTTGGCACGCGGGCTGTTCGACCGCCCGACCTGATTAATTAACATGTTATCTAACTCGCCCGCGTTTTCAAGGCGGGACATTCGGGCCGCGTCGTCTCCTCTCCCTGGTCGCTATGTGCACCGCCGCGAAGTACGCCCGTATTGTTTCGCGCCAATGTCCTTTGCCAAAACCGTTATATGATATAACTACTATTGCAGGTCCGGGGGCAACCGCCGGCTTGAAACCTATAATACCGGGAGGAGCGGGTATTGAGGACAAAAGTAGCAATCATAGGTGCAGGTCCGTCGGGATTGTTGCTTGGGCAACTACTTCACCTCTACGGCATCGACAACGTCATTCTCGAGCGCCAGACGGGCGAATACGTGCTCGGCCGCATCCGCGCCGGCCTGCTCGAGGAAGGCACGGTGGCGCTGCTCGACGAGGTCGGCGCCGGTAAGCGCGCCCACCGCGAGGGGCTGGTCCACCACGGTCTGGAACTGGCGTTTGGCGGCGCGCGGCACCGCATCGACTTGCATGGCGCGACCGGCAAGACGGTCATGATCTACGGCCAGACCGAGGTGACGCTCGACCTGATGAACGCGCGCAAGACGGCCGGCCTGACCACCATCTACCAGGCCGCCGACGTCAAACCGCTCGATTTCGACACCGACCGCCCGCGCGTCAGCTATGTGAAGGACGGCGTCACCCACGAGATCGAATGCGACTTCATCGCCGGGTGCGACGGCTTTCATGGCATCAGCCGCGCCAGCGTAAAGCCGTCCGCGATCCAGACGTTTGAGCGGATCTATCCGTTCGGCTGGCTCGGCATCCTGTCGGAAACTCCGCCGGTCAGCCCTGAGCTGATCTATAACAACCATGCGCGGGGCTTTGCACTGTGCACGATGCGCTCGATGCGCCGCAGCCGCTACTATGTGCAATGCTCGCTCGACGACCACGTCGATCAGTGGCCGGACGAGCGGTTCTGGGACGAGCTGAAGCGCCGGATCGACCAGAAGGCAGCCGACGAACTCGTCACCGGCCCCTCGATCGAAAAGAGCATCGCGCCGCTGCGCAGCTTCGTCGCCGAGCCGATGCGCTTCGGGCGGATGTTTTTGGCCGGCGATGCCTCCCACATCGTGCCGCCGACCGGCGCCAAGGGGCTGAACCTCGCCGCCAGCGACGTGCATTACCTCTCGCAGGCGCTGCGCGAATATTACGACGAAAAGTCCTCCGCCGGCATCGATAATTATTCCGCCAAGGCATTGTCGCGCGTCTGGAAGGCGGTGCGCTTCTCCTGGTGGATGACCTCGATGCTGCACAAATTCCCCGACGAGGGCGAATTCGGCGCACGCATTCAGCTTGCCGAGCTGGACTATGTCGTCAACTCGAAGGCGGCGTCCGTGTCGCTGTCGGAGAATTACGTGGGGCTGCCGTTTTGAACTTGCAGCGGCGGCCGTACAATTGCGACTGTGATCGAGGCACCATCCCCATCCTCGCTTGTCATACCCCGCGCAGGCGGGGTATCCAGTACGCTGCGGCTTCTCGGTTTTATCACTGATGTCTCTGGAATACTGGGTCACCCGCCTGCGCGGGTGACGACAGCCGGGCATTTCAAACACCCGTCGAAATCCCGTTTAAAACTTTGTAGGCGGTGCGCCGCACACGCGGATAGCGTTAATGACGAACGACATTGTCACACCGCGAGCCGCCAATGACCGCACCTGACATTCCCGCGGGCTTCGAGCCGCACACCCGCAAGAGCCCGCTCACCGATCCGTGGGAGCCACTGTATTCGAAGAAGACCGACAAGGCCGTCATCATCGGGCTGCGGCTGGCAAAGCCGCACACCAATGGCCGTGGCCTGATCCACGGCGGGCTGATTGCGGCGCTGGCCGACAATGCCATGGGCCATAGCTGCGCCCATGTGATGGGCGGGGTGTCGTCGCTGGTGACGATCGGGCTGGCGGTCGATTTCGTCGGCACCGCGGAGGTCGGGCAGTGGCTCGCGGTCGAGAGCGAGGTGGTCAAGACCGGCAAGACGATCTGCTTCGCGCAGAGCCTGATCAAGGCCGACGACGCCGTGATCGCGCGGGCCAATGCGACGTTTCGAGTGGTGCCGAAGAAGGCGCCGGTGCCGTAACGGCGATATCGTGTCCCGGACGCGGCGCGGCGCACCACCGCGTGCTGCGCCGCGTCCGGGGCACGATGCTTACCCAAAATGCCAGTCGGCCATTTCAGTGACGAGATCGACGAAGGTGCGCACCTTGGCCGAGAGCAGCCGCGAGGTCGGATAGACGATGTGGATCGGCATCGCCGGCTGTTCGAATTTTGCCAATACGATTCTGAGCCGCCGCGCTTTCAGCGATTCGGCCGCCTGATAGGCCATCACCCGCGTCAGTCCGCCGTCCTGCTCGGCATATTGAATGGCGGCGTCCGAGCTGTTGGTGGCGAAGCGCGGCGTGCTGCCGACGCGGATCTCGCGGCCATCCTCGACGAAACGCCAGTCGAGCGCCGCGGTCATGGCGCCGAACTGGATCGTGTCATGCGCGGCAATGTCCCCTGGCCGCTGCGGCTCGCCGCGCGCCCGGAGATAGCCTGATGAAGCCACAACGATCCGCCGCATCTCGCCGACATGCCGCGCCACCAGCGTCGAATCGGGCAGATGGCCGATTCTAACAGCGAGATCGACACCGTCCTCGACGAGGTTGATCATGCGGTCGGACAAACGGAGGTCGATGCCGACGTCGGGATAGCGCTTCAGGTAGGCGGTCACGATTGCGCTGACATGCAGCCGGCCGAACCCTACCGGCGCCGAGATGACGAGCTGCCCCTCGGGGCGCGTGCGCTCGCCGGCGACGGCGCCCTCGGCCTCCTCGACGTCGGCCAGAATTCGCCGTGCCCGCTCCAGATAGCGTGAGCCGGCATCGGTCAGCGTCACCTGCCGCGTGGTCCGCTGCAACAGGCGTGCGCCCAGACGATCCTCCAGCGCCGCAATCAGCCGCGTGACGCCGGACGGGGATAGCCCGAGCTTGCGCGCCGCGGGAGCAAAGCCCCGCAGATCGGCCACCGCGACAAAGGCCTGCATGGCATCGAGCCGGTCCATCCGACTATTGCATATCCAGCAATAGTGAAGTGTCAACTCCTCGGATTGTTTAAATTACAGAAACGGCCATCTTGGAGCCGAAGGACGACCGTGTAGGCGCTCCATGACGGGAGGCTCAGATGTCTGACGTTCACACCTATTCCAGCGATGTCGCCTTTACGGCGGCGGTGAAGGCGATCCAGACCCGCAAGGGCTCGCGCGAGGCCTATGCCAGCATCGAGGCGCGCGGCGGCTGGCGCGTCGATATCGACGAAAACCTCGCCGGCTTCCTGGCGGAGACCACGAGCTTCTATCTCGCGACCGCCTCAGCCGACGGCCAGC
The DNA here is from genome assembly GCF_001693385.1 of Bradyrhizobium icense. NCBI lineage: Bacteria > Pseudomonadati > Pseudomonadota > Alphaproteobacteria > Hyphomicrobiales > Nitrobacteraceae > Bradyrhizobium > Bradyrhizobium icense. The sequence goes on from NZ_CP016428.1 coordinate 7,664,647, forward strand.
CCTACATCCAGCACCGTGGCGGGCCGAAGGGTTTTGTCAAAATTCTCGACAAGAACACGATCGCGTTCGCCGATTACAGCGGCAACCGGCAGTACATCAGCCAAGGCAATCTGTCGGAGAATCCGAAGGCGCATATTTTCGTGATGGACTATGCGCATCGCCGGCGCGTGAAGATCTGGGGCGAGGCGCGCGTGGTGGAAGACGATCCGGCGCTGACGAAATCGCTGATGCCGCATGGCTACAAAGCGCGGCCTGAGCAGGTTATTCTGTTCAAGATTGCGGCGTGGGACACCAATTGCCCACAGCACATCCCGCAGAAGTTCGACGCAGCCGACGTCGCGCAGGCATTGGCTGTACGCGACGCCCGCATTGCCGAACTTGAGAGCGAACTGGCCGCTCTGAAGCGCCAGCCCGCTCCGGCAGGCTAGAGCGTTTTCAAGCGAAGTGGGTACCGGTCCGCGTGAAGAAAACGCGTCAAACAAACAGCCATGGTCAGGCGGCTTGCTGTTGCACCGGCGCCCAGGCGAATTCCGGATAATACAGCAGCATCATCCGGTCGACATAGGTGGTGAGATTGGCGAATTGCTCGGTCCGCTGCCGCAGCGCCGACTCGAAGAACGGCGTCAGGATTCCGGCGAGCGTAGCGAACGCGGTCGCGTCCATGCCGCAGGGCGCCTCCCCCATCATAAACGGCTTGTCGCCAAGCTGGACGGACAGCGCAAACAGCGAGCGAACGGCGAGATCGATATCCTCGTCCGGAGCGTGGCGGCCGAGGCCGCTGAGCAGGTAGTTCTCGGCGACGCGGAACTGGGCGTCCTCGCGCATCTTCTCGCGCAAGTGCGCCGGCGCGCCGTCGAAGAAATGCGCAGGACCCTTGGCGAAATTATCGCCCTCGACCCAGCGCGCACCGACCAGCGCCCAATAGATATGATGCTCGATCATCCGCTCGAACGCCCAGGCCTGCGCACGCGCCTGCAGGCTGAGCGGCGCATCGAAATCGAAACCATACTTGGCCTCCAGATGCGCGCGAATGAACGTGGAATCGGCGATCGTCTCGGCCTCATCGACGATGTAGGGCAACTGCCCCTTGGGGGAAGCCGGCGGCTTGGCCTTTTCCTTGCGATAGACAAGACCGGCCATCTTCAACTGGACCTCGGTCTTGGTCACAAAGGGGCTGATCTCCGGCAGGCCGAAACCGGTGCCGAAGCCGTAGAGCGTAATCATGCTGGTCTCCCGATCTCAATAACGTCCGAGGCTAGCGCCCCCCTGCTGCCACCATGGTGTCAGCAGCAGCAATGCCGGCTGCCGCCTTCCTGCTCCCGCGGCGAACGGGCCTTGCGCGCCCATGAAGCAACCTGCGCCCGCACATAGACGCACATCGCTGTGAGCGAACGCCACGCCAGTTCAACCATCGCCCAGCGCAGATCTGACGTGACGCAGTGGATGGAAACGAGCTGTTCCAATGCAAATCCGTGGGCATTCGCAAGAGGTCCGCGGCTTCGCCGGAAGCCGAATTCGCTGAAAATCGTCATGGACAAGTTCCCTTTAATTGAGGTGTTGTCCCGATATACAAAACCCCTGCTGCCAACATGCTGTCAGCATCGCGGGCCATCGATCAGGAAAAAGAGACGAGCCATGAGACGGGCCGACCGGCTGTTTCAAATCATTCAGGTGCTCCGGCGCACCCGCAAGCCTTTGACGGCGGACGCGATCGCCGCCGAGCTGGAGACTTCGAAGCGAACCATCTACCGCGATATAACGACCCTGATCGAACAGCGCGTGCCGATCCGCGGCGAAGCCGGCGTCGGCTACATCCTGGAAAAAGGCTTCGACCTGCCGCCTTTGATGCTCACGCCCGATGAGATCGAGGCCTGCGTGCTCGGCGCGCAATGGGTGGTCGGCCACGCCGATCCCGCATTGGCGCGCGCAGCCCAGGACCTGATGGCGAAAGTCGCCGAAACCGTGCCGGAGCGGCTGCGGCCATTCGTGCTGGAGCCGGCCAGCCGCGCCCGATGGGCAAGGAACCGGGAGCCCGACCGGATCGACATGGTGCGGACACGGGCGCAGATCCACGACGGCAAGAAGATCACGCTGAACTATCGCGACGAGCACGGCCGCGACAGCCAGCGCACGATTTGGCCGATCGCGGTCGGCTATCACGAGGCGGTGCGGATACTTGCGGCGTGGTGCGAACTGCGGAAGGATTTTCGCAGTTTTCGCACCGACCGCGTCGTCGACGCGGTCTACCACGACGAAAAATATCCGGAACGGCGCGACATCCTGCGGGCGAAATGGCGGCGCAGCCTGGTCTGGGAAGCGCCCAAAGATACTTGAGGGCCGTCGCTGGCCGCGGCCGTCATTCCGGGCTAAACGCTGAAACATGCAAGGAATCGCCGCCGACAACCAAAGCCCCTGCCAGGCCTGCGGCGCCTGCTGCAGCTACTCGCAGAACTGGCCGCGTTTCACCACCGAGGACGATGCGGCGCTCGACCTGATCCCGGAAGGATTCGTCAACGAAAGGCTTTCGGGAATGCGGTGCGACGGCGACCGCTGTAGGGCGCTGTCAGGCAAGGTCGGTGAGGCGACATCGTGCCTGGTCTACGCGGTTCGGCCCGAGGTTTGCCGCACCTGCATGCCCGGTGACGTCGAATGCGCGATGGCGCGAAAGCGGCATGGGTTGCCAATACTTCCCGTCGTCCCTGCGAACGAGCCTGTGAGGGAATAGGATTGAGCAGCCGGTTGCGCTGTGATTCACTGGCATCGAACGGGGTTATTCGATGACCAGTGACGCACGGTTTATTCGGGCTGATCGGACGCAGACGCAGTGGGACTTTGTGGATTTGGAAGCTCTGGTTCCGAGCGACCATCGCGCCCGTATTGTGGTGAGTTTTGTGGAGAGCTTGGACCTTTCGCGGCTTTACGAGGCGATCAAGGCCCGTGAAGGGGAACCTGGACGCCCGCCGCCGGATCCGGCGGTTCTGTTGGCGCTTTGGCTCTATGCGACGATCGAAGGAGTAGGTTCGGCTCGGCAACTTGAACGGCTTGCACGGCATGATCCGGCGTACCGCTGGATCGCCGGTGGGGTACCGCTCAACTACCACGGGCTTGCGGACTTCCGGGTTGCGCATGTGGAGGTTCTCGATCGGCTCCTGACGGAGAGCGTGACGGCGTTGATTGCCGAAGGGGTGGTGTCGCTGGCCGAGATTGCGGTGGACGGCACCAAGGTTCGAGCGAATGCCAGCCGTGAATCGTTCAAGAGCGGCAGCAGGCTTGATCGTATTGAGGCTGCCGTGGAGCGGCGGCTTGCGGCGCTCAAGGCGGAAACCGAAAGCGATCCGGAGGCGTCTTCGCGCCGCAAGCGGGCGGCGCAGGAGCGAGGGTCTCGGGAAGTGAAGGAAAGCGCTGCACGCGCGCGGGCAGCGCTTGAGCGGATGCGAGCGGAGAAGGCGAAACGAGAAAAGACCCATGCCAAGGACGAGGCGAAGAAGTCTGAGCCGAAAGTCTCGCTGAGTGATCCGCAGGCGCGCTCGATGCGCTTTCCGGACGGGGCCATTCGTCCGGCCTATAATGCACAGATCGCGGTGGTGCCCCGGCCAGGCATCATTGTCGCAGTAGAGATGACGGATCGGCGCAACGATGCCGGCTTGGCGATGCCGATGGTGGATCAGTTGGTGAAGCGCTACGGCAAAGCACCACAGACGCTTCTCATCGACACCCGTTACGCGACTGCCGAGGACATCGCCACTCTGTCGGAGCACGCCGCCGGACCGGTGAAGGTCTATACGCCGCCACCTTCAGACCGTCAGGATGTCAAACCCGAGACGCTTGTCAGGCGGACCAGAGAGCGGGCCCGCGAGCCTGACAGTGTCAAAGAGTGGCGCAGTCGGATGGCGACGCAGGCTGGCACCGACGTGTACGCACGGCGCAAGCTCATCGAGCGGATCAACGCCAACCTCAAAAACCACGGCTTCGGCTTCATTCCGGTGCGTGGCCTGATCAAGGCCGCGGCAGTGGCGCTCTGGCATGCGCTCGCCAATAACCTGCTGGCAGCGCACCGCCTGCGAGGCAGACCCACGTGACCAGAGTTCACCGGAGAGAGCCAGTGAGGTAACCGCATCAACCGATCGGCCCACCAAACGCCGCCGCGATATCGGTGGCGGCAACCATCCCCCATTAAGCTCAATTCCTTCACAGGCTCGAACGCAGGGACCCATACCGCGTGATCTATCGATCGGGCGATATGGCAGACGCCTTCTAAACCAACAGCGATTTGTGGTTATGGGTCCCCTGCGTTCAGGGACGACGGCTGAGCAAGTTACGCCGTCACCGCTTCGGCAAAATCGTCGTCGTCGATTTCATCGTCGATCGGCTTGAAGGTCGAGAGCGGCTTGGTTGAAAGGGTGATCGGCTTGCGGCCGCCGTTGGACGATGACGAGGCGGAACGCGCGGCGGGTTCGCGCGACAGTGCATAGAGCGTGGAACCAACCCGGCCGCCGAAATGGACCAGCTCGCGTTCGGTGCAGCTTGCCGCGATGGCTACGGCCAGCGCGTGGAGGTGGCTGCGGCGGTAACAGAACAGCGCCAGCATGGCGCGGACGTCGGACGAAACGCTTTCCACCAGGAGCGACAGCCCATGCGGATTGGCACGATACATCTCGCCCAGAAGCTCGTCCCGGACCGGACAGAAATCGTTCTCGAAGGCGTCACGGCTTGAAAACATTGCGGTTCTCCCTGTCCGGAAGATGCCGCGCAATTCTCTAACGAAGGGTTAACCACCTGCACCAGTAGTGTTCCGGAGAGCTTGCCAGTCACGCCCGAGCCGGAATCGTAACGTGATTCGCGCCGGGCGGATGCGCGTTCGAATTTTCGGAAGTGGATTGGCCTGATGCCGCCGGTCGCAGGGATCAGTTCGCCGCCATGAAGATCGCCAGGCCGAAACCGGTGAGGTGGTGCAGCGCCTGGTCGACGCCGATCAGCGTCCAGAACCAGGGATGCTCGTTCTCCAGCGTCACGCCGAACCGGGAGGCGATGATCCCCTTGAGGCGGTCGACGATGATGTGAATGAAAAAATCGATAAAAGCGACGAACCAGAATCGCGGTGCGACGATGAGGATCAGCGCCAGCGATACCGCGAGATGCACGAGGCAATGCGCGAGTAGCGGCAGCGCCCAGCCGGTCTTTTGATCCTTGCCGATCGCCATCCAGGAAGTTTGCAGCATGAAGTCGGCAATGACGTGCTTCACGGTGAGAAGCAGCATCCATCCGACCAGCGCACCTACCGGGATCGAGGACGACATCGAAGGAAACAACAAAGCTGACGCCCTTTGCTAGGACTGACGAGATGGCGAAAAACCGGGGCCTAGGCTGTCAGCGCAATGTTCTTGTCAAACCCGGACTATTCGAACGCTGCCTTTATTTATGACATCTCCCGCGCCGGAATGCACCTGTGGGTAGTCTGAAAATCGCACGGTGTGGCGGAACTGCGATACTGCGGCAAGGGCGCGCAGCTTGGCCCGGGGGGTTACCGGCGGGCGCGCTTTGCAGTCCCATAGGAGCGCGCTATCATCGCGCCCGAAATTATCATTCTTTTCTAGGTATTTACAAATTCATTCGGACGGCCCGGCGGCCGCGGGTCCCTGCCCCGGACACGAGCCACGCGCGCCGAAGCCCCAACGCCGCATCCGAAAATGCCGCGCCGCCGCCTGCGGGCGGTCAGGAGCAACCGGACCCAGTCTGAAGCGGCATGCCGGGCAGGATCATGCGCAGGATGACAAGGTCGTGGTCATGAAGATCGCGCAGAGCGCCTGACCCCTCATGGTGGGGCTCAAGGGTGGGCAAAGCGACTTGTCCTCCGTAGCTCGAAGAGCGAAGGCGGAAGCGTGCCCATCACCACTCCCGCATGGACAGATGGTGAGCACGTCGCTAGCGCTCCTTTTCCCACCCTACACGTTAACGGATACCCGTGCCCTTATCTCGGCGATCTTGCGCTTGAGCGCGGCCTGCCGCGGGTCGGGCAAGGCGGCGGCGCGTGCTTCGGCTATCGCTCCGGCGAGATCTGACAAGGCCAGCACGCCATCGAAGGTCGGCTTGGCAAGCCCGTCGATGATCGCGTTCCAGTCCGCCATGCCCTGTCGATAGACGTCGCCATAGCCCTCGATCATGGTCGCGGTCTGGATGATCGTGGGCGCGGCCTGGGGCTGTTTGGTCAGGCTGCGGTCGATCATGTGCAGCCAGCGTTCGACCCAGACCCGCTCCCTGGCATAACGCACCGAAAGCAGCCGCCATCGCCGCAGTCCCGCTTCCATCTTGAGGCGGCGAATGCCGAAGCGGCTTTTCGTACTGAAACGGATCGAGACGCGCATGCGGCGCGTCCATCCGGCCCAATCGAGCGCGTCGAGAATGTACTCGGCGATCGCGGCCGGCAGTGCGCCGATCAGCTCTTCAAGCCGGAATTTTTTGACCTCGACGGAGCCGGCCGACGCGCCGGGCGGGCCGTGGAGTTCGGCGAGCTTGAGCTGCGCGATCCGGATCGGGTCCTGATAGCTCATGCGCACCGCCATCAGCCGCGCGATTTCGCCGAGCATCGCCTCATCGACGCCTCGTTTGCCGATGAACCGCCGCAGCCGGTCGACGTAGAGCCGGGCGTAGCTCGGGCCCTGATAGTCGATGAGAAGATGGATGGCCTCGCTCGCGACCGCCATCACCGGCTCCGGCAACCCCTCGGGCAGGAACGGCGGCTCGTCGTCATCGTCGCCGATGAAATCGGCCAACAGATAACGCACCGACGAAAGGAACCCGCGGTCTGCCACTCCCTTCGCTCCCGGCTCCTAGGCGGGCTTCGGTTCAGCGACGGGCGCCGTCTGCTGGGCCAGCCGCCGCTCGAGCGTTTCGATGTTTTGGAACAGGCGGGCGCTCGCCAGGCGAAGGAAGTAAAAACCGAAAGCCGGGTTCTGCACGTAGAGCTCCTCGACCTTGCTGTAGCTGACGCTCAGGATGAGGCCGGCTTCGATGCATTCCAGCGTCTGGGTTCGCATGTTCGACGGCGACAGCATACCGAGCTCGCCGACGATGGCGCCGACCGGCAGCACGATGCCGGATTCGACCAGCTTGAACTTGCCGCTGACGATATAGAGCATGTCCTCGGCCTTCTCGTCCTTGTAGAACAGGATCTCGCCGGCCGCGCAATTGCGCTCGGTCATGAACGGCTTCAGCCATTCCATCGACAGGTCGCTGTTGACCGATTTCTTCACGTCGCGCACCAACTGCAGCATCTGGTGCAGGCGGTAGGAATTGACCAGCAGCATGATCACCTGCACCACCATCATCAGGTAGTTTCGGGCCGGGATCGCGGTAAGAATCAGGATGACGTTGGCGAGAATACCGAAGACCCGCAACGGGATCATGGTCTTCATGGTGGTGGTGGCGACCACGAAAATTGTTGCGAACAGCGCGCCCGCCGTTCCCGCGTGTTGTGCCAGATGAGACGTATCCATTGGAGGCCAACCAATTTTCTTCAGGGACTGATTTTTTCGCGATTCTGCTGCGGTGCCCGCTATCGTAATGCCCGCAGGGCCTTTTTGGTATACGAGGAAAAGGCGACGTTTTGTCAGGATTCTCACTATTCCGGGTAAAATTCACGTCCAGATAGCCGCCCGCGGCCCGAACCCGACCGCCTGGCGCAGCGGGCGCGCGGGCATCGTTGACGGCCTCCCCGGCGGCAGGCACGCTTCGTTCGCAATGACGGCTGAACAAATGGAGAGAATAGTGTCCGATACAGCCGAGACGGCGAGCGCGCCAGTCCTCGAAATCAAAGGCCCGCGCGCCACCATCCGTCTCAACCGGCCGAAACACCTGAACCGGCTGCAGAGCGAGGATCTCGGCGACCTCATCAAGCTGTTCGACCGGATCGAAGCCGACCCCGCGATCCGCGTGCTGGTGCTGACCGGCACCGGCCGCGCCTTCAGCGCCGGCTACGATCTCAATTCGGTGGCGGATCGAGCGACCAGCGAGAAGGAACAGCAGAGCGCGGGATCGGCGTTCGAGGTCGTCGTCAACCGGCTGGAGGACCTCGGCGTACCGACGATCTGCCGGCTGAATGGCGGCGTCTATGGCGGCTCGACCGATCTGGCGCTGGCCTGCGACTTCCGTATCGGCGTCGATACGGCGGAAATGTTCATGCCGGCGGCGCGACTTGGTCTGCACTATTACCCAAGCGGAATTAAGCGCTACGTCTCGCGGCTCGGCGTCGATAATGCAAAGATGCTGTTTCTCACCGCGCAGAAAATCACCGCCCCGGAAATGCTGCGGATCGGCTATCTCACCGCCATGGTGCCAATGGAAATGCTGGACGAGGAAGTGGACAAGCTTGCTGATATCCTGGCCGGCAACGCGCCGCTGGCGATGCGCGGGATGAAGCGGGCCATCAACGAATTCGCCCGCGGCAAACTTGACGAGGAAGCTGCCGATCGCCGCCATCGCGAGAGCATGCGCGGCGCCGAGATCAAGGAAGGCATCGAGGCGTTCGCGGAAAAGCGGCCGCCGCGGTTTTAGGCGCTGCGCCGTGTGTGGGACACGATATTTCGCTTGGTGTCACCGCCACGAAACATTCCTGAAACACGATTCTCCCCTTCACGCATGAACGCAAGCCGCTCCAGGTCCGACTGATGGGCAGGGACGCAACAACGGCCTCGCGCCGAACAATTGGAGATAATGAGTATGTTTCGCAAGATTACCCTCGGACTGATTGCCGCCGCCTCGCTGACCATTGCCGCTGCAGCACCCGCTTCCGCCGGCGGCTTTTACCACGGCCATCATTGGGGCCATGGCTGGGGTCATGGATGGGGTCCCGCGATCGGCGTCGGCTTCGGCGGCGTCTATGTCGACACCGGTTTGAACGGCTGCCTGCAGCAGCGCTGGGTCGAAACCCGCCGCGGCATGCGCCTGCGCACCGTGAACGTCTGCGCCTACTGATCGAACAGCGCTGTAAGAAAGATCCCGGCCGCTTGCCACGCGACCGGGATTTTTCCGCCTGCCTGATACGTTGACCCCTCCCCGCTGCAGCCATATTGTGGCGCCTGCGGTGCAAGCCGCACCCGGGCCCGCGGGAAGGGTTGAACCCACTTGCAGCTTTCGAGCGACATCTAGCGCCTTTGTGCAGCCGGTATTGCGGGCCGTCGGCGATGTCATGCACGGAGGTGTCTGATGAACCGGTCTCCCGATCGATTGAATCTCGATCATCTGAAGAAACAAGCCAAGGAATTGATCCGCCTCTATCGAAGCCGCGATGCGGCGGCGATGGCGCGGTTCCGCCAAGCGTTGCCGGCGGCGGCCGGCCGCAGCGACGGCGATATTGCGTCCCTCGACCTTCGCCTGCACGACGCGCAATCATGCATCGCGCGCGAGCACGGCTTTTCTTCCTGGCCCGACCTGAAACAGTACGTCGAAGTGCAGATGGCGGCGCGCAACGAGCGCACCGCCCGCGTCCTGCACTGGGCTCAGCTCATCTATTCCGGCGACGTCAGCGGCACAATCAACCGCGCCAACCCGCGTGTCGCGTTGCGCATCCTGGCCGATGATCCCGAACTCGTCGCCGGCGACCCTTATCTCGCTTGCGCGATCGGCGACGAAGGCATGCTGCGGCGGGCAACGCAGGCCGATCCGGCATGGGTGAACCGTCCCGGCGGCCCGCTGCAATTGCCGCCGCTGTTCGCGGTCGCGCATTCGAGCCTGCTGCGCGTGGAAGAACTTCGCGAGCGGCTGCATCGCTGCGCGCAATGGCTCATCGCGGCAGGCACCGACGTCAACCAGTATGTCCACAGCCGCTGGCCGCCCGCGTCCTTGAGCGAACCCGACCAACGCTATCCGCTCTCGACGCTCTATGGCGCGGCCGGCAGCAACCATGATCCGGCGCTGACCAGATTGCTGCTCGAAGCGGGCGCAAACCCCAATGACGGCGAATCGCTTTATCACTCGTTGGAGAATCCGGCGTGCACGCGGCTGTTGCTCGAGCATGGCGCGCGGATTGCAGAGAGCAACGCGATCTATCGCTCGATCGATCTCGAGGACGACACCGCGCTGAAGCTACTGCTGCAGCATGGCGGCGATCCGAACGAGCCGGCGCGGAACGAGCCGCCGAGCCATTGGGGTTCGCCTCTGGCATGGGCGATCTACCGCCGACGGCCGCGCCATGTGAGGGCATTGCTGGAAGCGGGGGCCGACCGGTTGCGACCAACCGCTGACGACATCAGTCCCTACAGGCTGGCGCTGCAGTTCGGACTCTCCGATGTCGCAGCCCTGCTGCGCGAGGGCGAACCTGATATCTCCGACGAAGAACGGTTTGTCGCCGCATGTGCGCGCGGTGACGAAATCGAGGCGTGGGCGATCCGTTCACGACGGCCCGACCTGCCGGCCTCGCTGTCGCCAGCACAGTTGCGTCTGCTGCCTGACATGGCCGCAGCCGGCGCCGACGACGTCGTCAAGCTGATGGTCGGGCTCGGCTGGCCGATCGCCATCCGCGGCGGCGACTGGGATGCATCCGCGCTCAACCTCGCGGTGTTCCGCGGCGATGCCGCATTGACGCGCTTCCTGCTCGAACATGGAGCCAATTGGACGGAACGACACGGCCATGGCGACAATGCCTGCGGCACGCTGGGATGGGCCTCCTGCAACGAGCCGGTCGAAGGCGGCGACTGGGCGGGCTGCGCCCGCGCCCTGCTCGATCATGGCATGCCCGGCGCGACTGAAATCCCGGATGATCCCGACTGGGTGATGGTCGCGGGAATCAGGAAGCGGTTTTCGGACGAAGTAACCGAGGTACTGCTGCGGCACGAAGCTTGAAGACTCGTCCCCTCTCCCACAAGAGGAGAAGGACCTACGCGTCCACGAACGTGACCGTATCGGCCACGCTCGCCCGCGAGGTGCGGTAGCTGTTGACCTTGTGGGCGTGGTCGGCATAGCCGAACGAGATGCCGCAGACCACGCGGCGGTCATCGGCGAGGTTGAAGTGGCGGCGGATCAGCCCGGAATACCGCGCGAGCGCGGCCTGCGGAATCGTGCCGAGGCCGAGCGCCTGCGCCGCCAGCATGAAGTTTGAGACATAGGCGCCGCAATCGACCGCGCCGTAGGTGCCGAGCGGCTCGTCGGTGTGAATGATCGCAACATGCGGGGCGCCGAAGAAATTGTAGTTCTCCAGCGCCTGTTTGGCGTAAGCCATCTTGTCGCCTCTGGTGATGCCGAGCGTGTTGTAGAGCTGGAAGCCGCTTTCGCGGCGGCGTTCGAGATAGACGCCGAGATATTCGCGCGGCGGCGTGAAGTCATGATCGTCCTTGGCGCCGGAGGCGGCTTCGGCATAGATCGCCTCGCGGAAGCGCTCCTTGGCCTCGCCGCTTGCGATCAGCACCTGCCATGGCTGGCTGTTGCACCACGACGCCGTACGCTGCGCCACTTTGAGAATGTGGTCGATGGTCTCGCGCGGCACTTCTCGCGGCAGGAACGCGCGCACGGAGTAACGCTCGTTCAGGAGTTCTTCGAGCACGTCGATGCGGTCGTGTTGGTTCACAGCAGTATCCATAGCCTAGCTCGCTTTCGTGCCCCAGACGCAACGCAGCACGAAGTGGTGCGTTGCAGAGCCGGGGCCTATCACAGTAGGTCCCCGGCTCTGCGGAGCAACGCTGCGCGTTGCACCGCGTCCGGGACACGAGAACTACCGTCCCTTGGTCGGGATCTTGTTGAACGGCACGTCCTTGTCGACGCGGATATCGCCGGGCAGGCCGAGCACGCGTTCGGCGATGATGTTGCGCAGGATCTCGTCGGTGCCGCCGGCAATGCGCATCGAGGGCGAGGAAAGCAGCATCTGCTGGAACTGGCCGCGTGCCATTTCCTCATCCGTGCCTGTGAGCGCGCCGGCCGCGCCCTGCAGATCCATCGCATAGGTCGCGATATCCTGCAGCATAGAACCCGACACCAGCTTGCCGATGGAATTTTCCGGGCCCGGCCGCTCACCCTTCGAGAGCGAGGAGATGGCGCGGTAGCTGGTGTATTTCAGCCCGCTCGCCTTCACCGCCCAGCTCGCGAGCTTTGAGCGCGTCGCGGGATCGTCGATCGCGAGCCCGTCGTCGGTCATCAGGTTCGAGCAGAACTCGAACATTTCCGGGAAGCCGGTGGCGAGCCGCGCGCCGATCGACATGCGCTCGTTCATCAGCGTAGTCAGCGACACGTTCCAGCCGTCGCCAACCGCGCCAAGGCGCTGGCTGTCCGGGATCACGACGTCGGTGAAATAGACCTCGTTGAACTCCTGCATGCCGTTGGCCTGCTTGATCGGCCGCACCTCGACGCCCTTGCTCTTCATGTCCAGGAAGAACATCGTCAGCCCCTTGTGCTTGGGCACATTGGGATCGGTGCGCGTGATCAGCAGGCCGTAATCCGAATAATGCGCGCCCGAGGTCCAGATCTTCTGGCCGTTGACGATCCAGTTGTCGTCCTTCTTCTCGGCGCGTGTGCGAAGCCCCGCAACGTCAGAGCCGCCGGCAGGTTCGGAGAAGAGCTGACACCAGATGTGTTCGCCGGAAGCAAGTTTTGGCAGATAGTGACGCTTGTGCTCCTCGCTGCCGAACGCCATCACGGTCGGGCCGCACATGCCCTCGCCGATCTGGAACGGCTGCGTCAGCTTGCCGTAGACGCCCTCTTCCTGTTGCCAGATCACCTTCTCGATCGGCGTGGCGCCGCGGCCGCCATATTCCTTCGGCCAGTGCAGGCAGGCCCAGCCGCCTTCGGCTTTCTTCTTCTGCCAGGCCTTGCCGACATCGACGATATCTTCCTTCTCCAGCCGGATGCGGCCGAGCGAGGATTTTGACAGCTCCGTCTCATACTGCTTCGGCGCGTTGGCGTCGATCCATTTGCGGGCAGTGGCGCGAAACTCGGCTTCCTGCGGGGTATCGTCGAAGTTCATGGCGACTTCCTTCTTTCTTGTCATTCCGGGGCGCGCATAGCGCGAACCCGGAATCTAGAGGTTATGTTGCTCGAGGTTCTCAGATGCGCAATTGCGCATCATAGCTCGCCGCTGCGCGCCGCCCCGGAACGACACTTATGTCCTTCCCTTGGTCGGGATCTTGTTGAACGGCACGTCCTTGTCGACCCGGATATCGCCGGGCAAACCAAGCACGCGCTCGGCGATGATGTTGCGCATGATCTCGTCGGTGCCGCCTTCGACGCGGGTGCCTGGCGCGCGCAGCAGCATCGCCTGGAATTTACCGGCGACTTCGGCGTCCTCCGGACCGCTCAGCACGCCGGCCGCTCCTTGCAGGTCCAGCGCGTACATCGCCACTTCCTGGACCATCGATCCCGCCACCAGCTTGCCGATCGAATTTTCCGGCCCCGGACGCTCGCCCTTCGACAGCGCCGAGATCGCGCGCATGCTGGTGTATCTCAGCCCGCTCGCCTTCACCGCGTAGTTCGCCAGTCTTGAACGAACGTTGCGATCCTCGATCGCGGGTCCATCCTCCAGCATCAGGCTGTTGCAGAACTCGAACAGCTCCGGGAAACCGGTCGCGACACCGGCGCCGATCGACATGCGCTCGTTCATCAGCGTCGTCAGCGAAACGTTCCAGCCGTCATTGACGGCCCCCAGCCGCTGCGAATCCGGAATCTTCACGTCGGTAAAATAGACCTCGTTGAAATCGGACTGTCCGCTGGCCTGCTTGATCGGCCGCACCTCGACGCCCGGGCTCTTCATGTCCAGGAAGAACATGGTGAGCCCCTTGTGCTTCGGCACGGTCGGATCGGTTCGGGTGAGCAGGATGCCGTAATCCGAATAATGCGCGCCCGAGGTCCAGATCTTCTGGCCGTTGATGATCCAGTCGTCGCCCTTCTTCTCGGCGCGGGTGCGAAGCCCTGCGACGTCGGAGCCGCCGGCCGGCTCGGAAAACAACTGGCACCAGATCTTTTCGCCCGAAGCCAGCGGCGGCAAGTATTTGCGTTTCTGCTCCTCGCCGGCATAGGCCATCATCGTCGGCCCGCACATGCCGTGGCCGATGATGAACATGCCACTGAGCTTGCCGAACGGGCCCTCCTCCTGCTGCCAGATCACCCGCTCGATCGGCGAAGCGCCGCGGCCGCCATATTCCTTCGGCCAGTGCAGGCAGGCCCAGCCGGCATCGGCCTTCTTCTTCTGCCAGGCCTTTGCGACCTCGAGAATGTTGGCACCCTTCAGCACGGTGCGGCCGAGCGAGGATTTTCGGAGTTCTTCCTCATATTGCTTCGGCGCGTTAGCGGAGATCCATGAACGGGCCTCGGCGCGGAACGCGGATTCCTGCGGGGTGTCGTCGAAGTTCATGACGCTTCTCCTTCTCTCGGTGCGTTCCCCGGATGCTGCGCAGCGCGAAGCGGTGCGCTGCTGATCCGGGGTCCATCCTGGTTATTGTGGGTCCCGGTTCTGCGAAGCAGCGCTACGCGCTTCATCGCGCCCGGGACACGAGAATCCTACGCCGCGTTCTTTTTTCGCATGCGGTCGATCAACTGATCTTCCCAATACGACAGGCTGCCGAGCGTCAGCGCGGTGGCGTTGGCGCGGCGGTAGTACATGTGGCAGTCGAACTCCCACGTAAAACCCATCCCGCCGTGAACCTGGATGTTGTTCTTGGAACAGTGCTGGAACGCCTGCGTCGCGCTGATGCGCGCAGCCGCCGCCGCTTCCGGCAATTCCGCCGCATTGGTCGAGAGCGCCCAGGCGCCGTAATAGCAATTCGAGCGCGCCAGCGTCGCCGAGACGTACATGTCGGCGAGGATGTGCTTGACCGCCTGGAACGAGCCGATCGGCCGGCCGAAGGCAATACGGTCGAGCGCGTAGTCGCGGCCCATTTCCAGCGCGCGATCGGAGCCGCCGACCTGCTCGAACGCCAGCAGCACCGCGGCGCGGTCGAGCACTTGCGTGAGGATACTCCAGCCCTCGCCCGGCGCTCCGAGCGGTTCGGCCTTGGCATTCTTGAAGATGAGTTCGGCTTGCCCACGGGTCGGATCGACATTGGTCAGCGCCTTGGCCTCGACGCCGCCGACCTTGAGGTCGACCAGGAACAGCGAGATATCGGAGTCACGGCCGGTCGAACCGGTACGCGCGGCGACGACAGCGAAATCGGCGATCGCACCATCCGGCACCGGCTTCTTCACGCCTGACAGCGTGCTGCCGGAAGCCTGCAGCTTGATCGCCTTCGGCGACGGATTGCCCTTGCCTTCGAACAGCGCCAGCGTGCCGATCGCCTCACCCGACGCGATCTTCGGCAGCCATTTCTGCTTCTGCGCGTCGGAGCCGGCCAGCAGCAGCGCTTCGGCAGCGAGATAGACGGTGGAGGAGAACGGCACCGGCGCATTGGCGCGGCCCATTTCTTCCGCGATCACGCAGAGCTCGAGATGGCCCGCGCCTGCGCCGCCGAATTCCTCCGGGATCGCGACGCCGAGGAAGCCCATTTCGGCGAGCCCCTTCCACAATTCCTTGTCGTACGGCGCCTTGCCGTCGAGCACCTCGCGCACGGCCTTCGGCGGGCACTTTTCGGCGAGAAACTTTCTCGCCTCGTCGCGCATCTGTTTTTGTTCGTCGGAGAAATCGAAGTTCATGGCGTGTTACTCGCGTTATGTGTGGTGTATTTCTTTATCTCGTCGTCCCCGCGAACGCGGGGACCCATAACCTCCGGCGGTTATGTTTTGTCGGAACTCGCACCAACCTAACATCGATAGGCCTCGGCGTATGGGTCCCCGCGTTCGCGGGGGACGACGATGAAGGGTGGTTCTCATTGCTGCACAATCACGTCGTCTCCCGGCTTCTCGGCATAAAGCTTCTCTACCAGCGCGGCGCGGCGTTCGAGGCCGGCGCGCTGGTTGATGTAGCCCTTGTCGGTGAGTTCGTTGCCGTCGATCGAGGGCGGCTCGGCCATCAACATGGCGCGGGCAATCCGCATGCTGCTGCCGGTGGCGGAGGCGTTATGCGCTTCCAGGCCGCGCTTCAGGCAGACGATCACTTCGGGATGCCGGACGACATCGTCAAACGTCGCATCGGGGTTGCCGACGATTTGCCGGCATGCATGCAGATTGGGCCAGGCGAGCAGCCCGATGAACGGACGGTCCTGCCCCGTGACCAGAGCGTCGTGCACGACAGGCGACGCGGCCGCGATTGCATCGGTGCGTAATGAGCCGACATGGACGAAGGTGCCGGTCGTGAGCTTGAAATCCTCGACCACGCGGCCGGCGAAGACGATGCCCTGCAGCGGATCGTTCTCATCGACGAACACGCCGGCATCGCCGATGCAATAAAAGCCCTCCTGGTCGAACATCTTTTTGGTCAGATCGGGCTGGCCGAAATAGCCCGGCGTGACGTTGATGCCGCGCAGGCGCAGCTCGTATTTCGAGCCGCACGGCACCATTTTCAGCTCGACGCCGGGAAACGGCAGGCCGATCAGGCCGACACGCTCGGTGTCCCAATAGGTGCCTGTGGACGTCGGCGCGGTCTCGGTCGAGCCCCAGCCGGTGTAGAACACGATGCGCTCGCCGGTGGTCTTCACCGCCAGCGCCTGCATGCGGTCGTAGAGATCGTCCGGCAGCCGCGCGCCGCCATAGGCCATCACGGTCAAATTCCTGAAGAAGCTGCGGCACAGCGCGTCGTCCTTCTCCATGGCGGCAGCGAGCGCCGCGTAGCCAGCGGGCACGTTGGCATAATAGGTCGGCGATACCTCGCGGAGGTTGCGGATTGTCTCTTCGAGTTGGCCGGGCATCGGCCGGCCGTCGTCGATATAGAGCGTGCCGCCATCGATCAGGATCGGATTGAACGCGGCATTGCCACCCATGGTGTGGTTCCACGGCATCCAGTCCAGCACGGTCGCGATCGGCCCGTTCGGGTCGCGCGGACGCACCTGCATCATCATCGCCGCATTGGCGCACATCATCTCCTGCGTGTTGATGACGGCCTTCGGCATGCCGGTCGAGCCTGAGGTGAACAAGAGCTTTCCGACGGTGTTCGGCGTGATCTTCGCAATCGACTCCTCGACCGCGCTCGTGACCGGCGTTGCCGCGAGATCGGCAAAGGACACGCTCTTGATGCCAGCGCATGGCCGCAGGACGTGGACGACGGTGAGGCCGGTGAGATCGAGCGCCTTCAATGCCTTCTCGAAGGTCGGCCCGTCCTGCACCATCACGACCGCGGGCTTGATCAGGCCAAAGAGGTATTTGAGCTTGAGATGATCCTGGCTCATCAACGAATAGGCCGGCGATACCGGCGCCGCCGGAAGCCGCGCCTGCATCGCGGCCTGCGTCATCAGCGCGTGCTCGATCGAATTGCCGGACAGGATCGCGACGGGACGGTCCTCTGCGACGCCGAGATTGAGCAGACCCTGCGTCAAGCCGTCGACGATGCGCTTGGCTTCGCCATAAGAGACTTTGCGCCATTGCCGCTCCGGGCCGCCGCGCTGCGCCAGCCAGATGCGCTCGGGCGCCTCTCTCGCCCATTTCGAAAGCGATGCCGGGATATGCTTCTCGTAAGGCTGCAGCGGAATGCGCGACTTCAGAACGATGACGCCATCGGCACGACGCTCGACCGCGATGTCGCGCGGCAGCCATTCGATCTTGCGGAAGGCCGGCTTTGTCAGCACCTTCGCTGCACTCCCACTCATATTGCGTCTCCCGGAATTCGTCCTTTGCGGATCTCTTACGTCTTGTTCGTTCTACCGCCTGATATAGACAGGCTTTCGTTTCTCAAGGAAGGCCCTGATGCCTTCGTTGAAATCCTCCGAGCGGCTGCACAGCACCTGATTGCGATCTTCCATCGCGATCACGGCTTCGATCGAGCCGGCATCGACGCTCATGTTGAGGCATTCCTTCGACAGCCGTAAGCCCACCGGCGAGGCCGTCATCATCGCTTCCACATAAGGCGCGGCCGCTGCCTCAAGCTCGCCTTCCTCGACGACTTCGGAAACGAGACCGACGGCCAGCGCACGCTCGGCGCCGATGAAGCGGCCGGTGAGGATCAATTCGGAGGCGACGGAGACGCCAACCAGGCGCGGCAGGAAATACGAGGTGCCGATATCGCAGCCGCCAAGACCGAGCTTGATGAAGGCGCAGTTCATCCGCGCGGAATTCGTCGCGATCCGGATATCGGCCGCGAGCGCCAGCGCAAAACCGCCGCCGGCGGCTGCGCCCTGAATCAGCGCAATGATCGGCTGCGGGCAGCGCCGCATCAGCATCACGACGTCGGCAATGCGGCGCTGCGAATCGAGCGACTCGGTTACGCCGGGCGGCTCCTGCTGCCCGGCACGGCGCTTCATCGCATGTTTCAGATCGAGTCCGGCGCAGAACGAGGCGCCCGCGCCCTTGAGAACCACGACGCGCGTCGAACGGTTGCGCTGCAGGCCCTCGAAATAAGTGTTGAGGGCGTCGATCAGCGAGGGATCGAGCGCGTTGAGGCTATCCGGCCGATTGAGCGTGACCCAGTCGACCCCGTCACGATGTTCGATCAGCAGCGGGCTTGTCACAACGCGCTCCTCCTCACCGTCGTCCCGGCCAAGCGAAGCGCGAGCCGGAACACATAACCACAGCCATTCGTTGTTGCGCTACGCTGGGGACCCATCGCGCTTCGACGAAAGCGCTGTGGTTATGGGTCCCCGCGTTCGCGGGGGCGACCGAGTTTGCCTACCGGGGCGCCATGCGGATGGCGCCGTCGAGGCGGATGGTCTCGCCGTTGAGCATTGCGTTCTCGACGATGTGCACCGCGAGCGCGCCATATTCGTCGGGCTCGCCGAGACGGGCCGGATGCGGCACCTGGGCACCCAGGCTCTTGCGGGCTTCCTCGTTCAGGCCCATCAGCAGCGGCGTGAAGAAGATGCCGGGGGCAATCGTGTTGACGCGGATCTTCAGGCTCGCGAGATCGCGCGCCGCCGGCAGCGTGAGACCGACGATGCCGCCCTTGGAGGCCGAGTAGGCGATCTGGCCGATCTGGCCTTCATAGGCTGCGACGGAAGCGGTGTTGATGATGACGCCGCGCTCCTCACCGACCGGGGCTGCGGTGGCGAGCCGTTCGGAAAACAGGCGCAGCGCGTTGAAGGTGCCGATCAGGTTGACGTTGATGATTCGGACGAACTTTTCCAGCGGATAGACGCCATCCTTGCCGACCACGCGCTGCGAGCCGCCAATGCCGGCGCAGTTCATCAGCACGCGCGCGACACCATGAGCGGCTTCCGCCTTGGCGATCGCCGCCTTCATCTGCTCCTCGCTGGTGACGTCGGCATGCAGCGCGACACCCTTCACTTCGGCCGCGACCTTTTCGGCATTCTCCTTGTTCTGGTCGAGCACGCCGATCTTGGCGCCCTTGGCGGCCATGGCGCGGGCGGTCGCGGCGCCGAGGCCCGAGCCACCGCCGGTGATGAGAACGGCAACGTCTTTCAACTGCATTTTGAGGACCTTTCCTTGGGTGGTTTCTTCTCTAGATGGCGAATGGCGAGTGGCGAATGAATCCAATCGCTATTCGCTGCTCGCTATTCGCCCGTTCAACATGCCGCCGCAGATCAGCGCTTCCATATGCTTGATGTAGTCGCGGCAGACTTCGTCGGTGACCGGGCCGACCCCGGTCGCGCGCGACATCGCGTGGCGGCCGAAGAACAGATGATCGCAGGCGCCGATCAGGCTGGTGTAAAACATGACCGGATCGACCTTGCGGAACTCGCCAGCCTTGATGCCTTCATCGAGCAGGCGGCGGTGAAAGTCCAATAGCGGCGCGACAAAGAATTGCGAGACTTCGTCGGCGGCTTCCGGGCTGCTCTCGTGCAGGAGATAGTGGATCAGCCGGTTCATATAGGGAAACTGGTGATAGGCGCGGATGATGCCGCCGATATGCAGGCGCAATTTCGCGGTCGGCGAGATCGGCTGGCTGATCAGGTATTCGAGCCCCGACATCTCGGTCGCGGCGTCGCGCGCCAAGAGCGCCAGCAACAGCCCGTCCTTGTTGCCGAAATGGTATTTCACCAGCGCGGCGTTGACGCCCGATTTCTGCGCGATGTCGGCCAGCGACACCTCGATCGAGGCGCGCTCGATCATCAGTTCGCTGGCCGCGACGAGCAGCTTCTCCGCCGTGGCATTTCTGCCGCTCGGAAGCCTTGTCGGTACGCTGGTATTCAAAGGTGATCCCATTCCCCGCCCGATCGGAAATCTGGCCGCACATAAGCGCATGCCGCGGCTGCACTCAAGAGTTAATTGATTGATTGACTAAATCCCCAAGCGCCCCTTAAATCCGGCCCATCTTTCCAATCCACAAACAAGATTCAGGGAGAACAGACATGGCCGAGGCCTATATCGTCGCCGCCGCGCGCACCGCGGGCGGCCGCAAGGGGGGACGTCTCGCGGGCTGGCATCCGGCCGATCTCGCCGCTTCCGTATTGAATTCGCTGGTCGACCGCTCCGGCGTCGATCCCGCCCAGATCGAAGACGTCATCATGGGCTGCGTGATGCAGGCTGGCGAACAGTCCAACAACATCGCCCGCAACGCGGTGATGGCCTCGAAGCTGCCCGAGAGCGTGCCCGCCACTTCGGTCGACCGGCAGTGCGGCTCCTCGCAGCAGGCGCTGCACTTCGCAGCGCAGGCGGTGATGGCCGGCTCGATGGACATCGTGATCGCGGCCGGCGTGGAATCGATGACGCGGGTGCCGATGGGGCTTGCCTCGTCGCTGCCGGCCAAGAACGGTTTTGGCCATTACAAGAGCCCCGGCATCGAGGCGAAATATCCGAACATCGTGTTCAGCCAGTTCACCGGCGCGGAAATGATGGCGGAAAAGTACGGCCTCTCCAAGGACCAGCTCGACGAGTACTCCTACAACAGCCATCAGCGCGCGATTGCCGCGACGCAAGCCGGCAAGTTCAGGGGTGAAATCGTTCCGCTGCAGATCACGCGCGCCGACAATTCGACCGATACCCACCATATCGACGAGGGCATCCGCTTCGATGCCAGCCTCGACGGCATCAGGGGCGTCAAGCTGATCGCCGAGAACGGCAAGCACACCGCCGCCAGCGCCAGCCAGATCTGCGACGGCGCTTCCGGCGTGCTGGTGGTCAACGAGAAGGGCCTGAAGTCGCTCGGCGTGAAGCCGCTGGCGCGTATCCATCACATGACCATGATGGGCGGCGATCCTGTGATCATGCTGGACGCCCCGCTGCACGCCACCAAGCGGGCGCTGGAAAAGGCCGGCATGTCGATCAACGACATCGACCTGTTCGAGGTGAATGAAGCCTTCGCGGCCGTGCCGGTGGCGTGGCTGCAGACGACAGGCGCCGATCCGGAACGGCTCAACGTCAACGGCGGCGCGATCGCGCTCGGCCATCCGCTCGGCGGCTCCGGCACCAAGCTGATGACCACGCTGGTTAACGCGCTGAAGCAGAACAACAAGCGCTACGGCTTGCAGACCATGTGCGAAGGCGGCGGCATGGCGAACGTGACGATCGTAGAAAGACTGTAAGTCGCGCTCGTATAAAGCGCCACATCAATGGTGTCGTCCCCGCGAAGAGCGGGGACCCATAACCCAGGTGGCTGTGGCTTATACTGGGCTGGGGCTCCAGCCCATTTCAACAATCCAGTTCAGTGGTTATGGGTCCCTGCGTTCGCAGGGGCGACCACATTGTTCTTCGGGATTAGCAATGACCCATCCCTCCATCCACGCCCGCAACACACCGAACAAGATCGCCTATCAGATGGCGGGCACCGGCAAGGCGATCACCTATCGCGGGCTTGACGAGCTGTCGAACCAGGGCGCGCATCTGTTCCGTTCGCTCGGCCTGAAGGCCGGCGACCATATCGCTTTCCTGATGGAAAACCGCCTGGCGTTCATGGAGATCTGCTGGGCGGCGCAGCGCTCGGGGCTCTATTACACCGCGATCAGCCGCTATCTCACCGAGGAAGAGATCGCCTATATCGTGAGGGATTGCGGCGCCAAGGTCTTCATCACCACGCCGCAATGCGCCGACAAGGTGAAGGGCCTGATCAAGGGTGAACCCGGCGAGCCGCTGTTCTTCATGGTCGACGAGCCCGCGCCCGGCTTCCGCTCCTTCGACAAGGAAGCGATCGCGATGCCGGTGACGCCGATTGCGGACGAGGTCGCCGGCTACGACATGCTCTATTCTTCCGGCACCACCGGGCGGCCCAAGGGCATCAAGAAGGAATTCGAGGGCAAGGCGATCGACGTGCCGAACCCGCTTTTGAAGATTCTCTGCGCCGACATGTGCGGCATGTCGTTCGACAGCATCTATCTGTCGCCGGCGCCGCTCTATCATGCGGCTCCCTTGCGCTTCAACATGATGGCGATCACGCTCGGCGGCACCTCCATCATCATGGAGCATTTCGACGCAGAGGAATTTTTGAAGCTGGTCGAGAAATACAAGGCCACGCAGTCGCAGCTAGTGCCAACCATGTTCGTGCGCATGCTGAAGCTGCCGGACGAGGTGCGCAATCGCTACGACGTCTCGACGCTCAAGGGCGCAATCCACGCTGCCGCGCCCTGCCCGGTCGATGTGAAAGCAAAAATGATCGAATGGTGGGGACCGATCCTGATCGAATATTATGCGGGCTCTGAAGGCAACGGCGTCACGGTCTCGACCTCACAGCAATGGCTGACCCATCGCGGGACCGTCGGCCGCGCCGTCGTCGGCAAGGTGAAGATTTTGGATGAGAACGACGAGGAGCGGCCGACCGGCGAGATCGGCACGGTCTATTTCGCCGATGCGCCCGCCTTCACCTATCACAATGATCCGGAGAAGACGAAGAAGGCCTACAACGCCAAGGGCTGGTCGACGCTCGGCGACGTCGGCTATCTCGACGCGGAAGGCTATCTCTATCTCACCGACCGCAAGAGCTACATGATCATCTCGGGCGGGGTGAACATCTACCCGCAGGAGACCGAGGATGTCCTGATCACCCATCCTGCCGTCTCCGACGTCGCGGTGTTCGGCGTGCCGAACGAGGAAATGGGCGAAGAGGTCAAGGCCGTGGTGCAGCCGCACGACATGGCCAAGGCCGGCAAGAAGCTCGAGGCCGAACTGATCCTGTTCTGCCGTAAGCATTTGTCGCCGATCAAATGTCCCAGGAGTATCGACTTCGAGGCCGAATTGCCGCGCACGCCGACCGGCAAGCTAGTGAAGCGGCATTTGCGCGATCGGTATTGGCCGAAGCCGGCAGCGAAGGCGTAGCGCTTACCCTCCCCTCCAGGGGAGGGTACGCACATCGCGAGCAATGATCCGTCATGCCCGGGGCTTGTCCCGGGCATCTACGTCTTTACAGTCGCGCAGCACAAGAGGACGTTGATGGCCGGGATAAACCCGGCCGTGACGAGGATACACAATGCCCACCCTCCCCGAGATCCCGCTGCCCTCCTCCATCCGCTCGCGCTACGTCGACGGCATCAACGGCCTGCGCATGCACGTGCTCGAAGCCGGCTTCGAAACCCGCGGCCGTCCGTGCGTTTTGCTGCTGCACGGTTTTCCGGAGCTCGCCTTTTCCTGGCGCAAGGTGATGCCGGTTCTCGCGGAAGCCGGCTATCACGTGATCGCGCCGGACCAGCGCGGCTATGGCCGCACCACCGGGTGGGACCCGAATTACGACGGCGATCTTGCCTCGTTCCGGCTCCCCAATCTGGTGCGCGACGCGCTGGGGCTGGTGTCGGCGTTTGGCTACAAGAGCGTCGATGCCGTCATCGGCCATGATTTTGGTTCATCGGTCGCCGCATGGTGCGCCCTGATCCGGCCCGACGTGTTTCGCTCGGTCGTCATGATGAGCGCGCCGTTCGGCGGTCCGCCGTCACTGCCGTTCAACACCGTGGATGGCCCGGTCATATCAGCGGCAGAAGATCCTATCCATCGCGATCTCGCGGCGCTGCCGCGCCCGCGCAAGCATTACCAGTGGTATTATTCGACGCGCGAGGCCAACGACGACATGCACCATCCGCCGCAGGGCGTGCATGATTTCCTGCGGGCCTATTACCACCACAAGAGCGCGGACTGGAAAGCGAACCAGCCCCACCCGCTCAAATCCTGGACAGCGGACGAAATTGCGAAACTGCCGACCTACTACGTGATGGACCTCGCCAAGGACATGGCTGCTACCGTCGCGGAGGAGATGCCGTCGGCGGCAGAGATCGCCGCCAACAAATGGTTGCCGGACAGCGAGCTCGCCTTCTACAGCGCCGAGTACGAGCGCAACGGATTCCAGGGAGGCCTGCAGTGGTATCGCTGCGGCACCTCGGGCGTGTTCGTACCGGAATTGCAGACGTGGTCGGGCCGCGCCATCGACGTGCGCTCTGCCTTCATCTCGGGCAAGCAGGACTGGGGCACCTATCAGCGCCCCGGCGTCTATGAAGCGATGCAGTCCAAGGCCTGCACCAACATGATCGGCTGCCATCTCGTCGATGGCGCGGGCCACTGGGTGCAGCAGGAACAGCCCAACAAAGTGAGTTGGTTGCTGGTGCAATTCCTGCGAGGGGCGAAGGCGTAGACGAAAGCAGACCTTAGCCACGTGCGCCAATTGACCGCGGCAGACGCCAATATTAGAATAGTTCTAAACTAAGAAAAGGCGGCGTCCCGTGAAGAACTTCGCCGATCTGACCGAGCGCGAGGTGCTGGCCGTTGCGATCTCTTCCGAGGAAGAAGACAGCCGCATCTACATGACCTTCGCGGAGGACCTCGCCGAACGTTATCCGGATTCGGCAAAAGTGTTCGAGGAAATGGCCGAGGAGGAACGCGGCCATCGGCATCGCTTGCTGGAACTCTATGAGAAGCGTTTTGGTCCGCACCTGCCGCCGATCCGCCGCGAGGACGTCAAAGGATTTTTGCGACGTCGGCCGATCTGGCTGACCAAGAACCTGACGCTCGACGCCATCCGCAAGGAGGTCGAGACGATGGAGCTCGAGGCCGAGCGCTTCTATGCCAAGGCCAGCGAGCAGGCCGAGGACGTCGGCGTGCGCCGGCTGCTCGGCGATCTCGCTGACGAAGAAAAGAGCCACGAGCGCCTCGCGATAAAGCTGACTGACGACATCCTGAAGCCCGACGTGCGCGCCGAAGAGGACAAGACGCGCCGGCGCATGTTCGTGCTGCAATATGTGCAGCCGGGGCTCGCAGGACTGATGGACGGCTCGGTCTCGACACTGGCGCCGCTGTTCGCGGCAGCCTTTGCCACGCACCAGAACTGGCAGACGTTCCTGGTAGGACTGGCCGCCTCGATCGGCGCCGGCATCAGCATGGGCTTTGCCGAAGCCTTGTCCGATGACGGCTCGTTGACCGGGCGCGGCTCGCCCTGGCTGCGTGGCATCACCTGCGGATTGATGACGACGCTCGGCGGCATCGGCCATACCCTGCCCTATCTCGTTCCCGACTCCTGGCCGAATGCGTTCTGGATCGCGACCGCGATTGCCTGCATCATCGTGTTCTTCGAACTGTGGGCGATCGCCTTCATCCGCGCGCGCTACATGGACACGCCGTTCCTCCAGGCCGTCTTCCAGATCGTGCTCGGCGGCGCCATCGTGCTCGCAGTCGGAATATTGATCGGTGCGGCTTAACGCGCGATGGCCTTGAGTCAAACGCTGGCAGTATCATTCCTGAGATGACGTTTTCTCAGGAGCGTACCCGAAAGGGCGGACCGCGCTGTGCAGCCATTGCTCTTGCCGCGCGTGCCCAAACTGAGCATCATCCCGGCCGCATTGAAAGACAGACCGGGAGTACGCCTTGGCCAAATCGCAATGGAGTTTCAAGACCGCCGTCGAATTGTCATCTGCGCTTGCTGACAGGAAAGTCTCGGCGGTCGAACTGGCCGAGGACGCGATCAGCCGGATCGAGCGGCATGACGTCAAGATCAACGCGATCTGCGTTCGCGATTTCGAGCGCGGCCTTGCCGCCGCACGCGCCGCCGATGCCGAACTCACACGCGGCGTGAAGAAGCCACTGCTCGGTATTCCGATGACGGTGAAGGAATCCTTCAACATCGCGGGATTGCCGACGACCTGGGGTATTCCGGCGCAGAAGGATTTCACGCCGACGGAAGATGCGCTGCCGATCATCCGCGTCAAGGACGCCGGCGGGGTGATTCTCGGTAAGACCAACGTGCCGCTCGGGCTCGGCGACTGGCAGAGCTACAATGAGATCTACGGCACCACCAACAACCCGTTCGACCTCAGCCGCACGCCGGGCGGTTCTTCCGGCGGCTCTTCGGCGGCGCTCGCCGCGGGCTATGGCGCGCTCTCGCTCGGCTCCGATATCGGCGGCTCCTTGCGCGTGCCCGCGTTTCACTGCGGCATTTATGCGCATAAGCCGACCTTCGATCTCGTCGCCATGCGCGGCCATACGCCGCCGCCCCTGCCGCCACTGCCATCCACACGCGATCTCAGCGTGATCGGCCCGATGGCGCGTTGCGCGGCCGATCTCTCGCTGCTGCTGGACGTGATGGCGGGTCCCGATCCGCTGGAAGCAGGCAAGGCCTATCACCTCGCGCTACCCCCGCCACGCCACACGGAGATGAAGAATTTCCGTGTGCTCCTGATCGATACCGATCCGGTGATGCCGACCGGTAGCGTGGTGCGGGGCACGTTGGAGACGTTGGCAGGCAATCTAGGCAAGGCTGGCGTCAAGATCGATCGCAGCAGCCCGTTGTTGCCGGATTTCGCCGCATCGAGCCGACTATACATGCGAATGCTGATGTCGTTCCTCGCCGCGTCCTTCACGGCGGAATCTTACATCGGCGCCAAGGCTGCCGCCGCCGCGCTATCCGTCGAGGACAACAGCCTTGGCGCCGAGCGCCTGCGCGGCATTGCGCTCAGCCACCGCGACTGGCTGATGGCCGACGGCGGCCGCTCGCGCCTGCGCGCGCAATGGCGTGAGCTGTTCAAGACCTACGATGCCGTGATCTGTCCGATCATGCCGACGCCGGCCTATCCGCACGACCATTTGGAGGATCAGGAAAAGCGACGCATCAGGATCGACGGTAAGGATTACGTCTATCCTGACCAGCTCTCCTGGCCCGGCATCGCCACCCTGCCCGGTCTGCCCTCGACCGCACTACCGACCGGCTTTTCACCGGATGGACTGCCTGTCGGTGTACAGATCGTCGGCCCATGGCTGGAGGACCGCACACCGCTGAAGCTGGCCGAGCTGATCGAGCGCGAATTCGGAGGCTTCAAGCCGCCGCCGATGTTTGATGATTGAGACCCCTCGTGCCGGGGAGCTGCGCGCAAGCGCATCTCCTCGCCGGGAGGGTGAAGCGGTATCGTTGAAAGCGCCATGCGGACTTTCATTCGAAGCGTGATCGCCGTCGTAGCCGGCTTCCTGCTGATGTGGCCGCTTGGCTATGCCTATGCCGCGCTGGGCTGGCCAACATTCCATGTGTGGGGACTGATGCATGGCACCTTTGTTGCGGCCTGGCCTACCCTGTCGATCCTGGCATTCCTGGCACTGGGGTATCTGCCGCTTTTCCGGCGCACCGACGACACGGCGCTTCTGATCGCCGGCCTTGTTTGGGGTCTGTTGCTGGCCACCGGTTTCAACATCCGCCACGCTCTCGGCTTTGCGATCGCTTATGGCCTGCTCAGCGCCACGACCGTTGTCGTTGCAGTACTATGCATCTTTGCCAAACACCGGCTCCGTCTGGCATTCCTGGTGATATCGCCGCTTGTTTTCCTAAATCTGGATATTCTGCTGGCGCCACCCGCGCTTGAACAGTTCCTGTCTCGAGCCATCTTTGATCTCAAGGCGCTCTTGCCGCCCGTCGCCTTCTCGCTTGCGGGTTACGTGCTTGGTTCGCTCGCCCGCATCGCGATCAAACGCTGGCCGAGAACAGCGGCTCTGCACTGAGAACAAGAACCGGAGGAAATCATGAACAACGACCTCGCCGAGCTGACAAAGCTCAACCTCGACTATGTCGCGTCCGTGCAGAATTCCGACGTCAAGCGCTTTGACGAAATCCTCGCAGCCGATTTCTACTGCTCCAATCCCGACAAGTCGCTGGTCGATCGCGCCGCATTCCTGCAACAGACCGCAAAGCCGGTCGCGATCAAAAACCTGCGCGCGGAAGACGTGAAAATCCGTGTGCTCGGCGACTTCGCCATTATCCATGCCGCGACGAGCTATACAACCGCGGACGGCCAAGAGGCTCATGGGCGTTATACCGATTGCTGGGCGAAGCAAAATGGCAAGTGGCTTGCCGTATCGGCGCATGTGTCGCGGTAACCAATATCCAACCCCGCGTCGTCCCTGCGAAAGCAGGGACCCATAACCACCGAGAGCAGTTGGGAGTGAAGCCGTCTCACCTTGTGCCCATTCCGCAGGCCGCGGCATATGGGTCCCTGCTTTCGCAGGGACGACGGATGCAACCGCGAACTACGCCTCACGCATCAAACACAATCACACTGCGTAGTGTCTTGCCGGCTTTCATGTTGGCAAAGCCCTCGTTGATCTCGGCGAGCTTCAGCTTGGCCGAAATCCAGTCTTCCAGATGCAGTTTGCCCCGCATGTAGAATTCGACCAGGCGGGGCATGTCGACGCGGAAATGGTTGGAGCCCATCGACGAGCCCTGGATGCGGCGCTCGCGCAGGAAGTCGAAGCCGTGCAGTTCGATCTTCTGGCCGAACGGGATCATGCCGACGATTGTCGCGGTGCCGCCGGCCGCCAGCATCGCAAAGGACTGTTCGGCGGTCTCCTTGCGGCCCAGCACCTCGAAGGAGTGATGCACGCCACCACCCGTCAGTTCGCGCACCTGCTGCACCACGTCGCCGCGAGCGGGATCGACGATGTCGGTGGCGCCGAGCTTGGTCGCGAGCTGCAGCTTGGCCGGATTGGTATCGATTGCGATGATGCGGCCGGCGCCGGCGATCGCGGCGCCATTGATCGCGGCCATGCCGACGCCGCCGCAGCCGATCACGGCCACCGTTTCGCCGGCCTGAACTCTTGCGGTGTTCACCACCGCGCCGTAGCCGGTGATGACGCCGCAACCGATCAGGGCCGCGAGCTCCAGCGGCATGTCCTTGCGGATTTTGACGATGGCGTTTTCGTGCACCAGCATCTGCTCGGCGAACGATGATAGATTGAGGAACTGATGCAGCTTCTCCTCGCGCGCCCACGACAGCCGGTTGGACTGGCCGGGGAGCATCTTCACCGTCGTGTCGGTGCAGAGCACGGTGCGACCGGTGGTGCAATTGTCGCAGGTGCCGCAGAAAACCGAAAGACACGTCACGACATGATCGCCGGGCTTTACGTAGGTGACGTCGGAGCCGACTTTTTCGACGACACCCGCGGATTCGTGGCCGAGCACCGCGGGCAACGGATGGGGATAGAGCCCCTCCATGAAGTGCAGGTCCGAATGACAGAGGCCTGCGACGCGCGTGCGGATCAGGACTTCGCGCGGGCCGGGATTCGGCACGCTGACATCCTCGATCACCAGCGGCTTGTTGACTTCATGCAAAACGGCGGCCTTCATCGGTGCTCCCTCTGTTTCTGCTTTTTTTGAACCATACTGACGGCAGCCTACGCTGCGACAAGCAATTCGCCAACCTCGGCCAGGCCGACGCTGCGTTCGCCGAGCAGATGGCCTGATATCGCGCGCTGGGTGACATTTTCCGCAAGCCGGAACGGGTCGCCCGGCGCGATGCGGTGGTCGACCACCATGCGCGACAACAATAACCGCCTGGCGTCGCCGCGCATGTCGTGAATGCGCCCGCCCTCCCAGGCCAGCGCAACGGCGCTCGCGACATGATAGAGTAGGCTGGTGGCACGCCGGGCGTCGCCCTCATTGTCGCTTCGGCTCGCCACTTCGCGGGCAAAGCCGACGGCGCGGTCGGTCAGTTCACGCAGGCGATTGCGCCAGGCCTGCGGCACATTGGTGCTGTCATCGAGCCGGGCGTGCAGATCGGCGGCGAGGGCTGCATCGGCGCCGTGGCGGCCGACCGCGCGCGTCAACGCGTCGATCGCGACGATGTTGCCGGTGCCTTCCCAGATCGAGCCGAGATGCGCGTCACGCAGCAGGCGGGCGGTGGCAAATTCCTCGATGTAGCCGATGCCGCCGCGCATCTCCAACGCGTCCCCGCAAACCTTGCGCGCATCGCGCGTGGCGCGGAATTTCAATGTCGGCGTCAGGATACGCAACAACGCCGCCGCGTCCTGGCTGCCCGCTTCCGCACGATCGAGCGCGTCGGCCGTGAGAAAACTCATCGACAGCGCCTGCTCGGTCGGCAACATGATCTTCATCAACTGCCGCCGCGCCAGCGGCAGGTCGATGATCCTTTGACCGAACACCACGCGGTTTCGCGCGACCGTCATCGCGTCATGGTGCGCACGCCGCATCAGCGCGGTGGATTTGACGCCATTGGAGAGCCTGGACGAGTTGACCATCTCGGCCATCTGCACGAAGCCGCGGTCGAGCTTGCCGACCGCATAGGCCATGGCGCCCTCGAATTTGATCTCGCCTGACGCCATCGACCGGGTGCCGAGCTTGTCCTTCAAACGCACGATCCGGTAGTGATTTTGCGAGCCGTCGTCGAGAAAGCGCGGCATCAGGAAAAGACCTACGCCACGCGTGCCGGGGCCTGCGCCCTCGGGGCGCGCCAGCAGCATCACCACCTTGGCGTCGGCGTTGGAGCAGAACCATTTCTCGCCATAGAGCCGCCAGTGGCCGCCTTCCTGCACGGCCCTCGTCGTCAGCGTGCCGACATCGGAGCCGCCTTCCTTCTCGGTCATGAACTGGCCGCCCTGCGTCAGCTTGCTCATGTCGGTCTGGGTCAGGCCGTCGAGATATTTTGCTTTCAACGCCTCGCTGCCGAAATTGTTGAGCAGTTTTGCGCAACCGTCCGTGACGTTGATCGGGCATCCAAGCCCGAACTCGGTCTGATTGAACAGGAACGTGAAGGCGTGCTTGGCGACGACAGGGTATTTATCCGGCCAGCCCATGATGCCCTTGCGGATCGACATCGCGTGAATGCCGAACTCGCCGAACGCGACCTTTTCCAGCTCGCGATAGGCCGGGTGATATTCGATATACTGGATATCACGGCCGAACTTGTCGCGCTGATGCAGCACCGGCGTATGCCGGTCGGCAAGCCGCGCGCATTCGTCCAGATAGCCGCCGGCCAGTTCGCCCAGCCGGTCGAGATGCGGCTCGATATGGCGAAACAGCGCGTCGGGCAGATGCAGGCGAAGCAGATCGGTCAATGCCGGATCGGCGCGGTAGAAATTCATCCCCGTCGTGTCAGGCGCGAGCAATCCCGGTTGACTGGCTGACGTGGCTGCACGGTCCTGCATGAGTGGATGCATTTTTAGCCCTTGTTCGTTCCGCCCGATATTGATCAACTATCGATAACGCGGGCGGACGGGCCGTCAACAAGCATAATTGGAGGGCCGCCATGGCGGACGATTGCCAGGCGGAATCCGGTTCCTAGATACCGAGTCCCACCACCCGAGGACTGCGCCCATGGAATTACCAAAATACAAGATTGCCCTGATCGTTGGCGTCGGCGAAGGACTGAGCGCATCGCTGGCGCGATTGTTCGCACGCGAAGGCATCAAGGTTGCACTCGCCGCGCGCAAGATCGAGAAGCTCGGCGCGCTCTGCACCGAGACCGGCGCCCGCGCTTTTGCCTGCAACGCCACCGAGGCAGAGGAAGTCGAACGTCTCTTTGGCATGGTCGAGCGCGAGATCGGCACACCCGACCTCGTCGTCTATAACGCCAGCGGCCGCGCCCGCGGCGCCTTCACCGATCTGGTTCCGGCCGAAGTTGCGAGCGCGATTGCAGTCTCGGCCTTCGGCGGATTTCTGGTGGCGCAGCAGGCGGCAACACGCATGCTGCCCAACAGGCATGGTGCGATCCTGTTCACCGGCGCGTCCGCCAGCGTGAAAGGCTATCCGCAGTCGGCGCCGTTCGCGATGGGCAAGTTTGCGCTGCGCGGGCTGGCCCAGAGCATGGCGCGCGAATTGTCGCCGCAGGGCATCCATGTCGCGCATTTCGTCATCGACGGCGGCATCCGCAGCGCTGCGCGCGCGGAACCTGCCGATCGCCCGGACTCGATGCTCGACCCCGACGCGATTGCGCTGAGCTACTGGAACGTGCTGCAGCAGCCGCGCAGCGCCTGGACCTGGGAAGTGGAATTGCGGCCCTGGGTGGAGAGGTTTTGAGACAAGGCCGTCATTCCGGGGCGCATCGAAGATACGAACCCGGAATGACAGATCAACATGGGAAACGACATGACCACCGAAACCAGGATCGACACCGGCACCGACGAACTGCTCTGCGTGATCCGCGACCATGTCGCAACCATCACGCTGAACCGCCCCGAAGCGCGCAACGCGTTCTCTGATACGCTGACGCCGGCGCTTCGCAGCATGATCAAGAGCTTCGGCGAGAACCCCGAGGTCGGTGCGCTCCTGCTGACGGGCGCGGGCACCGCGTTCTGCGCCGGCGGCAACGTCAAGGGCATGGGCGCGCATCGCGACAAGAAGAAGTTAGAGATGTCCTATGACGAGAAGGTCGCCGACCTGCAGGAGCGGCAGCGCCTGCTGACCGGCGCGCTGGCCTCGGTGCGCAAGCCGACGATTGCGGCGCTGCCCGGCCCTGCGGTCGGCGCTGGCCTCGCGCTCGCGCTGGCCTGCGATATCAGACTAGCGGCGCAATCCGCCTTCGTCTCCACCGGCTATGTCCGCGTCGCGCTCTCCGGCGATTACGGCATCGCCTGGCTGCTGACGCGGCTGGTCGGCACCTCGCGGGCGCGGGAGCTGATGTTTACCGGCGATAAGGTCGATGCCGCCCGATGCGAGGCGATCGGCCTCGTCAACCGCGTGGTGCCCGACGACAAGCTGCAGGCCGAGGCTTTTGCGCTCGCCAGATCCATGGCCGAAGGCCCGACGCTCGCGCTGCGCTACATCAAAGACAATCTCGACGAAGCGCTGCAATTCGACTTCGCCACTGCGCGCGACCACGAAGCCGAGCGCCTCGTCCGCCTGACCACCACCGCCGATCACAAGGAAGCGGTGCAAGCCTTCATCGACAAGCGCAAGCCGGTGTTCAGGGGAAGCTGAGTTCCTTTTCCGCGGGTAGCGGAAAATCGCCCGGTTCTGGTGCGGCCAGAACCGGGCTCAGTGATCAAACCGCAAGCGAGGACATGGCGCTGGGAGAGACGGCGGCGAGCCGCCAACTGGCGCATGGGATTTCCTGCGGTTCGACGTGGATGTCTTTCTGAAAACGCGTCAGCCTCCAGTCGCCGGGCGTATTGCTGAAGGCGTAGCCGGCCTTGCGGGCGAGCGCGATCATGGCGTCATTGGAACGCAGCGTGTCGCCGAAGATGCGCTCGGCGCCGAATGAAGCCGCTCGGCATTCGAGATTTTTCAACAGCGCCTTGCCGATGCCGTGGCCCTGCCAACGATCATCGATCGAAAGGCCGAATTCGATCGAGACAGTCTCGCTGTCGAAAGCATAGCGCGCTTCGCCGACGATGGTCTCGCGACCATCGACCGGCACGGTCGCGACCACACTGAACCGATCCGCTTCGCCGACGTGGATGAAGCGCTCGAGTTCGGACGCCGGCAGTTCGCTGGCCGCGCCGAGGAAACGGTTGTAGCGGGACCGCGTCGAGAGCCCGCGGAAATAGTTCTGCAGCGTCTCGGCATCGCGCGGCTCGACGAAGCGCACGGCCACGGCCTGGCCATGTCGCGAGCGCAGCTCGTCCGAATACTGCCTGAGATCGTCGAAACGGAGCCTGGTCATCGCGCGCTCCCGCCGTTCCTCATGAAAATGGCCGGCGCCCCTCCTATGAGGCGGCGCCGGCCGGCTGCCACTCAAGCCCGCCAGAACGGCTTTTCGGCCTCGTAGGCGACGTCGCTCCAGGAGATGCCGATGTCATGCAGCTCCCGCTCCGACCACCTGGCCAGTTCGCGGCGCGACTGGTAGCGCTGCCGCCAGACATGGATGGTCTCGGCCAATTGGCTCAAAATCCCCGGCCCATGATGATTTATCATCGATTCATGCGTGTAAGTGGACATTTTCGGCTCCTGTAGTAATCTGTTGGCGCTAATATCTGCGCTAACGCGGCCTTCCACAAACGACACTTTGTACCGTTTCGGATGATATAAACTCATGTATCTGGGGATCAGGGAATGACCGCCAGACTGCCGTCGCTGAATGGTCTGCGCGCCTTCGAGGCCGCCGCCCGGCATCTGAGCTTCACCCAGGCCGCCTCCGAGCTGAACGTCACGCAGACCGCAATCAGTCACCAGATCAAGCGGCTGGAGGAAGAGCTCGGCGTTCGCCTGTTCGTCCGCCAGAACCGCTCGCTGACGCTGACCGCGGAAGCGCAGGACTACCTTCCGGGCATCCGCGCCGCCTTCAACGATCTGCGGCTCGCGACCGACCGCCTGTTGCGGAAAGACGATGACCATGTGCTGACGGTGTCGACGCTGGCCTCGCTCGCCGCCAAATGGCTGCTGCCGCGCCTCACGGCCTTTCAGGAGGCACAGCCGGGGATCGACGTCCGCATCACGACCTCGACCAATCTCGTCGACTTCCAGCGCGACAAGGTCGATGCCGCAATCCGCTACGGCCGCGGCCAGTGGGCGGGCGTTCGCGCCGATTGGCTGATGGCGGACGAACTCTTCCCGGTATGCAGCCCCGCGCTGCTCAAGGGCAGCAAGCCGCTGAAATGCCCGGAGGACCTCAGGGACCACGTGCTGCTGCACACCAGCAACGCCAACAGCGACGATTGGCGGCTGTGGCTGACGGCCGCAGGCCTGCCTGCCGATTTTTCCAGACAGCCGGGCGTGACCTTCGACATGATCTTCATGACCGTGCAGGCCGCGATCGACGGCCTCGGCGTTGCCATGGGCCGCACCGCCTATGTGCAGGAGGACATCGCCAAGGGACGTCTCGTCGTTCCCTTCAAGATCGCCTTTCCGGTCGATGCCGGATTCTATCTGGTCTCGCCCGCGGGCAGGGCCGATCCGCCAAAACTCGCGGCGTTCCGGCAATGGCTGCTCACGTCCGTGCAAAACAAGTCCTGACGTCCCGACATTTCCGCGCGACGATGCGTATGCGACATCGTCGCATGCTGCCACGCTCATCGCGGAAGTTCTCGCACGAGAGACGTGACGCGGCCGTTGCATCAGGCTAGAAAATCGCCGGGGCGGATCGATTTGCCTGGCCGGGCGCCGGTTTGATTTTTGAGGCCGACAACGACAACAAGAGCGCATGGCCGATTTGAGTCAGAAGTTCGATGTGCTGGTGATCGGGGGCGGCAACGCCGCGCTCTGCGCCGCCATCAGCGCACGGCGCGCGGGTGCTTCCGTGCTGGTGCTGGAAGGCGCGCCGAAATTCTATCGCGGCGGCAACACCCGCCACACCCGCAACATGCGCTGCGCGCACGATGCGGCAACCGATATTCTCACCGGCCCCTACACCGAAGAAGAGTTCTGGGACGATCTGTTGCGCCTGACCGGCGGGCAGACCGACGAGGAACTTGCCAGGTTCATGATCAGGGAGTCCAAGGACATCCTGAACTGGATCGTCGAACAGGGCGTGCGCTGGCAGCCCTCGCTCGGCGGCACGCTGAGTCTGGGCCGCACCAACTCATTCTTCCTCGGCGGCGGCAGGGCGATGCTCAATGCACTCTATCTCACCGCGGAAAAACTCGGCGTCGAGATCGTCTACGATGCGGAGGTTATCGATCTCGAGATCGAACACGGCATGTTCCTGTCTGCCAGGCTGAAGCAGCCGGTCGACGGCACGAGCGAGATCCGCGCTTCGGCGCTGGTCGCGGCTGCCGGCGGCTTTGAAGCGAACATCGAATGGCTGAAGGAATATTGGGGCGAGGCGGCGGATAATTTCCTGATCCGCGGCACGCCCTATAACCGCGGATCGATCCTGAAAATGCTGCTCGACAATGGCGTGCAGGATATCGGCGATCCCACCCAATGCCATGCGGTTGCGATCGACGCTCGCGCACCGAAATTTGACGGCGGCATCATCACGCGCCACGATTCAGTGGTGTTCGGCATCGTCGTCAACAAGCGCGCGCAGCGATTCTACGACGAGGGCGAGGACATCTGGCCGAAGCGCTATGCGATCTGGGGGCGGCTGGTGGCCGCGCAACCGGACCAGATCGCCTACATCATTTTCGATGCCTCCGTTCGCAACAGCTTTATGCCGACGCTGTTTCCGCCGATCGAGGGCGGCAGCATCGCCGAACTCGCTGGCAAGCTCGAGCTCGATCCGGCGGCGCTGGAGAAGACCATCACCGAATTCAACGCCGCGGTTAAGCCCGGCACGTTCGATCACACCATCCTGGACGATTGCCGCACTGAGGGCATCACGCCGCCGAAGACGCATTGGGCGCGCCGGATCGAGACGCCGCCTTACCTCGCCTATCCGGTGCGGCCCGGCATCACCTTCACCTATCTCGGCACCCGCGTGAACAGGCAGGCGCGGATGGTGATGAAGGACGGCAGGCCTTCGGCCAACATGTTCGCGGCCGGCGAGATCATGGCCGGCAATGTGCTCGGCAAGGGTTATGCGGCCGGCATCGGCATGACCATCGGCAGCGTGTTCGGTCGAGTGGCGGGACGGGAAGCGGCGAAGAATGCGAGGAACTAGAAGGTCGGGACGGGAAGCGGCATAAAAATGCACGGAACCAAAATCCTTGAGGAAGCCGACCGCCTGATGACGGTCTGCAATTCCTGCCGCTATTGCGAGGGCCTCTGCGCGGTGTTTCCGGCGATGGAAATGCGCCGCGCGTTTTCCGACGGTGACCTCAACTACCTCGCCAACCTCTGCCATGCCTGCGGCGCCTGCTACACCGATTGCCAGTTCTCGCCGCCGCATGAGTTCAACGTCAATGTGCCTAGAACGCTCGCGGTGGCGCGTGCGGAATCTTATTCGGCCTATGCATGGCCGCGCGCCTTCGCGGGCGCGTTCGCGCGCAACGGAATCGTCATCAGCCTCGTTGCCGCGCTCAGTGTTGCCGCGTTCATCTTTGGCTTCGCTGCTTGGCACGACAGGCAGGTGCTGTTCGGTACGCATACCGGCCCGGGCGCGTTCTACAAACTGATGCCGCACAACGCGATGGCAGCCCTGTTCGGCGTGGCGTTTCTCTACGCGATCGTTGCTTTGACGATGGGCGTGCGCGCGTTCTGGCGCGACATCGGCGAGCCCGTCGGCATGAAGACCGATGCTGCTGCGCTGCTGCAGGCGCTCCGCGATGCCGGCGAATTGCGCCATCTCGACGGCGGCGGGGTCGGCTGCTTCAACGAGGATGACCGCCCGACCGATCGCCGCAGGCTCTATCACCATTTCACTTTCTACGGCTTTGCGCTGTGTTTTGCCTCGACCTGCATCGCGACGCTCTACCACTATCTGCTGGCGCGACAGGCGCCCTATGCATGGTGGGATCTTCCGGTGGTGCTCGGCACGCTCGGCGGCATCGGTTTGTTGATCGGGCCGATCGGCCTCCTCACTGAACGATGGAAGCGCGACTCCGTGCTGGTCGACGAAGCCCGCCATGGCATGGACGTCGCCTTCATCGTAATGCTGTTCCTGACGAGTCTCACGGGCATGGCGCTCCTGGTATGGCGCGAGACGGCGGCGATGGGACCGCTGCTGGCGCTGCATCTCGGTGTGGTGTTCTCGCTGTTCATAACCATGCCCTACGGCAAGTTCGTGCACGGCATCTATCGCTTCGCGGCGCTGGTGCGCTATGCGATGGAGCGAAGAGCGATGGCCCATGGGGCGGGGGAGTAAGGGTCCTCGCCTTTTCACGTCATTGCGAGCGCCGGCTTCGGCGGACAGGTCGCGGGTGACGACGGCCCGGAACACCGGAGATCGTTCACGATCAGGTTATCCGAGTGACCTACATCACGTACTCTTCCGAACCGGTTTTCATCTGGCGTCGTCGAACTCCTGTGCGAGCCATTCCGGCCTCGCCAACAGGAATGGAGAGTACAGATGTCGATGAAGTTGATATTGTCTGCGGCGGCTTTGGTCGCGGTCGGCGCGACCAGCGCCATGGCCGTTCCCGCGTTCGTGGCGTCGCCGTACTGCGATCAGGCAGTATCACGGCAGGCTTGCGGAGATCACATGAACTATGTGGCGCAGCTTCGCAACCGCCCAGACACTTCGGTGAACTACATGAAAAATCTCGATCCGCGCGAAAACGCGTCGATGCGTGACGCCGGCGGTGGTGGTGGCGGTGGCGGCGGTGGCGGCGGCGGCCGATAACCAACACCGAAGTCGGAGAGCCGTAGGCGAACGACTACGTCCACCGAAGCTCCAGGAGCGAAGGCGGAAGCGTGCCCACCATCTCTCCACGCAGCGATCTTGGAATGGTGGGCACGGCGCTTCGCGCCTTTGCCCACCATACTGCTGCGCATTCCACGACGGGTGTTGGGCTATGCTTCGCAAATTGAGTAAGACTAACGCACCCTACGAAACCGTCATTCCCCAACGTGCAATTGCACATCGTATCTCGTGCCGAGAAGCGCTGGAGACTGCGCGGCGTTGATGATGATGATGTCACAGACGTGTCGCTGTAAACGCGAGTACATTGAGCATTTACGCGCCGGAAAGTTTCTGCGCCTTTTTCCCGAATTAACTTGAACCAATCGCGCCGTGCATTGTTTGCAGTGCATTCAAAGGCGCTGGAGGAACCGGAGCCGTCCATGAGGAAGCGCTCTTTTCGGGCGAGAGTTGATGATCAGTATATTCAACGTCGGTGCGACTGAAAGCCACGAAAGCGGAGATAAGCGTTCCCCTCGGCGTGCCAAGCCATCGTGCCGCGCCGGCCACCATCCATTCGCCACTCAGGGATAAGCACGCGCGGCCTGTTTCAATACCGCTCCACGATCCGATCGAGCTTCCTGCTGAGCAACCAGGACAAACCGAGGAACGCGACCAACATCACGATGCCCAGCCCCGAAGAGGCATTGCTGATGGACTTCTCCGAGAACTGGCCGAACGCATAGCCGGCCGAGACAACGGTGCAGGACCAAAGGCCCGCCGCGCCGAAGTTGAGCGCCAGGAAGGTGGACCAGGGCAGCCGCGATATGCCGTAGGCGAAACCGGCAACCCCGCGAATACCGTGCGGGAACCGATGAAGCAGGATCATCCAGCCGTAGTGACGGTCCGTCAGCCGGGCTGCGGTCTGCAGCGTGCGTTCGATGCGCGGAAAACGTTCGAACCAGCGGACGCCATAACGTCGCCCAATCCAGAAGCGAATCACGTCGCCAGCGAAGCTGCCAAACCAGCAGACCACGATAAGCCTACCAAGATCCAACACGCCCGAATGTGCGGCGTAACCCGCGAATAGTGCAAGCAGCAGACTATGCGAGGCCGCATAGGCAAACATGAGGCTGTAGGCCGCATCGCCGTGCTGCCGTATGAGGTCGAGAAACGACGTGAGGTCCGACGGAAACAGCAATGTAAGCCCACCCAAACCCGTTCATGTGAATGTTCCCCCAGACGAGCGGGTTCGGTTTGAACGCTAGCACTCCGCGGAAGGACACGGAAGCCCAATAGGCAAGCCCACGGCAGCTACAAATCGACCACCACGTAGTCGCTCTCCACCGAGACCGCGATAGTCTCGGCGACATACGGCCCCTTCACCACGGCCGATCCCGGCTCGACATTGACGGGATAGGCGCGAGCGCGAAAGCGTTTGGGGTCGCAGTAGGACTGCCCGGTGCGGATGTCGAATTCCCAGCCGTGCCAGGGACAGCGGATTATTTCACCGAGTTTTGTGTATTCGATCTCGCCGGGGTTGGAGGATTGCGCGAGCCCTATCAACGGGCCCTCGCACAGGGCCGCGCCCTGATGGGGACAGCGGTTCAACAGGCCGAAGAACTCGCCCTTGATGTTGAAGATCGCGATCGGCCGGCCGTCGATGTCGAGGAATTTTCGCGTCCCCGGCGGCAATTCGTCCACCGGAGCAATGACGTGCCGCGTCATATCAGGTCCGCATGATCTATTTCGAAAAACCGGGCTCCACCCATCGGGTCGTGGCCCGAGGGCATGCTTTTTCGGATCATGCTAAGCGATCCCGTACAGCTTCTTCGCGTTGCCGAGATAGAACGCTTCGCGGTTGGCATCACTGACGCCGGCCGGCAACACGCGCGACGGCTCGTCGAAATCCCAATGCGGGTAATCGGTAGCGAACAACAGCTTGTCCCAACCGATCCATTCGATCGTCTGGAACAGGTGATCGCGGCGCTCCGGATCTTCCATCGGCTGCGTAGTCCACCAGATGTGGTCGCGGATATATTCCGACGGTTTTCGCTTGAGATGCGGCACCTCGCTGTGCAGCTTCTCAAAGGTCTTGTCGAGCCGCCACGCCAGCGACGGTGCCCAGCCGAAGCCGGCCTCGATCATGACCATCTTCAGTTTCGGATAACGTTCGAACACGCCTTCGAGCACGAGGCTCGCCAGCGCGGTCTGCTGACACTGCGCGTGGCCGACCATCTCCTCGATGTAGAAGCTGGGCCAGCCGGACGGGGTGAGCGGATTGCCGCCGAAGCCGAAGGCATGGACGCCGACCGGCAGTCCGATCTCCTGCGCCGCCTCGTAGATCGGCCAGTAGCGGCGCTGGCCGAGCGGTTCGACATTGCGGCTGAGCAGCAGCACCTGAACGAAATTTGGATCGCCCGCGCGCTTGCGGATTTCGGCGGCGCCAGCAATGCCGTCTTCATTCGCGACGACGATCGACGCCTTCAGGCGCTTGTCCTTGCTGGTCCATTTCTCGATCTGCCAATCGTTGATCGCGGCGCAGAGCGCGCCGGCAAAATCCTGGTTGCGCAGGCCCTGCCCGGTGGCGAGCGGATTGAGCACCCCGAGCGCGACGTTGTAGGGATCGAGAAGCTGCTTCTGCATGAAGGACAGCGAGGAGCCCTGTGGCCCACCTTCCGGCGGCCAGGCATCGCGGCGCGAGGCGTTCGGCTGCGCCTTCGGATAGGGCGGGCCCTCCATCATGCCGTGATAGGCCTGGATGCCGTAGGTCTCGAGATGCGAGTGCCAGCGCTTTGCCAAGAACGGATACAGTTCATCCTTCGTGGCGCGCGCCGGGTGAATGTCGCAATCGGCGATCGCCGTCTTGAGGCTGACGGATGCAGACGGCTCAGCCCGGAACTGCACGTTCATGGCGTCGTCTCCTTATTCCTTGGCATGATCTTTTCCGAAAACCGGCCTCCACTTTTCGGAATCATGCCAGTACGACCTCCAACCGGCCGTAGGTCGCGAGCGGGTTATCGATCATGATCTTGCGGACCAGATCGCCCGACAAACCCGGCGGCAGCACCTGGTCGCCGTCGAACTGCCAGTGCGGATAGTCGGTCGAAAATAGAAGCAATTCGTCCGACTGCATATGGTCAAACAGGCGGTTCAGGGTTGCGGGATCGGGCGGCGCATCGACCGGCTGCAACGAGAAGCGGATGTTGCTGCGCACAATCTCCAGCGGCGCGCGGTCGACCCACGGCGTTTCCATGCGGATGCCGCGCCAGAACTTGTGCAGCCGCCACAGATAGGCCGGCAGCCAGGTGAAGCCCGATTCCAGCATCACCATTTTCAAATTCGGATGGCGGGCGAACACGCCTTCGACGATTAGGCTGGTGAGCTGGGTCTGGAACGCGGTGGCCTGCGCGACATAATCCTCGATGTGATAGGAACCCCAGCCGATCGAGGTGGGCGGGTTGTGATAGGCGCTGCCGGCATGGATGCCAACGGCCAAGCCCAGCCGCTCGGCGGCGGCGTAGATCGGCCAGTAGACGCGCTTGCCCAAGGGCATATCGCCCATCACCAGCATCAGCACCTGGACGAAGCGGTTGTCCTTGGCGCAACGCTCGATCTCGGCGACCGATTTTTCGACGCTTTGGGTCGGGATCACGATCGAGCCGCGCAGCCGATCGTCTTTGTCGAGCCATTCCTTGGCCAGCCAGTCGTTCAGCGCGCGGCAGAACGCGTCCTGCATGTCTTCGGAGAACACCATCTGCACGCCGTAGAGCGGATTGCAGATGCCGTAGGCGACACCGAACCGGTCGAGCGCCTGTTTCTGCATGTCGGTGAGGTCTGAACCCGGTTTACCCTGCGCCGGCCGCCAGTCCGACCGCGAGGAGATCGGCGAATTGGTCGGATAGGACTGCGAGACCAGATCCGTCATGCCGCGCGTCGTCACCTGGTCGCGCCAATAGTCGTTCATGTAGGGCAACAGGCTGGTCAAATGCGGAACGGCGGGATGCAGATCGCAATCCACGCCGCCGGGAAGCGGCGACGTCATGGTGTTTCCTCGTATGCCCGCATGGGCCGCGGTTGCTTGAGGTATTCAATCAGGGCGGCCTCCGCGCCGCAACTCGGCAAGCGTAACCCTCCTGTGCTAGGAGAACATGACTGAACAGATGACGCACGCGCAGGAGTTGAAATGAAAGAACTTGTTACGATCGCCGAAAAGATCGCGACCCAACTGATCGCGCGGAAGCAGACGATTGCGGTTGCGGAATCCTCCACCGGCGGGCTGATCTCGGCAGCGCTGTTATCGGTGCCGGGCGCATCGGCCTATTTCCTCGGTGGCGCCGTGGTCTATACCCGCGACGCGCGACGGCTGCTGATGGATATCCCGGACGAGTCGATGACGGGTCTCCGCTCGGCGTCCGAGCCATACGCGGGACTGCTCGCCAGCCAGGTCCGCCAGCGCTTTGCAACCGACTGGGGATTGTCGGAAACCGGCGCGACGGGGCCGACTGGCAACCGCTATGGCGATGCGGCCGGCCATTGCTGCATGGCGGTGGCGGGGCCGCAAAACGAAGTATTCACGCTGGAAACGGGCAGCGCCGACCGGCAAGCGAACATGCAGGCGTTTGCGAAGACGGCACTGAATTTGCTGCTGGAGAATTTGTCGAAGTAAGACGTCGTCCCTGCGAACCGCAGGGAGCCATACGCCGTGCCGTGTGTTTTGAGAGACGCTGTTCGACAGTTTCGGCTCAACAATCAAGATCGGTGGTTATGGGTCCTGCGTTCGCAGGGGCGACAGCGGAGAGCGCCCTCACCGCTCCCTGAACGAGCGCATCAACTGGTCGCTGAACGGCTTCATCAGATAGGAGAGCATGGTGCGGTCGCCGGTTTGCACGAAGGCTTCGACCGGCATGCCCGGAATGATCTTGACCTCGCCGAGGCGCTTGACCTCGTCGGGCGGCATCGAGACGCGGATGGTATAGTAGCTCTGACCGGTGCGCTGATCGGCGGTGACGTCGGCAGAGACGCGTGTCACCACGCCATTCAGCTCCGGCGTGGTGCTCTGGTTGAAAGCGGATAGCCGCAGCAGCGTCTTCTGGCCAATCTGCAGCTTGTCGATGTCCTGCGGATTGACCTTGGCTTCGACCGAGAGATCGTCGGCCTTCGGCACGATCATCATGATGGCGTCGCCCGCGGTGATGACGCCACCGACAGTGTGGACCGTCGACTGCAGCACGACGCCGTCCTGCGGCGCGCGGATGTCGATGCGACGCAGTTGATCCTCCGCGGTGACCTTGCGCTCGACAAACTCGCCGATCTTGTCGTTGGTCTCGCGCAGATCCTTGGAAACCTCGCTGACCACGTCCTTGTCGATCTGGATGATCTGGAGCTCGGTTTCGGTGATCTTGCCCCTCGCTTGCGCGCGCGCGGCAATGTATTGCGCACGCTCGCCCGACAGGCGAGCGAGATCGCGCTCCAAAATCGTCAGGCGCGAGATCTGGATCAGGCGCTGCTCATAGAGATGGCGGACGCCGACCAGCTCTTTCTCGACCAGCGCGACTTCCTTTTCCTTGGCCTGCTCCTGCGCGGTGAGGCCGGCGATCTCCTCGTTGAGCTGCGCCACCCGCTCGCGCAATTGCGATTTCTGCCCCGCGCGTCCGAACACGCGAACCTCGAACAGCTTGGTTTCGCTCGCGATGACGTCGCGGACATCGGGATCGTCGGCGCGGTCAGTGAGCTGCGGCGGAAACTTGATTTTGTCGAGGCCGCGCTGC
The DNA here is from genome assembly GCF_001693385.1 of Bradyrhizobium icense. Lineage (NCBI taxonomy): Bacteria > Pseudomonadati > Pseudomonadota > Alphaproteobacteria > Hyphomicrobiales > Nitrobacteraceae > Bradyrhizobium > Bradyrhizobium icense. The sequence continues at coordinate 7,708,649 of NZ_CP016428.1, forward strand.
TCGGCCTCCAGCCGCGCCGCCCTAGCCCACAAACCGTTCAGCGTCTTGACCACGATCGCCAGGCTCGCCTTCACCACGGTCTCGTCGAGCCGGACCACGACGTCGCCCGCCTTGACGACATCGCCATCGCGCACCCGGACCTCGCCGACCACGCCGCCGGTCGGGTGCTGCACCTTCTTGACGTTGGAATCGACCACCACCGAGCCCGGCGCGATCAGCGCGCCCGAAATCTGCACCGTCGAAGCCCAGCCGCCGAACCCGCCGGCCAGCACCAGCATCAGCGCAAGGCCGACGATGAGATGCGAGCGTATCGAGCGGCGCGCGCCTTTCAGCTCCGCGGTCATGATTTTTTCACAGCTCCCGCTTCGGACACGATCTTGATCGGCGGCGGCGACGGAACGCGCTGCAGCACCTGGCCGAGCACGGTTTCCTTCGAACCGAACGCCTGCATGCGACCGTCCCTCAAGACCAGCAATTGATCGACCGCCTCGATGCCGATCGGCCGGTGCGCCACCACGACCACGATCGCGCCGCGCTCGCGCGCCGCGCGCACCGCGCGGGTCAGCGCTTCGTCGCCCTCGCTGTCGAGATTGGAATTCGGCTCGTCGAGCACGATCAGGAACGGATTGCCATACAGCGCCCGTGCCAGCGCCACCCGTTGCGCCTGCCCAGCGGAGAGCGCAGTCCCCTGCTCGCCGATCTGGGTATCGTAGCCCTCGCGCATCTTGATGATCATCTCATGCACGCCAGCTTCCTTGGCGGCTGCGATGATCGCCTCCGATTTCGCGTCGGGATCGAAGCGGCAGATGTTCTGCGCCACGGTGCCGGCGAACAACTCGACGTCCTGCGGCAGATAGCCGATATGGCGGCCGAGCACGTCCGACGACCATTGGTCGAGCGCCGCGCCGTCGAGCCGCACCTTGCCGCGGACCGGGGTCCAGACGCCGACCAGCGCGCGCACCAGCGACGACTTGCCCGAACCGCTTGGCCCGATGACGCCCAGGCCGGTGCCGGCATCAACGGCGAAGTTGACGTCCTGCACGATGACGCGCTGGTCGCCGGGCGGCACGATGCTGACGGCCTCGACCGACAGCCGCTTCGTGGGCGCCTGCAAAAGCGTTTGCTCATTCGCCGCCGGCATCTGCTGCAGGAGTTTTGACAGGCGATGCCAGCTCTGGCGCGCGGCGACGAAACCTTTCCAGTGGGCGATGGCGAGATCGACCGGGGCCAGCGCCCGCGCGCTCAAGATCGAGCCAGCGATGATGATGCCGGCGGTGGCTTCCTGGTGGATCACGAGGTAGGCGCCGACCGCAAGCACCGCGGATTGCAGCATCATGCGCAGGACCTTGGCGACGGCGCCGAGGCCGCCGGCGATGTCGCTGGCGCGCTGATTGCCTGCCAGATAGGTCTCGTTGGCCTCGCTCCAGCGCTTCATCAGCCGTCCGGACATGCCCATCGCCACCAGCACTTCGGCGTTGCGCCGGCTGGTGGCGGCGAGATCGCTGCGCCGCGCGGCCAGCGTCATCGCCTCCTTCGCCGGCGTCCGCGACAGGAACTCGGTGATCAGCGTCAGCGTCACCAGAATGATGGCGCCGACCAAGGCGGTGACGCCGAGCAGCCAGTGGAACGCAAAGCAGATCGCCAGATAGAACGGCAGCCACGGCAGATCGAAGAACGCGCCCGGCCCCATGCTGCCGAGAAACGACCTGACGTTGTCGAGATCGCGCAAGGGCTGCAGGCCTTCGTTGCGGGAGCCGACCATCAGCGGCAGACGGACGACGGTTTCGAACACGCGCACATTGATGGCTTCGTCCAGCGCGGTTCCGATGCGGCCGAGAATGCGTCCCCGGATCAGGTCGAGCCCGCCTTGCGCGATGTAGAGTCCGGCGGCGAGGATCACGAGACCGACCAGGGTCGGCACGCTGCGGCTCGGCAGCACGCGGTCGTAGACCTCCAGCATGAAGATCGAGCCGGTCAGGTACAGCAAATTGATCATGCAGCTCATGACGCCGACGCCGATAAAGGCGTTGCGGCACGCGCGCAACGCTTCACCGAGCTCGGAACGCCGGACGCCGGGAGCGGCTGCCATAAATGCGTGTCTCTTCAAATGGGTCAGGTGACGTGCCGGTTTTACCGATGTTTTCGGACACCGTCTATTTAAGTCACGTTAACCCCAATCCAGTTCAGCCGTATGAAGTGCGTGGAGACGACATTCGCATGGTTCGGCGGCAAATTTGATGCCGGCACGCGTCCTTGGACGGGTTCAGCCTTGGCTGGGCGCGGAAACGGCACCAGAAATCACCGGCGTCGAGACCCGGCCGATCTCGCCATGGACGTCGAGCAAGACGCCGCTTCCGGCGCCCAGCCCACCCGCCGGCCGCCAGCGGGCCTGGGCGCGAACGCCGACCCCGTCGCCGGCGGGCCGGCGGAACAACTGAACCGTCAGATTGGGGTTCGGATCCACGACCACATCCTGGAGCGGACGGGCAATGCCATGGGTCCAGTCCGCCGGACCGAGCACCGCAGACTCTCAGGTTCGGCACCGAGGTCCGTTATACGTTCGCGCCCAACACATGGGTATGGGGCACGGCAACCCGGGCGCATCGCCCCGACACGGCAGAAACCCCGACATTGCGGGCACCATTCTCGGCAGCATGACCTTCACCGGCAGGCATAAGCTCGGCGAAGGATTTCGCCGAGCTTACCGGCGGCGTGCGCGCACCGGCGTGGAAGAACGGCGCGATCACGGCGTCGGTGACGACGTCGCTGGGCGCCGAACCAGGCGGCGACCTTTGTCACTCGCGTCGGGGTCAGTTAGCCGTTCTGGATCAAATCGGCGGTCGCGTTAGAACCGCCTGCGCTGCCGGACCAGCCGTACGATCAGCAGCAGCAGGATCGCGCCGATGGTTGAATAGACGATCTCGGACACCAGCCCGGTGCCGATGCGAATGCCGAGCTTGGGAAACAACAGGCTTGCGAGCAACGCGCCGGCGATACCGACCAGGATATCGCCGATGATGCCAAAGCCGGTGCCGCGCACGATCTTGCCGGCGAGCCAGCCGGCTACCAGGCCGACAAAGAGAATGACGAGAATGCCTTCGTTGGAAATCTGCATTTGATGTCCCCCAGATTCGCGGCGCAAGCCCGATGGCGGCCTATCCGCCCATTGCCCAATGTGACGAGCCGTCATCCGCGCCTGGCGAGTGCGCCCGCAAAATGAAACTTTTTTACGTCACGCGCGTTGTGTGGGCATGAAACACGGCGACATTTGGTATGTGACTTTTGGTCCGGACAGAACGGACGAGACAGCGGAGAGCATGGCGCGCTCGACCCGCACCTTCAAATCTGAAATCGACGCCAAGCTTTTTGCGATGCAAATCCTGGCCAAGGGTTGGTCGGCCAGCGCAGGTACGCTCAATCCGCATCAACCGAAGCAGGTCGTTGGACCGGCGCAGATCGAGCGTTGGGCCGATCCGGGGCTGGGTGGGTAACTTCTTTCGTGTCCCGGACGCGGCGCGGAGCGGTGCGCCGCAACGCGTCACTTCAGCTTGCGGCGGAAATTTCAACTTGCGGCGGAAATTTCAACCGGCCCCGCCAGCACACATCGCGCCGTTCGATCTGCCGAGACCTGCACATTCGGCGGCAATTGTTCGCTGCAGCGCGGCTGCGCGACCGTGCAACGCGGCGCGAATGAGCAACTGACGGGCGCCTTGTCGAGCGAGGGCGGCGTGCCCGGGATGGTCTCCAGCCGCTGGCCGCGCTTGGCGCCGTGGACGGTCGAGGCCAATAGCCCCTTGGCATAGGGATGCACGGGGGTGCGGACGATGTCGCGCAAGCGGCCCTGCTCCACGATCTGGCCGGCATACATGACCGCGACGCGGTCGCAGATTTCGATCGCGACGCCGATATCGTGGGTCACGAAAATCACGGACATGCCGAACTCGCGCTGCAGTTCGCGGAGCAGCAGCAGGATCTGGATTTGCACGGTGGCATCCAGCGCCGTGGTCGGCTCGTCCGCCAAAAGGATTTTCGGCTTGCAGGCCAGCGCCAGCGCGATCATCGCGCGCTGCCGCATGCCGCCGCTCATTTCGTGCGGATAGGCTTCGAGGCGGCGCTTGGCGGAGGGAATTCGCACCACCTCCAGCATGTCGAGCGCGCGCGCCATCGCCTCCTTCTGGCTCTTGCCTTCGTGGCGCATCACGCTTTCGGCGATCTGATGGCCGATCGTATAGACCGGATCGAGCGCCAGCGCCGGCTCTTGAAAGATCATGGAGACGGTCTGGCCACGAAACGCCGAAAGCTCCTCGTCGTTCATCGCCAGCACGTCGCGTCCCAACACCTTCACGGTGCCCGAAATCTGCGTCCGCTTCTTCGGCAACAACCGCATCAGGGCGCGCAGGGTCACGCTTTTTCCCGAACCGGATTCGCCGAGCAGGCCGAGCACCTCGCCCTCGCCAAGCGAGAGCGAGATGTCGTTGACGGCATGAACCGTGCGCTCGCCGGTGAAGCGGATATTGAGGTCGCGGATTTCGACGAGGTTGCTCATGCCGCCATACTCATGCCAACTTGGGTATCTGTTGGTGATAGTCCGTAGAACGCTGGAACGCTGCGCCGATCCGCACCAGCCCGGCCTCATCGAAGGGGCGGCCGATCAACTGCATGCCGACCGGCAGGCCCTTTTTGGTGAAGCCTGCGGGCATCGAGAGCGACGGCAAGCCGAGATAGTTGATCGGGCGGGTGAAGCGCGTGATGCGCTGGATCACAGCCTCCGCCTCCAGGCTGTTGCCGACATCGCTCTCGGTAATCGTCGCCGCCGGCATCGGCGCGACCGGCGCGATCACGGCATCTGTGCCTTCCACCGCCGCGAGGTAGGCGGCAAGCGCCGGACCGCGCCAGCGCATCGCTTCGAGATAGGTCACGGCCGGAATCGCGAGCCCGTTCTGCAGCCGCATCAACACCTGGCCGCCGTAATCCTGCGGGCGCTCGATCATCCAGCGCTTGTGGAACGCAGCCGCTTCGGTGGCTAGCACGATCTGGCAGGCAGCGGTGAGCTGGCGCTGGTCCGGCAATTCGACCTTGACGATCTCGGCGCCTTCTTTCTTGAGGGTGGCAATGGTCTCGTCGAGCACCCGCGCCACCTCGGGATCGAGGTCGTCGACATAGAAGGCGGTCGGCACGCCGATCTTCAGCCCCTTGAGCGAGGCTTTGGTGGCCGCCATGTAGTCCGGCACCGGTCGCGTCGACGCGGTCGGGTCCTCGGGATCGGCGCCCGCCATCAGTCCCACCAGCAGCGCGCAGTCTTCGACCGTTTGCGCGAGCGGCCCCACCGTATCGAGCGATTGCGACAGCGGCATTGCTCCGGCGCGGCTGATCAGGCCGACCGTGGTCTTGAAACCGGTGACGCCGCAGAAATGCGCGGGCATCCGGATCGAGCCGCCGGTATCCGATCCCAGCGCCGCAAAGGTCAGCCGCGCCGCGACGGCCGAGCCAGAGCCGGACGACGAGCCGCCGGTAATGTGATCGACGTTCCAGGGATTACGCACCGCGCCGTAATGCACGTTATGGCCGGTCGGACCATAGGCGAACTCGACCATCTGCAGCGAGCCGAGCCTGACGGAGCCGGCGTCCTTCAGGCGCTGCAGCGCGGTCGAGGTTGTCGTCGCGACGAAATCGCGCCGGATTTTAGAGCCGCAGGTGACGACCTTGCCGGCCTCGTAATACATGTCCTTGTGCGCCATCGGGACGCCGTGCAGCGGGCCCAAATTCTTGCCCTTGGCGAGCGCCGCGTCGGCGGCGTCAGCGGCAGCGAGTGCCTCCTCCGTCTCGATCGCCATAAACGCGTTGACGCGCGGCTGCCAGTGCGCGATCCGGTCGAGACAGGATTGCGTCACCTCGCGCGAGGAAAATTTCCTCTCCGCAATCGCCTTGGCGACCGACACCAGCGACATCAACGCCGGCTCGCTGCTCACTTGTGCGGCGCTCCCTGTTCGGGGGCTCGCTTGCGTGGTGCTCATTTCGACACCTTCGCATTCTGAACCAGAAGGAAAGACGCGGGCTCCAAATCGAACGGCAGCGTGCCGGCGACCGCCGCAAAGCCGTCGAAAGCCGGGCCGATGGAATTGGCGATACGCGCGGAAACTTCCGAATCCTGCGGTACGCCCGCGATTTCGGTGAGGACCTTGACCTCTTTGGGACCGGGTTTTGTCATGCTGCGTTTGCTCCCATGTCATTTTTCTTGGCAGGCGCGCGGCTGTGCCCTGAGCCCGGAATGGCCATGTAGCACGCCGCTTGATGGCCCATTGTATCTAGATCCGAGAGTTTTGGCGTCGCATTTGCGCAGAGCGGCTCCGCAAACGGACAGCGGGTGTGAAACCGGCAGCCTGACGGCGGATCGATCGGATTGGGCGGATCGCCCGAGATCGGCGGCGTCTCCGTGCGGTTGTCCGGATCGGACGACGGCATGGCCGCCAGGAGCGCCCGCGTATAGGGATGCGCTGGCGCATCCCAGACCTTGTCGACCGGGCCGAGCTCGACCACCTCGCCGAGATACATCACCAGCACGCGGTCCGAGATGTAGCGCACCACGTTAAGGTCGTGGCTGATGAACAGATAGGTCAGGCCGAATTCGCGCTTCAGATCAGCCAGCAGATTGAGCACCTGGGCTTCGACCGACTTGTCGAGCGCGGACACCGCTTCATCGAGGATCACCAGCCGCGGCGACAGTGCCAGCGCCCGAGCGATGTTGACGCGCTGGCGCTGGCCGCCGGAAATCTCGTGCGGGTAGCGGTTGGCGAAGGTTTCGGGCCGCAGGCCCACCTTGCCGAGCAGCTCGCGCGCCAGCGTGCGCGCCGCGGCATCGGCCATGCCGTGAACTTTTGGGCCGAACGCGATCGATTCCTCGATGGTCAAGCGCGGATTGAGCGAGGCGTAGCTGTCCTGAAACACCATCTGCATGCCGCGGCGTAATTCGCGCAGCGAGAGCGCGCGGCCGACCTGCATGCCGTCATAGACGATGTCGCCGGCATCGCGCTTCATCAGATGCATCAACAATCGTGCGGTGGTCGACTTTCCGCAGCCGGATTCGCCGACGATGCCGACGGTTTCGCCCTTGGCGATGGAGAAAGAAACATCATCGACCGCGCGCACGGTTTTACGAGGGCTGAACAGATCGCCCCGCACCGGGAAGTGCTTGGTGAGGCCAACGACCTGCAGCAGCGGTTGCGCCGCGCCGCCGACGTCCTCGACCTGTTCCAGATGATCGACTGACGGGCTTGTCTCATTCATCGCGTCAGTTCCTGATATCCATGGCGCTGCGCATGCCGTCGCTGAGCAGATTGAAGCAGATCGACACCGCAAAGATCATCACGCCCGGCAGCGCCGCCACCCAGGGATTGATATAGATCGCCGTGCGCAGCGTGTTCAGCATCAAGCCCCACTCCGGCTCCGGCGGCTTTGTACCCAGACCAAGGAACGACAGGCCGGCAGCGAGGATCATTGACACCGAGATCAGTCCGGTGGCGTAAACGAAGATCGGCCCGAGCACGTTGCCCAGCATGTGCACGCGCATGATGGTGAAGGGGCCGGCGCCGGAGGCGCGCGCGGCCTCGACGAAATCCATGTTGCGCACGCCGGTGGTGACGCTCTCGGCGACGCGGGTGATCTGCGGCACGAACACGATGGTCAGCGAAACGATCGAGTTGACGATGCCGGCCCCCAGCGCACCCGAGATCGCGATCGCCAGCAACACCGACGGAAAGGCGTAGAATACATCGATCGTGCGCATGATCGCGGTGTTGAGCCGGCCGCCGACATAGCCGGCAACGAGGCCGAGCGAGGTGCCGATCACGAAGGCGAAGATCACCGGCAGGATGCCGATGATCAGCGACAGCCGTCCGCCATAGATCAGCCGCGCCAGCATGTCACGGCCGAGCTCGTCAGTGCCAAGCGGATAGTTCGGCGTGCCGATGTGGCGGAGCCTGCGGATCATCGAGCCCTGGTAGGGGTCGGCGAGACCGAGCCATGGCGCGAGCAGCGCCGAGGCGAAGATCAGCACCAGCACGAAAGCGCAGGCCATGCTGACCTTATCGCGGGCGATGCGGCGGCCGACGGTAGCCCAATAGCCGCGCGCCTTGGTCGCGGGTGCAGCTTGCAGGGCGGTATCCGACATCACGGTCATAAATCAGCCCCGCTTGATGCGCGGATCGATCGCGGCTTGCGCGATATCGACCAGAAGATTGAGAGCGACGAAGAACAGCGCCAGGACCAGGATCGTGCCCTGCAACAGCGGCAGGTCGCGCTGGAAGATCGCGGAATTGAGCAGCAGGCCCGAGCCCGGCCAGGAGAATACGGTCTCGATCAGGATCGAGCCGCCGAGCATATAACCCAGTTGCAAGCCCATCACCGCGAGCGCCGTCGGCGCGGCGTTCTTGATGACATGGCGGAACACATCCAGTTCACGCAGGCCCTTGGCGCGCAACGCTTCGACGAAATCCTGGGAAAGAATGTCGCCGGTCAGCGCGCGCACCGTGCGGGTGACGATGCCCATCGGAATCACCGAGGTCGTGATCGCCGGAAGGATGAGATATTTCATGTGCTCCCAGTCCCAGCCCCAGGCGCCGGAGCCGCCGGGACCGGCGCCGACCGCGGGCAGCCAGTTGAGCTGCACCGAGAAGATGATGACCATCACCATACCGAGCCAGTAATGCGGCACCGAGACGCCGGCAATCGCGATCGAGGTCGCGACCTTGTCGATCCAGGTATCTCGAAAGTAGCCGGCGATCAGGCCGAACATCAGCCCGAGCGTGAAACCGATCAGGGCTGCGGCAATCGCGAGCGTCACGGTGTTGCCTACCGCACGCAACACTTCCGTCAGCACCGGGCGGCCGGTGGCGATCGAGCTGCCGAGATCGCCATGGAGCGCGCGCCATAGCCACAAGCCGAACTGCACGGGCAGCGGCCGGTCGAAGCCGTAGGCGGTGCGCAGTTGCGCCGCGAGTTCCTGCGACGCATCCGCCGGCAATACCGCGACCAGGGGATCGCCGGGCGTGATGTGCACGAGCAGGAAGCATACCAGCGCAACGCTGATCACGATCGGAATGACGTAGACGATACGTCGGGCAATATAGGCGAACACGAGTCACTTTCTTCTTCCCTTCTCCCCTTGTGAGAGAAGGTGGCGCGGACTTTAGTCCGCGCCGGATGAGGAGTTCCTTCCGCGGACGCAGACGTTGCAGACGAGAGAGGCATGTCCGCGGAGAGAACCCCTCACCCGTCTCGAATGAGCTCCGCTCATTCGATCCACCCTCTCCCACAAGGGGAGAGGGGGAAGCTCGCACTTTGCCTGATACTTCCTTACGGCGCCATCGACACCGGGGAGAAGTCGACGAACCAGCTCTTCGGCTGCACGAAGCCCTTCACCTTCGGGCTCATGGCGCGTGGGGAGACGTCGTGGGCGACGTAGAGGAACGCCGCATCGTCCACCGAGGCCGCATGCAGTTCAGCGAGCGCCGCGTCACGCGCGGCGGGGTCGAAGGTCTGGCGCGCCTTGGTCACCAACTCGTCGAATTTGGGGTTGTTGATGAAGCCCCAATTGTTCGAGACGGGAGGTGCCATCGACGACTGCAGGAAGCGCACCAGCGCGAAGAACGGGTCCATCGCCGCATAGGTCACGTTAGTAGCGTTGGCGCCGTTGGCCGTCGGATCCTTGGCACCGCGGCGCCAGTTGGTGAACAGCGTGTTCCACTCGATGACGTCGAGCTGGACGTCGAAGTAGCATTCCGCCAATGCCTGCTGCAGATACTCGTTCATCGGCAAGGGCTGCATCTGGCCCGATCCCGACGCGGACGTCTGGGTCTTCACCGTCAGCTTCTTGTTCGGGCCGTAGCCTGCCTCTTGCATCAGCTTCTGGGCGGCCTTCAGGTCATATTTGATCTCGAAGGTCGGTTTTCCGCGCCAGGGATGGCCGGGCTCGAAGGTGCCGGTGGCCGGCACCATCAGGCCGGCCAGCAGGCCCTCCTTGAGGCCTTCACGATCGATGCAGAGATTGGCGGCCTTGCGGACGCGGATGTCGTTCCAGGGCGAGCCCTCGATACGGGAGAACTGCCACGGCCAGACATGCGGCGATTCATTGGCCTGGAGCTGGAAGCCACGCGCCTTGATCTCCTTGACTGCGTCGGGTGCCGGGGCCTCGACCCAATCGACCTGTCCGGACAGCAATGCTGCGGTGCGGGCATTGGCTTCCGGCATCGGCAGCAGCACCATCCGGTCGACCTTGGGCACCCGGCCCTTGTCCCAATAACCTTCGTTCTTGACGAGTTCGAGCCGCTCGCGCGGCGTGAACTTCGACATCTTCCAGGGGCCGGTGCCCGACGCGTCCCTGGCGAACGCGGCCCAGGCGGCCTGCGACTTTGCCTTGGCGTCGGCGCCTTCAGCCTTGTCATAGAAGGCCTTCCACTTGGCAGGGCTCGCCATGAAAAGGTTGGTCAGGTTGATCGGCAGAAAGCTGTCCGGCTCCTTGGTGGTCAACTCCACCGTCATGTCGTCGATCTTGCGCGCCGAGGCCAAGGTCGGCATGCGCGAGGCGGTGACGCCGACCTGGCTGGCGTCGAAATGCGGCGCATCCTGCTTTAGCACTTTCTCGACGTTCCAGACCACGGCGTCGGCATTGAAGTCGCTGCCGTCATGGAATTTGACGCCGGGACGCAGCTTGAAGGTCCATTTCTTCTTGTCGGCGTCGTCAACCTTCCACTCGGTCGCGAGGCCCGGAATCATGACGCTTGCTTTGTCGCGGGACGAGAGGTCCCACATCGTCAGGCCGTCATACATGGTCAGCCCGGTGAAGCGGTTGCCCTCAAAACCCTGATCGGGCTGGCCGAGCGTGCGCGGAATATCGGCAGCCGTCATGCCGATCCGCAGCACCGTTTCGGCGCTCGCGAGTTGCGGCAGTCCGACTACCAGCGCCGTTGCCAGCAACCACGCGGTGGCCGCCTTCTTCGATCTATCGTTACGCATATGCAGCAATCCCCTTTTCAACGCCTGGTGACTAATTCTTATGCAGCCGTATGCAACGCCTGTGCCAAACGGCACGCTTCCGTCCGGGCCATGCGTTTGACCGCACAACTCCTTGTGAAGCGCGCATGCAAGTCATGTCGGATGCCCAAGCTGGCACCAAGCTTGCATTTTTAGCTCCAAACCCTGCCCGATGGAGCTTAATTCATGTGCACCCGAAATTCGATGCTTCTTGCTGCCGCAACTCTGGCCGCGGGTTTGGCTCTTGGCATCCCCACGATTTCGGCGCAGGCCGAGACCATTGTGCGCTACGGCATTTCGATGGCGGACATCCCGCTGACCACGGGCCAGCCCGACCGCGGCGCCGGCGCCTACCAGTTTTCCGCGTATACGATCTACGATCCGCTGGTGGCCTGGGAGATGGACGTGGCTGACCGGCCCGGCAAACTGGTGCCGGGGCTCGCCACCGAATGGAAGGTGGATGAGCAAGACAAGAAGAAATGGCGCTTCTCACTTCGCAAGGGCGTCAAGTTTCACGATGGCAGCGAGTTCAACGCCGACGCGGTGATCTGGAATCTCGACAAGGTGCTCAACGACAAGGCACCGCAATTCGACAAGCGCCAGAGCGCACAGGTGAAGACCCGCCTGCCCTCGGTCGCGAGCTACGCCAAGATCGACGACGCGACCATCGAGATCACGACCAAGGCGGTCGATTCCTTCTTCCCGTACCAGATGCTCTGGTTCCTGGTCTCAAGCCCCGCGCAATATGAAAAGCTCGGCAAGGACTGGGACAAGTTCGCGAGCCAGCCCTCCGGCACCGGGCCGTTCAAACTCACAAAACTGGTGCCGCGCGAACTCGCCGAACTCACGAAGAATCCCGACTACTGGAACAAGAAGCGGCTTCCGAAGGCCGACAAGATCGTGCTGATCCCGATGCCGGAAGCGCTGACGCGCACCAACGCGCTATTGGCCGGCCAGGTCGACCTGATCGAAACTCCGGCGCCGGACGCGGTGCCGCAGCTCAAATCCGCCGGCATGAAGATCGTCGACAACGTCACGCCGCACGTCTGGAATTATCATTTGAGCGTGTTGCCCGGCTCACCCTGGACCGACATCCGCCTGCGCAAGGCGCTCAACCTCGCGATCGACCGCGAGGCCGTGGTCGGGCTGATGAACGGTCTGGCGAAACCCGCCAAGGGCCAGGTCGACCCGTCGAGCCCGTGGTTCGGCAAGCCAAGCTTTGAACTAAAATACGACGTCACCGCGGCGAAGAAGCTGGTCCAGGAGGCCGGTTATTCGAAGGAAAAGCCGCTGAAGACGACCTTCGTCATCGCGCAGGGAGGCACCGGGCAGATGCTGTCGCTGCCGATGAACGAATTCCTGCAGCAGAGTTTCAAGGAAATCGGCATCGAGATCGACTTCAAGGTGGTCGAACTCGAGACACTATACACGGCGTGGCGCAAGGGCGCGGCTGACGAGATGAACGCCGGCATCACGTCGAACAACATCGCCTATGTCACCTCGGACCCGCTTTACGCGATAGTCCGCTTCTTCCACTCCGGCCAGATCGCGCCAGTCGGTGTCAACTGGGGTGGCTACAGAAGTACGAAAGTCGACGCGCTGATCGACGAGGCCAAGCAGACGTTTGACGTCGCCAAACAGGACGAGCTATTGGCGCAGGCGCACGCGCAAATTGTCGATGACGCCACGCTGGTCTGGGTGGTGCACGACACCAACCCGCACGCGCTGTCGCCCAAGGTGAAAAAATTCGTGCAGGCGCAGCACTGGTTCCAGGATTTGACGCAGATCGGGCTGGAGTGAAGGAATCTACCCGTCGTCCCTGCTTTCGAGCCTGTGAGGGAATAGGATTGAGCAGCCGGTTGCGCTGTGATTCACTGGCATCGAACGGGGTTATTCGATGACCAGTGACGCACGGTTTATTCGGGCTGATCGGACGCAGACGCAGTGGGACTTTGTGGATTTGGAAGCTCTGGTTCCGAGCGACCATCGCGCCCGTATTGTGGTGAGTTTTGTGGAGAGCTTGGACCTTTCGCGGCTTTACGAGGCGATCAAGGCCCGTGAAGGGGAACCTGGACGCCCGCCGCCGGATCCGGCGGTTCTGTTGGCGCTTTGGCTCTATGCGACGATCGAAGGAGTAGGTTCGGCTCGGCAACTTGAACGGCTTGCACGGCATGATCCGGCGTACCGCTGGATCGCCGGTGGGGTACCGCTCAACTACCACGGGCTTGCGGACTTCCGGGTTGCGCATGTGGAGGTTCTCGATCGGCTCCTGACGGAGAGCGTGACGGCGTTGATTGCCGAAGGGGTGGTGTCGCTGGCCGAGATTGCGGTGGACGGCACCAAGGTTCGAGCGAATGCCAGCCGTGAATCGTTCAAGAGCGGCAGCAGGCTTGATCGTATTGAGGCTGCCGTGGAGCGGCGGCTTGCGGCGCTCAAGGCGGAAACCGAAAGCGATCCGGAGGCGTCTTCGCGCCGCAAGCGGGCGGCGCAGGAGCGAGGGTCTCGGGAAGTGAAGGAAAGCGCTGCACGCGCGCGGGCAGCGCTTGAGCGGATGCGAGCGGAGAAGGCGAAACGAGAAAAGACCCATGCCAAGGACGAGGCGAAGAAGTCTGAGCCGAAAGTCTCGCTGAGTGATCCGCAGGCGCGCTCGATGCGCTTTCCGGACGGGGCCATTCGTCCGGCCTATAATGCACAGATCGCGGTGGTGCCCCGGCCAGGCATCATTGTCGCAGTAGAGATGACGGATCGGCGCAACGATGCCGGCTTGGCGATGCCGATGGTGGATCAGTTGGTGAAGCGCTACGGCAAAGCACCACAGACGCTTCTCATCGACACCCGTTACGCGACTGCCGAGGACATCGCCACTCTGTCGGAGCACGCCGCCGGACCGGTGAAGGTCTATACGCCGCCACCTTCAGACCGTCAGGATGTCAAACCCGAGACGCTTGTCAGGCGGACCAGAGAGCGGGCCCGCGAGCCTGACAGTGTCAAAGAGTGGCGCAGTCGGATGGCGACGCAGGCTGGCACCGACGTGTACGCACGGCGCAAGCTCATCGAGCGGATCAACGCCAACCTCAAAAACCACGGCTTCGGCTTCATTCCGGTGCGTGGCCTGATCAAGGCCGCGGCAGTGGCGCTCTGGCATGCGCTCGCCAATAACCTGCTGGCAGCGCACCGCCTGCGAGGCAGACCCACGTGACCAGAGTTCACCGGAGAGAGCCAGTGAGGTAACCGCATCAACCGATCGGCCCACCAAACGCCGCCGCGATATCGGTGGCGGCAACCATCCCCCATTAAGCTCAATTCCTTCACAGGCTCGAACGCAGGGACCCATAACCACAGGATCCAGTTGGAGAGAAGCAACTGGCTCCAGCGAAAACGGCGAGATCACGCGGTATGGGACGACAGCGGATTATTTCGTCAGCAGCGCGAAGGCGCCGTTCCAGTCCTCCGGCGGCGGATTTTCGAGATAGCCGCGGATGCGCGCTTCGTAGAGATTGTAGAGCAGCTCCAAAGAATTTGCCTCGTCGGTCTTGCGGCCGCGCGCGATGGCTGCGAGCGCGCCATCCCAGTCGCGGCTGCGGTAGCAGGCGAGCATCTCGATCGTTAGATTCCGCAGACGCTGGAAGCGGCCGGACTGCATCGTGTCCTCGCGGCCGGCGATGGCGTAGATCACCTCCGGCTCCTTCTTGCCCTTCACCATGATGAAGTCGAGCTCGAGAATGGCGAACCTGTCCTTGACCGCCAGCGCGGTCCTGGAGCCGACGATGATCGGGAAGCCGTATTCCTTGGATTGTCCTTCGAGGCGCGAGGCGAGGTTGACGCTGTCGCCGAACACCGAATAGTCGAAGCGCTGGTCGGAACCCATGTTGCCAACCACGCAGATGCCGGTGTTCAGCCCGATGCCGGCATTGAGCGGAATGAACGGGCGCCCCTCTTGCTTGGCCTCCTGCTCGCGCGCCTGGTTGAGCTCGTCGACGCGCTCCAGCATGTCGAGTGCCGCTTCGCAGGCGTTGAGCTCGTGATGCTTATCGTCCAGCGGCGCGTTCCAGAACGCCATGATGGCGTCGCCCATGTATTTGTCGATGGTGCCCTTGCGGTCGAGGATAGCGTTGGTCAACGGGGTCAGGAAGCGGTTCATCAGCGCCGTGAGCCCCTGCGGATCGTTCTTGTAGGTTTCCGAGATCGAGGTGAAGCCGCGCATGTCGGAGAACATGATGGTCATCTCGCGCTCCTCGCCGCCGAGCACCAGCTTTTCCGGCGACTGCGCGAGCTGCTCGACCAGGGCCGGCGACAGATATTGCCCGAAGGCGGAACGAATCTGCCGGCGCTGCGCCTGCTCGCGCACGAAGGCGGAAAAGATCAGCGTGAGGTAAATCGCCGTGGTCGACATCAGCGGATAGGTGAAGTCGATCAG
The DNA here is from genome assembly GCF_001693385.1 of Bradyrhizobium icense. NCBI lineage: Bacteria > Pseudomonadati > Pseudomonadota > Alphaproteobacteria > Hyphomicrobiales > Nitrobacteraceae > Bradyrhizobium > Bradyrhizobium icense. Next base: position 7,724,094 of record NZ_CP016428.1, read on the forward strand.
CAGGCGGTGCTGGGCGTAGAAATACGCCGATGTTCCGACCAGCACGGATGCAAACGCTCCCCCGACAATGACCAGCGAGGCCGGACCGAACAGGGGTGCGAACGCGATCACCAGAAGCCCGAACAACATCGCTGCTGCGAATTCAACGCCGATGCCATAGTTCGGCTGCGAGATCACCGCGCCGGTCAGCGCGCTTTCGAGCACTTGGGCGTGGATTTCGACCCCGGGCATGGCGCGGGATACCGGCGTGGTCTTGATGTCGTTGAGGCCGACCGCGGAGGTCCCGATCAGCACCAGCTTGCCCGCGATCATGTCGGGGGCGACGTTTTTCTCCAGCACGTTGATCGCGGGGACATAGATTGAGGCATCGTTGCGGGCATAATGCACCCAGAGCTGGCCGTTATGGTCGGTCGGGATCTGGACGCCCTTGATGCCGAGGCTCTTGATGCCGGCCTTCTCCGCCTTGATCAGGATGGTCCCGGACCCCGTGGCCACCCGAAGCATCTCGAAGGTCAGCGAGGGCATGGTCTGGCCCTGCGCGAGCATGATCATCGGCACCCGCCGGACAATGCCGTCGCGTTCGGGCCTGATGGTGAACAGACCGCGCCCGGCGGCGGCATGCTCCAGCACCGGAACGTTGCGAAGAAGGCCGGGAAATTCGAACATGAAGCGCTGCGGCTCCTCGCCCAGCATCGCGAGCCCGGTGACCGGCAGCGTCTTGTCGAGGGCCGTGATTTCCTCCGGCAGGCCGGATTCGCCGAGCACGACACGCGACATCCGGATGGCGTCGGCGAAGATCTGGTCGTTGCTCGGCAGCGCGCGCAGCCTGGCGCGAGTTTCCTCGTCGAGATTGCGGAAAGTGTCCGCCGCCAGGGCAGGGTTGAGACGGTCGGGCTCCGGGAACACCGCGTCGAAAGCAATCACGACCGCGCCGAGCTGGGTTAGTTCGGTGATGAGGTCAGCAAGCCGGGTGCGCGGCCACGGCCACTGCCCGAGCTTCTCGAGGCTCTTGTCGTCGATGTCGACGATGGTGACCGGCCGGGCCGTCTTCTTGCGCGGATCGATGCGCTGGAAGGCGTCAAAGGTTCTGACGCGGATTTCCTCGACCGGCGCCGGATCGGCAACTCGAAGCATGGCGAACCCGATCAGCAGCACAAGGCACAGCAGCCGGGCATAGCCGATGCGCCGGTTGAACCATCTCAGTAGGGCCCGTAGTCGCTTCATGGCTTTCGATTGTTCGCCAACTGGCGGCGCCAGACAAGCCAGAAGATGGCACCGGCATCAAGGATGCTACCGCGAATGGCGAAGGGCCATACTAGTGATGCGGCGAGACGATGAAGTCGCTCGCATGCAGGCTGGTGACCGCGACCCGCTTGAGAGTGATGGTGTCGCCGTGATCGAGCGTGATCAGCGTGTCCGCGGCATCTGCCGGGCTCGCCGTCGCATGGGCGCTAAGCCACGTCTCGATATTGGACGAATCCACCTCGGAGAACGCGCGCAGATCGATATAATCTTCGCCCGGTTCGAAGTCGGTGATCTCATCGGCGCTCGGGTCGTATTGGTCTTCTGGCGCAAACACAAACTGATCGGCCTTGGCGTTGCCGGTCAGCGTGTCGTTGCCCTCAGTTGCGAAAATGACGTCCTTTTCGTCCGTGCCTACGAGCGTGGCGCCATTCCATCCGGATTGCTGGAACACGAAATTCAGGATGTCGCTGCGGCCATTGGCGTCCGTTGCGGTCACCGTGACGATGTCGTTCAGCTTGGTATCGCCGTTGTAGTCCATCGGTGTGTAAATGATGCCGTTGGCAAACTGGGCATTGATTTCCGAAACGTTGCCCGCATCCACCGAGGAAAGCGTACCGTGCAAAGCGCTCGCCGTGACCGTCACGTCCGAGTCCTGGTCGTCATCAGACAACTTGATATCAAACACGGTGGTGGTAACTGCGGCGTCGTCGTTCTCTACAACCCTGATGCTTTCGGCGCTCAGGACGGGGGCCTCATTGGCTTCGGCCTCGACTTCGACCTTGGCGGTGAAATAGGCCGAATCCTGTGCGCCATTGGCGGCGCCGCCGCCATCCTGCAGCGTGAAGGTCACGGTGCGCTCGCCGGCGACCGCGTCCGCCTTGGCGTTCGAGAACTCGATCGCCTGCGCCAGCGCGACCACGGCCGCATTGTTGGCACTGCTGTTCAGCGTCACCTTCAGGCTGTTGATGGCGTAATCCGAAAGCGTTCCGACAACCTTGGCGCTGGCGGGACCGGCCGCCCCGTCGGCGTCGTACAGGATATCGGTGCCGCTGACCGAAATGACATCGCCGTTCGCGATGGCGAGCGTGTCGCCCTGGTTTCCGCCATCCGTCACCGTCGCCGTGAACGATCCGCCGGAGTAATTGCTGCTGTCGACGTCGCTGGCCAGGACGCTGCCGGCCAGGGCGACCGCCGCGTCGCCTGCTTGGTAGGTCGGCGCGAGATCGGCGCCGGTGAATACCGGGGCGTCGTTGGTGCCGGTGATGGTGACGACAAAGGTCTGCGGCATCACGCCGCCATGGCCATCGTCGATCGCAACCGTATAGGTCAGCGTCAATTGCTCGCCGGCAGCCAGATAATCGAAAGCGGTCGAGCCGGCCGAGAACGACAGATCGACAGAGCCGGATGACGAACCTGCATCCTTGGTCACCGCACCGGGCGTTACCAGCGCGATCAGCGCGGCGGCGTCGAGTGCAAGACCCGTGGTGTCACCGGACGCCACCACGCCGGTAATAGCAGCGGTGTGCCCGACATCGGTCAGATCAACATCGGTAAAGGTGACCGGGATCGTCGCCGTCAGCGGCGCAGTATCGGTCTGCTCTGTCAGATCCCGCTGCGCAATATCGGCGATGACAGGCGCGTCGTCGGTACCGGAAACGGTGACCACGAAAGTCTTCGGCGTCACACCGCCGTCGCCGTCGTCGATCGCAACCGTATAGGTCAGAGTCAGGACTTCGCCCTTCGCCAGATAGTCGAAGGCGGTCGAGGCCGCGGAGAAGCCGAGACTCACGGATCCGGATGACGAGCCGGCAGCCTTGGTCACCGCGCCGGGCGTCACCAGAGCGATCAGCGCTGACGTGTTGAGCGCAAGGCCCGACGTGGTGCCGGACGCCACCGCGCCAGTGATGGTTGCGGTGTGGCCGACGTCCGACAGGTCGAGATCGGTGAATGTAACGGGAATCGTCGTCGTCAGCGGCGCGGTATCGGTCGGTTCGGTGAGGCTCTGCTGCTCTATATCGGCGATTTCAGGCGCGTCGTTGCTGCCATTGACGGTGACGACGATATCCTGCCAGGTGACGCCGCCATGATGGTCGTCGATCTTCACCGTGTAGGTCAGCGTGACCGCCTCGCCATTGGCGAGGTAATCGAAATGGCTGTCCGGCGCCGAGAACGACCAGCTCTTCGAGCCCTGCACGCCATCGGTGGAATCGGTCAACGGCCCCAGCGCCAGCCAACTTAGCTGGACCGTTCCGTTGGCAAGGCCGGTCATCACGCCGGAGGCGCTGACGCCGGTGATCTTGACCTCGTGGGTGTCGGTCAGGTCGGCATCGGTGAACGTGATCGCGCCGCTGGCGGTATCCAGTGTCGCTGAATTGTAGGTGTCGGCACGTTCGGCGATGGTCGCGGTCTGCGGATCGCTGGTGATATCGGCCGTATCGTTGCTGCCGGTGACGGTGACGGTGAACGGCTTTGTCACTACGCCGCCATGGCCATCATCGACCGTGGCCGTATAGGTCAGCGCCAGGATTTCGCCGTCGGCGAGGAAATCGAACGCCCCGTCGGCTGCGCTGTAACTCCAGCTTGCCGAACCGTTGTTGGTATTGCCGTTCGCCTGCACCACCGTCAGCGGCACGTCGACAGCCGCGATCACGGCGAGCTGGGCTGCAGTGAGAGATGATGTGATGTCTGTGAGAACGGCGTTCTTGTAGGTGAAAGACGTGAATGCCGCGCTCGCCACCGGACGATCTGTCAGGTCGACGTCGGTGAAATTGATCGTGCCGGATACCGTATGTAGCGCCGGGGATCCGGTCGGATTCGGCTGGCTGGGATTCACCAGCTCGGGGAACGCGGCGCTCGTCACCTCGATAGTCGGAACGTCGTTCGTCCCGGAGACGGCGACATCGGCGCCGTCGATCGAGACCGTGATCGACGTCGAAATGACGCCGCCATGGCCGTCATCGACCTGGGCGACGTAGTTGAGCACCAGCGTCTCGCCCTCGGCGATAAAGTCGAACTTGCTGTCCTCGATGCTGTAGGTCCAGGTCGCCGTGCCGTTGTTGGTGTTTCCGGCCCCCTGCACCACGCTGAGCGGCACCTCGACGGCCAGGATCGCCGCCAACTGTTCCGACGTCAGCGTCGCGGTGACGTCGTTGCCCTGTGCGTCGTAATAGCGGAACGGATCGGTGGTGGAGATCGCCACGCTGACGACGGGACGGTCGGTCAGGTCTACATCGCCGAAGGTAATGGTACCGGACACGGTATCGATCACCGTATTGCCGGTGCCGACCCGCTCCGTGATCTCGCCGCCGGTCGCAGAGATCGTTGGCTTGTCGTTGGTGCCGGTGACGACGATCGTAAACGGCACGAACGCCGTCTCGTTGTTCGGCGCGTAGTTGTTGTCGACCCGCGCCATGTACGTCAGCTTCAGCGTCTCGCCGGCGGCGAGGAAGTCGAACGCGCCGTCGGCGATGTTGTAAGTCCAGGTCGCTGTGCCGAAATTCTTGCCGTTGGGGTCTTGCACCACGACCAGCGGCACTTCGACCGCTTCGATCGCAGCCAATTGCTGCGCCGTCAGCGTGGCGGTGACGTCGGTGCCCTGCGCGTTCTGATAGACGAAGGAAGAAAACTGCGTACTGACGCTCGGAGTGTCGCCGGGATTGATGTCGATGTAGTTGACGACACCGGAGACGCTGTCGAGCGCGGAGCTCGCGGTCACATCGATCCGTTCGGTAACCGCGCCGCCGTGCGCCGCGGCCTGCGGCGGCCCCGGAATATGCACGAGCCTGGGGGGCGGCCCCGGATCCGCGGAGGGAGTAGCCCCGCTCGGGATGTTGAGTAGCTGAAGCGTCACGGGAATGAACTCCCCGCCGGCCAGCTTGACGAACAACGTTTCCGGAACGATCGAGTCGGTAAAATTGTTGGTGAGCTTGGTGTTCGGGTTGTTCAGGTCGGTAAATTTCAGCGAGAACACGTCGCTGATGATCTTCTGCGCGTCGGGCGATAGCTGCACCGACGATTGGAAGCTGACCGTGCCCTGGCCGCTGACGATCGTCTGCGTTCCCGCCTGGTTGACGGTCGCGATCGGCGTCAGCGTAGTCTTGTCGAACAGGATGTAGGAACCGGTAGTGCCGTCGGGCTCGACCAGCACCTGGAATTTCGCCGGCGGAGCACCGCCCTGGCCCGGCACCTCGAAATCGATCTCGACCAGCACTGCGGTGCCGCGGATACCCATGGTCGCGACCGGGGTATCGACCTTCATGTCGCCCTTCTTGGCGGTGGCGCCGGCGACGAACGAGATCGTGCCCTGTACCAAGCTGAGCAGCGACTTGTTGTCCGACCCGTTGGGGTCGTAAACCATTTCGTTCAGCACCATCCTGGCGTTCGACGCGAGACCGAACACGGAGCCATCGATGAAGGTGATGCCCAGCGTCGAGTCGGAGCCGGACTGGACGACGTCGCCCTTGTGGACGGTGTCGCCCTGGTTCAGGACGATCGAGACGCCGTTGCGGATCGCAGTGGCATTTCCCGTCAGCTTGGTGACATGCCCAATGATGGCCGGCGCGACGCTGGCGCTGCCATCGGCCTGCGCGAACTGGGTGTGCCCGCTCAGCGCATTGACGATGTCGCCGGTGAGATGGGCGCCGTCGGGCGAGGCCAGGGCGGCGCGCTTCTCGCCCTTGAAGTAATCGCGCAGCACGACCTCGCGGTCGCCATGGCTGAGGATCAGGTCGACGCCCGATCGCTTGAAGTCGCCGCTGAAGAGCAGATGAGCATCAGCAATAATGATGGCGTCGGACGGCGCATGTGTCGAAACCTTGTCGACATGGAACTGGCCGGGAGACGAAAGATGGCCGTGCGGTGACAGCAGAGGTCCAAGGCCAATGTCCGCGCCGGAAAAAGGGTCGAAGTTGCCCGATCCGAATTTGCCGGCGTAATTCAATGGGACACCAATTTAAATGGTTAAGAAGTATGAAATTTCCCCGCGGGTTTTCATACCACGCAGGTAGGGAACACAAAAGTACGCGCGCTGCGAACCCCCTCGATATGGGGTAAGTCTGCAACAGGACCGAAAAGGTCCGGAAAAGTGTCGGGCGAGAGTGTGGCGAGGAAAAGGCGGGAACCGGCTCGGACCGATCGAAAAATGGGCACGACCTACCCAAGCCATAAAGATAAGTAGTCATAATACGTTATCTCTGCCGCAGCGCAGCGAATGCCGCCTCCTGAGGAAAGCAACAGTCCCCTTAAGCCTGATCCCGCGCGGATACAGTCGAAGCCGTCATCCCTTTCAGGCGCCCGGGACAGATTGTAAATCGCGCACCGCGATCCCGTGGGTAAGGTTAATTCGGGGACCTGTGACCCTTTCGCAACTGTAAACTTTTGCGCCGTGTCTGCGTCCGTTTCGGATAGCCGCGCGGGCCTTGATGAGCGCCGATCTGAGTGGATCGATAAAATCCTCTGCAAACCGGCAAGGCCGCGTGCACGCTGGTTCGCAAACTTCCGATAGGCCTCCCCTCGTTTTAAACGGATCAAAAGCGCCGTTGCCCATCCTGCCCGTTCTGAAATGATCTGGGCACGAGCAGGCAGAACAAGCCCGCCGATGCCCGGACCAGGGGTGTCAGATGGGGTTGTCAGTCTACGCGCGCGCCTGGCGCGTGTGCATCGTTGCGTGCGGTCTGGCCTGGTTCGGGCCGGCCGGCCTGCGGGCCGAGACGGCGGAGCCGTCGGCGGCCACCGAGCAGGTCCAGCGATCGGCCGAGCCGTTCGGGCTCGCTGCGTCTTCCCTCGCCGGCGGCGGGCTGCACGACAAATGGCTTGGCGTACAACGCCGGCTCGACGACGAAATGGTGCAGCTTGCGCTCTGCGAAGGCGACCGCGACGGCTGCGTGTCGCCGGCCGCGCTCAAATTCCTCGACATCGTCGATACCGCGCGCTTGCGCGAAGGCCGCGCGCGGCTCGGCGAAATCAACCGCGCCATCAATCTCGCCATCCGGCCGATGAGCGACCTCGCCCAGCACGGCCAGATCGACGTTTGGACGCCGCCGCTCGCAACACTCGCGCGCGGCGGCGGCGACTGCGAGGATTATGCGATTGCGAAATTCATAGCCCTGCGCCGCGCCGGCCTCGCGCCCGGCGATCTCAGGATCGTGGTTCTGCACGATACCATCCACGGCGAGGACCATGCGGTGGCTGCCGCGCGGCTGGAGGGGCGCTGGCTGACGCTCGATAACCGCCGCATGGCGATGGTCGAGGACGTCGACGTCAGAAACTTTCGGCCGACATTCGTGATCGGCCAGCACGGCGTGATGCGATATGCCGATGCTCCGCTGCTCGCCGACGCCTCGGGCAGCACGCTTGCGGCTCAGCTTGTCGTGAGCTCTCTCGCCGCTCCGCCGACCGGTCATTCGAACGTGCCAACTGACTGACGGCGCGCAATTGTTGCGCGGCGACGGCAGACAACAATCTGCTTTCCTTACCTGATCTTCCCTGCCTCACAGGCAATGCTGCGCTGCAGCCGGTATGCCGGCTTGCATTCGTTGGGTCAAAGCCCTCGCTCAAAACATGCGACACAAATTTTCTCTTTTTTGTTTCGCGCATCGCGTTCATTGACGCGATCCTTCTCATCGGCATAGCATTCCACCAGATCCGCTAGAGATCACTGGGAGGGAATGAGATGACACGTTTGCCGCGCGTTGATTCCGCTTGCCTTTTATTTCCTGAAATTGCCGTTACTTCCCGTCGGCCGGCGCGCCTTGCGCAGGCCGCGATCGCAATCGGGCTGGGCCTGACGCTGGGCTGCAGCGCAGCCCTTGCGCAGACACCCGCCAAGGGATCGCCCGAGCACATCAAGGCGGTTACCTCGGCGGTCGACGGCGCTTCGATCAAGGCCAACACCGCGACCTCGAACGACTGGCCGACCATCGGCCTCGACTACGCCGAGACGCGCTTTTCCAAGCTCAACCAGATCAACGCCGACAACGTGAAGAAGCTCGGCCTGGTCTGGACTTATCCGCTGGAATCCTCCCGCGGCGTCGAGGCGACGCCGGTCGTTGTCGACGGCGTCATGTACCAGACCGCATCCTGGAGCGTGGTGCACGCCATCGATGCCCGCACCGGCAAGCGGCTCTGGACGTACGATCCGAAGGTCGACCGCACGAAGGGCTACAAAGGCTGCTGCGACGTCGTCAATCGCGGCGTTGCGCTCTGGAAAGGCAAGGTGTTCGTCGGCGTCTATGACGGGCGGCTGATCGCGCTCGATGCCGTAACCGGCAAGGTGGTCTGGGAAAGGAATACCGTCGACAACAAGGAATTTTCCTACACCATCACCGGCGCGCCGCGCGTGTTCAACGGCAAGGTCGTGATCGGCAATGGCGGCGCGGAATACGGCGCCCGCGGCTACATTACCGCCTACGACGCAGAGACCGGCAACCAGGCGTGGCGGTGGTACACCGTGCCCGGCGATCCCTCGAAGCCGTTCGAAGATGAATCGATGGCGCGCGCGGCCTCGACCTGGGATCCTTCCGGCAAATACTGGGTCTACGGCGGCGGCGGCACCGTCTGGGACACCATCACCTTCGATCCCGACCTGAACCTCGTTTATATCGGCACCGGCAACGGTTCGCCCTGGAATCGTCACGTCCGCAGCCCCGGCGGCGGCGACAATCTGTATCTGTCGTCGCTGGTGGCCTTGAACGCCGACACCGGACAGTATGTCTGGCACTATCAGGAAAATCCCGGCGATCATTGGGATTACACGGCCACCCAGCCGATGATCCTGGCCGACCTCACCATTGATGGCGCACCGCGTAAAGTCATCCTGCATGCGCCGAAGAACGGCTTCTTCTTCGTCGTCGACCGCACGAATGGCAAGTTTATCTCGGCGAAGAACTTCGTCGATGTGAACTGGGCGACGGGTTACGATGCCAATGGCCGCCCGATCGAAGTGCCGCAGGCGCGCGGCAAGGAGCCGTACGACAGCATCCCGGGTCCGTACGGCGCCCATAACTGGCATCCGATGTCGTTCAATCCGCAGACCGGGCTCGTCTATCTGCCGGCGCAGAACATTCCGGTGAACCTCACTCCGGAAAAGTCAGTGAAATTCAACGTGCAGGAGCCCGGCAAGTTTGCTTCCGCGGCTGGCTGGAACTTAGGCTTCATGCTCAATGCGACGCCGCCGAAGAGCCCGCCGTTCGGCCGGCTGCTAGCCTGGGATCCGGTAAAGCAGAAGGAAGCCTGGCGCGCGGAATATGTGGCGCCGTGGAACGGCGGCACGCTCACCACCGCGGGTAACCTGGTTTTCCAGGGCACCGCGGACGGCCGCTTCATCGCCTATAACGCCACGACGGGCGAAAAACTCTGGGAGACGCCGGTCGGTACCGGCGTGGTTGCGGCCGCCTCGACCTACCTGATCGACGGCAAGCAGTATGTCTCGATCGCGGTCGGCTGGGGCGGCGTGTTCGGGATTGCCGCGCGAGCCACCGAACTGCAGAGCCCCGGCACGGTCTATACCTTCGCGATCGATGGCAAAGCGCCACCGCCGGCCTTCGTGAAGTACCAGACCGAAGGTCTGCTCGCCGGCGTCAAGTACGATCCCAAGGACGTGCCCGAAGGCACTGCACTCTACGTCACCGCCTGCGCCCAGTGTCATGGCGTGCCCGGCGTCGACAAGGGCGGCAATGTCAGGAATCTCGGCTATGTCTCCAAGGAGACCATCGAGAACCTGAGGAACTTCGTGTTCAAGGGCCCGTTCCACGATCAGGGCATGCCCGATTTCACCGGCAAGCTGACCGAAGCCGATGTGGTGAAGATACAGGCCTTCATCCAGGGCACGGCGGACGCGATAAGACCGAAGTGACGAAGTCCGACCGCAAAAGTAGTGGCGATCGTCATTGCGAGCCAACGGGTCGCGCGAATGCGCGCCCGATGGCAGGCTCCGCGAGAGCAATCCATCTCGCGGCACAAAGAAAGATGGGTTGCGTCGTCGCTTCGCTCCTCGCAATGACGGCGTTCTAAATCGAGGCCATAAACACAATAAGAAGGGCTGCGCGATCTTCTCGCGCAGCCCTTTGTCGTTGAGCCATTATCGTAGGAGCGAAGCGCCCCTCAGAACATCAGGCCTTCCTTGACCAGCACCCAGCGGCCGTTCTTGATCTGCTGGACCTGGGTAATCGTGTTGGCCAGATGGTCGGTCTTGGAGAACTTGGTCGGCGGGGAGTTGAAGATGTCGCGGAACTGCTCGCCGGATTCCAGCGCATCCATCATCTTCTTGCCGGTCAGATCCTTCCCCGCCTTGTTGGCGTAGAACGCAAACGTCATCATGGCGTTGTAGCCGATGATCGCCTGTGTATTAGCGTCCGCGCCGAACATCTTCTTGTAGTTGGCGAGCCAGTCCTTGACCTTGCCCTTGGCCGTGTCCTCGTACGGGATTTCGAAACCGGACGCGGCGTACAGGCCTTCGACCGCTTCCTTGCCGAGCGCCGGCACTTCCAGCACGTTGGTCGGCGTGGCGCCGAGGAAGGTGACGTCCCAGCCGAGTTTCTTGGCTTCGCCCATCGCGCCGATGGTTTCGCGGATCACCGTGCCGAGCACGACCACATCGCAGCCGTCGGACTTCATCTTGGCGATCTGCGCGCTGAAGTCGGAAGCGCCGCGCTTGTAGCTCGTGACGGAAGCGGCCGTCAGCTTCATGGCTGCGACCTGCTGGTTGAAACCGTCAAGCACGTTCTTTCCGTACTCGTCGTCCTGATACATGATGCAGGGCTTCTTGAAGTTCTTCGCTTCGACCATGTATTTGACGGCGGCGCGCGTGCTTTCGACGTAGGGCAGCAGGTTGTTGAACTTGAGCCTTTCCTGCGGCTTCGCCGGATCGAACTTGAAGGTGAATTCTGCCGCCGTCAGCGGGAATAGCTGCAGCACGCCTGCATCGAACAGGATATCCTGCGACGCCAGCACCGTCGGCGAACCCATCGGGCCGACCATCGCGAAGACCTTGTCGCGCTCGACCATCTTCTGCGACGCCAGCACGGCGCGCTTCGGATCATAGCCGCTGTCCTCCAGGATCAGCTTGATCTTGCGGCCGTTGATGCCGCCGGCGGCATTGATCTCTTCTACCGCCATCTTCATGCCGTTGGAAACCGGCACGCCCCAGACCTTGATCGGACCGGACAGATCCTGATGGGTGCCGACGACGATCTCGGTGGCCGAGATGCCTTGATCGGTAACCTTGGTCTGGGCTGCGGCCGGCAGTTGGGTCAGCGCAAGGGCGCTCACCGCAAGGCCCAGCACCTTGAACGATTTCGACATTGCAGTCTCCTCTTCGTTTGGCCCGTGTTGAGCGAAGGGTGGGGCCTTCTCGGTCCTTCGCCGTTTTCAAATATTTTTGGTCCCAAATGTCCGCCTATGCCACCGCCTTCTCGCGATACATGGCCTCGATCTCGGCGGCGTAACGCTTGTTCACAAAACTGCGCTTCAGCTTCATGGTCGGCGTCAGCTCCTCGTCCTCCGGCGTGAGCTGACGCTCGATCAGGTAGAACTTCTTGATGGTTTCGACGCGCGCGAAGTTGACGTTGACGGCCTCGATCTCGCGCTGGATCAGGTCCTGGATTTCCTGTGCACGGCACAGGCTGGCATAGTTGGTGAACGGGATATCGTGGTCCTGGGCGTACTTTTCGACATTCTCCTGGTCGATCATGACGAGGCAGGTCAAATATGGCCGCTTGTCGCCGATCACCACGGCGTCGGAAACGTAAGGCGAGAATTTTAGCTGGTTCTCGATCTCCGACGGCGTGATGTTCTTGCCGCCCGAGGTGATGATGATGTCCTTCATCCGGTCGGTGATCCTGACGAAGCCCTCATTGTCGATCGAGCCGACATCGCCGGTGTGCAGCCATCCCTTGGCATCGATGGTTTCGGCCGTCTTCTCCGGCTGATTCAGATAGCCCATGAACAGGAAATCGCCGCGGATCAGGATTTCACCCTGCGGCGAGATCGCAACCTCGCCCCACGGCGCCGCCTTGCCGACCGAACCGAGCTTGATGCGGTCGGGCGGCATGATGGTCGCAACACCGCAATTTTCGGTCTGGCCGTAGACCTCGCGCATGTCGAGGCCGAGCGCGAGATACCACCGGATCAGATCCGGCGCGATCGGCGCTGCGCCGGTAAAGGCCAGCCGGCAACGGTCGAGCCCGAGCATGCGGCGGATGTTGCGGAACACCAGCCAATAGGCGGCGCGGTTGGCCAGCCGCAAGGACAGTGGCGGCGTATCGCCCTGCAGCTTGTACTCCGTCATCCGGTTGCCGATCGCGAGCGCGTTGCGGTACATCCAGTTCTGGAACGCGGTCGCGTCCTTCAACGCGATCGTGATTCCGGAATAGAACTTTTCCCAGATTCTCGGCACCGCGAGGAAGGCAGTCGGCTGAACCTCGCGCAGATTGTCCGGCACGGTTTCCGGGCTTTCGGCGAAATTCATCACCGACCCCAGCGCCAGCGAGATGTAGTAGCCGCCGATCCGCTCGGCGACGTGGCAGAGCGGCAGGAACACCAACCGCTCCTCGGAATCGGTCGATGGAAACAGATCGTTGGCGTGGCGCATCTGATGCGTCACGCTGCGGTTGGAATGCATGGCCCCCTTGGGCGGTCCGGTGGTGCCCGAGGTGTAGACGAGGATGGCGAGATCCTCCGCGCTGCGGCTTCCGATCATCTCCTCCCACAGCGCCTCGTTGTCCTGCTCGTGGTTGCGGCCGAGCGCCATGAACTCGGCCAGCGACAGCACCATCGGATCGATGAAACCGCTAAGACCTTCCATGTCGAACACGACGATCTTCTGCAATGTCGGACAGCGCGAACGACATGTCAGGATCTTGTCGAGCTGCTCCTCATCTTCCGCGAAGATCACTTTTGTGGAGGAATCGTTGATCAGATACTCGACCTGCGACGATGAGTCGGTCGGGTAGATGCCGGACGAAACGCCGCCGGCGCAGAGGATGCCCATGTCGGCATACACCCATTCCGGCACCGCGTTCGCAATGATCGAGGCGACGTCTCCGGGCCGGAAGCCGCTGGCATGCAGGCCGAACGCGACATCCTTTGAGATCTGCAGCCACTCGCGCCAACTGGTCGGCTGCCAGATACCGAACTTCTTTTCGCGGATCGCCGGCCGGTCGCCGCGTGTTTCCACGGACAGCAAGAAGCTCTTCGCGATCGTGTCGGCGACCGTCAGCACTGCCGGTCTGGCCATGCCTTTTTCCTCCCTGTGTCGCCTGCTTCCGGTGCCGGTATTGGACCGGTCTTGCTTTTCGAAGCAGGGCTCGAATTTAGCTCTAACGCGTTCTAAACGCCATGCTTTTGACTGAGACGGTTAACGCCAGATCTTCTAACGCCAAGCAAGTTTTCTAACGCCACGTCTTCTTCTTTTTCCAGCGCCGTTCGCCGCGGGCGCCCTCTTCCTTGGCGCCGAGATAGAATTCCTGGATGTCCTTTGAATTCATCAGCCGCTCGCAAGTGTCGTTCATCACGACCCGGCCGATCTCCAGCACATAGCCGTAATGCGCCGTCTCCAGCGCCACTTTGGCGTTCTGCTCGACCAGCAGGATCGACATGCCCTGCTCCTCGTTGACGCGCTTGATGATGGTGAAGATCTCCTTCACCAGGATCGGCGACAGGCCGAGCGAGGGCTCGTCCAAAAGTAGAAGGGTCGGCCGGTTCATCAGCGCCCGCCCGATCGCCAGCATCTGCTGCTCACCGCCGGAAAGCTGCCCGGCCGGCTGATTGATGCGCTCCTTCAGCCGCGGGAAATAGCCGTAGACGCGGTCGAGATCCTCGGCGACTCCGGCGCGATCCTTACGCGGATAGGCACCCATCATCAGGTTTTCGCGCACCGAAAGGAACGGGAACACCTCGCGTCCCTCCGGCACATGGCTTAAGCCCAGCCGGACAATCTTGTCGGCCTCCATGCGCTGGATCGGCTTGCCGAGAAATTCGATCGAACCCTTTTGCGGATCGAGAATGCCGGAGATGGTCTTGAGCACGGTGGTCTTGCCGGCGCCGTTGGCGCCCAGCAGGGTGACGATGTGGCCGCGCGGCACCTCCAGGCTGATGCCGCGGATGGCCATGATCGGTCCGTAATAGCTCTCGATATTGCTGAGCTTGAGGATGATGTCGGAAGCGCTCATGGCATCATCCTCATGCGCCGAGATAGGCAGCGACGACGTCGGGATGGCGCTGCACCTCGGACGGCGAGCCCATCGCGAGCACGCGGCCGTAGTTGAGCGCGATCACGCGGTCGGAGACGCGATTGACCAGCGTCATGTCGTGCTCGACCATCAGCACGGTGATGCCAAGCTCGGTCTTCATGTCGCGGATCCAGAACGACATGTCCTCGGTCTCCTCGACATTGAGCCCCGACGACGGTTCGTCCAGCAGGATCAGCTTCGGCTCGGAGCACAGCGCGCGCGCCAGTTCGATCACCTTGCGGACGCCGTACGGCAACCCCGAGATCAGCTTGTCGCGATAGGCTTCGAGATCGAGAAATTCGATCACCTGCTCGACGCGGCGGCGATGCATCTTTTCGCCGGCGCGCACGCTCGGCAGGAACAACAGCTCCTGCCAGAGCCGCGTGGTGGAGTGGCGGTGGCGGCCGATCAAGAGATTGCTCAGCATGGTCGCATTCTGGAACAATTCGATGTTCTGGAAGGTGCGGGCGATGCCAAGCCCTGCAATTTCGTAGGCCGGCTGCTGCGTAATATCCTGGTCCTCGAAGAAGATCTTGCCTGACGTGGGCGGGTAGATGCGCGAGATCAGGTTGAAGATCGAACTCTTGCCGGCGCCGTTCGGACCGATGATCGAGAGGATCTCGCCCTTCTCCACCGCGAAGCTGACGGAATCGACCGCCTTCAGGCCGCCGAAGTGCAGAGAGAGGTTTTCCGCACGGAAATAGCTCATCGGTTCCGCTCCGATTTGACGTAGATCTTCTGACGCTTGAAGGTGGCGCGCTTGTAGAGCGGGAAGAGCTGGAAGAAGAGCTTTATCTTCAGCCAGCGGCCGTAAAGCCCAAGCGGCTCGAACAGCACGAACAGCACGATGATCACCCCGTAAATGGCACCCTTCAGGCCGTTGGCGGAGGCAATGGCGGCGACGTTGCCGTGAATTTTCCCTGCGGTGATGCTATCGGCACCAAAGGTTGCGGCAATGCCGGCGATGATGCCGGGCAGGTCATCCTTCAGGTACGTCAGGAACGGGTCGATCATGACCAGGAAGATCGCGCCGAGCACCGCGCCGTGCAGGCTGAACGTGCCGCCGATCAGGATCACGATGATGAACTCGATCGAGAGCTGCAGCGTGAACATTTCCGGCGAGATAAAGGAGAGCTTGTGCGCGAACAGCACGCCGGCGAGCCCCGTGATCGCCGCGCTGATCGCAAACGACTTCACCTTGTAGAGCGACACGTTGACGCCCATGCTGCGCGCCGCGGTTTCGCTGTCGCGGATCGCGACGAAGGCGCGTCCTGTCGGCGAGCGCAGCAGATTGAGCGTACCGACGATGGTGAGGATCAGTATGGCAAGACAAAGATAGTAGAAGGTCGGGCCGTTTTGCGGCACCGCCTGCCCGAACAGGCTCAGCGTCTTGACCCGCATGCCCTCATTGCCATGGGTTACCGTCTCCCAGCGAGCCAGAATTTCTTCGACGATGAAGGCAAAGGAAATCGTCGCGATGACGAGATAAATGCCCGTCAGCCGCAGCGCCGGAAATCCGACCAGCGCACCGACCACGCCGGTCAACAGGCCGCCGGCCAGGAAGTAGACCGGAAACGGCACGTTGAACTGCTGCAGATAGGCCGCCGTGTAGGCGCCGATCGCCAGAAAGGCGGCGTGCCCAAGCGAGGCCTGCCCGGTGAAGCCGGTGAGAATCATCAGTCCCACGCCAACCGTCGCATAGATGCAGACGAACACCAGTTGGCTGACGAGGTAGCTGGAAAGCACGAAGGGCGCGATCAGGAGAAACGCCAGCAGGATACCGTAGGAAACGATGTAGCCGCTGTGCGGGACCAGTTTGATGTCGTCTTCGTAATCCGTCTTGAAGAGAAAACGCATTAGACCTTCTTCCGCATGTGAACACCGAACAGGCCTTCGGGCTTGAGCAGCAGCACCACCAGAAGGACGATGTAGGGCGCGACGTCCTTCCAGCCCTGCGGCAGGTAGAAGCCGGCCATGCTCTCGATCACGCCGATCAGCACGCCGCCGACCACGGCACCCGGAATCGAGCCGAAGCCGCCGAGCACGGCGGCGGGAAATGCTTTCAGGCCCAGCACCAGTCCGACATTGGAGTGAATGAAGGTGATCGGCGCGAGCAGCACGCCGGCAGCGGTCGCGACCGCTGCAGCGATTGCCCAAACGATCGAGACCACGCGCTTGACCGGAATGCCCATGTAGTAGGCAGCCAGCATGTTCTCCGAGCTGGCGCGCATCGCGGTGCCGAGCGTGGTGCGGTTGAAGAACAGATACAGCAGCGCGCAAAGGATGATGGTCGCGGCGATCACCGAGAGCTTGTCGTAGGCCAGCACCAGCGAGCCGATCCGCAATACGCCGTCGCTGAACGGCGTCTCGATCTTGAAATCGTCGGTGCCCCAAATCATGCCAACAACGGAGCGCAGGAAATATCCGAGCCCGATCGTTGCCATGATGATGGAAAACTGCGGATAACCGAGGATCGGACGCACCACGACGCGTTCAGCCAGCATGCCGAACAGCGCCATCGCCGCCACCGCGCCGGCGAACCCGAGCCAATAATTAAGACCGAGCATGCCGATGAATGTGAAGGCGAAGAATCCGCCCAGCATCATCAAATCGCCCTGGGCGAAATTGACGACCTCGGTTGCCTTGTAAATGAGCACAAAGCCGAGCGCGATCAGGCCATAGACGCAGCCGAGCGCGATGCCACTCACCAGCTGCTGAACGAAGTCCAGCATCATATCCCTCCCCGATGCCGGACGATTCTGTCGATCGCCTCTTTCGCATCTTGTGTCTACACGCTGCCAAGCATCCACAATGCCTGCAGCCGCATATGTCCCGTCGCATTGAGCCCAAAGCACCGACCGCTGTCAACAAAGCGCTGCGAGCAGCGCCGTTAACAATTGCGGACAAATGCCGCAGCCCGGGAAGTTGCGGGGGTCGGCGCGTTTTGGTCCACCAGATTCACCGCGCCGAAAGTTCTTCGGTTCATGGTCCACGACAAACAACTGGACCGTTCGGAAATCATGAACGCGGATGTATCGGCGCTCGAGGTGCGAGGGTTAACGAAGCGTTTTGACCGCCCGGCGGTCGATGCACTCGACCTCACCGTTCGCACCGGCGAGTTCTATGCCCTGCTCGGCCCCAACGGCGCCGGCAAGACCACGACCTTGCGCATGGTCGCCGGTCTGCTCAAGCCCGACGCCGGTTCGGTCTCCATATTGGGCATCGATGCGCTCGCCGATCCCGTCGCCGCCAAGCAGATCACGGCCTGGGTTTCCGACGAGCCGATGATCTACGACAAGCTGGCGCCGCTGGAATATCTCGAATTCGTCGCCGGCCTCTGGGGCATCGATCCCGCGGTTTCCGAAGTTTCCGCTCACCAGCTTTTGGCGTCGCTTGGCCTCGAGCCGCATCTGCACGAACGCTGCGAGGGATTTTCCAAGGGCATGCGCCAGAAGGTGGCGCTGGCCGGCGCACTGGTTCACGATCCCCGCCTGATCATCCTGGACGAGCCGCTGACCGGGCTAGACGCGCTGTCGGCGCGCCACGTCAAGGGATTGCTGCAAGAGCGCGTCCGCTCCGGCTGCACCGTGATCATGACGACGCATATTCTCGAAGTCGCCGAGCGGATGGCCGACCGGATCGGCGTCATCGCCGCGGGACGGCTGGTGGCCGAGGGTACGCTCAGCGAGCTGCGCCAGCAGAACGGCCGCGGCGACACCAGCCTCGAAGACATGTTTATCGCCCTCGTCGACGCCGACGCAGCGGCCGCATGAGCTCGGCCGCTGCGCTCACCTGGTTTGCCCGCCACGAAATCCGCCTGGCATGGCGCGAATGGCTGGCCATGATGACCGGCAGCCGGGGAAAACGGAAGCGCGCCATCATCGCCCTGGTCGTATTCGCGGCCATCATGCATTTGCCGGCCTATGCCGTGATCGGCCGCTTTGCGGATTTGCAGGCGCCGCTCGGCAAGCCCGAGTTGATCGTCATCACCGCGACCATCTTTCTCGCCTGGGCCTTGATGCTGTCGCAGGCGATCGAATCCGTCACGCGGGTATTCTACGCCCGCGCCGATCTCGACCTCCTGATGTCGTCGCCGGCCAACCTCGCCAACGTGTTCTCGGTGCGGATAGCAGCGATCGCGCTATCGGTCATCGGGATGGCCCTGCTGCTGTCGACACCCTTTGTCGACGTTCTCGTGATCGGGGGCGGTGCGCGCTGGCTCTCGGCGTTCGGCGTCGTCGTCGCCATCGGCCTTTCGGCTGCGGCCGTCGCAATCGCGATCACGGTGCTGCTGTTCAGGCTGATCGGCCCGAGCCGCACCCGCCTCGTCGCGCAGATCGTGGCGGCCGTCATCGGCGCCGGTTTCGTCATCGCGCTCCAGGTCGCGGCGATCCTTTCCTACGGTACGTTGTCTCGGTTCGCGGTGCTGACCTCCGACGCCGCTTCGGCCTACGCGCCTGATCTCGACAGTCCCCTGTGGTGGCCCGCGCGCGCGGCGATCGGCGACGGCATGGTGCTGTCGTGGCTTCTGGCCGGCGGGCTCCTGCTGCTCTGCGCCGTGATGGCGGTCTTTTCGCCGCGATTTGCCGATACCGTCGTCCGTGTCGCCGCAACCGCGCGCGCTGTCCGTCGCGGGCCGCGCGCGACGGCATTTCGCGGCGACTCGCGGCAACGGGCGCTGCGCACCAAGGAATTCCTGCTGCTGCGGCGCGACCCGTGGCTGTTGTCGCAAAGCCTGATGCAACTGCTGTATCTGGTGCCGCCGGCCCTGATGCTGTGGCGAAGCTTTTCCGAAAGCTCGGATGCGATCGTGCTGATCACCCCCGTGATCGTGATGGCGGCGGGCCAGCTTGCCGGCGGCCTCGCCTGGCTGACGATATCGGGAGAAGATGCCGCCGACCTGGTCGCGACCGCACCGCTGCCGCCATCGCGTGTGATCCGCGCCAAGGTCGAAGTCGTGCTGATCGCCATCGGCGCCATCTTCACGCCGCTGATCGCAGCCCTTGCGTTTGCCTCCGTGACGCAGGCAATCGTCACCGCGCTCGGCGTCATCGTCGCGACCGTCTCCGCCGCCGCGATCCAGCTCTGGTTCCGGGTGCAAGCCAAACGCAGCCAGTTCCGCCGCCGCCAGACTTCGTCGCGGCTGGCAACCTTCGCAGAAGCCTTCTGCTCGATCGGCTGGGCCGCGACGTCAGCCCTTGCCGTCACGATCCCGGTTGCCGCCGTGCTCAGCGGGGCGATCACTGCGGCCATTCTCGCTGCGACGTGGAAGATCAGCCCGCGGCGGGACTAGCAGACAACGTTGGTCGTTTGTGGTAGGTGTCTTCGGGAAACTAGAAAAGGCGTGATCGCCATGGCTACGCTTATCGTTTCGGCGGAAGGACAAATTGCGCTCGGCAAGGATTTGCTCGAGCACCTTGGCGTTCAGTGCGGTCAGCAAGTTAGTATCGAGAAGCTTTCCGACGGCCGTATCGCGATCCAGGCCCTTCAACCCAAGGGAAGCATTTCAGACGCTTTCGGTCTTCTGAGAAGGGAAGGTAGTTCCCTCCCTATCGATCGACGAGATCAACGAAGCAGCCGCTTTAGGCTGGGCAGGTCAACGTAAACCATAGGCTGCTTCACTCCTACTTCTCCAACCCCGCCCGCTCGATCACGTCCAGCGTTTGGTCTCCTTCTCAATGAACGGGATCATCTCGGCCTTCTGCAGCATCATCGTGCGGGTGCCGATCTTTTCGAAATGCGTACGCACGCGCTTGCCATGCGGCAAAGTCGACTTATCCGCGAACCAGCTCCATCACAGCCGCAGCAAAGGCTTCCGGCGCTTCCTGCGGCAGATTGTGCCCGACGCGCGGCACCACGCGATGGACGCGGCGGCCGGTGAATTTCGACGCGCTGGCGGTGCCGTCGCTCGCAGGTGCAACACCATCTGCAGCGCCGTCCAGCGTGATTGACGGCACGGTGATGGGAGGCAGCGCCGCCAGCCTGAGCTGGATGTCGGCATATTGCGGATCGCCTTCAGCCAGACCGAAGCGGTGGCGATAACTGTGGATCACCACATCGACGTAATCGGGATTGTCGTGAGCGACTGCAGTCCGCTCGAAGCAGGCATCGTCGAACGACCAGTTCGGCGACCATTGCGTCCACAATATCCTGGCGATCTCGCACCGGTCGGCGGCCAGGCCGGCGCGGCCACGCTCGAGCTGGAAGTAATATTGGTACCACAGCGCCACCTCGCGTTCGGGGCGCATTGGCACCATGGCGTTGGCAATATCCTGGATCAGATAGGAATTGACGCAGACCAGCCCGATGCAGCGCTCCGGCCATAACGCCGCGCCGACGCAGGCCGCACGGCCACCCCAGTCGTAGCCCGCAAACACCGCGCGGCTTATGTCGAGAGCATCCATCAGCGCCATCATGTCGGCGCCAACCGCGGCCTGCTCGCCCGAGCGCGGCGTTACAGCGTCGCGAAACCGGGTCGGACCATAGCCGCGCAGATAGGGAACAATGACGCGGCAGCCTTGGGCGGCCAGTTGCGGCGCGACGTCGACATAGGAGTGAATATCATAAGGAAAGCCGTGCATCAGCATCACGGCGGGGCCATCCGCCGGGCCCGCTTCGTAATAGGCGATGCTGAGAACGCCGGCATCGATCTGGCGCAATGGCTCCAGCCGCTTCGATGACGGGGCACGCTGGGCCGGGGCGGCGGTCTCTTCAGTCACGGCGAACTCCCTGGTTGTTTCTTACAATATGGCATAGCCCGTCCCCGATGAAGCAAATCCGGCGCACTGCCGTGCGCGAATGCCATCATGACGTTTCCAGAATTCGGCGATAGAGTATCGCCCGCAGCCTTCACCGGTGGATGGGTCATGCCATGTTGCGATCCCTTGCTGTTGCCCTTGCGTTCCTCGGTTCGCTGATTGTCCCGGCGACCGCCCAACAACCACTGCGCAGCGAGTGCCTCGCGATGGCAAACGCGCCGCCCCGCGCGGTGCCGGTCAGCCTGCGTCGTACCGCCGCAAAGGCCGAAGAGGTCGCTATTACTTATGTCGGGCATTCCACCTATTACATCGATACGCCCGGCGGGGTGCGGATCGCGACCGACTTCAACGGCGCCTACCGGACCGGGCGCCTTCCCGACGTCGTCACGATGAACCGCGCGCACTCGACGCACTACACGCTGTTTCCCGATCCAAAAATTCCGCACGTCCTGCATGGCTGGGGCGAGAACGGACAGGCGGCGCATATCTCAACACGCGTCGACGATGTGTATATTCGCAACGTGCCGACCGACATCCGCCGCTACTATGGCGAGGGCTCCGGCGGCGGCATGATCAAGGACGGCAACTCGATCTTCATCTTCGAAGTCGCGGGGCTCTGCATCGGCCATCTCGGCCATCTGCATCACAAGCTCGACGAGACGCATTTCGCTGCGATCGGCCGGCTCGACATCGTGATGGTGCCGATCGACGGCACCTATACGATGTCGCTCGATGGCGTGTCCGAGATCACCAAGCGGCTGCGCTCCTCGATCGTGCTGCCGATGCACCGCTTCGCCACACCGCTCGACGAATTCATGCGGCTGATCGGCCAGCAATTCCAAATCGACCAGCGGACCGAGCGGACCCTGAAGATTTCGCGCGACACGTTGCCGGGCACGCCGACGGTGATCATTCTGGAGGGGGTGTGATCCAGCGGTAGCAATGCTCACCACCGTCATTGCGAGCCAACGGGGAGCAATGACGGGCAACAACAATCAAGGGAGCGACGTCCATGGCCAGCACTGCACCCGCCTCCAGAAGCGGGCTCTATGCCGATCCCCGCGAAGACTGGCTGGCGCAACACACCGAGGAGATCATCGATCCCGCCCGTCCGATCGTCGACCCGCATCACCATCTCTGGGACCGCGGCGGCCTGCGCTACATGATCGAGGAGATGGCAGCCGATATCGCCTCCGGCCACAACATCATCGCGACAGTTTATGTCGATTGCCGCTCGATGTACCGCGCGCACGGGCCGGAAGCGTTCCGCCCCGTCGGCGAAGTCGAGTTCGCCAATGGCGTAGCGGCGATGGCGGCGAGCGGAGGTTACGGCAAGGCTGCGATCTGCGCCGGCATCGTCAGCCACGTCAACCTGCTGCTCGGCGAAGGCGCGAAGGGCGTGCTGGAAGCGGAGATCGCCGCCGGCAACGGCCGCTTCCGCGGCATCCGCCATTCCTCGGCCTGGGATGCAGATCCCAGCGTCGCCGGCATGTATGCGACACGGCCGCAGGGGCTGTTGCTCGACAATACGTTCCGCAAAGGCTTTGCCTGCCTCGCGCCATTGGGCCTGAGCTTCGACGCCTGGCTGTTTCATCCGCAGATCGGCGAACTTACCGATCTCGCCCGCGCCTTTCCCGAGACCCGGATTGTGCTGGATCACTGCGGCGGCCCGGTCGGCATCGGCCGTTTTTCCGGCAGGCGCGAGGAAGTGTTCCCGGAATGGAAGGCCTCGATCCAGGAAATCGCCAAATGTTCGAATGTCGTGGTCAAACTCGGTGGGCTTGCGATGTGCCTGCTCGGCTACGACTTTCACCTGCGCCCGAAGCCGCCGTCCTCCGAACAGGCCGCCGCCGCGTGGCGTCCCTATATCGAAACCTGCATCGAGGCCTTTGGACCCGATCGATGCATGTTCGAAAGCAATTTTCCGCCCGACAAGGGCCAGTGCAGCTATCAGGTTATCTTCAACGCCTTCAAGCGTATCGCCGCGCAACACAGCGAAAACGAGAAGACCGCGCTGTTCTCGAAGACGGCGATCGACTTCTACAAGCTCGAGCTCGACCGATCGCGACCGAGATAAACCGTTCGCTACGCCCACTCGCCCTTGCGGAATACCGGCACGCGGCTTCCGTCGGCGTGAATGCCGTCGATGTCGGTTTCGGCCGATCCGATCATCCAGTCGATATGAATGAGGCTCTTGTTGCCGCCTTGGGCCGCAATCTGCTCCGGCGTCAGCTTGTCACCGCCCACGAAGCATTTCGAGTAGCACTGCCCGAGCGCGATATGGGAGGCGGCGTTCTCGTCGAACAGCGTGTTGAAGAATAGCAGCCCGCTTTTCGAGATCGGCGAGGAATGCGGCACCAGCGCCACTTCGCCGAGGCGCGCCGCGCCCTCGTCGGTGTCGAGCACCTTCTTGAGCACCTCTTCGCCGCGTGAGGCCTTTGCCTCGACGATGCGGCCTTCCTCGAACCTGACCGCGATGTTGTCGATCAGCGTGCCCTGATAGGACAGCGGCTTGGAGGAGACGACATGGCCGCTGACGCGCCGGCAATGCGGCGTGGTGAAGACTTCCTCGGTCGGGATGTTGGCATTGCAGGTAATGCCGTTCTTCGCGGTCGAGGCGCCGCCCTCCCATTCGTGGCCATCGGCAAGACCGATCGTCAGATCGGTGCCCGGGCCGGAATATTTCAGCGCGTGGAAGCGCTGGCCGTTCAGCCATTCGGTGCGCTCGCGCAGCACGGCGTTGTGTTTTTCCCAGGCGGCGACGGCGCCATCCCGATCGACGCGGGACGCCGCAAAGATCGCATCCGCCAGTTTTGCCACCGCGATGTCCTCGGGGACGTCAGGGAAAACCTGCTTGGCCCAGGACGGACTCGGATAGGCGATGATGTTCCAGTTGGTATCGAAATTGACGATCTTCTCCAGCGCCGGCTGATAGGCGATCGAATTGGCCTTGCTGGCCCGCGCCACCTTCACCGGGTCCTCGCCCGACAGCAGCATCGGATTGTCGCCGACGATGGCCAACCGCGCGGTGTTGGCGCCGAACGCCTTCGCCATGCCCTCATAGAGCCAGTTGGCGGCACGATCGAAACCGGCCTCGTGGCCGTAGCGGTAGCGCGCCAGCGTGATCGCCTCGTCCGACAGCAATGGGGTCACCAAACCCGCGCCGGCCTTGTAGGCATGTACGGCAATCCGGCGCACCAGCGGCAGCGCGACCGAAGGCGCGGTCAGCAGCAGGTCCTGCCCCGGCTGCAGCCGCAAGCCGACCTTGACCGCGACTTCGGCGAGGCGGTCGAGCTTTACGGGATCAATCGAGACGGAAGCGTTGCGCTCAGGTGCGGTCATGATTCTTTCGGCCAATGCTGAAGGATTCTTGAGGCGTCGCAACCTTCGGCCATGATGACACAAATCAGGCCAAAGCGAGCGAAGCGCCTGACAGCAGCAATAGCACAAGAATGGTCCGGCGAAAGCCAACCTCATGATGTTCCGGAATGCAATAATGCCTCGCCGGGAACCCGCCGTGAGCGGTCGAGCATGGCGGTACCGGCGACATGGAGGACCATGACGAGGATGGAATGCCGGCGAGCGAAGCGAAGCTTGGCGGCGCTCCGTTACGCGAATCGAGTGCCGGCGCCCCGCTGCGCCTTGCGATCGGCGCGGACGGGCGCGCCATTTCCGTGGGCATTGCGGTTGCTCTTTGCGGTTTGGCAAGATTGCGGCGGGGGCTTCGCGGGACGAACCTGAGCCTGGCCGGCAATCAGACGACGGTAGCGGCGCAGCACCCGGATTGCGTCGCGGCGCCGCGAGCGATGAAGCGCTTCGAGGATACGCGCAAAGAACCCGGTATGCTTCGCTCGCTGCGTGGGCTCGTCTTCAACGGAGTGAGTATGCATCGCTGATGCCCCGCGTGCTGGTGTGTGGGTTTCGCGCGGGCAAAATGTCAGCGGGCGCGAAAAAGGCCTGTGAAATATTTCACAGGAGTTTCGTCGCGCGAGACAAATGGACGTGAGGAAGCTTGACGAAGCCTTGAGGCTCGCTTTAGGCCCGGCGCGCTGACGTCATCCGTGCGCAAGCCGCGGTGGGGCCGTCGAGGTCTGGGTCATGCCGGTCAGCCGCGAAACTTCTTCTTTTTCTTCTTATCGAATGCAGGCGCCGCGGGGGCTTCGCGTTCGCGCCGCGGTTTACCGGCGTGGGCCAACTTGTCCCGATGCGGCTTCTTCCTATCGTAATGCATTTCCTTGTCAAACCCTGCCCGGTCAGGGTTCTTTGCGTTTTTGCCGTGCGGCTTCGGTGTCCATTCCTGCTCGCGAGCTTCTTCGCGCGACGGGGTACTTTTCATCGCCTCGATGCGAATGCTGTCTTCCTTGTCGGGACGGCGGATTCGCGCAGCGAAACGGCCGGCGACGCGCGCGGAAATCTCGAACTCGGTGACGGTGTCGAGAATACGGATGGTGCCGATATCTTCCTTTTTGATACTGCCGCGGCGGCACAACATCGGCAGCAGCCAACGCGCTTCCGCGTTCTTCCGGCGTCCGATCGCGGCGCTGAACCACACGGCGTCCTCCGCCATGCGGTGGCGCGTCGAGGATTTCGTTGGCTTCACTCCCCTTCCAGCCTCGCGATCGGCCCGCTCGCGGGCGCGCTCGGCACGAGATTTGACGCGCTCCTCGCCGGGATCGACGATGTCCTCGGGAGAAGGCAATCGCGCGCGATAGAGCCGCGCCAGTGCCGCCGCAACCTCTTCCGCCGACCGTTCCGCCAGAAGCGCCTGCGCGAGCGCCAGATCGTCGGGCGTCGTCTCAGCCACGAACAGCTCGTCCCGCAGCAACCGCTCCTGATCGAGCTTGCGGATTTCATCCGGCTGCGGCGCCAGGCCCCAGGCTGCGTCGATGCCGGCCAGCTTGAGCAGCATGTCCGCACGACGCCGCCGCGCCGGCGGCACCAGCAATATACTGACACCCTTGCGACCGGCGCGCCCGGTGCGGCCGGAGCGATGCTGCATGACTTCCGGATCGTTCGGTAGATCGGCGTGGATGACGAGGTCGAGGTTCGGCAAATCGATGCCGCGCGCGGCAACGTCGGTCGCAACGCAAGCGCGGGCACGGCCGTCGCGCAAGGCTTGCAGCGCCAGCGTGCGCTCGTTCTGGGTCAACTCCCCCGACAACGCCACCACCGAGAAGCCGCGCTCCAACAGCGTTGCCTGCAGATGCCGCACGGCCTCGCGCGTATTGCAGAACACGAGCGTGCCCGGCGATTCGAAGTAACGGAGGAGATTGACGACGGCATGGTCGACATCGCCCGCGGCGATCCGGATGGCGCGGTATTCGATGTCGGCATGGCCGCCTTCGTCGCCCGCGACTTCGACACGGAAGGCATCCTGCTGATATTCCTTTGCCAGCGCGACGATGCCGGGCGGTAAGGTCGCCGAGAACAGCAGCGTGCGGCGGTCGTCCGGCGTGGCCTGCAGGATGAATTCCATGTCCTCACGGAAGCCGAGATCGAGCATCTCGTCAGCCTCGTCGAGCACGATCGCCTTCAATACCGAAACGTCGAGCCGGCCGCGCCGCAAGTGATCGCAGAGTCGCCCCGGCGTGCCGACCACGATATGGGCGCCCGCGGCCAGTTCGCGCTGCTCGCGGCGCGGATCCATGCCGCCGACGCAGGAAACCACGCGCCCGCCCGCATGCTGATAGAGCCAGCCGAGTTCGCGGTGCACCTGAAGCGCAAGCTCGCGGGTCGGCGCGACAATCAATGCAAGGGGCGCGACAGCCCGCTCGAATCGTTCGGCGCCATCCAGCAGGTTCGTTCCAATCGCCAGTCCATAGGCGACCGTTTTGCCGGAGCCGGTTTGCGCGGAAACGAGCAGGTCACGGCCATCAGCATCGTCGGCCAGCACCGCCGTCTGCACCGGCGTCAGCCGATCATAGTTGCGTTCCGCCAAAGCTCGGGCGAGCGGCGCATTTGCGGGCAGTGATGTCACGAGATGTCAGACCTTGGTTGGCACTGTCGGCCGGGAAAATGAAAAGGGCGCCTCGAACCGAAATGACTTAAAAAGCTGCGCATTGACGACGCGCAGCCGCACGGCCTGACGGATTTGAATGAGGTGGGGATGCTTTAGGCGAAATCCAGCCAGGACGCCATCCATTCTTTGCAGATCAGCCGATCACTTCTGCGACGGTTAACCTTCCACGCTGCCGGCTGGGAATTCCGGGACGATCCGCTACACTACGGCTTTCCGGGTATTTCAGCCGTGGTTTTCAACTTAGCCATCATTCGAAGGGGCCGTGCACCGTGACCGCGTTCAAGACCATCCGGGTCCGCGCCGAGAAGCGCAAGGGCGGGCCGAAGGCACTCGCCAAGCTGCTGCCGGCCAAGCCGGACCCGAAAGCGCTCGCCAAGCTCGGCGACGACCAGATTCTCGCCGAAATGACCAAGCGAGTGTTCTGCGCGGGCTTTGCCTGGAGCGTGATCGAGAGCAAATGGCCGGGATTCGAGAAGGCGTTTCTCGGCTTCAAACCTGGGCCGCTGACGCTGCAGCCGGATGATTTCTGGGACGGCCTGATGAAGGACATCCGCATCGTGCGCAACGGCGCCAAGATCATGTCGGTGCGCGCCAATGCCGGTTTCGTCCGTGACGTTGCGAAGGAGCACGGTAGCTTCGGCAAGTTCCTGGCGGATTGGCCGTCGTCGGACCAGGCCGGATTGCTGGAATTGCTGGCCAAGCGCGGCAGCCGGCTCGGCGGCAATACCGGGCAGATGATGCTGCGTTTCCTCGGCTGGGACGGATTCGTCACCTCTAGAGACGTAGTGCTGTGCCTGCGCGATGCCGGGCTCGACATTGCGGAGACAGTTACCTCCAAGCGCGATCTCGCGAAAGTGCAGGCGCAGTTCAACGAATGGGCAGAGGAGACCGGCCTTTCTTATGTACAGCTTTCGCGGATTTGCGCGCTGTCGATCGGCGAGAATTATTCGGCGGAGAAATTGGTCAGTCTCGGCGCGGATGAATGATGGGTATCGCTTCCGCCTTCGCTCTTCGAGCTGCGGCGAGACAAGTCCGCTCAAATGACGAAGAATCCGTGCGTGCCATCGCGGCGGAGCTGTTCGACGAGGCCGTATTCCCAATCGAGATAGGCTTGCATCGCGCTTTCCTTGACATCGGTGCCCTCATAGGGACGGCGATAGCGGTGTGACGGGTCCGGCTTTGGGATGGCCAGCGGCGAACCAACCTCCAGCGCGCCGTCATAACCGCCTTCGAGCACGTAAGTTTCCCAGCCCATCTGCGCGAGCCAGGACGCGGTCATGTCGGCGCGGACGCTTCTATCATCCGTCAGTACGATGCGGGCGCCGCGCACTGGGGCCGCCATGTCGATCTCCTGTACCAACTGCCCGCCGGCATAATGGCGAAAGCCCGCGAGGTGGCCGGCCGCATATTCCTCTTCGGAGCGGACGTCGAAGCGGTACAGCGTCCGATCGGGTTGCGCCTGCAGCGCCGCCGTTTCCTCAAGCCCGATGTGCCGTACGCCGGCGCGGTAGGCGACGTCGCGTGCATTGGCTTCGCCGCTCTCGATGGCGCCGATCTCGCCACGCCTGTCACTGCCGTGTTCGAGACTTTGCTTGGCCAGGGTCCAGCCGATGGTGCCGTTGCGCAGCGCCCGCACCTTGTTCGCGACGCCGGCATTGATCAGCGACTGAGTGCCGATGATCGAGCGGGTGCGGCCTGCGCAATTGACGATGATGGTGGTCTCGGGATCCGGCGCGGCGCGGCCGGCGCGCAGCACCAGTTCGGCGCCGGGCACGCTGATGGAGCCAGGAATGTTCATGGTGGCGTATTCATCGAAGCGGCGGACATCGAGAATCTGGATATTGGCGCCGCTCGCAATCAGGGCGCCGACCTCCTCGGCCGCCAGCGACGGCGTGTGCCGGCGCGACTCGACCAGTTCGCCGAAGGCCTTGGCGTAGGAATTGACGTCCTCGAACACCTCATAGCCCGCCGACTTCCAGCCCTGCAACCCGCCATCGAGCTGGCGGACATTGGTGTAGCCCAACGCTTTCAGGTGGTCCGCCGCTGCGCTGACCAGGCCTTCACTGGCGTCATAGAGCACGATCGGCACGTCCTTGCGTGGCAGCCGCACCACCGCTTCGAGCGCGATCCGGTCGGCCGCCATGTTGGCGGCAAACAGAGGATGTCCGGTGGCGAACACGGCCTCGTGCCTGACATCGAGCAGCGCGATTTCCTCGCGCAGCAGCAGCGCGGCGCGAACTTGCGAGGGGGTAACTGAGGGTACGGTCATGGACGGAGATTCCGAAAACGGCATATGATCGCTTGCAGAATAGGCACTCTGGGCACCCGATGGATCTCAAACAATTGCGGACTTTCCGGGCCGTAGCCGAACTTGGAAGCCTGAGCAAGGCCGCGGACCGGCTGCGTGCCGCGCAGCCGGCGCTGAGCCGCCACATCAAGCTGCTCGAGCATGAGCTTCGCGTCGAGCTGTTCGTCCGCAACGGGCGCGGCATGCTCTTGACCAGCGCAGGCCGGATGCTGCTCGACCGCACCACCGGCCTGATCCGCCAGATCGAGCAGGTCAGCGACGACCTCAAATCGGCGAACGGCAATCCGTCGGGCCGCGTCATCCTCGGGATGGTGCCGACGGTCAGCGCCGTTCTGTCCGGGCGGTTTGCCCGCCGCGTCCTCAACGAGTTTCCCGACGTCTCGCTGCGCATCGTGGAGAGCTATGGCGGCCATCTGGTCGAGTGGCTGCACCGGGGCGAGATGGATCTCGCGATCATCTATGGTCCTGCCGTCGATCTTCATCTTCAGGTCCAGTCGATCGGCCGCGAGGATATCGTCGCCGTCGGACCGCCAGGATCGGACCTGAACAAGCGTAAGCAGGTCGATCTCAAATGGCTGGTGAAGCAGAAGCTGATCCTGCCAAGCATCTCGCATGGCTTGCGGGCGCTCTTGGAAAAGGCGCTGACGCGCGAAAAACTGAAGTTAGAGGCCATGATCGAGGTCGATTCCTACCGCGCCCAGATCAGCCTGATGGAGGAAGGGCTCGGCTATACGCTGCTGCCGCCCTCGGCGATCCGCACCGAGGTGGCGGCGAAGCGGCTGGAGATGGCTGCCATCAGCCCCGCCGTGTCGCGCGAACTGATTCTGGCCTCGCCGATCGCCCACCCGCCGTCGATCGCAACGACCACGATCGCGACGCTGATCGTCTCGGAGATTCAACAGCTTTCCCGGGAAGGACGCTGGAAGATCAACATGACGACGTAACTGCGCTTCAGTTAAAGAGCGCCTCGTCTCCCAGCAGCGATTGCCGGAAGCGTGTCGTCAGGATCACGCCATCGGCCGGCGGCATCACGAACACCAGCGCCTCGGGATTGATCTTGATCTGCGCAAAGGCCGTTCCGCGCCCCTCATGCGCTAGGTCGCGCAGTTCGGTCACTTCGGCCATCGTGCGAATGATGCGGGAGGTGCGGATGCCGCTAGCGGTCGCGATGGCGGCGAGATCGACGCCTGAGGCAGTGTGGGTCTTCTGCATGCCGGTCTCGCCGAAGCGCTCGTTGTCGAGGACGGCGATCGTGAGATTCTTCGGCGCCTCCACCGCGATCGTGGCAAGCGAGCCGACATTCATCAGCATCTCGCCGTCGCCGGTGATGACGAGCACCTTACGCTTGGGCTGCGCCAGCGCCAGCCCGAGCCCGATCATGGACGCACCGCCCATCGCGCCCCAGAGCGGAAAATTGTTCGGATGGTCGCCGGCGGCGGAGACGTCCCAATTCGGCGCGCCGAGACCGGCGATGACGAGAAGATCGGCGCGGTCGCGCAAGAGTTCGTTGACGACGTCGCGGCGATGCAGCAGCGCGTTCGGATTGCTCATTTGCGGGCAAGCTCCTTGAAGTTCTTGGCGCCAAGCACGCGCTGGCCGATCAGGACCGCCACCGGCTTCCAGGTATTGAAGGCAAGATTCGCCGCGCCCTGCACGGTGGAGGCGACGAGATCAGGCTCGTCGACCTTGTTCACGATCACGCCCATGGCCTCCAGCGAGGGCCGCGTGCCCTGCCCCATCGGGATCTGCCACGGGTTGAACTCGCCCCAATCGCCGCGCATGGTGACGATCATCAATAGCGGCATGTGGCAGATGACCGGCAGCGACAGCATGTTGATGCAATTGCCGACGCCGCTCGACTGCAACAGCAGCACGCCGCGCTCGCCGCCGAGCCACGCGCCCGCCAGCATCGCCACGCCCTCTTCCTCCGTTGTCAACGTGACGACGCGGGTTTCGGGATCGGCCTCGAACGAACGGATCAGGCGGCTATGGCCGGCGTCCGGGACCATCGCAACCTGGCGAATGCCGACGTCCTTGAGCACGCGGTAGATCTCGTCCGGCCACGTCGGCAGCGCCGGTGCGGCCTCGGCGCGTGATTTTGCTGCTTCCGCCATCGGGCTCAATTTCCTCTGCGATTCCAAGGGTTGATTGGCTGCAGAATAGATCGCGGCGAGGGTTCGAGGAATTTGAATGTGGACATGGCTTCTATCGCAAAATTGAAAGGCTCTTGCTGGAACGGCAGCGCCCCATCTCCCATAAGTCGTCCCCGAATGTTGGGCACGCAGCCAAATATTTCGGGAACCTGCTGGCCCCTGCGGCGTCCAATCCCGATACCCCTGCTATTGGTGGACATCATGGGCCAGGCCTACATACCGAACATCGCGCCCCTCAATACCGGCGACGCCGAGCTGGTACGCCGCGCACTGGCCCGCGACGAGGCGGCGGTGCGCGCGATCATGCAGGCGAATAATCGGAGGCTGTATCGGCTCGCCCGCGGCATTCTGCGCAACGATGGGGAGGCCGAGGATGTCGTGCAGGAGGCCTATGTCCGCGCCTTCACCCATCTGGAACGCTTTCGCGGCGATTCCAGCCTGTCGACGTGGCTGTCGCGGATCGCCATGAACGAGGCGCTCGGCCGCCTGCGGCGTCAGCGCCCCACCATCGAACTGGACTCATTGCCGCAGGGCACGCTGGAAGCCCAGATCATCCAGTTTCCTCTTGCCGCCGACGATCCGGAAAAGTCCATGGCCCAGCGTGAAATTCAGCATGTCGTCGAACACGCCATCGATGAATTGCCGGAGGCGTTTCGTCTCGTCTTCATCACCCGCGTGATCGAGGGGATGAATGTGGAAGAAACCGCCGAAATTCTTGGGCTGAAGCCGGAGACGGTGAAAACCCGACTGCACCGCGCCCGCACCATGCTGCGCGACATCGTCGAGAGGAAGATCGGCCCGGTGGTGATGGAGGCGTTTCCCTTTGCCGGCCGGCGTTGCGAGCGGCTGACGGATGCCGTGCTGAAGCGGCTGGGGCATTAATACTTCCGTTTTACAGCGGGGCTCTATCCTTCGAGACACGCGCGACGCGCGCTCCTTCGGATGAGGTCTAACACCTCATGGTGAGGGGCACGGCGAAGCCGTGCGTCTCCGGACGATGCCTCGCATCGCCGGGCGAACCATGCAGGCCCGAATGCTGCAACAAGGCCGATTTTCCCGGAACCTTCGCCCGTCTCCTTCATCCAACTCCAGTGCAACCAACATGCGCCGGGTGCTCGCGCCCGGCGCCACGGGAGTGTCAGACCATGTTCATTCGATTGAGTGCGGCGATCGCCGCATTGAGCCTTCTTGGCAGCGCCGCACTGGCGCAGGGGGCAAAGCCCACCGATCCGCAGATCGCACATATCGCCTACACCGCTGGCGTAATCGACATCAACGCCGCCAAGCAGGCGATCGCGAAAGCCAGCAACAAGGACGTCAAGGCGTTCGCGCAAGACATGGTGCGCGACCATGAGGCGGTGAACAAGCAGGCGCTGGATCTTGTCAAGAAGCTGAAGGTCACGCCGGAGGACAACGACACCAGCAAGACGCTGTCGAAGCAGGCCACCGAGAAGCTCGCCGAGCTCAACAAGTTGAAGGGCGCGGAGTATGACAAGGCCTATGTCGCCCACGAGATCGCCTACCACAAGACCGTCAACGGCGCGCTGGAGACGCAGTTGATTCCATCAGCCAGCAATGCCGAGCTGAAGAGCCTGCTGCAGACCGGACTGAAGATTTTTCAGGGCCACCAGCAGCACGCCGAGCAAATCGCCACCAAGCTGAAATAGCAGTCCGCCATGCTTCCGGGACGCTGTCCGCCTTTCATCGCTGCCCTGCTCCTTGGCGCGACGGTCGTCCCGGCGTGTGCGGCGACGATTCGGATCACGATCGACGATCTGGTGTTTGCGCCGGCCGAAGTCTCGGCCAAGGTCGGCGACACCATCGAATGGATCAACAAGGACGTGTTCGCCCACACCGCGACCGCGCGCAACGGCGATTTTGATGTCACCACGCCGCCGAAAAAGACCGTGACGTCGGTGCTAAAGAAGGCCGGCAGTGTTGAATATTACTGCCGGTACCATCCGAACATGAAGGCGGTGTTGACGATCGCGCCGTAGCGTCATCGTCTGAAACAGTTTGGCTGCGACATTGAACCCTGCGGGCTGACGACGGAAGGTAGGGAAAACTGGAATCGCCGCAGCGGGCAAAGCTTGGGGCGATGTTCGGACCGCTGGGATGAAGCCTTTGCTTACTTCCCGATGAAATGTCCGATTCCCATCGCGACCACGCTGAGCAGCATCGCCGCGGTGGACAGCCATCCGAGCCAACAGAGCGGACCGTTGATGACGTAGCGGTCCATCACGTCCCTGCGCCGGGCCATGAGCATCAGCAAAACCATCACGGGCACGGCGAGCACGCCATTGATGACCGCGCTCCAGTACAGCGCCGAGATCGGGTTGATCTGCGTGAAGTTCAACGCGATGCCTATGCCAGCCGAGAGCGCCAGCGTCGCATAGAACGCGGCGGCGGCCTTGGGCTTGCGCGCGAGCCCGACCGGCCATCGCCGTCCCTCGCCAACGGCATAAGCCGCGGCGCCGCCGAGCACCGGGATCGCCAACAGGCCGGTACCGACGATGCCCAGCGCAAAGATTGCTTCCGCGAATGGGCCGGCAATCGGACGCAGCGCTTCGGCCGCGTCCGCCGAGCTCTGGATATCGGTCTTGCCTGTCGCATGCAGCGTCGCCGCGGCGGTTACGATGATCGACAATGCGATCAAGTTGGAGAACGCCATGCCAATGATGGTGTCGGCGCGGATGCGGTTGAATTCCCGCTGCGCCCCGTGGTGCTTTTCGATCAGGGGCCGCTTGGTCTTGTCGACGCGCTGATCTTCGGCTTCCTGCGAGGCCTGCCAGAAGAACAGATAGGGCGAGATCGTGGTGCCGAGGATGGCGACGATGGTGGTGAAATAATCGACGCTCCAGGTCGGGCGCGGAGCGAGAATGCCGACGAGCGCGTCATCCCACGAAACCTTCGCAAAGGCGAGCGCGGCAACATAAGCGAACAGGCTGAGCGTCAGCCATTTCAGCACCGACACGTAGCGCCCGTAATCGAGGAAGATCTGCGCCGCGACCGAGGTTACGCCGAACAGCACCACATAAACGATGCTGTGGCCGCCGATCAGCAACTTGGTCGCATCCGCCATGGCACCGAGATCGGCGCCGATGTTGATGGTGTTGGCGATGAACAGCAGCGCCACCACCACATTGAGCAACCATGGCGAATAATGCCGGCTCACATTGCCCGCGATACCATGCCCGGTGACGCGGCCGACGCGGGCGGATATCTCCTGGATCGCCGCCATCAGCGGAAACGTCAGCAGCATGGTCCAGCCGATGCCGTAGCCGAGCTGTGCGCCGGCCTGGCTGTAGGTGCCGATCCCGGACGGATCGTCGTCGGAGGCGCCAGTGATCAGGCCGGGCCCGAGCGCTTTGAGCGCGTCGCGAAGGCGAAACGAACGATGTGCCTTGGCCCGCGCTGCCGGTTTGTTGTTTCCGGCGCCCGTATGGGCGTGGTGCTTTGGATGCGACTTGTTGCGAACTGACATGCCAAGAGCCCAGCCCGGCGAACAACGAACCTGACGGGCACAGGTTCCAGACCACGAGCTTGTTCGTTGCCCCATGGAGGTCCGTCACGCAGCGCGCAGCGGCTCGATGATCGTGGCTACGCCCGGCTCCAGAATCCGCAAACGCTGTCCAAAGCCCAGCGTGTCGAAGGTTGCGCGCAGATCGTTCGCACTCTGGCGGAAATGCTTCCATCCTTCGGTATGTACGGGCACGATCACCGCATCCGGGAATGCGCGCGCGGTCTCGATCGTGTCGTTGGTGTCCATCGTGATGTGAAACGGGCCGCGGGTTTGTGCCGCGCCCGCGAACGGCAGCACCACGCCAGCCTTGAACCGCTTCGCCACTTCGGCAACGCCGTCGTACCAGACGGTGTCGCCGCTGATGTAGATCGGACGGCTGCCCGGCCTGCTCGACGAAACCACGAAGCCGATCACGTCACCCGCCAGCGGTTCGATTCCCGCCGGGCCGTGACGCGCCGGCGTCGCGGTAACGGTCAGCGAATGACCGTTCTTGCCGGCCAACTGCGTAGACGCCCATGGCGCGAAGCCTTCGGCATGGCCGCCGAGCCGCTTTGCACCAATCTCCGTCGTCAGCACGCGCCTGGCGGATTTGAGAAAATCGCGCCCCGAATGGTCGAGATTGTCCGAATGCTGGTCATGGCTGAGCAGCACGGCATCGACCTCGCCGATATCATGCGCGCTGACAGCGGGACCGACCAGCTTTTCCAGTTTCACGTGCGGCAGTTGATAGGCGCCGGGCTCGTCGAAGGTCGGATCGGTCAGCAGCCGGAAGCCGTCGACTTCGATGAGCGCGGTCGGGCCGCCGATCAGGGTGATGGTAACTGTCATTGACTTACTCCTTGCGAAGATTAACCGGCCGCCGCAGCGGGACGGGTCACCAGATAAATGCCGAGGGCAACGGGAACGATGCCAAGCAGGTCGCGCAATTCGACGTGTTCGCCGAGCACGAGGAACGCGAACAGCATGCCGAGCGGCGGCATCAGGAAGTGATAGGCACTCGCAGCCGTCGCGCCACATGCTTTCAGGAGATGAAACCAGAGCAGGTAAGCCAGGATCGAGCCCCCGAGCACGAGGAAAGCGAACGCGCCGGCGAGCCGCGCGCTCGGCACGATGTCGCCGACGCTGGAGAGCGTGAACGCGAACGGCAGCAGCACGATGCCGGCTGCGAGATTCTGCACGCCATTGCCGACCCAGAGACTTCCTTTCGGCGCCAGCACCTTGAACAGGATGGTGCCGACGACGATCGAGGCCAATGACGACAGCGTGAACAGGATGCCGTGAAAACTGTCGGTTCCGACAGACATGCGGTGCCAGACGATGAAGGCGACGCCGGAGATGCCGAGCAAAAGTCCCGCCACCTTGCGCCAGGTCAGCGCCTCGCCGAGAAACAACGCCGCAAGCACGGCAGTGAAAACCGGATTGGCGCTGACGATCAGGCCGCCGAGGCCGGCCGATACCGTCTGCAAACCGGTGTAGCCGAGGCCGAGGTAAAGCGCGTTGTTGGCAACGCCGAGAATCGCAAAAATGCCGGCATCGCGCCAGGTCAGCGAGGACCATGCCTCGCCGCGCAGCGCCGTGATGCCGAGGATCAGGATTCCCGCGAGCGAAAATCGCGCCGTGAGCAGGATCAGCGGCGGGCAGTCGGTGACGCCGACCTTGCCGGCGACGAAGGCAAAGCTCCAGAGCAGACAGAACAGGCCGATATAGAGCGGTAGCAGATTGAAGCCGGCGCGGGAGACCGCGACCGAAGGGGCGGGCGACATGGGTAGTCTCCTTACATCCCATGATCTAGGGTCGCGCCTTGATATTTGGAAATTAAATGATAAACTGATAGCCAGCGGATTTGTAAATGGAGCATTGCCATGCTCGATTTGGAGTTGCTGCGCAGTTTCGTTTCGGTCGTCGACGCCGGCGGCTTTACCCGCGCCGGCGAGCGCGTCCACCGCACGCAATCGACCGTCAGCCAGCAGATCAAGCGGCTGGAAGACGACATCGGCCAGCCGCTGTTGAACCGCAATGGCAAGGATGTGACGCCGACGGAGGCCGGCGAGCGACTGCTCTCCTATGCGCGGCGGCTGTTGTCGCTCGCCGAGGAAGCCCGCGACGTGGTGGCGCGGCCGGAAAGCGAAGGCGCGATCAAGCTCGGCATCCCCGAGGATTTCGCCGCCTATCGTCTCGCCAAATTGCTGGCGACGTTTTCGCGGTCACGGCCGGGCCTGCGGCTCGACGTGCGCGCCGACCAGAGCACGTATCTGCGGCGCGACATCGAACGGGGCGATCTCGATCTGGCGCTGCTCAAGCGCGACGCAGGCGAGAAAGGCGCGATCGCGGTGTGGCCCGAGCAGGTGCACTGGGTCACCAGCAAAACCTATCCGGTCGATATCGACGCTGGCTCGGTGCCGCTGATCGGGTTTCCCGCCGGCTGTCTCTATCGTTCGCGCGCGATCCATGCGCTGGAAAGCGCCGGGCGATCCTGGCACATGGCCTATACTTCTTCCGGCCTCGCCGGCATCCAGGCCGCGGTCGCCGCAGGATTGGGATTGAGCATTCTCTCCGACATCGCGATCCAGGCCGGCCATCGCGTGCTCACGGCGAAGGACGGCTTTGCGCCAATCGACAAGACCGAACTGGCGCTGGTGGCCTCACCCGACGCCAGCCCCGCAACGCTGCGGCTCGCCGACCGCCTCGCCGAGTTCTGCGACAGCGTCGACGCGAAGGCGGCGTAATCTCTCCAAGTGGAAAGCCGCTCCCCCTCCCCCGCCCTAAACTCTCAATAACACCTTGACGCGGCTATCGCGTGCAGCCGGTTGTCGCCGAGCACATGCGCCATCAGGCCCGGCGTTGGAAAAATCTTCGCAAACGCCGGATCGCGGATGCTGAGGCCCCCGGTATAGGCGCCGAAGGCCGGCATCACCGCGCGCTCGCCATCACTGGCAAAGCATCGCCGCTCCATCGATCGTCCCCGGGTGGCGACGCGCGCCTTGGGATGCAGATGGCCGGCGATTTCACCCGCCGCCCCCGTCGGCTCATGGCGGAACACGATCGGTCCGATCGCGACTTCGTTCGCCACCGTGCCGCCGAGGTCGGGCGGCAGGGCCGGATCGTGATTGCCCGAAATCCAGATCCAGTCGCGCCGCGCCTGTATCGCCGACAGCGCGTCGCGATCCGGCGCCGACAGCCGCTGATGCGCGTCGCGATCATGAAAACTATCGCCGAGCGCAATCACCATGCACGGGTCGTGCCGCGCAATGACGGCGGCGAGACGGCTCAGTGTCGCCACCGTGTCATAGGGCGGCAGCAGCACGCCGCGCGCGGCGAAGCTCGAGCCTTTTTCCAGATGCAGGTCGGAGACGACGAGCAGGCGCTGCTCCTGCCAGAACAGCGCGCCGGAGAGATCGGCAACGAATGTCACGTCGGCAACCATGACCTTCGAGGCGCGCATCTGCTGATCGTCTCCCGAAGACTGCGCCCCTGCCGTCACTTGCCTGCCCGCCTATCCCATCGCCTCTTTGACGAGTTCATCGGCGGCCTCCGCCAGCAACTCATCTCCCGCTTCGCCATAAACTGACTCGCGGCCGATTTCCAGCATCACCGGCACCGCCAGCGGCGAAACGTGTTCGAGTTCCCGATGGGTGATTCGCCCGTGAATACGCGAGAGCATATCACCCAGACGCTTGAGATCGAGCAGGCCTGTTGCGGCGTCGGCGCGCGCGGCGCGCAGCAGCACGTGGTCGGCCTGATGCTTGCGCAAGACGTCGTAGATCAGGTCGGTCGAGAACAGCACCTGGCGGCGGGATTTTTCCTCGCCGGTGAAGCGCCGCGCGATCAGGCCGGAGATGATGGCGCAGGTGCGGAAGGTGCGTTTCATCAGCGCGGATTCAGCGAGCCACGCCTCGAGGTCGTCGCCCAGCATGTCCGGATCGAACAGCGTGTTGAGGTCGAGCTTGCCGTGCCGGATCATGAACGACATGTCGCCGAGGCCCCATACCGCCAGCGCATATTCGTTGGCGACGAAGCCGAGCGGCCGCACCCGCGCCCGCTCCATCCGCCGTGTCAAGAGCATGCCGAGCGTCTGGTGCGCCAGCCGGCCCTCGAAGGGATAGCAGACGAGATAATGCTTGTTGCCGCGGGGAAAGGTTTCGACCAGCAGCTCGCGCACGGCCGGCACGCGGGAAAAATCCCGCTGCAGCGACAACCAGTCGCGCACCTGATCCGGCAGCGCATTCCACGCGCGCCGGTCGTCGAGCAATTTGCGGACGCGCTCGGCCAGATAAGTCGAAAGCGGAAACTTGCCGCCCATATAGGACGGCACTTTCGCGTCCTTGTCATTGGCGCGCGAGACGTAGACCACGTCCTCCGCAAGCGCCTCGTAGCGCACGACTTCACCGCCGAACACGAACGTATCGCCGATGACGAGACCTTCGATAAAGGCTTCCTCGATCTCGCCCAGCATCCGCCCGCCGCGGCCGAGCGCGCCGGTCGAGCCGGACCCGCCGCTGCGCGAGCGCACCAGGCGGACCTTCAGCATGGTCTCTTCGACGATGGTGCCGACGTTGAGGCGATAGCTCTGCCGCACTTTTGG
The DNA here is from genome assembly GCF_001693385.1 of Bradyrhizobium icense. Classification (NCBI taxonomy): domain Bacteria; kingdom Pseudomonadati; phylum Pseudomonadota; class Alphaproteobacteria; order Hyphomicrobiales; family Nitrobacteraceae; genus Bradyrhizobium; species Bradyrhizobium icense. Next base: position 7,763,908 of record NZ_CP016428.1, read on the forward strand.
ATTGGCGACACGCCAGCGACCTTGCTTGTCCTGCTTGATGCGCGCAAAGCGTTCGTAGGTCTTCAGCGCATAGCCGCCGGTCGCGACAAAATCGACCACGTCGTCGAAATCGGTCCGCGTCAGCGAGGCATAGGGCGCAGATGTCAGCACTTCCTCATAAAGTTCGTCGGAAAAAAAAGGCTCGCCGCAGGCGCAGCCGAGCACGTGCTGCGCCAGCACATCGAGCGCGCCGGTGCGCAGCGGCGGCGTATCCTGCGCATTCGCGGCGATGGCATCGATCGCGACGCGGCATTCGAGCACCTCAAAACGGTTCGCTGGGATCAGGACCGCGCGCGAGGCCTCGTCGATGCGGTGATTGGCACGGCCGATTCTTTGCATCAGCCGCGACGACCCTTTCGGCGCACCGACATTGATGACGAGATCGACGTCGCCCCAGTCGACGCCAAGATCCAGCGACGACGTGCAGACCACGCCGCGCAGCTTTCCCGCCGCCATCGCGTCCTCGACCTTGCGGCGCTGGGCGACGTCGAGCGAGCCATGATGTAGCGCAATCGCGAGGCCATCGTCGTTCATGCGCCAAAATTCCTGGAACAGCATTTCGGCCTGGCTGCGGGTGTTGACGAAGACCAGCGTGGTCTTGTTGCGCCGGATCAGGTCATACATTTCGCCGAGCGCATGGCGCGCGGTATGGCCGGCCCACGGCAGCCGCTCCTTGGTGTCGAGCATCTCGACGATGGGCGCCGCCGCGCCGCCGGCCACGACGATATCCGCGGACACCTCTTTGCCGTCGCACTGCGGCATCAGAAACCGCGCCAGCGATTCCGGCTCGGCCACCGTCGCGGATAGTCCAATCGCGCGCATCTCCGGCGCCAACCGCCACAACCGCGCCAATCCGAGCGAGAGCAGATCGCCGCGCTTTGACGTGACCAGCGCATGCAGTTCGTCGAGCACGATGCGCTTGAGGGAGCCGAACAAGAACGGCGCATCATCGGACGACAGCAATAGCGCCAGTTGCTCCGGCGTGGTGAGCAGGATGTCCGGCGGATAGCGCCGCTGCCGTTGCCGCCGCGAAACCGGGGTATCGCCGGTGCGGGTCTCGACCTTGATCGGCAGCGCCATTTCGGCAATCGGCGTCTCCAGATTGCGCGCGATGTCGACCGCGAGTGCTTTCAGCGGCGAGATGTAGAGCGTGTGGAGACCGCCGGTGCGCTTGACGCTGCGGCCGGTCGAGATGAAGGTTTTTCTCTCGCCTTGGTGAGTATTCGCGGCAGGCTGTTCGGACTCCCTCCCCCTGAAAGGGGGAGGGTCGGGGTGGGGGTCAGCCGCTTGCTCCGTACCCGCGGCTGACCCCCACCCGTCGCGCTCAGGCGCGCAATTGCGCTGCCGAGCGCGCCGACCTCCCCCTTGGAGGTTTTCAGAGAGCTCCACCAGCGTCGGCAGAAATCCCGCCAGCGTCTTGCCGGCGCCGGTCGGCGCGATCAAGAGCGCTGAACGGTCGTCGCCGGCTTTCGCAAGCAGCGCAAGCTGATGCTCGCGCGGCAACCAGCCGCGCGAGGCGAACCAGCGCCGAAAGCGCTCAGGCAGCAACGCGGCCGTTTCAAGCGGCGTGAGGGGCAAGGGATCGGTCGACGGCACGGCAAAGAGGTAAGCCGTTGGAGCGGGTTCGTCGAGGGTAGCCGCGAAGCAATTCGGCCGCCCTCGTGTCCCGGGCGCGGTGCAGCGCGCAACGCTGCTCCGCAGAACCGGGACCGACGCCGCGACATTGTGGACCCCGGATCAGCAGCGCACCACGCCGCAAGGGCAGCGCGCTGCGCAGCATCCGGGGTACGCCACCGCCCAGCCCTACTCCGTCACCGGTTTGTCTGAGATGTCCCAATCCTTGCCGTTGAAGATCGAGATGTAGAGCGTCTTCATCGGCGTGTAGTCCTCGGGCGTGTAGCTGTAGTTGACGCCGTCGAGGAAATAGGGCGAATGAAAGCCTGCCAGCGTGGTCGCCTGCTTGAGGACGTTGGCGTGGGTGAGTTCATCGCCGCAGCGGCGCAGGATCTCCGCCATCGACGCGACCTGGCCATAGCCGGCAAAGGCGATGGTGTTGTCGGGATCGACGCTGGGGAGATATTTCTTGCGCAATTCCTCGAACGCCATCACGTCCGGGTCCTTCTCGAAGCGCGGCACGCCGACTTCCTTGGCGTAACGGATGGCGACAATGCCGGTTGCGTTCTCGAGGCCGGCGGCAGCGAGTATCGAGCGGCCGGTCGATCCCGCCGACAACAGGTGCAGCGGCTTCCAGCCGAGTTCAGCCACTTTGCGGATCGACTGCGACGACGCCTTGCCGGTCGAGATGTTGTAGAAAACGTCGGCGCCGGATTTCGAGAGGTTAATGATCTGCGAATCGATCGTCGGCTCGGTCAGATCGTAGGTCTGCTCCATGATCACCTTTGCGGTGCCGCCGGCATCCGCCAGCACCTTCTTGAAGGGGGCGAGGAAATCGCGGCCGAAATCGTCGTTCTGGTAGAGGATGCCGATCTTCGCGTTCGGCTTCACGCTCACGACATGCCGGGCGAGGATGCGTGCTTCGGTCGGATAGAGCGGCAGGCCCGCCATGGTCCATTTGAAGTTTTTTGGATCGTTCCATTTCGATGCACCGGTGTTGAGCAGGAGCTGCGGCACGCCCTTCGAGTTGAGATATTTGTGCACGGCAGTCTGCGGCGCGGTGCCGAGCGAGCCGTACAGCGCCAGCACTTCCTCCTGCTCGACCAGCCGCCGCGTCGCCTCGACGCATTTCGGCGCGCTGTAGGCGTCGTCCATGGTAAGGAATTTTACCTTGCGACCGTTGATGCCGCCCTTCTCGTTCAGCATCTGAAAATAGGCCTCGCCGACGCGGCCGAGCACGCCGTAGAGCGACCCGGGACCTGAATGCGGCACGGTCTGGCCGATCTTGATTTCGGTGTCGCTGGCGCCGGGATCGTATTTCTTCTCTGCCGCCCGGACGAAGGGCGCGGGCATGGCGGAAGCAAGGACGGTGGCCAGCGCAGTGGCGCCGAATTCGCGCCGGGTTTGTTTGTTCTTCATTGTTGTTTCTCCCTTAGGGGAGCCTTGATCCGGCATTCCCTCGCCCGTGGCAATAGCTGACATGTCATACGCAATGCCGCCATTCGCAGCGTGCGTAGCGTCTAGACTCAAGTTTTCGCGGCGACGGCGACCAGCCCAGGCACGGGAACATTGTCCTCATTGCGGGCGGAGCGATCTTCCAGCAGGGATAATTTAAGGCCCGCCCCCTCGACCGCGGCGCGCACGTTAGCGGCAGCATGGGCGTAGCGCAGCCCTTGGCCGATAATGACGCCTTCGCCGTCATGGGTCTCGGCGGTGAAAGCAAGCAGGCCACCTGGTGCAAGCACGCGCGCGCCTTCAGCCAGTACGGCTGCGAGATCGGCAACATAGACCATGGCGTCCGCAGCGAGAATGAGATCGGCGCTGGCTCCCCTCCTTGCGCGCAGGCCCTGCAACATGTCAGCGACATCAAGCTCGGCATAGACGCCCGTGGCGCGCGCCCGCTCGATCATGCGCGGCGACAGATCGATGCCAGTGAAATGGTCGACTTCCTTTGCAAACGCCGACGCTGCCAGCCCGGTACCGCAGCCGAGGTCGATGGCGCGCTTGAAGAACGCCGGCTTGCACGCGGCTGATCGCACGACCAGCACCGCCTTGAACAGCAGCGCCGGGCCGCGATAACCGAGATCGTCCACCAGCGAGGTTTCGAACCGCGGCGCGTATTGGTCGAATAGCGTTTGCACATAGGCCTGCGACATGCCGGCCAATGGTTCGGCGCCGAGCCGCATCAACCTAAGTCCGGCGCCACGGCGGTCGCCGGGATCGCTGGCCCGGGCCTGACGAAACGCCGAGATCGCCGCGTCATGCTCGCCGAGTTGCTCGCGGATATCGGCGAGCGTGAACCAGGCGGACGAGAAATTCGGCGCCAGCTCGATCGCCTGCAGCAGCAGATCGGCAGCGGCGGGCAGGTCGCCCTTCAATTGCAGATCGCGCGCGAATTCAAACCGGCGGTCGGCCATCAGATCGCCGGAGGACAGAAAAAGGCGGGCAGGCATGGGTTCCGAGACTTGTCATTGCCGGGCCTGACCCGGCAATCCATCAAAAAAGTAGACTCTTCAAAAGATGGATGCGCGGGTCAAGCCCGCGCATGACTGCTAAACATCGCAGCGGGACAGCTTATATAACCGCAATGCGTCCGCACGACATCCTGTTGCCAGTTGCCGCCGGCCTGTGCTGCAAGCCGGGGGGCTTTCATATCGACCCCGTTCGCCCGGTCGAGCGCGCCGTGATTACCCATGGCCATTCCGACCACGCCCGGCCCGGCCACGGCGCCGTGCTCGCCACGCAGGAAACGCTCGACATGATGCGGCTGCGCCATGGCGACCATTTTGCGGGCAGCACGCAGGCCATTCGCTACGGCGAGGAAGTCCGGCTCGGCGACGTCAAGATCAAGTTTCACCCGGCGGGCCACGTACTAGGGTCGGCACAGATCGCCGTGTCCTGCAAGGATATCTGTATCGTCGCTTCCGGCGACTACAAGGACGCCATCGATCCGACCTGTACGCCGTTCGAAGTCGTGCCCTGCGACGTCTTCATCACCGAGGCGACCTTCGGCCTGCCGGTGTTCCGTCATGGCGATGCGGCGGACGAAGTGAAAAAGCTGCTCGATTCCGTCGCGCTGTTTCCGGAGCGCGCGCATCTTGTCGGCGCCTATTCTCTCGGCAAGGCGCAGCGCGTAATCGCGCTGTTGCGCGAGCAGGGCTACGATGCGCCGGTCTATCTGCATGGCGCGATGGAAGGGATCACGCGCTACTATGAGAGCCGCGGCGTCGCGCTCGGCGAGCTGCGGCTGGTGAGAGGCATCAAGAAGGCCGATCTTGCCGGCACCATCACGCTAGCGCCGCCACAGGCTACCTCTGACATTTGGACACGGCGATTCCCCGATCCGGTCACGGCGTTTGCCTCGGGCTGGATGCGAGTGCGGGCGCGTGCCCGCCAGCGCGGCGTCGAACTGCCGCTGGTGATTTCCGATCACGCCGACTGGGACGGCCTGACCGCCACAATCGCGGCGACCGGCGCCGGCGAGGTCTGGGTCACGCATGGGCAGGAAGACGCGCTGGTGCATTGGTGCAGAACGCGCGGGCTCGCCGCGCGGCCGCTCGATCTCGTCGGCTACGGCGATGAGGAGGAACACGAGGCGATCGCGGCTGATGAGGCCGAGGCATGAACCGCTTCGCCGAACTGCTCGATCGAATCGCCTATGAGCCCGGCCGCAACAACAAGCTGCGGCTGATCACGGCCTATTTCCGCGATACGCCCGATCCCGACCGCGGCTACGCGCTGGCGGCGCTGACAGGCGCGCTGTCGTTCAAGCATGCCAAGCCGGGGCTGATCCGCGATCTGATTATGGATCGCGCCGATCCGGTGCTGTTCGGGCTGTCCTATGATTACGTCGGCGACTTATCCGAAACAGTCGCGCTGATGTGGCCGAAGGGGGTGGTTGCCGGCGAACAATCTTTGCTGGGCTACCCCTCTCCCCCGCCCTCCCCCGCAAGAGGGGAGGGAGCGCAGTTGAGTGCAGGGCTGTCAGCGCGGACAAAACCCAAAGCCGCAGCAAAGACTCTTTCCGTCCCCTCCCCCTTTGCGGAGGAGGGCCAGGGAGAGGGCTACCAGACGGGTGGTGTCGGTAATGACCGACGGCTCCACAACCTCCACAACAACCCGCCTGCCCCCACCCTCTCCGAAGTCGTCACCACCCTTCGCACGCTCGGCAAGACCGAACTGCCAAGACAGCTCGCGCGCTGGCTCGACGAGCTCGACGAGACCGGCCGCTGGGCGCTGTTAAAGCTGGTCACCGGCGCGATGCGGATCGGAGTTTCGGCGCGGCTAGCGAAAACGGCCGCAGCGGCTTTGGGCGACAAGGACCCGCATGAGATCGAATTGATCTGGCCGGGGCTCGCCCCGCCCTATCTCGACCTATTCGCGTGGCTGGAAGGCCGCGGCGACAAGCCGGTCAACCGCGATCCCGCGCCGTTCCGCCCGGTGATGCTGGCGCATGCGATCGAGGACACGGATTTCGGGGCGCTAGATCCGGCCGATTTCATCGCAGAATGGAAATGGGACGGCATTCGCGTGCAGGCAGTCTCGGGCCGCGACGAGCGCGGGCACATGCAGGGGCGGCTCTATTCGCGCACTGGCGAGGATATCACAAAAAGCTTCCCTGATCTCGTCCCGTCGCTGCATCTGCCCGGCGCCATCGACGGCGAGCTGTTGGTGCTGCGCGGTGGCCGCGTGCAGACCTTCAACGTGCTGCAGCAGCGGCTCAATCGAAAAGTCGTTTCGCCGAAATTGACCAAGGACTTTCCAATTCATCTGCGCGCCTACGACCTGCTCGGCGATGACGAGAACGATCTGCGCGAACTGCCTTTCGCCGAGCGCCGCGCACATCTCGAGAGGTTCGTCAGAAAGCTGGATGACCCGCGCATCGACCTGTCCCCGACGATCGCGTTCGACAGTTGGGATGCGCTGATGGCCGCGCGTGCCGATCCGGCAAGTGCCGGCGCTGGTGAAGACGCCGAGGCGGTCGAGGGCGTGATGCTGAAGCGCCGCGACGCGCCCTATCTGCCGGGCCGGCCCAAGGGGCAGTGGTGGAAGTGGAAACGCGATCCGCACATCATCGACGCCGTGCTGATGTATGCGCAGCGCGGACACGGCAAGCGCTCGTCCTATTATTCGGACTACACCTTCGGCGTCTGGACCAATGGCGAGGACGGCGAGCAACTGGTGCCGGTCGGCAAGGCCTATTTCGGCTTCACCGACGAAGAACTCTTGCAGATCGATCGTTTCGTCCGCCGCAACACCACGGAAAAATTCGGACCCGTCCGCCATGTCGTGCATGAGCCGGATCATGGCCTGGTGCTAGAAGTTGCCTTCGAGGGGTTGGCGCGCTCGCCGCGGCACAAATCCGGCGTCGCCATGCGGTTTCCGCGCATCAGCCGGCTGCGCTGGGACAAGCCGCCGCGCGAGGCCGACCGGTTGGAGACGCTGGAGCGGATGCTGAAGGACGTGACGGCAAATTAACATTCCCAAGACGCATGGCGGCCATTGACTGGCATCAGCGGGTTCCCCATGTGCCCCGCCGTGTCTATAATGCGCACGACCCGCGAGGAGAGACCGATGCCCAACGACGTCAGAGACCTGCCGGCCAGCAATGACGGCCTGTACCGTTTTCTCGGCGGCTCGCCGCTGTCGGTGGCGTTCCGGCTGATTCTCTTGTCGATCCTGGTCGGCGTGGTGCTCGCCGCCATCGGCTTCGATCCCTGGAATATCCTGCACAGCATCCGCATGCTGTTCCAGCGGCTGTGGGATCTCGGCTTCGACGCCGTGAACTGGCTGTGGCGCTACTTCCTGCTCGGCGCCGTGATCGTGATTCCGATCTGGTTGTTGTCGCGGCTGTTCGGCGCCCCGCGCGGGCGCTAGTCACTCATTGAGGCGGTGGCAGCCGATGCAATTGCAATTTGTCGGTTGCGGCGACGCGTTCGGTTCCGGCGGCAGGTTCAACACCTGCTTTCACGTCACGGGCGCCAACGTCAATTTCCTGATCGATTGCGGCGCGTCGTCGCTGCCGGCCTTGAAGCGCCTCGGCATCGCGCGCGACGACATCGACCTGATCCTGGTCACGCATTTCCACGGCGACCATTTTGCCGGCCTGCCTTTTCTGCTGCTAGACGCGCAGTTCACGCGGCGCTCCCGCCCGCTCGTCATTGCCGGCCCGCAAGGCATCGAGACGAAACTCGCCAGTCTGATGGAAGCGCTGTTCGAGCATTCATCGAAGACAAAACAGCGCTTCGATCTTTCCGTCGTCGCGCTCGAGCCGGAGCAGAGCCGGACGTTCGGTGACGTCAAGGTCACAGCGTATCCTGTCGTTCATGGCGAATCCGGCGGGCCGTTCCTGGCCTACCGGATCGAGGCCGAGGGCCGCGTTATCGCCTACAGCGCCGACACCGAGTGGACGGAGACACTGATCCCGGCGGGGCGCGGCGCCGACCTGTTCGTCGCCGAAGCCTATTACTACGACAAGATCGTCAAGAACCATCTCAGCCTGAAAACGCTGGCAGCGCATCTGCCCGAGATCAACCCGAAACGGCTGGTCCTGACGCATATGAGCGAGGACATGCTCGGACGGCTGGGCGAATTGCCCTATCGTGCCGCCCATGACGGCATGGTCGTCGAGCTCTAGGACATGCACGCGCCCGTAACGCCGTCCAAAGTCACGACGGCACAGGTGTTTGCCATCGCGGGACCCGCGATGGTCGCGAACCTGACCACGCCGCTGATTGGCATCGTCTCGACCACCGCCATCGGGCGGCTCGGCGATGCCACGCTGCTCGGTGGCGTGGCCCTGGCCTCGGTGCTGTTCGATTGCATGTTCTGGCTGTTCGGCTTCCTGCGCATGAGCACGGTCGCGTTTACGGCGCAATCGCTCGGCGCCGGCGAGATGTCGGAACTGCGCGCCATCCTGGCGCGTGGGCTGATCGTCGCGGCGGTGATCGGCGCGGCCCTGATTGCCCTGCAGATACCGCTGGCAACTATTCTGCTGGGCGCAATGGGCGGCAGCGAGAGCGTCACGCGCGCGGCAAAGACGTACTTCGCGATCCGGATCTGGTCGGCACCGCTCGCGCTCGGCAACTACGTCGTGCTGGGCTGGCTGGTCGGGCAGGCGCGGGCCAAGCTGGCGCTCGGCACGCAAATCACCATCAACCTCATCAACGTGGCGGCGACCGTCGTACTGGTGCTGGCGCTCGATTTCGGAATTGCCGGCGCCGCAATCGCCGCGCTGATCGCGGAAGCCGCAGGCCTGATACTCGGCCTGTTCGTCGCCCGCCGCCTTTCGAAAGGGCGACTCGCGGTTTCCCGCGCGATGCTGTTCGACCCTGCCAGACTGATGCGGATGCTTTCGGTCAATCGCGACATCATGATCCGCACCGCCTCGCTGATCGCGGCGTTTCTGTTCTTCACTGCGCAGGGCGCGCGTGCCGGCGACGTGACGCTCGCCGCCAATGCCGTACTCAACAATTTTCTGCTGTTCGGCGCCTTTTTTCTCGATGGCCTCGCCAACGCCGCCGAGCAACTCTGCGGCCGGGCCTATGGCGCCCGCGACAAATCGGCCTTCGCCGGCGCCGTCAAGCTCGTCGTCATGTGGGGCTTTGGGTTTGCGCTCGCGGTCGCCGCCTGCTTCCTGCTGTTCGGGAATGCGTTTGTCGACATTATGACGGCAAGCGCGGAGGTGCGGCGCATCGCGCGCGACTATTTGCCGTTCGTGATTTTTGCGCCGCTGCTCGGCGTGTTCGCCTTTGCCTTTGACGGCATCTATATCGGCGCCACCTGGGCGCGCGACATGCGCAATCTGATGGTGGCTTCGCTGGTGATCTTCCTCGCCGCGTGGTTTGCGCTGCGGTCGTTTGGCAATGCCGGACTGTGGGGCGCGCTACTGGTCCATTACGCCGCGCGCGGTGGATTGGAGGCGCTGCGGTATCCGGCGCTGTTGAGGAAGTCGTTCGCTTAGACTGTCTCGTGTCCCGGACGCGGTGTGGCACGAAGTGACGCGCAGCATCCGGGGCACGAGATCACCTCACCGGCCAGTCCTCGGCGGTAATCGTCGCGGCATCCGCACCGACGATTTCGGATAGCGAGTCGCGCCCCGTGCGGAGCAAGGTGGAGGCAAGATCGTTTTTGATGTTGTCGACGAGACCAAGCCCCTTGTAAACCAACGACGAATAGATCTGTATCAGGCTGGCGCCGGCGCGGATTTTAGTCAGCGCCGCGCCGCCGGAATCGATGCCGCCGACGCCGATCAACGGAAAGGCGCCCTCGGTGCGGACATAAGTCTCCGCCACCATGCGGGTCGATAGTCGAAACAGCGGCCGTCCGGACAAGCCGCCCTGCTCTTTCGCGCGGGCCTGCTCGCGCAGGGACGAAGGGCGCGCCAGCGTGGTGTTGGCGACGATCATGCCGTCGACGCGGCGCGAGCGCGCGATGTGCACGACGTCGTCGAGTTCTGCGAGACTCAGATCCGGCGCGATCTTCAGCAGCACGGGCGAATCGCCGGCATTCCTCCGCACCCGTTCGCGCGCATCGATCACCTTGGCGAGCAGTTCGTCGAGCGCAGCCGCTTGCTGCAGATTGCGCAAGCCCGGCGTGTTCGGCGAGGAGACGTTGACGGTGAAATAGCTCGCAACCGGCGCAAAGGTCTCGATCAGCTTGACGTAATCGGCGACACGGTCGGGCGAATCCTTGTTCGCCCCGACGTTGACGCCGATGATGCCGCCATGGTGGGCGCGCGCCGCAAGACGGCGCAAAGCGGTTTCGGCGCCGTCATTGTTGAAGCCCATGCGGTTGATCACCGCTTCATCCCGCTCAAGACGAAACAGCCGCGGCCGCGGATTGCCACCCTGCGGTTTCGGAGTCACGGTGCCGATCTCGACAAAGCCGAACCCGAGCCGCAACAGCGCATCGGGCACTTCCGCGCTCTTGTCGAAGCCCGCGGCCATGCCGATCGGATTGGGAAAATTCAGGCCGAAGGCGCGCACCGCCAGTTTGTGGTCGTCGGCGCGCGGCTTGACCGGCGGCAGCAGCCGCAAGCCCTGGATCGCCATGCGATGGGCGTCCTCCGGATCGAACCAGCGCAACAGCGGCAGCGAAAAAGCGTCGAAAGCGCGGATCACGGGAGTAGCTCCGGAATGTCGTGCGTGCCATCGGAGCGCGCGCGCATGTCGAGGATCGCGGTCACCGCGCCGAGATCGAGTTCGCCGTAGAGGTGTGGGAACAGTTCGTCATTGCGCGAACGCTCCCAGCGCAACGCATCCCCCAGCGCGTCGGCGTTGACCGCGACCAGGAACAGGCCGGTCTGGCCGAAATAATGCTTGCGCGCGGTCTCGGCGACCTGAGAGGCGGTCGAGAAATGAATGAAACCGTCGCGCAGATCGTCGCTACTGCCCCGATAGACGCCCTGCCGTTCGGCCTCGCGCCAGGCCGAGGCGGGAGTGATTTTGTAGATCGTGGGCACGGCTTTCCGGACTTCCTGCTTGTCGTTGAGTCTCTTGGGATTTTCCCGGAAATGGCCGGGCTGGCGGCCGACCGTAAAGGCGGCCTGCGCCTAACTCAAGCGCTGCGGCCACAGAGTTCGGTTGGAAGATTTGCTCAAACCGGCCGGATGAGGCAATAATTCCTAGATCGCTTAAGGGGCTTTCGATGGCCAGACAGGCCAAGGCGCAACGCATTCTGACCCACAGCCAGGTCTGGACCGCGCTCGACCGGCTGGCGGAACGTGCCGGCATGTCGCCCTCAGGGCTTGCTAAGCGCGCCGGCCTCGATCCCACCACGTTCAACAAATCCAAGCGCATAACCGCCGACGGCCAGGAACGCTGGCCGTCAACGGAATCCGTATCCAAGGCGCTGGCTGCGACCAACTCGTCGATCGAGACGTTCGTGCAATTGATCGGCGACGGCGCGCGCGGCCAGCAGACGGTGCCGCTGCTCGCCCTTGCGCAAGCCGCCGGCGGCCATTTCGACGATTCCGGCTTTCCCGCCGGCAAAGGCTGGGACGAAGTGGCGCTGCCGACGCCCAGCGACGAGCACGCCTACGCGCTGGAAATCTCGGGCGATGCGATGAAGCCGACGTATCGCGACGGCGACATCATCGTGGTGTCGCCGGGCACGCCGATCCGGCGCGGCGACCGCGTTGTGCTCAAGACGTCAGACGGCGAAGTGATGGTCAAGGAATTGAAGCGCCGGACCACCAGGAGCCTGGAACTGCAGTCGCTCAATCCTGCGCATGCCGACCGCACGCTGGACGCCGACGACGTCGCCTGGATCGCCAGGATCGTGTGGGCAAGCCAGTAAGGACCACCGCTCCGTGACGGACGTGCTGAGCGACCTGCTGCAACATTCCCTTCGCATCGTATTGTGCGGAACTGCCGCCGGGACGACGTCCGCCGCTGAGCGGGCCTACTACGCGCACCGGCAAAACAAGTTCTGGAAGATCCTGCACGAGACCGGACTCACGCCGGAGTTGCTGCGGCCAAATCAATATCGCAATCTCCTGCAGTATCGGATCGGCCTGACTGATCTCGTGAAAGCGGGGGTGGGGATGGACCGCGCCACGCTTCCCAAATTGACAGCGGTGGATCGCGCCCGGTTGAGCAATGCCATCGCGACATTTCGTCCACGATTTCTCGCATTCACCAGCAAGACCGCCGGAGAGAAATTCTTCGATAGCAAGCGCGACTATGGCGAGCAGCTTGAACCGATCGGCGATACCAGGGTGTGGATACTGCCGTCGACCTCGGGCGCCGCCAATGGAAGCTGGCGTCCGGAGATCTGGCACCGCTTTGCGGATGAGGTCAGGGCGGCGAACGCGCGGGAGAGTCACTAATTTCACCACCGCATCGCCCCTGCGAGCGCAGGGGCCCATAACCACAAATGCTCGTGGCGAAGAATAACGTCTCCCCGTCTGCCCTTTCGCCGGGCCGGGGCGTACGGGTCCCTGCTTTCATGACGATGTGTACGCGGCCGCTACCGCACCACGCCTGACGTAAAGCCCGCTTTCCTTCGCGGCGGCTTGATGTCCTTCTTCAGGAAGCAGTGCGCTTCCTTGCCGGCATAGCCCGGCCGGGCATAGGTCCAGGCGCGGCATTTGTTGTCGGCGGCGCAGGCGGCCTTGCAGGCGTCGTCGCCGCCGTCATTGCTCTTGAGGTCGAAGCTCTTGTAGTCGCCGCCAAAGCGGTCGATCGAGGTCTCCATGGCCTCGTTGCGCCGTTCGACCACGCCGGCGCCGCGCACGCCGGAGACGCAGCAATCGCTCTGCACCCGCGCCGGCACGTTGCTCTTGAGCCAGCACACCGCGCGGTTGGCAAGGGCGGTCGGATAGTTGAAACTCCAGGCCCGGCAGCGGCGGTCGCGTTCGCAGATCAGCGCGCATTCCGCCGGATCGCCCGAGATTACGGGGGCGCTGAAATAATCGCCGCCGGGTCGGTCGAAATTGGACTGCGCTAGCGCCGGGCGCGCGGATAGAGCCGCCGCCAAAAAGGCGAGCGCCACCATACACGCCATGAGCAGGCGACCAGTCCTCATCTGCGGTAGCTTTCGAATGCGCGTTTCCAGCGCGGGATGACTTTCCTCGAAAAGTCGTCCCGCCCCCAGCCCGTTGATTCAGCATGATTTTTCGAAAGACCGGCAGGCGGCTTTCGGATCATGCTGCATCGGCCGTCATTTGAGCGCCATCAACCTGTACGGCGGATGAACGGCCCGAAGGCCCAGGCAACCCGTTTAATCAGAACGCGTATTCCTGATAGACCGGCTCGACGGAGCCGCCCCAGTCGCCGTTGAACTTATCCAGCATCTCTTCGGCGGGCGTGCGGCCTGCTTCGAGGATGCGTTCCAACGGTTCGAGGTGGCGGCTCTCGTCGCGGCCGGAATGGTCGACGCGGTTGCGCCGCCGCAAGCCCGCATGCGACAGCTTCAGGCATTCCTTCGCGATCTCGAACAGATAGCGGTCCTTGATCCTGGCCTTGAAGCCGAAGCGCGGGACGTCGTCACGCAACGCCTGACGCTCCGCGGCGGTCCAGTGACTGACCAGCTCCCAGGCCGCATCGAGACTGTCATTATCGTACAACAGGCCAACCCAGAACGCCGGCAGCGCCGGCAGCCGGCCCCACGGCACGCCATCGGCGCCGCGCATTTCCAGATACCGCTTCAGGCGGACTTCCGGGAAGATCGTCGACAAATGGTTGGCCCAGTCGGACAACGTCGGACGCTCGCCGGGAAGCGAGTTATTGCGGCCCTCGAAGAAGGCGCGGAACGACGAACCGGCGACATCGATATAGGTGTCGCCGCGCTTGACGAAGTACATGGGAACGTCGAGCGCGTAGTCGACCCAACGCTCGAACCCCATGCCGTCCTCGAACACCCACGGCAACATGCCGGCGCGCGCGTTATCCGTATCGCGCCAGATCTCGGAGCGGAACGACAGGAAACCGTTGGGCTTGCCTTCGGTGAACGGCGAATTGGCAAACAGAGCGGTCGCCACCGGCTGCAGCGCGATCGACACGCGCAGCTTCTTGACCATGTCGGCTTCGGAGGAGAAGTCGAGATTGGTCTGCACCGTACAGGTCCGGTACATCATGTCGATGCCGTAGTTCCCGACCTTCGGCATGTAGTTGGTCATGATCTTGTAGCGACCCTTCGGCATCACCGGGATCTGCGACCGCGACCAGGACGGCGTCATGCCGAGGCCGAGGAAGCCGATGCCGAGGGGCGTTGCGATCTCGCGGACCTGCGCCAGATGCGCCATCAGTTCGGACTGGGTCTGATGCACGGTCTCGACCGGCGCGCCTGACAATTCGAACTGACCGCCGGGCTCCAGCGAGATCGCCCCGCCGCCGGTGACGTCGTAGAGACCGATGATGTTGCCGCGCTCCATGATCGGCTCCCAGCCGAGCAGAAGCTGCATGCCTTCGAGCAGCGCGCCGATGCCGCGCGCGCCTTCATACGGCACAGGCTGATGGCCCTCCAGCGTGAACGGGGTCTTCTCGTGCTCGGTGCCGATGCGGAACTCGGACGGCGGCTTGATGCCGGCCTCGAGCCACGCGACGAGTTCGTCACGCGATTGCAGCGGCGTCATATCGATCTGGTCACGCGCCATGAAAAAATCCGGATATCTGGCGATTCGACCGAACGCGCCGTATGGCCAAGGGGATGCGGACGGCGGCGTCCGCACCAACGAAACGTATCAAGGATGTCATCGCGCCGGCACGCCGTCGCGGGCGGCGGCCGCCTTGACGTCGGAGCAGGAGCAGCCCAGCCGGTCGAGCAGCCCGCAGAGCTTCAGGGCGTCGGCATCGGACAATTTGGAGCCGACGTGCTTTTCGATAGCAGCCGAATAGGCGCCCCACATTTTCTTCTGCAACTCGCGCCCGGCCTCGGTGATCTCCACGAACTGGCCGCGCTTGTCGATCTTGCATTCGCGCCGCGCCGCCAGCCCCTCGTCCACCAGCCGGTCGATCAGCCGAGAGGTCGAATATTGCGGGATCAGCATCTGCTTTTCCAGTTCCACCGGGCGCATTTCGCCGGACGGGGCGCGCGACAGTTCCAATAACGCGTCATACCAGGCCAGCGGCGGAAAGCCGGCTTTCTTCAAATCCTGCTCGACGGCATCGAGCACCCGGCTCTGCACCCGCATCAGGCGGATCCAGGCGGCAGTCGCCTCGGTCGATGGTTTGCGTTTCATGGTCCGGTCCGTATTTGTCAAGGATCAGTGTACCGCACTAAATGCAGCTGCATCAATCTTGACTATTCCATGCAGATGCATTTAGTCATCCCGCCAATAATATCGAGGGAAGGAAAACCCGATGAAATTGTACTATTCCCCAGGCGCCTGCTCACTGTCCCCCCATATCGCACTTCTCGAGGCTGGTCTGCCCTACGATCTGGTCAAGGTCGACCTGCGCGCCAAGAAGCTGGAGAACGGTGACGATTTTTTGAAGGTCAACCCGAAGGGCCAGGTGCCGGCGCTGGTGCTCGATAGCGGTGAACTGGTGACCGAAGGCCCGATCATCGTCCAGATGATCGCCGACAAGGCCGGCAAGAATCTGGCGCCGCCCCGCGATTCGGACGAGCGCTACAAGCTGCTGGAATGGCTGAACTACATCACGACCGAGCTGCACAAGAATCTCGGACCGATGTTCTCGCCGGTGCTGGCCGACGAGGCCAAGGGCTTTTTCAAGGACCGCGCCATGAGCAAGTTCAAGTACCTGGAAACGGCGCTGGCCGGGCGCGACCATCTGATGGGCAAGCAATTCACCGTCGCCGACGGCTACCTGTTCACCATGCTGATGTGGGCGACCGACCGGTTGAAGTTCGATCTTTCTGATATGCCGAACCTTCTGGCCTACAAGGCCCGCATTGCGGCGCGCCCGAAGGTGCAGGAGGCGATGACCAAGGAAGGACTGCTGAAGGCGGCGTGAGATTTCGTCAACGGGAATACGAAGGGGCCGGATCGAGGATCCGGCCCTTTCTGTTTGTGTCACTGCTCCCTCCAGTGGTCGTCACTGCGAACGCAGGGACCCACAACCACAGGGAGCTGTTGTTGCAGAAGGCGTCGGCCAGGCTGCCTTATCGATAGATCACGCGGTATGGGTCCCTGCGTTCCGCAGGGACGACGAAAGATTTGCGCGAGCCGCGCCTTACGCCGCCTGCTTCTTCGGCGGGAAGCGGCCGTAGAAGGTCTCGCCGCTGGCCGCCATGTCTTCCAGCAGTTTCGGCGGAGTGAAGCGGGAGCCGTACTTGGCCTCCAGCTTGTGGCAGAGCTCGACGAATTTTCGCGTGCCCATGAAGTCGATATAGGACAGCGTGCCGCCGGTGAACGGCGCAAAACCGAAGCCTAAGATCGAGCCGACATCGGCCTCGCGCGGATCGGTGATGACGTGGTCCTCCACCGTGCGCGCGGCTTCCACCGCCTGCACCACCAAGAAGCGCTGCTTCAGTTCTTCCACGTCGATCGTATCGGGGTCGAGCTGCTTGGGTTGCAGCGCCGACAGGCCCGGCCACAGGCTCTTCTGACCCTTGCCCTTTTCGGGGTAATCGTAAAAGCCCTTGGCAT
The DNA here is from genome assembly GCF_001693385.1 of Bradyrhizobium icense. Classification (NCBI taxonomy): domain Bacteria; kingdom Pseudomonadati; phylum Pseudomonadota; class Alphaproteobacteria; order Hyphomicrobiales; family Nitrobacteraceae; genus Bradyrhizobium; species Bradyrhizobium icense. Next base: position 7,780,616 of record NZ_CP016428.1, read on the forward strand.
TCTTGCGGCCGAGGCGGCCCTGCTTCTCGACCAGCTCGACCATCAGCTTCTTCTGATCCGGGTTGATGGCGTTGGGGCCAAGATCGGCCTCGGTCGCCTTGATGACCTTCAGGCCGAGGTCGAGGGCGACTTCATCCGACAGCGACAGCGGACCGACCGGCATGCCGGCCATCTTGGCGCAGTTCTCGATCATCGCCGGCGGCACACCTTCGAGGAACATCTCGTTGCCTTCGGCGATGTAACGGCCGACGCAACGGTTGGCGTAGAAGCCGCGCGAATCGTTCACGACGATCGGCGTCTTGCCGATCACGCGCACATAGTCGAGTGCGGCGGCGAGCGCGACATCGCCGGTGTTCTTGCCGAGGATGATCTCGACCAGCATCATCTTCTCGACCGGCGAGAAGAAATGGATGCCGATGAACTTGCCCTGCTCCTTGAAGCTTTCGGCCAGCGAAGTGATCGGTAGCGTCGAGGTGTTGGAAGCGAAGATCGCATCCGCCTTGAGGTACTGCTGCGCCTTGGCAAAGGTTTCCGCCTTGACCTTGCGGTCCTCGAACACCGCCTCGATGACGAGGTCGCAATCTTTCAGCGCGGCGTAGTCCGCGGTCGGGGTGATGCGCGCCAGCAGCGCGTCGCGGTCGCCGGCCTTGGCGCGGCCCTTGGCGATCTGCTCGTCGATTACCTTCTGCGCATGGGCCTTGCCCTTGTCGGCGCTTTCCTGGTCGCGGTCGATCAGGACGACGTCGAGGCCGGCTCGGGCCGAGACATAACCGACGCTGGCGCCCATGAAGCCGGCGCCGATCACGGCGATCTTCTTCACCTTGGTCGGCGGCACGTTTTGCGGCCGCCGCGCGCCCTTGTTCAGTTCCTGCATCGACAGGAACAGGCTGCGGATCATCGCCGCGGCTTCCTTGGAACGCAGCACTTGCGTGAAATAGCGCGACTCGACGCGGAGCGCCGCGTCGATCGGCAACTGCAAACCCTCATAGACGCAGCTCATGATGGCGCGCGCTGCCGGATAATTGTCGTAAGTCTCGCGGCGGTAGATCGCATTCCCCGCCGGGAACATCATCATGCCGGCCTTGGAGAACACCGGTCCGCCCGGCAGCTTGAAGCCCTTCTCGTCCCACGGCGCGACCGCCTTGCCGCCGCCCTTGATCCAGTCCTTCGCCGCCTTGATCAGGTCGGAAGCCGGCACGGTGGCGTGGATCAGGTTCAGCGACTTGGCCTTCTCGACCGTGACCGGATCGCCCTTGAGCAGGATCGTCATGGCATCCTGCGGCGGCACCAGACGCGGCACGCGCTGGGTGCCGCCGGCGCCCGGGAACAGCCCGACCTTCACTTCGGGCAGGCCGAGCCGGGTCTTGGGGTTCTCGGCCGCGACGCGGTAGTGGCAGGACAGTGTCACCTCAAAACCGCCGCCGAGCGCCAAACCGTTGATCGCGGCCGCCCACGGCTTGCCGCAGGTTTCGATGCCGCGCAGTACCAGCGAAAATCGCCGGCTCTGGTCGAACAGCATCTGGTTCGCGGCCACCTCGCCCTTTTCCTTGAAGACTTTCGCGTATTCCTTGTTCATGCCCTCGAGCATGGAAAGATCGGCACCGGCGCAGAAGGCTTCCTTGCTCGAAGTAATGACGACGCCCTTTACCGCAGCATCCGCCGTGGTCTGCTTCAGGATCTCCTCGAGTTCGGTGGTCGAGGTTTCGTCCAGCACGTTCATCGAACGTCCCGGAATGTCCCAGGTGACGAGCGCAATGCCGTCGGCGTCGGTATCTACCTTGAAATTCTTGAAGGCCATGTTGGTTGCTCCCTCGGTGCCGGCAGCCGATCTCAGGCGCGGCGGTTAAGCTTGAATTTCGTAGGGTGGGCAAAGCGCAGCGTGCCCACCATTGCTTGCGGAGTGCGTGATGGTGGGCACGGCGCAAAGAGCGCCTTTGCCCACCCTACGGCAGCTACACTCTTTCGATGATCGTCGCGGTCCCCATGCCGCCGCCGATGCACAGCGTCACCAGCGCGGTCGATTTGTTGGTGCGCTCCAACTCGTCCAGCACGGTGCCGAGGATCATGGCGCCGGTCGCCCCTAACGGATGACCGAGCGCGATCGCGCCGCCATTGACGTTGATCTTTGCATTGTCGATCTCGAATGCCTGCATGTAGCGCAGCACGACGGAGGCAAAGGCCTCGTTGAGCTCGAACAGGTCGATGTCCGACTTCTTCATGCCGGAACGCTCGAACAGCTTTTCGGTGACGTCGACCGGACCGGTCAGCATCATCGCGGGCTCCGAGCCGATATTGGCGAAGGCACGGATTCTTGCGCGTGGCTTCAGGCCGTGCTTGGCACCCGCTTCCTTGCTGCCGAGCAGCACCGCGCCGGCGCCATCGACGATGCCGGAAGAGTTGCCGGCATGGTGGACGTAATTGACGCGCTCGATTTCGGGGTGTGACTGGATCGCGACCGCATCGAACCCGCCCATCTGCCCGACCACCGTGAACGACGGCTGCAGTTGCGCCAGCGACTGCATGGTCGTGGTCGGGCGCATGTGCTCATCCTTGGCGAGGATGGTCAGGCCGTTGACGTCCTTGACCGGCACCACCGACTTGTTGAAGCGGCCCTCGTCCCAGGCCTTGGCGGCCCGCTGCTGGCTCTGCACGGCGTAAGCGTCGACGTCGTCGCGCGAAAAGCCGTATTTGGTGGCGATCAGATCGGCCGAGACGCCCTGCGGCATGAAATAGGCCGGCACAGCCATCGAGGGATCCATCGGCCAGGCGCCGCCGGAGGCACCGATGCCGACGCGGCTCATCGATTCGGCGCCACCGCCGATCACGAGTTCATGCTGGCCGGCCATGATCTGGGCGGCAGCGAAGTTCACGGCATCGAGGCCGGAGGCGCAGAAGCGGCTGATCTGCACGCCGGGAACGGATTCGCCGAGGCCCGCCTTGATCGCCGCGAAGCGCGCGATGTCGCTTCCCGCTTCGCCGACCGGATCGACCACGCCGAGGATGACGTCGTCGACGGAATCTTCCGGCAGGTTGTTGCGTTCCTTCAGCGCCTGCAGCGGCACGGTGGCGAGCGCCAGCGCCGTGACCTCGTGGAGCGCGCCATCGGCCTTGCCGCGGCCGCGCGGGGTGCGAACGTGATCGTAGACATATGCCTCAGGCATGACGCCCTCCTGGTATGAGGATCATAATATTATAGGCGGATCGAACGGGAAACGGCGAAAAATCTTCAGAACGCTTCCGCCGCCAATTCCATGGTGGTCGCGCAACCGGACTGGATGCGCGCGAGATGCACGTGGGTTTCCGGCAGCATCCGCTCCATGAAGAAGCGGCCGGTCACCAGCTTGGTCGTCAGATAGGGGGTTGCGCCATCGGCCGCAATCTTGTCCTGCGCCACCTTGGCCATCCGCGCCCACATGTAGGCGAAGGCGACGTGACCGAACAATTGCATGTAGTCGGTGGCGGCGGCGCCGGCATTGTCGGGCTTCGCAAGCGCGTTCTGCATCAGCCAGCCGGTGGCCTGCTGCAAATGGCCGAGCGCGGTCGAGAGCGGGGTGACGAACGGCTTCATCGCCTCGTCGCCGCCGTGCTCCTTGGCGAAGCCTGCGACCTCGGCAAAGAACGCCATCGCGGCGCGGCCGCCGTTCCGCGGCAGCTTGCGGCCGACCAGATCGAGCGCCTGGATGCCGTTGGCACCCTCATAGAGCATGGCGATGCGCGCATCGCGCACGAACTGCTCCATGCCGTGCTCGGCGATATAGCCATGGCCGCCATACATCTGCTGCGCCAGCACCGCGTTGGAAAATCCGACGTCGGTCATCACGCCCTTCATGACCGGGGTCATCAGGCCCATATGGTCGTCGGCAGCCTCCCGGTCCTTCGGATCGGAAGAGCGGTGGGCGACATCGCTCTTCAGCGCGGTCCACACCACCATGGCGCGCGCCGCCTCGTTGAAGGCGCGGATGGTGAGCAGCACGCGGCGAACATCCGGATGCACGATGATCGGATCGGCCGGTTTCTCAGGCTCCTTGGCGCCGGTGAGCGAGCGGCCCTGCAGGCGCTCGCGCGCGTACTGCACGGCGTTCTGATAGGCGACTTCGGACTGCGCCAGCCCCTGCACGGCGACGCCGAGGCGGGCCTCGTTCATCATCACGAACATGCCTTGCATGCCCTTGTTCTCTTCGCCGATCAGCCAGCCGGTGGCGTTGTCGTAGTTCATCACGCACGTGGAATTGCCGTGGATGCCCATCTTGTGCTCGATCGAGCCGCAGGACACGCCGTTGCGCTGTCCCAGCGAACCGTCGGCATTGACCAGCACCTTCGGCACCACGAACAGCGACACGCCCTTGATGCCGGCGGGCGCGCCTTCGATGCGCGCCAGCACCAGATGGATGATGTTCTCGGCAAGGTCATGCTCGCCTGACGAGATGAAGATCTTGGTGCCCGCGATCTTGTAGCTGCCGTCGGCCTGCTTTGCCGCCTTGGTGCGCAACAGGCCGAGATCCGTGCCGCATTGCGGCTCGGTGAGGTTCATGGTGCCGGTCCACTCGCCCGCCACCATCTTCGGCACGAACATCTTCTTTTGTTCGGGCTTGCCGTGCACCAGCAGCGCCGCGGTCGCGCCCATGGTCAGGCCGCCATACATCGAGAACGCCATGTTCGCCGCGCTCTGGAATTCGGTGACGACCTGGCTCAGCGTCACCGGCAGCCCCTGCCCGCCATATTCCGCGGGTGCCGACAGCCCGAGCCAGCCGCCTTCGGCCACCTGTTTGAAGGCTTCCTTGAAACCTTTCGGCGTCGTTACCGAACCATCGTCATGCCGCTTGCAGCCTTCGAGATCGCCGACACGGTTGAGCGGCTGCAGCACCTCTTCGGAAAGTTTTGCGGCCTCGCCCAAAATCGCCTCGCGCACATCGGCGGAGGCGTCGGTGAAACCGGGCAGATTGTCGTAGCGATCGATCTGGAACACGTCGTTGAGCAGGAAGGTGACGTCTTCCACGGGGGCTTTGTAGATCGGCATGGTGTTCTCCCGGCAGGGGCAAAGGGTGGCGCAGGCGCATGAATGAAATTCGTCGTGGCGTTCCGGAACGAGACCTTATCCCGTTCCGGCAGTCCCAGGGAGTGAGCGGGTCAGCAAATATCCGGACAGCCATTGCGACATAAACGGCGCCGGAGATGGTCGCAGCCGTTGCTTCCTCTCCCTCACTGCTTGGCGAGTTGCTCCCCCATCAAGCGGTGCAGCAGATTGATTCCCTTCAGCGGACGCACCATCACCTTGAAGTGCGTGATCTTACCGTCATCGCTGAACGTGATGATGTCGACGCCGTTGATCTTGATGCCCTCAATCTCATTTTCGAATTCGAGGACCGCGCCGTTCGGGCTGCGCCATTCGCCTGTGTATTTGAAGCCGGGGCCGCCCAGCACCTTCTCGGCGCTCGCCAGATATTTGAAGGTGATGTCACGCCCGCGCTGCGGCGTGTGCACGACGGGGCTTTCGAACACCGCGTCCGGGTGTAACAAGTCCCACAACGCCGCCGTGTCATGGGACTTCATGTAGCCGTACCACTTGTCGAGGCCGCTCATGGTCATCATGTCTCCTCTAGCGGGCGATGACGGGCAGGCGCCGGGAATGGACTTCTCCGGAGCTTATGCGCGTTGACGCATATGCAACTTTATGCATAATGTCAAATCAAATGAAAGCCGGAGACCGGTGTCTTGGCGCTTGGTGACGCGATCCTCGCCTGCCTGACCGAACGTCCGATGACGGGCTATGAGCTCGCCAAGACGTTCGACAACTCCATTGGATTCTTCTGGAAGGCCGACCACCAGCAAATTTATCGGGAGCTCACCAAGCTTCGCGACCGCGGCCACATCCAGGGCCGCGAGGTGGTGCAGTCCGGCAAGCCCAACAAGCTGGTTTACACGCTCACGCCCGAGGGCCGCGCCGCGCTCCGGCACTGGGCTGCGCGGCCGAGCGTTCCGGCATCGATCAAGGACGACCTCTTGGTGCGGCTCTATGCGCTCGATAGTGTCGACATTGAACCGTTGCGCACCGACCTGATGGCGCGGCTGGAACATCACCGCGACCGTTTCGCTCGCTACGAGCGCCTGCTCAACAAGCGATTCCCCGACGGCACGGCGCCGCCGGCCGACGTCGGCAAATTGCTCGGCCTTCGCATCGGCCTCGCCCACGAGCGCGCCGTGGCGGAGTGGTGCGAAGAGGCGATCGAGGCGCTGTCGGCCCTGTCTTCCGGCGTGGAGCGGAGCAATGTCGTGCAGATCGAGGACAACAAGCGCGAAAACAACGCCTAGCGCCGGCCGATTTGGCCGCCCGGTAACTTTTGGGGCCGTCCGTCCCATTCCTTAACCCCTTCTTTACCGTAACGCGAAAAAGTCAGTTCCGAGGCAGGCGACCTGCGCGGAAATACGATTGTCTCTTCACTGGGACGCGCGGGGAGGTTGATGGCGCAGGTGGGGCGCCGTAGCGGAACCGGACGAGAGCATGAATTCGCGCGTATCGTGGAGTGTTGACGGCATCGATCCATCGGTCCGCGACAGGGCCGAGGCGGCAGCGCGCCGTGCCGGCATGTCGTTGAACGACTGGCTCAATTCCACCATCGGCGAACCGGCCCCGCCCAATTTCGGCGCGGCTTCCGGTCAGCGGCCGGCGACGCCGGGCCGGCAGATCCCCGACGTGGCCGATATTCACCAGCGGCTGGATTCGATCACCAAACAGATCGAGCAGATTTCGCGTCCCGCGGCCCGCGGCGAGGCTGCCCATGGCGAGCCGACGGTGGCCCGCCAGCTCAACGACGCTATTTCGCGCCTCGACGCGCGGCTGTCGCAGATTTCGAATCCCGTGCCGGCGCGTCAGGCCCAGATGCAGGAGAGGCAGCGGCAGACCGATTTGGTGGAGCGTGCCGCGGCCCAGGTCTATCGCCCCGCGCCGCCGCTCAGGCCGGCCTCGATGGACTTTGCGATCGCCGAAATCGCCGCGCGCCAGAACGAACTCGACACGCCGCCGCCGCGCCAGATGCCGCCGCGCAACGCCGCGCCGACGGCCTCGGCCGCACAGTCCCATTCCGCGCAGCCCACAACGCAGCCCGCGCCTGCAGGGCCGGACTTTTCTTCGCTCGAACGGCACCTGATCAAGATCACGAGCCAGATCGAGGCGCTGCAGCGCCCCGACCACATCGAGCAGTCGATTGCGGCGTTCCGCAGCGAGCTCGCCGAAATCCGTCAGGCCATCACCGAGGCGGTGCCGCGCCGGGAGATCGAATCGCTTGAAAACGAAATCCGCTCGCTGTCCCGCCGCATCGACGACAGCCGCCACAACGGCACTGACGGCCAGATGCTGGCCAACATCGAGAGCGCGCTCGGCGAAATCCGCGAAGCGTTGCGCTCGCTGACACCGGCCGAGCAACTCACCGGCTACGACGAGGCGATCCGCAACCTCGGCGCCAAGCTCGACCTGATCCTGCGCTCGAACGACGATCCGTCGACGGTGCAGCAGCTCGAGAGCGCGATCGCAGCGCTGCGCGGAATTGTGTCCAACGTCGCCTCCAACGACGCGCTGGCCCGTCTCGCCGATGACGTCCACACGTTGTCGGCCAAGGTCGACCAGCTTTCCCGCTTTGACGGCAACAGCGATGCCTTCGGCCTTCTCGAGCAGCGCCTGGCCGCGCTGACCTCGACGCTGGAATCCCGCCAGCCGCCGGCCGCGGGCGAGAATTCGGAATATGTCGAAAACGCGCTGCGCTCGCTGTCGGAGCGGCTCGACCGCATTCCGGTCGGCAACGACAATGCGTCGGCGTTTGCCCATCTCGAACAGCGCGTCTCGTATCTCTTGGAGCGCCTCGAAGCCTCCAACGATCGTTCCGCCGCGCCACCCATCGACCTCGGACGGGTCGAGGAAGGCTTGCACGACATTCTGCGTTCTCTCGAACGTCAGCACGCCAGCCTCGTCGCACTCGCCGATTCCAACCGCAATTCCGGCGGTGCAGCAGCGCCGATGGACACCGGCATCGTCGATCTGGTGAAGCGCGAACTGTCCGACATCCGCTTCAGCCAGTCGGAAACCGACCGCCGCACCCAGGATTCGCTGGAGACGGTTCACAACACGCTCGGCCATGTAGTCGATCGCCTGTCCATGATCGAAGGCGATCTGCGCGGCGTACGCGGCGCGGCACCGGCTACGTCCGCGGCTCCGCCTGCAGCGGCCGAAATGAGCGAGGAAGCGCCCCGCCCCACGACGCCGCTGATGACCTATGCGCAGCAAACGAGGCCGGAACTGCCGAACCCTGCCGCGCTGCAGGGGAATGCTCCGGAGCCCTTTGCTGCCGCCCCGCGCGAATTCCACGCCGTGCAGCCGGCCGCGCCGGTCGCCGCCCCGCTATTGCCGCCGCGCGCGATCAGCGAAATTTTGGAGCCGCATGCATCAGCGCCGCGCACCGCGATCGCGCCGGAATTGCCGCCGGATCATCCGCTTGAGCCGGGCACGCGGCCGCCCGCGCGCATGTCGTCGCCGTCGGAACGGATCGCCGCTTCCGAAAACGCCATCAGCGAGATTGCTCCCCCGCCCAAGGAGCCGGTCAGCTCGTCAAGCTTCATTGCCGCGGCGCGCCGCGCCGCGCAGGCCGCTGCCGCCGCGCCCCCGCCAGAGAAAGCCGGACGTTCGGCTACGAAGGCCGCAGCGAAGGACAAGGGCGGCGACAAGGCCAAGGCCGGCGACAAGAACGCCGCGAACATTTCCTCCAAAATCCGCTCGCTGCTGGTCGGCGCGAGCGTGGTCGTGATCGTGCTCGGCACCTTCAAGATGGCGATGACGCTGCTGGATACCGGCAGCGCGCTGCAACTGCCGATGATGGAACAGCGCAGCGAGCCGGCTCCACCGGCGCAGGCCCCCGCGCCCGCTGAGAGCAGCGCAAGGCCCGCGCCCGCAATGCCCGCGCCGCAGGCGCCCTCGATGATCTCGCCAACGCCGGTCGAGAAGCAGTCGAACAATTCTTCCGCACCCAACATGCTGGACAGCGCGCGGGTCGCGGCTCCGCCGCAGGCCGCGGCATCTCCGGTTACGGCCAGCGATATCACCGGCGCGATCCAGGCGATGCCGGCCAGCGGCGCCAAGCTTGCGATGATCGCGGTGCCGCCGAGCGAGCGGCTGCCCGACGGCATCGGCGGGCCGGTTTTGCGCGCCGCCGCGCTGAAGGGCGACCCGACCGCGGCTTACGAGGTCGGCGTGCGCTTTGCCGAAGGCAGGGGCGTCGCCTCGAACCTTGACGAGGCCGCCAAATGGTACGACCGCGCGGCGCAGGCCGGCGTGGTGCCCGCGCTGTTCCGGCTCGGCACCTTCTACGAGAAGGGCCTGAGCGTGAAGAAGGACGTCGATATAGCACAGCGTTACTATTTGCAGGCGGCCGAGCGCGGCAGCGCCAAGGCGATGCATAATCTGGCCGTGCTCGACGCCGACGGCGGCGGCAAGGGCGCCAACTACAAGAGCGCGTCGATCTGGTTCCGCAAAGCCGCCGATCGCGGCGTCGCCGACAGCCAGTTCAACCTCGGCATCCTCTATGCCCGCGGCATCGGTGTCGAACAGAACCTCGCCGAATCCTTCAAATGGTTCAGCCTCGCCGCCGCCCAGGGCGACGCGGACGCCGGCCGCAAGCGCGACGATGTTGCGAAGCGCCTCGACGCCCAGTCGCTGGCCGCCGCGAGACTCGCGATCCAGACCTTCACGGTGGAGCCGCAGCCCGAAGACGCCGTCAACGTAGCGTCTCCCGCCGGCGGCTGGGATTCCGCGCCGGCCACCGCCAAGCCAGCCGCCAAGCCGGCGGCTTCCAAGCGCACCGTCGCCGTTCAGTAAGACGGGCCGCGATGCCCCGGCATCGCCGCCACATCCTCGGCCACAAATCTGTATAATGCTGTCGGCAAGACTAGGTCCGATCCCGAAAGGGTCGGCATATGCAACGAGGGCCGATTGTCGACTGGAGACAGCCAGGGCGGGGAAAATCGCTTCCGCAAATCGCCGACAGGCCCTGCGGTCGCGCCGCCGCGCATCCCACCCGGTCAGGCCCCGGCGCCGCCGGCCCGGCCACCCCGGCGTAGACGACATTTCTGGTCGGTCGCTATTTTCATCCTGCTGGTGGCCGGCGTCTGCATTCGCGCCTGGCGGGACCTGTCGCAGCCGGAGGCCTGGCACTATTGGAAGGACCAGTACGTCTCGCCAAGCCTGACGTCGGAGGTGATCGACACGCTTCATCTCGACGGTTCGAGCAAAGGCCGGCGCGCGCTGTTCGTCAGCGGGACGATCGGCCCAGCCGCAGCGAACTGGTTTCGCGGCAGACTGGAGCAGGCCAACCTCGCGCCAGGCGATATCGTCCTGCTCGCTTCCCCCGGCGGCGATCTGAACCAGGCGGCGATCATGGGCGAGATCATCCGGTCGCGCGCGCTGGCGACTGCGGTCGGCAGCACGGATGCTTCCGGCCGCGTCAAGCCGGCCTATTGCGCCAGCGCCTGCGTGCTCGTCTATGCCGGCGGCAAGACCCGCTTCGGCGTCTTGGGCTCGGCCCTCGGCGTTCATCGCTTTGTCACCACCCGGCCCGTGGAGGACCCCGTCGCCGAGGCGCAGCGGATCTCCGGCGCGGTACTGGGCTATATGACCAAAATGGGGGTCTCGTCCTCCATCGTGGAAGCGATGTCTGAGACGAGGGAAATTCGCTGGCTAAACCCCAAGCAAGCGCTCGCGATGAACCTCGTCACCGACCCGCTTGGCAAGCCCTGAGACCGCCGACTGCTGCGGCCGGCGCACGGCCCTGCGCCCCGCGGATTTGTAACAGCGTTTCAACAGCCCAACGGCAGCAGGGCACATAGCAAAAATTTGCCTTCCCAGGCGTTTTTAGTCCCTCACGCTGCCGAATTCAGTTATGCAAAGGCGCGGGAACCGGCCCTGCGCACGCAAACGTGCATGCGCGAACCGGATTCCACTGCCGGCAAATACAAGAGAAACCATGCCGCGAGCGGCCCCTCTGCCGTCTTGCAGCGAAGCTACAAAAAGCAGACGCGCGTGCAGCTCTACCTCCCGATCGCCGACATTCCGGTCAATGTCTTCCTCATCCTGGCGATGGGCGCGGCGGTAGGGTTCGTCTCCGGCATGTTCGGGATCGGCGGCGGCTTCCTGATGACGCCGCTGTTGATCTTTGTCGGTATTGCGCCCGCGGTTGCCGTCGCCTCCGTCGCCAGCCACATCGCGGCATCCTCGTTCTCCGGCGCGATATCCTATTGGCGGCGGCGCGCCATCGATCCGGTCCTGGCGGTGGTGCTGCTGAGCGGCGGCAGTTTGGGCACGGCGCTGGGGGTGTGGACCTTCACGCTGCTGCGCTCCCTCGGTCAGCTCGATCTTATGATCGCGACGTCCTACGTGATCCTGCTGACCACCGTCGGCGGCCTGATGTTCTGGGAAGGCCTGCGGGCGCTGCTGAGGGCCCGCCACGGCGGTCCGGTCACCACGCGCCGCCCGGGCAGCCATGTCTGGATCCATGGCCTGCCGCTGAAGATGCGCTTCAAGCGCTCCAAGATCTATCTCTCCGTCATTCCCGTCGTCGCGATCGGCCTGATTATCGGCTTCATCGGCGCCGTGATGGGCATCGGCGGCGGCTTCATCCTGGTGCCGCTGTTGATTTACGTGCTGCGGGTGCCGACCTCGACCGTGATCGGGACCTCGATGGTGCTCACCCTCGTCACGATGGTGTTCGCCACCATGCTGCACGCCGTGACGAATCATCTCGTCGATGCGGTGCTGGCGCTGATCCTGATGGTCGGCGGCGTCACCGGCGCCCAGTTTGGCGCCCGCGCGGGGCAGAAGATCCGCGGCGAACATTTGCGGCTCCTGCTCGGGCTGCTGGTTCTCGCCGTCGGCATTCGTTTCGCCGTTGAACTGGTGATCCGGCCCGAGGACCTCTTCACCGTGCGGGAAACAGGAGTGACGGGATGACCGCGCGCCTCACCCGCACACTCGGATGGCTGGTGTTGGGCGCGGTGCTCGCGGCGTCGCCGGTTCGGGCCGAACGGCTGATCGTGTCGGTGTCGAATCACCGCGTCACCGTGACGCCGAACTATTCGGGCGAGGAACTGGTGCTGTTCGGCTCGGTGGAGAAGGATGCTTCGACACCGGCCAACCGCAGCTACGATCTGGTGGTGACGGTTGCCGGCCCGCGCGCCGACATGGTGACGCGGCGCAAGGAGCGCCGGTTCGGGATCTGGATCAACACCGACTCCCGGCAGTTCCTCAAAGTGCCGACCTACCTGGCGCTGTTTTCCAACCGTCCGTTCGACGCCATCGCCTCGCCCGAGGTGCAGCGGCGGCAGCAGCTCGGGCTCAACAACGTGTTGCTGACCCAGCGTGTCGGCGGCGACTACGCCGACGTCGTGCCTGACGACGCATTCCGCAGCGCCTTCGTGCGGCTGCGCAAGCAGCACGGCCTCTATCGCGAGGAGACCTCGGCGGTGACATTCCTGACGCCGACGCTGTTCCGCACCGGAATTCCTCTGCCTGCGGAAGTGCCGATCGGCACCTATACGGTCGAGATCAAGCTGTTCGCCGAAGGCGCGCTGGTGGCCAAGACGGACACTGCGTTCGAAATCGTAAAAGTCGGCTTCGAGCAATTCGTCGCCACCGCCGCACGACAAAATGGATTTGCCTACGGGTTAGTCACTGCCTTCATGGCGCTGATGACGGGATGGATGGCGTCGATCGTGTTCCGGAAGGATTGAAACCAAGACCACCAGCCACAAAGAATACTTGGAGCCAAATCAAAAATCTCTTCACAGCCTCTCGGGGTGAGAGATCACATCGATTCAGGCCTACTTCATATGCCTTAGCCGCTGACGAGGCGGCTCAGGCCGCGCGCACGGAGCTTAGGAATTTTCCGACCTCGCGCTTCAGCCTGTCGCTTTCGCCGGACAGCGATTTTGCCGCCGATAGCACTTGGGCGGAGGCGGAGCCGGTCTCGCTCGCGCCGCGCTGCACGTCGGCGATGTTGGAGGAGACCTGCTGGGTGCCGTTCGCGGCCTGCTGCACGTTGCGGGAAATTTCCTGAGTCGCCGCGCCCTGCTGCTCAACGGCGGCTGCGATGGTGGCGGCAATCTCCGACATCCGTCCGATAGTATCGCCGATCTCCTTGATGGCGCCGACCGATTCCTGCGTCGCCGCCTGGATGCCCGATATCTGCTGGCTGATCTCGCCGGTCGCTTTCGCGGTCTGCTCGGCCAATGCCTTCACTTCGGAGGCGACCACCGCAAAACCGCGCCCTGCCTCGCCTGCCCGCGCCGCCTCGATGGTGGCATTCAGCGCCAAGAGGTTGGTCTGGCCGGCAATGGTGTTGATCAACTCCACCACGTCGCCGATGCGGGCGGCAGCCTTGGCGAGTTCGCCGACGCGGTCATTGGTCTTCTGCGCCTGCTCCACCGCCTCGCTGGCGATGCGCGCCGAGCCCTGGACCTGACGGCTGATCTCGTTGACGGAGGAAGCCATCTCTTCGGTGGCGGATGCCACCGATTGCACGTTGGTGGAGGCTTCCTCGGACGCCGCCGCAACCATGGTGGTCAGCTCTTCGGAACGCTCCGCGGTCGCCGTCAACGTGTCGGCGGAGGCTTCCAGTTCGTTCGAGGCCGATGCGACGATCTCGACGATCTCGCCGATCATCGCCTCGAAATCGCTGGTGATCCGGTCGACGCGCTGGCCGCGCTGGATTTTTGCATCGGCTTCCACCGCGGCAGCCTCGTCAGCGGCCTTCTTGGCGATCAGGGCGTCCTTGAAAACCTGCAGCGAGCCCGCCATGGCGCCGATTTCATCGGCACGCGCGATGGTCGGGATCGTGACGTCATGCCGGCCGGCGGCGAGATCGCCAACCGCGCCGGTCAGGTTTGCCAGCGGCGCGATCACGCGCCGGCGCAGCATCACGGTGACGCCGGCAAGCACGGCGAGCAGCGCCACGACGGCAAGGCCCGCCAGCGCCAGCATCGTCAGCGCGCCATCGCGCGCGGCGCTTGCGCGCTCGGCGGCTTCCGCGAGCGCCGCATCGCGCACCGCGAAGAAGGCCTGCACCGCCGGCACGATCGCGCTGGCGAGTTGATCCGCGTTGATTCCGTAGTTGCCGTCGGCGCGCCCTGCCGCCATCGCCTTTTCAAGCCAAGGCGCGGCTTTGCCGAAATAGCCCTCGATGGCATCGTTCATCGCCTTGGCAAGACGCGGCGGGCTGCCGATCTGATCGACGCCGGCCTCGATCCGCTCGCGGTCGAGATCGACGCGGCCCTGGGCGCGGTCGGTGATGGAAATTTCAGCCGCCGTCAGCGGCCGGTGCGTGCTGATCGCAAACGACACGGTGGCAGCGCGGCCGCCGGCCGAGATACGCAGATCCTGGGCGGTGCGGGCGACATTCAGCAGCGCCGTCAGCGACGCATCCGCCATCGCCACCTGGTTTTCCAGGCGGTTCAACAGCGGTTCGAGAATCCCGACCACGGCGGCAATGCCCGGCAGAAAGCCCTTGACAGCTGCCGGATCGCGCCCGCTCATCGGCAGGCTCAGTGCGCGATCGCTCGCCGCGCGAACCTCGGCAAGCTTGGCCGCCGCCTGGTTCAGGCCCTGGACAGTCGCTGCGCCATCGTTGAGCGCGCCGACCACCGTCCGTGCTTTTGCGAATGCGGCGTCGGCGGCCTGCACCGCTTTCGCGGCGGTCTCGATCTGCGCCGGCGTCGCGGCTGCTTCCTGGAACAGCGGGCCGACATAAGGCGCCCGGTAACCGGCGACCTGCTGACCAACGGCCAGCACCGCGCCATAGGCCTCCACGGTCTTGATCGCCTCGCTCTTGCCGGCAAAGGTACGGTATTGCGGGACGAGGACCCCGGCGCCAAGGACGACCGCAAGGACCGTCACCGAAAGCATCGAGAGTGCAAAAAGCCGACCGATCCGCATGTTCTGTTTCCGCTCTGCCAGGGGAGAAGCGGGCAACGTAGGCAGAACGGACTAAGGCCGGCTTAAATCGCAGCCGGTAGTACTACGGGTTTTGGTGTCTCAAATGTCGGGGTGTCCAGCGCAATCCGTAGCCGGCAAAGGCAGGGAAATTGGAGCGGGCGAAGGGAATCGAACCCTCGTATGCAGCTTGGGAAGCTGCCGTTCTACCATTGAACTACGCCCGCGGGTCGCTCCTTCGTATCGAGCATGATCTTGTCGGAAAACCGGCGGCCACTTTTCCGGATCATGCTGCCATGATTAGCCGACCGCGCGCCATTCGCCAAGCCGTTCCATTGGCCGTCTTGCTCGCTATCGACTTCCCCAAAAATTCCAGATGCGATTCGTCAGGCCGATGGTATGATTCGCGTCTGGGGCAGGTGGCGTATGACGGGGCGTGGCTACAGCATTTTCGACACTGCGATCGGCCGCTGCGGCATCGCATGGAGCGCGGCGGGCATTATCGGCGTACAACTCCCTGAAGTCCGCGAGATCGACACGCGGCGGCGGTTTTATCGGCTTTATCCTGACGCGCGCGAGCTTTACCCTCCCCCGAATGTTCAGACCGCCATCGATGGCATCATCGCGCTGTTGCGCGGAGCGGTATGCGATCTGTCCGACGTCGCGCTCGATATGACCGGCATTCCCGCCTTCAACCAGCGCGTCTACGCCTATGTGCGGGCGATCCCGCGCGGCGAGACGCGGACCTATGCGGAAGTAGCTGCGCACCTTCGCGCTTCAGGGGCAGTCCATTCGGTGGCGCAGGCGATTGGCCGCAACCCCTTCATGATTATCGTGCCCTGCCATCGCGTGCTCGAAGCCGGCAATTATGCTGACAAGATCTCGGCCTTTGGCGGAGCGATCTCCAAGCGGCGGCTGCTCTCGATCGAGGGCGCCAGCCAGACTTCCGGCAAGACGCTGTTCGACGTGCTGCTGCCGGTTGCACCGCCGCGCCCGCATCCTTAAGTAGGCGGGATGATCGCGACCACGCTTCTCGAACGCAAATCGATCTCCGTCTTCGATTTCCGCTGCACCGCGGGACCCGGCGACAAGCCGTTCGCGGAGCAGCATGGCGGCCACTCGATCTCCTATGTGCGTAAAGGCAGTTTCGGCCTGCGCAGCCGCGGCAAGTGCAGCGAACTGGTGGTGGGATCGGTGCTGATCGGCCATCCCGGCGACGAATATACCTGTACTCACGAGCACGTCTGCGGCGACGAATGCCTGTCGTTCTTCTTCGCTCCCGAGCTGGTGGAAACCATCGGCGACAGCCGGTCGCCCTGGCAGATCGGCTCCGCACCGCCGCTGCCGGAACTCGTCGTACTCGGCGAGCTGGCGCAGGCGGCAGCAGATGGCAGTAGCGATATCGGTCTCGACGAGATCGGTCAGGTGCTGGCGAGCCGCTTTGTCGAGGCGGTTTCGGGCAGGCCGCGCAAATCCGGTCCCGATGCGGCGCGCGACCGCCGCCGCGCGGTGGAAACCGCGCTGTGGATCGATGCCAATTCGCATCATCAGATCAATCTGGAGGACGCCGCCGCGCACGCCGGGATCAGCCCGTTTCACTTCCTGCGGCTATTCTCGCAAGCGCTCGGCGTCACCCCGCACCAATATCTGGTGCGCTCGCGGCTGCGCCATGCCGCGCGGCGCTTGGCCTACGACGACAGCCCGATCACCGACATCGCCTATGACGTCGGTTTTGCCGACCTCTCGAATTTCGTGCGCACCTTCCATCGCGCCGCCGGCGCCTCGCCGCTGAAATTCCGCCAGGCCTCGCGAGGCATGCGCAAGATTTTCCAAGAACGGCTGGCCCTCCACTGACTAGGCTTTCTCCAGGCCGCGCCAGCTCGCGGCACTTTTTTGCTGGAGAATGTCATGTACGACCACATCGGATTACGCGTCGGCGATCTCGACGCCAGCGTGCGCTTCTATACGGCAGCGCTCGCGCCCCTCGGCTTCGTGCTGTGCTCGCGGGATGATTCCGGCGCAGGCTTCGGCCCAAAGGGCGCGCCTGCGCTCTGGCTGCATCTGCACAAGGGATCTTCAGGATCGGCCGCCCATGTCGCGTTCCGCGCCAAGGATCATGCGGCGATCCAGAAATTCCACGCCGAAGGCCTGAAGGCCGGCGGCCGCGACAATGGAGGCGCCGGACTGCGCGCGGATTACAGCCCGACCTATTACGCTGCGTTTTTGATCGACCCCGACGGCAACAATGTCGAGGCGGTTTGTACATAGATCGATTGGCGGCGACGTAGGGTGGGCAAAGCGAAGCGTGCCCACCACCGCACGCACAAGTCTTGGAGAGATGGTGGGCACGGCGCAGGCGCCTTTGCCCACCCTACGACACCCTAACAACGGATTTAAAACATGGCTTCCATTCACAAGGAAATCCTGATCGACGCGAACCCTGCCGACGTCTGGGACGCACTTCGCGATTTCGGCGCGCTGCACACGCGGCTGGTGCCCGGCTTCGTCACCGACACCAAGCTCGACGGCGATGCTCGCATCGTGACGTTTGCCAACGGCACGGTGGCACGCGAAATCCTGGTCGATTGCGACGACGCACGGCGGCGGCTGGTCTATGCCATCGTCAGCGACCGCATCAAACAGCACAGCGCCTCGGCACAGGTATTCGACGATGGCAACGGGCGCACCCGCTTCGTGTGGATCGCCGATGTGCTGCCGAACGAGATCGCGCCCTATATGGACGCGCAGATGGATCTGGGCCTCATCGCAATGCAGAAAGCCCTGGGACGGAGCGCGGCATGACCTCGCCATTTCTCGATGCCCTCGGCGCGGACGGCCCCTCCGCCGACCGCGCCGGCAAGATGGATCTCTATGGCCGCTTCATCGGCTCCTGGGATATCGATGTCAGACAGTTTTCCGAAGACGGCAAGGAGCGCCGCCGCGCCGGCGAATGGCATTTCGGCTGGGCGCTCGAAGGCCGCGCGATCCAGGATGTCTGGATCGTGCCGCCGCGCGGCGAACTGCGGCATGGCGATGCCGCCGCCAGGGTCAATTCCTATGGCACGACGCTGCGGGTCTACGATCCCGATATCGACGCCTGGCGCATCCAGTGGACCGACCCAGTGACCCGGACGTTTCTGCAGATGATCGGCCGCGAGGAAAGCGGCGAGATCGTGCAACTGGGCACGCGGCCGGACGGCCAACTGGCCCGCTGGAGTTTTAGGGACATCACCCCGGATTCCTTCTTCTGGCGCGGCGAAGTCTCCGCGGACGATGGCAAGCGCTGGCGCGTCGTCACCGAATTCACAGCAAGGCGCAGACCATCGTCTGCTCGAGCGTGATCCCTCTCACAGATTGGCTCCCTACCCACTCCTAGCATCGGCGCGTGCGTCCGAATGGCGCCGCGCCCGCGGTCGCCGGCGCATGAGGAGCAGAACCATGACGGGAGCTGACAAGGTGGTGTGCCAGGCGGCCACGCTGCTGTTGCTGTTCGCCCTGACGTCGACGCCGGCAAAGGCGCAGTTTGCCGGCTTCGGCGGCGGTGGCGGCGAAGACATGATGACGCAGATGGCGCCGATGCTGGAAATGATGAAGGCGAAGATGGGCAAGCGCCGCTTCGCCATGATGATGCAGACCATGGGCCCGATGATGAGCCGCATGATGGAAGGCGGCGGTGGGCTCGGCGGCATGATGGGCGGTGGCGTCCCCGGCGGTTTTGGCGGCGGTAATGTGCCCCAGGGTTACGGCGTGAACGCTGGCGGCATGAATCTGAGCGGTAGCGACTTCATGGGCATGCTCGGCGGCGCTGGCGGCGGCGAGCTGATGAGCATGGTCCCGCAACTGATGCGCATGGCCAACGTCGGCGGCGGTCGTCACGGCCGGCGTCGCGCGCGGCGGTAGTTGGTTGATCGGTCATTCCGGGATGGTCCGAAGGACCAAACCCGGAATGACAGTCCTCACGACAGCGCCGGCCTAACCGCGGACACCCGCGGTTTCGGCCCCCAGCGCGTCAGCACAACGCTGGCGCACGACAGCACGCCAAGCAGCACCATCGATGCCGCCGCCAGCATGAAGAGGTGCTGCGCGGTGGCGCCGCGCGTCAACAGCCACCAGCCACCGGCGCCGATGAACAACAGCCGCGCGGTCTGCGCCATGACGGGGCCGATCACCTTGGCCGCGCCCTGCGACGAAAAATACATCGCCGTGGCGAGGCCAAGAAAGGCGTACATCGGCGCCGCCGTCGACAGATATTGCCGGCTGGCGGCACGCACGGCCGCATCCGATGTGAAGAGGTTGACCCAGATGTCGGGGAAGATTGCGATGAAGCTTGCAAACGTGCCGACCGAGGCGAATGCGACGAGCCCCGCCGTCCAGGCGATCTTGCGGGCGCGCGCGATGCGCTGCGCGCCGACGGCCATGCCGACCATCGGCACCGAGGCGATGCCGACCGCAAACGAGATGGAGGTCAGCATGAACTCGAGCCGCGCGCCGATGCCGTAGCCGGCGAGGACTTCGGTGCCGAAGCTTGCCAGCATGTAGGTGAAAATACTGATCGTCAGCACCGATTGCAGCGGCGAGAAGCAGGCGATGGCCCCGACCTTCAGGATGTCGATGAACATCGCCCATCGAATGCGAAGGCCGCGGATCTTGGGAACGACGCGCGCGCGGCCCGAGAACAGGTACCATGTCATCACGGAGATGCTGATCAGGTAAGCGATCAGCGAACCGGCCGCGACCCCGCGCATGCCGAATTGCGGGATCGGGCCGAAACCCAAGCCCAGCGTGCCGCCGAGAATGATCTGGCAAATCGCCGAGGAGAGCATCAGAAGCGATGGCAGTTTCATGTTGCCGGTGCCGCGCAGAATGCCCGACATCGTGTTCATCAGCCACGGCACGACGGCGCCGCCGAAGAAGATCTGCGTGTAGGCGACCGCCTGGGTCAGCACATTGCCGCGGCCGCCGAGCAGTTCGAGCAGCTTTGCCCCGAAGATCAGCATGCCCAGCATGAAGGCCAGCCCGAAGCAGAGGCCGATCAGCAGCGCATGCGTCGCCAGTGTCGAGGCGCGCTCGATGTCGCCCGCGCCGAGCGCGCGTGCAATGGCCGACGCCACGCCGCCGCCCATGGCGCCGCCCGACATGGTCATGGTCAGGATCACGGCAGGAAACACCAGCGCCATCGCGGCAAGCGATTCTACGCCGAGCCGGCCAATGTAGGAGGTCTCGGCGATGACCACGCAGGTGCCTGCCGTCAGCGCGATCACGTTGGGCCAGGCCAGCCACAGCAGCGTGCGCAGGATCGGGCCGTCGAGCAGCGCGTTTTTCGCCGGCGCCGCCAGTGGCGGAAACGGACGCTCGTCCTCGTCTACGGGAATTTCGGCAACGCCGAGATCGGACATTTCTGCTCCCGCGCGCGGACGTGAGTAGCCGCGGCGCGCTGCTTCCTAGCATGGCGGAGCCTGATTCCACGTGCACGGGGCGCAATGGGGGCCTGCGGGATTGTGTGGCAGGCCTTCGGCCAACCGTCTCACAGGGAATTCATGCCGGAACACGAACGTTCGGGCCGGCACTGCATTGTAAGGGCGCTATCCCGGAGAACCCTGCCATGCGCAAGACCCTCCTCCTGGCCATCTGCGGCGGCGCGTTGGCGCTGCCGCTGGCTGCCTGTAGCGACCCCAAGGACACCGCGACTGTGGCGCAGAGCTATGGTCCCTCACCCAACCTGCCGCCACCGGAACATTCCTGGATTCCGACGGTGGACATCGCAACGGTCAGGCGTTGGCCGAACGGCGCCACGCCCACCGCCGCAAACGGCATGTCGGTCAGCGCCTTTGCCCTCGACCTTGAACATCCGCGGACCGTCTACACGCTGCCGAACGGCGACGTGCTGGTCGCCGAGAGCAACGCGCCGCCGAAGGAGGGCAGCGGCATGAGTATCAAGGGCTTCATCTACAAGCAGGCGCAGAACTGGGCCGGAGCCGGCGTTCCCAGCGCCAACCGCATCACGCTGCTGCGCGACTCCGACGGCGACGGCGTTGCCGAGCTGAGAACCACCTTCATCAGCGGGCTGAATTCGCCCTTCGGCATGGTGCTCGTCGGCGACGAGCTCTATGTCGCCAATACCGATTCGATCATGAAATTTCCTTATCGCGAGGGCGACACCAAGATCGGCGGGCCCGGCGTCAAGCTTGCGGACCTGCCCGCCGGCACGCTCAATCATCACTGGACCAAGGACCTCACCGCAAGTCCCGACGGCACCAAGCTCTATGCAACGGTCGGCTCCAACAGCAATGTCGGCGAAAACGGCATGGAGGCCGAGAAGGATCGCGCTGCGGTGCTGGAAGTCGATCGCGCCAGCGGTCAATGGCGCGTGTTCGCCTCGGGCTTACGCAATCCGAACGGCCCGGCCTGGAATCCAGTGACCGGCGAACTCTGGGTCGTCGTTAACGAGCGCGACGAACTCGGCAACGATCTGGTGCCGGACTACATGACGTCGGTGAAGGACGGCGCGTTCTACGGCTGGCCCTACAGCTATTTCGGCGACCATGTCGACACCCGCGTCGAGCCGCAGCGGCCCGACCTGGTGCAGAAGGCGATGGCGCCGGATTATGCCCTCGGCGCCCACACGGCCTCGCTCGGGCTCACCTTCAACACCGGCAATCTGTTTCCGGCGGAAATGGCGAACGGCGCCTTCATTGGCCAGCACGGTTCGTGGAATCGCAAGCCGCGTTCGGGCTACAAGGTGATCTTCGTCCCGTTCAAGGATGGCAAGCCAGCAGGCCCGCCGCAGGACGTGCTGACCGGCTTCCTCAACGACAAGGGCGAGGCGCAAGGCCGCCCCGTCGGCGTGCGGCTCGACAAGCAGGGCGCGCTATTGGTCGCGGATGACGTCGGCAACACCATCTGGCGCGTAACGCCGGCGGCGAGATCGGCGGCGCGGTAACGGACACGGCCTTCCCGGCCATGGGGTGGGCGGGGCGGCGACGCTTCCGCCCGGTGGATAGTTCCGCACGTTACTGGGAACGAGCGCGCTGGCTCCACGTTGACCCCTGCCGGCTCCCAAATCGTTGGGACGGCGTGGACGAATGGCCGTGTCATCACAGGTCAATGTGCCCCTCAGTAACTTGCGCGCGGTCACCATCATCATCGTGGTCGCGTTTCATTCCGTACTGCCTTACCTCGCATCGCAACCGGCCGATCCATTTCCGTTCGACGCACCGCCCTATCGCTGGATTGCATTCCCGATCCTCGACAGCCAGCGCTGGTTCGGCTTCGACCTGTTTTGCGCGTGGCAGGATGTCAGCCTGATGTCGCTGATGTTTTTGCTGGCCGGTTTGTTCACCCCGTCCAGCCTCGGCCGCAAGGGGCCTCGCACCTATGCTTTGGAGCGCTCGTGGCGGATCGGCCTGCCGTTCGTTCTTGCCGTCGGCGTTCTCAGCCCTCTCGCCTATTTCGCGTCCTATCGGCTGACCGCGGCCGATCCATCCTTCAGCACCTTTTGGCAACACTGGCGCGCGCTTCCAATGTGGCCTGCCGGGCCGCAATGGTTCTTGTGGCAGATCTTTCTGCTTGGTGCCGTTGCGGCCGCCGTCCACGCGTTCGCCCCGCATTGGCTTCGGGCATTGAACGCGCTCGTCGCCCGCGTTGCCGATCGCCCGCTATTGTTCTTCCTCGCGCTGGCGGCGCTCTCCGCGCTGGCCTATGTGCCGCTGGCAATGGTCTTCACACCGTGGGAATGGACCTTTCTCGGCCCATTTTCATTTCAGCTCAGCCGGCCATTGCACTATATCGTCTATTTCTTTGCTGGATTTGCGATTGGCAGCCACGCCTCCGGGCACAGCATATTGCGTCCCGATGGTCCGCTTGCACGTCATTGGCTGGCCTGGCTTGCGGCCGCCATCGCCAGCATGTCCGTATGGGGCGGGCTCACATCGCTGACCCTGCCGGAGTGGCAGGCGAGCGCGCCGCTCTTTCGCCTGGCTTCGGCGCTGGCGTTTCCGGTCGCCTCCGCAGCCGCCGCGCTGTGTCTGCTCGCGATCTGCCTCCGGCTGTTGCAATCGCGCGACCGCCTGCTCGATAGCTTCTCCAGCAACGCCTACAGCATCTATCTGGTGCACTACGTCGTGGTCGTGTGGCTGCAATACGCGTTACTTGATGTCGATCTCAATGCGATCGGCAAGGCTACGATCGTTCTTGCCGCTGCACTCACCGTAAGCCTGGCTGTAAGCGCTGGAATGAAGATCGGGGTGAGAGCTATCGTTTCGCGTCATTCCGAGCCGCAAGACGAAAGCGCCATCGCCAACCAACCGCGATAACGGATGCCGACATGTCGCTGGTATTGACACTTGCGTCCCGCAACCTGTTCCACGATCGGCTTCGCTTCGTCGCGACCATGGTCGGAATCGTCTTCTCGGTCGTCCTCGTCATGATCCAGATGGGTCTGTTCCTCGGCTTCGGCCGGATGGTTACGACCATGATCGACCATGCCTCGGCCGATTTCTGGATCCTGCCCAAGGGCGCCAAATGTTTCGAGGATCCTTCGCTGCTCGACGTCAAGCTGCGCGACCGCGTCGCCACCGTCGAGGGGGTGGGTTCGGCAGTCCCGCTGGTGATCGGATTCTCGGACTGGCGGCTGGAAAGCGGTGAAGTGACGCCGGTTTTCATCGTGGGTTCCGACCTGCGCGACGGCAGCCTGCAGCCGTTCAATGTCGTAGACGGCAATGTGCCGACGTTGACGCAGGGCGCGAACGTTGCGGTCGATCGCTCCTATTTTGACAGGCTCGGCGTCAGCGGCGTCGGCTCGACCGCGGAGATCCGCGGCCGCAAGGTGCGCGTGGTCGCCGTCACCGACGGCATCCGCTCGTTCGCCACGACGCCTTACGTGTTTGTCGACCAGAAAAACGTACGCAACTACACCGGAACTCCGCGTGATCGCGCCAGCAGCATTCTGGTCCGCCTGAAGAGCGATGCCGATCGGGAGAAGGTTCTCGGTGCCATTCGCGCGCAGGCCGGTGACGCGGAGGTTCTTACTTCAGACGAATTCCGCAGCCGCAGCCGATCGTTCTGGCTGTTTGGCACGGGGGCCGGAGCCGCGCTGTTTGCCGGCGCAATGCTCGGAATGATCGTCGGCACCGTGATCGTCGCGCAGACGCTTTACTCCAGCACCAAGGATCATCTGAACGAATTCGCCACCCTGCGCGCGATGGGCTCCTCGAACGCCTATATCTACACCGTGATCATCTATCAGGCGCTCATCAATGCCGTGATCGGCTTCGCCATCGCCGCAGGAATCGGCTCGATCGTGGTCCAGATGACTGCCAAAAGCGCGCTGCCGATCGTCATCACGCCATGGCTGATGGCGGCGCTGTTCGCCCTCACCGTCGTGATGTGCGTCGCATCCGGCATCGGGGCAATCATCCGTGTCGTTCGTATCGATCCAGCCACGGTGTTCATGCGATGAATGATTATGTGGTCGAAGCCAAGTCGGTCGAGAAGACGCTGGGTCGCGGCGCCGGCGAGGTGCAGGCGCTGCGCGGCATCGATCTCGCGCTGCGCCGGGGCGAGTTGACGTTGCTGATGGGCCCTTCGGGGAGCGGCAAGACCACGCTGCTTTTGGTTCTCGGATGCATGCTGACGCCGAGTTCGGGCAGCGTCACCGTCTGCGGCACGCCGATAGCCGACGCCGACAAGGAGGCGCTCGCCAGGATCCGGCGCGAGCATATTGGTTTCGTATTCCAGTCCTATCACCTGTTCCCAACGCTGACCGCGACCCAGAACGTGCAATTGGCGCTGGATATCCGTGGCGAGCACGGCAGGCGCGCGGCGCAGAAGTCGCAGGAGGCCCTTGCAATGGTCGGGCTCGAGCAGAAGGTGAACAGTCTGCCGGGCGGGCTCAGCGGCGGCGAGCAGCAGAGGGTCGCGATCGCGCGCGCCCTCGTCGCAAACCCTTCTGTCGTTCTTGCCGACGAGCCGACCGGGGCACTGGATGGAAAAAACGGCCAGAGCATCATGCGCATTCTCGCCGATACCGCCCATGACCGCGAGCGCGCGGTGCTGGTCGTCACCCACGATCCGCGCGTGGTCCCCTACGCCGATCGCATCGTCGAGATCGAGGACGGCCTCATCGTGCAAGAGCGTACCGACCGCCCGCGCATGCCCACCGCCGTGCCGTTCAGAGCCTGAGCGCAGGGCCGCCATGAGCCTGCGAGCCGAACTTTTGCGCCTGGGCATTCGCATGTTGCTCAAGCGGCGCGGCGGAAGCCTCGATGTCGAGCAATGGCGGCGGAACATGCGTGCAATGGAGCGGTTTGTGCCGCATCCGCCCGCCCGCAGCACAACAGTCGAGATCGAGGCCGGTCGGCTGCGGTTTCACCGGGTTACCACGCCGGCATCCCGGCCCGAACGTAACGTGCTCTATCTTCACGGCGGCGCCTATGTTTCAGGCGCGCCGATCTATTACCGGCATTTCCTGTGGCGGATTGCCGATGCTTTGCAAGCCCGCGTGTGGGCGCTCGAATACCGCCTGGCTCCCGAGCACGCTTTTCCGGCAGCGCTTGAGGATGCCGTGGGGGGCTATCATTGGCTTGTCGATCACACTCCCGATATCCGCCAGTTGTTTGTGGCGGGAGACTCGGCTGGCGGCGGCCTGGCGCTGGGCCTGCTGTTGAAGCTCCGTGACGACGGCAAACCGCTTCCTGCCGCGGCCGTCGCCCTGTCGCCCTGGACCGATCTGGCCCTGACCGGCGCCTCGCTGAAGACGAATGCCGCGGCCGATCCGATGCTGAACGTCGAGGATCTTCCAGGCATAGCGACACTCTATCTCGGCGGAGCCGATCCGCGTACGCCCTATGCTTCGCCGCTCTATGGCGATCCCGCTGGATTGCCGCCGGTACTTATTCAGGTCGGCAGCGATGAAATTCTCAGGGATGACGCGGTCCGCATGGCGGAGAAGCTGCGGTCAGACAATCCTCGCAGCAAGCTCGAGATCTGGCGGCGCATGCCGCACGTCTGGCAATTGTTCGTGCCGGTGTTGCCGGAGGCCCATCGCGCGATTGCACAGATCGGGGAGTTTATTTCTGGCGTGCGCGGCTGATGCGAAAGCTCAGACGCGGAAGTGCTTCGAGAGCTTCAACCCCTGCGCCTGGTAGTTCGAGCCGATGCGCTGGCCGTACATCGCATCGGGCCGCGCGAGCATTTTCTCGTAGACCAGACGCCCGACGATTTGGCCGTGCTCGAGGATGAACGGCACCTCGCGCGAGCGCACTTCGAGCACGGCACGCGCGCCCTGCCCGCCAGCGCCGGCATAGCCGAAGCCCGGATCGAAGAAGCCGGCGTAGTGCACGCGGAATTCGCCGACCAGCGGATCGAACGGCACCATCTCCGCGGCGTAATCCGGCGGCACCTGCACGGCCTCCTTCGAGGCCAGGATGTAGAACTCGCCGGGATCGAGGATGAGGCTGCCGTCCGATCGAGCCGGGATCGGCTCCCAGAATTCGTCGACCGCATAGCCGCCGCGGCGATCGACGTCGACGACGCCGGTATGGCGCTTGGCGCGGTACCCGACGAAGCCGCCGGTGTTCTGCCCGGAGAGATCGACCGACAGCGCCACGCCATTGGCGAGGTCGGCGTCGTCGATATCGACCAGCCGCTCGGCGCCATGCAGCGCGTCGAGTTCGTCGGCGTTGAGGATGGCATCACCGGTGCGGAAGCGCACCTGGCTGAGCCGCGAGCCCTCGCGCAGCAACACCGGAAAGGTCTTCGGACTGATCTCGGCATAGAGCGGGCCGTGATAGCCGGCGCCGATCATGTCGAAGCGGCGGGTGCCGTCGGCGATCACGCGGGTGAAGACGTCGAGCCGTCCGGTCGAACTCTTCGGATTGGCCGCGGCCACGATCTCCGGCGGCAGCGCGAGGCTTTCCAGGAGCGGCACGATGTAGACGCAATTGGTCTCCAGCACCGCGCCGTCGGAGAGGTTTATTTCATGCAGCTTCAATTCGTCGATGCGCTCGGCGACGGTCGCGCCCGGCCCAGGCAGGAAGCTCGCACGCACCCGGTAAGCAACATCACCAAGGCGCAAATCTAGGCTTGCGGGCTGGATCTGGCTTTCGACAAACGGATATTCGGGCAGGATCAGGCCCGCATCCGCCATCGCCGCGATCATGCGGTCAGGCAGAATTCCGTTACCGTCGGGCGGAAGCGTGAACGACACGGCGCGGTCCCCTGAGGTGGCCCTTTTCGGATGCCCAATGTCATCCAAACCTCGTAAATATGGGCTTTTAGGGGTTATCCGATGGCCGCCTTGACTGAAAGGGCGCAAGCGAATATCAGCATGACTTATCCCGTGGTGATTTGAGCCGGCCGGCTTGCAGCCACGTTAAATAAGTCGCTAAACAGGCCGGGGACACGTGTGATCCCGGCCTGTGGAAATTCTTCCAGGCCGGTTTTTTGTGACCATTTTCTTACTGGTCACGGCGGAGGTCACATGTCTGAAGTTGGTTCTACCAAGCGTTTTCGTCCCGAAACCCGCCTCGTCCATGGCGGTACGCTGCGCTCGCAGTTCGGCGAGACGTCGGAAGCGCTGTTCCTCACCCAAGGCTATGTCTACGACAGCGCGGAGCAGTGCGAGGCGCGCTTCAAGGGCGAGGATCCCGGCTTTATCTATTCGCGCTATTCCAATCCCACGATTTCAATGTTCGAGCGCCGAATGATCGAGCTCGAAGGCGCGGAAGCGGCTCGCTCCACCGCCACCGGCATGGCCGCGGTAACGACCGCGATCCTTGCACCGCTCAGAGCCGGCGATCATGTGGTGGCCTCGAAAGCCCTGTTCGGCTCCTGCCTTTACGTCGTGCAGGACCTCCTGCCGCGCTACGGGATCGAAACGACGCTGGTCGACGGTCTAGATCTCGATCAATGGCAGCGCGCATTGCGGCCCAGCACCAAGACCTTCTTCCTGGAGAGCCCGACCAACCCGACGCTCGATGTGCTCGATATTCCGGCGATTGCCGAGATCGCGCACAAGGGCGGCGCGCGGCTGGTCGTCGATAACGTCTTCGCCACGCCGATCTGGCAGAGCCCGCTTTCGCTCGGCGCCGATGTCGTGGTCTACTCCGCAACCAAACATATCGACGGTCAAGGGCGCTGCCTCGGCGGCATCATTCTCTCGTCCGAAGCCTTCATCGCAGAGCACATTCACAACTTCATGCGCCAGACCGGACCATCGCTCTCGCCGTTCAACGCGTGGGTCCTGCTCAAGGGACTGGAGACGCTGGGCGTGCGGGTACGCGCGCAGACCGACAACGCGGCGAAAATCGCCGAGGCGTTGGCAAGCCATCCGAAGATTTCGCGATTGATCTATCCCGGCCGTGCCGATCATCCGCAAGCGGAGCTGGTGAAGAAGCAGATGCGCGGCGGCTCGACTTTGGTCGGCTTCGAGGTCAAGGGCGGCAAGGCGGCCGCCTTCCGCGTCCTCAATGCACTGCAGATATCGCGCATCTCCAACAATCTCGGCGATGCGAAGAGCCTCGTCACGCATCCTGCGACCACCACGCATCAGCGACTCACGCCCGAAGCGCGCGCCGAGCTCGGCATCAGCGAGGGCTTTATCCGCTTCTCGGCCGGGCTCGAGCATGCCGATGACCTGATCGAGGATTTTGCGCAGGCGCTAGAGAAGGCGTGAGGTGCTTACCCTCCCCTGGAGGGTAAGAGCTCACATCGGCCGATACGTCCGCACGTCCGACGGTACGGCGACGCCGAGCTTGATCTGGCCGACCGACTTGATGATGTCGTCGCCGAGCAGTTGCGCGAAGCAGGCGTAGCCCCAGTCGCTCATGTGCAGGCCGTCGGCGATCACGAAATTCTCGATCGGGATCGCCTGCCGCTCGTGCCAGTCCTTCATCACCGCGAAGCGAGGGAAAACACCGACCCTGCGAAGCTCGGCCGCCTTGTTCAGCAGCTTCATCATCTTGCCGGCGCTTTCGGCGTGCTCGTTGACCCGCGGCGAATATTGCGGATCGATCAGCACGACGTCGGAGCCCGCAGCCTGAATGCGTGCGATGCCTTCGTCGACGAGCTTGGCGGTCTCGGCGGGATCGAGGTTGCGCAGCACCGCATTGGTGCCGACCTGCCAGATCACCAGATCCGGATGCAAGTCGATCACGGAGGTCTGCAGCCGCTGCATCATTTCCGGCGCGTCCTCGCCGCCCTTGCCGGCATTGACGACGGAGATGTCGGCCGTCGGATATTTGCGGCGTAGCTGCGCCGCGAGCCTGTTCGGATAGTTGAATTCCGGTGAACTGGAGCCGTACCCCTGGGTCGATGACGATCCGAAAGCGACGATCACGACCGGCAGGCCCGCGACGAGCTTGTTCGCGACGCGCGGCAGCGATCCCATCGATTTGGAAGCGCCCTTCGGCGGCAGGCAGGGAACGCGGCTGAAGATGTCGCCGGCCGATTTCGCGACCTCCTTCACCTTGTCGATCGCCTTGCCGGTGACGCCCTTCTGCGCGGCCGGATTGCCTGTGGCCGCCGGCGCTGCCTGCGGCAGGGCGCCTTCAGCCGAGGGTTGCTTTTCCGGATTGTTTTCGGCTTTGGCACCATCGGACAGCGCCGCCTGCTGGCCGGTTTGCTGCGAGGCCGTCTGGGCATGCAACGGCGACACCGAGGCAGACGTCAATATCGCCAGGCCCGCGGCCGTGACAGCCAGCAATGTCGACAAACGAAAAGGGCAGTGAGAACTCATTAACGCAAGTCCCTAATTCTGCTGCGCCTGATCGAGGCGGGCCGCATCGAGCACGAATTTCGACAGCGCGCGGCCGAGGCAGGCATGAACCCTTTTGGCCATGTCGGTGCCATGAAAGGTACTGAACAGATTGAAATCTCCGGCGTCGTTCCAGTGGCGCATGATGGCGAACCGATCGAACAGCGGAACATTATGCTGCTGCGCCACCACGCGCATATTATCTAGGTATGGCGGCGCCGAAATCATCGTTTCGGTGCGGGGGCTGTATTGCAGATTGACCAAAACCACGTCGGTTCCCGCATTTTGCAGCGCAGCAACCCCCTCGTCGACGGCGCCGCGAAAGTCGTCGGGATCGACAGACCGCATAGCGTCGACGGTTCCCGTCTGCCAGATGACCAAAGTAGGCCGTTTTGCTTCCACCAGCTTAACGAGGCTGGGGTCCACCTCCTCGGCGGTCTTGCCGGTCTGTAGTTCTACGGAGAGATTGACTGGGATCGAGGGCAGTTTCTCCTTCAGTGCCGCCTGCAGCCTGGCCGGGTAGGCGCTGTTTTCGGAGGAAAGGATGGTCGATGAGCGGCTCCCCACCACCAGCACGGTCAGCGGCCGGGCGTTCCTGACGGCCTCGGCCACCTTCGGAAGCGTGCCCTCGGTGGAGAGGAGATAGGGGGGAACTTGACAGGCCTGGGGGGCCGCATCCTGGGCACGAGCCAAACCGGCGGCTGCAAGACCCGCAAACAGTGTCAGGACCAGCACAGCTCCCGAGCCGCGCCTCATGCGCTTCCTCCCGCCATGTCGGCGCCGCTGACCACCGTGCTTTTCGTTTTCGAGGCTCCTTTGTCGGCCGAATGCTTGTACCACGAAATCACCCACGCCACGCCCCACATGATGAGGATTCCGGCAAGACTGACCAGGGCGTGCGCGAGGGCACCCCCGCCAATTTCGGCCAGCACAAAGTGTCCTGCAAAGGCCAGGAAGACGCCGAGACAGAATATCTCAAGCGAATGCTGGCCACACAGGATCAACGGTCGCAGCCAGCGCGATTTCAGGCCCGACCAGTTCCTGGGCAGGAAGCGCACGGTAAGCGCCGCCAGCGCCAGGAAATGGGCAAACCGCAGCACGTCCAGATCGGTCTTGCTGATCGGGTACATCCACTGCTCGATCCGCTTCGGCATCAGGAAGCCGAGTTGCGGAATGTGCCAGGTCAGCGTGACGAAGAATGCGGCCACCAGATAGGCGATGCAGATCCACATCGTCACCGGCGATGCCAGGATGCGGGACATGCGCTGCGCCCCGCCCAGCGCGCACCACGCGCCGAACACGAACAGCAACTGCCAGGCAAACGGATTGAAGATCCAGAAGCCGCTCGGATAGGCCGTCAGGTGCCAGTCGAAGTGCCAGGTCAGCGCGTACAGCAGTACCGACAATGCCAACCCAACATCGGCCCGCCATCTCAGGAGCCACAGGATGATCGGCAGGAAGAGCATCAGCACGATGTAGAGCGGCAGCACGTCCATGTTGACGGGCCGGAAGCGCAGCAGCAGCGCCTGCACGATCGTGACATCCGGCTGCTTGAGGAAATCCATGATGCCCATTTCTTCGCTGTAGAGCGGGTTTTCGAAACGGGTGGCGACGTAGGAGATTTCCGCCAGGAAGATCGTGAACAGGAACACATGGGCGACGTAGATCTGCCAGACCCGCCGCATGATGCGCGCGGTCGCCACCACGAATCCTGCCTCGAGCATCGCGCGGCCGTAGACGAAGGCGGCGGTGTATCCGGAGATAAAGATGAAGATTTCGGTGGCGTCGGAAAATCCGTAATTGCGGATCGTGAACCAGGTCAGGATGTTGGTCGGCAGATGGTCGATGAAGATCAGCCACAGCGCCATGCCGCGAAAAAGGTCGAGCCGCAATTCGCGCTCGCCCGCCACCGGGAGCGCGATCGCCGGCGCGGAAGACGCTGCGGCGGTCTTGGCGTCGCTGCGAGGCGTTCCGGCGACTGGATCGGCTATGGACGACATCTGGCACCGTTTGGGCAGTTGAGCACTTACGCGTGCGCTGTCCGGAAAGGATAATATCGGCCCGCAACTTGCACACCGGATACGCAAGGGATACGCAAAAAGGAAGGTACGGGGCCGGGCAGCGCGACTGCGCTCTAGAATGGAACTATGTTGAAACCGCGATGAAGCAAGCGGCAACCCGGCGGAGCGGAGATTGGTTCCCCCGGCATTCCCGGCTATGATACGAAACAGGATTCCCGGAAGCTTGCCCGCATGTACCGCGCCGTCACCCGCCAGATCGAAGTCACTGTCGAACCGAACTTCCTCCCCGAACGCTCGTCGGTCGACAAGGGCCAGTATTTCTGGTCCTACACCATCGTCATTACCAATACCGGCGCCGAGACCGTGCAGCTTCGTACCCGGCACTGGATCATCACCGATGCCACCGGTCGCAAGCAGGAAGTCCGCGGCGAAGGCGTGGTCGGCGAACAGCCAGTTTTGGCGCCGGGCGAACGCTTCGAATATACCTCTGGCGTACCGCTGCCGACCGCGTCGGGCTTCATGACCGGCCGCTATCAGATGGTCAGCGAAAGCGGCGAGCGTTTCGAGATCGACGTGCCGACGTTCTCGCTGGACAGCCCGGATAATAAGCGGGTGTTGAATTGACGAGCGCTCGCGCTCGTCATCACCGGACTTGACCTGGTGATCCACCCGCCTTCGCGGGTGACGACAGTCCGTGGGTGGACAAAACGAAGCGTGCCCGCCTTCATAAAGCGCGATCGACGAAGAATGGTGGGCACAGCGCTATCGCGCCTTTGCCCGCCCTACGAACACCGCCTACTCCTCCACGCCCGCTTCATGCGGGGTGAACTGGTAGACCGACGAGCAGAACTCGCAAGTCACCACTACCTTGTCGTCCTTGACCATCTCGGCGCGGTCCTTCGGCGCGAAGCTCTTCAGCATGGCCGACACCGCCTCGCGCGAGCAGGAGCATTGTGCGCGCAAGGTGAGCGGCGAGAACACGCGCACGCCGCGCTCGTGAAACAGGCGGTACAGCAGCCGCTCGCCCGACAGATCGGGATCTATCAACTCGACGTCCTCGACGGTGCCGATCAGCGATTGACCTTCCACCCATGCGTCGTCTTCCGCCACCTGATGCGCCGCCGCGCCTTCCGGCGCGTCGCCCGGATGCAGATCGGCCTGCCGCGCCCGCTCGGGCGCCTTCGGCAGGAATTGCAGCAGCATGCCGCCGGCGCGCCAGCGATGCTTGCCGCCGTCGCCGCCGCGCCATTCCTCGCCGACCGCGAGCCGCACGCGAGTCGGGATCTGCTCGGAGCGCAGGAAATATTCATGCGCGGCATCCTCGAGGCTGCCGCCGTCGAGCGCCACCAGGCCCTGGTAGCGGCTCATGTCCGCGCCCTGATCGATGGTCATCGCGAGATGGCCTTTGCCGAGCAGGCTGCCTGAATCCTGGCCGCCCTTCAGCCGCTTGAGGTCGTAGCGCGCATAGGCGCGCAGCCGGTCCGGCGCCTGGAAATCCACGATCAGGAACGACACCGGCCCGTCGGTCTGCGTCTGCAGGATGAAGCGACCGTCGAATTTCAGCGCGGAGCCGAGCAGCGTCGCCAGCACGATCGCTTCGCCGAGCAGTTTTCCGACCGGCGCGGGATAATCGTGCTTGGTCAGGATGTCGTCGAGCGCGGGGCCGAGCCGGGTCAGCCGTCCGCGCAGATCGAGCGAGGCGACCTCGAACGGCAGCACCGCGTCATCGACGGGAACGGACGAGGGCGCGCGAATGGGCGCCTCGGTCGTGATTTTGATGTCGGGGAAATCTGAAACCATGGCGCTCTATCTGGGGTCTCGGAATGCAAAACGGAAGGGGTTGAGAGCGGCGAAACTATCTCCACACGTCGTCCCTGCGAACGCAGGGACCCATAACCACAGGGCGTTGTGAGTTAGGCAAGGCATCAGCCACTGCCTTCAATCATTAGGGCCGCGGCGTATCGGTCCCTCTTTCCGCAGGGACGACGGAGAGCGTTACCCCACTTCGTTGAAGCACCAGGCCAGAATGCCCTTCTGCGCATGGAGGCGATTTTCGGCTTCGTCGAACACGACCGACTGCGCGCCGTCGATCACTTCATCGGTGACCTCCTCGCCGCGATGGGCGGGCAGGCAGTGCATGAAGATCGCATCCGGCTTGGCCAGCGACATCAGCTTCGCATTGACCTGATAGGGCTTGAGCACATTGTGGCGGTGCTCGCCGTCCTTGTCGCCCATCGAGACCCAGGTGTCGGTGACGACGCAATCGGCGCCGCGGACGGCGGCTTCGGGATCGGTGCCGAGCACGATCGGCGCCTGCGTCGCCTTGATCCAATCCTTCATCGCCTTGTTCGGCGCGAGCTGCGGCGGGGTCGCGACATTGAGCTTGAACTTGAAACGCTCGGCCGCATGCGCCCAGGACGCCAGCACGTTGTTGTCATCGCCGGTCCAGGCCACGGTCCTGCCCTCGATCGGCCCGCGATGCTCCTCGAAGGTCATCAGGTCGGCCATCACCTGGCAGGGATGCGAGCGCCGCGTCAGGCCGTTGATCACGGGCACGGTGGCATGCGCGGCCAATTCCAAGAGCGCATCGTGGTTGAGGATACGGATCATGATCGCATCGACATAGCGCGACAGCACGCGCGCGGTGTCGGCAATGGTCTCGCCGCGGCCGAGCTGCATCTCCGCGCCGGTCAGCATGATGGATTCGCCGCCGAGCTGGCGCATGCCGACGTCGAACGACACCCGGGTGCGGGTCGAGGGGCGTTCGAAGATCATCGCCAGCGTCTTGCCTTCGAGCGGCTTCTTGCCCCTCTCATGCGCTTTCAGCTTCGCCTTCATGGTGGCACTTAAGGCCAGCATGTTGCGCAATTCATCCAACGGCAGTTCGTTGATGTCGAGGAAGTGACGGACGGACTTGCTCATCATCCCGCCGCCTTCTTCAACTCGGTGCTCGACAGTGCGACGCAGGCACGCTCCAGCATCTGGATCGACTCGTCGATCTCGGCCTCGGTCACGATCAAGGGCGCCAGAAACCGCACCACATTGTCGCCGGCGCCGACCGTCAGCAGCTTCTGGTCACGCAGCGCGTTGACGAGATCGCCCGACGGCACCACGGCCTTGACGCCGACCAAAAGCCCCTCGCCGCGCACTTCCGAGAGCACGGCGGGATAGCGATCGACCACGGAGGCCAGTTTCTGTTTCAACAGCAGCGACATCTTCTGCACGTGATCGAAGAAGCCGGGCTTCAGCATCACGTCGAGCACGGCATTGGCGGCTGCGATCGCCAGCGGATTGCCGCCGAAGGTCGAGCCGTGCGAGCCCGGCGTCATGCCGCTTGCTGCTTCCGCCGCCGCCAGCACCGCGCCGATCGGGAATCCACCGCCCAGCGCCTTGGCCAGCGACATCACATCCGGCGTCACGCCGACGCGCTTATAGGCGAAGAGATCGCCGGTTCGGCCCATGCCGGTCTGCACCTCGTCGAATGCGAGCAGGAGGCCGTGCTCGTCGCAGAGCTGGCGCAGCGCCTTGAAGAAAGACTGCGGCGCGGAGCGCACGCCGCCCTCGCCCTGCACCGGCTCGATCAGGATGCCCGCGGTCTGCGGGCCGATCGCTTTCTTGACCGCTTCGAGATCGCCATGCGGCACCTGGTCGAAACCGTCCATCGGCGGCCCGAAGCCTTCGAGATATTTGGCGGAGCCGGTGGCTGCGAGCGTGCCCAGGGTGCGGCCGTGGAACGCACCCTCGAAGGTGATAAGGCGGTAGCGCTCGGGATGGCCCTTGGAGAACTGATAGCGGCGCACGACCTTGATGACGCCTTCCATCGCCTCCGCGCCGGAATTGCAGAAGAACACGAGGTCGGCAAAGCTCTGCTCGCAGAGCCGCGCGGCGAGCTTCTCGCCATCCGGCGACTTGAACAGGTTCGACATGTGCCAGAGTTTCGTCGACTGTTCCTGCAGCGCCTCGATCAGGTGCGGATGGCAGTGACCCAGCGCATTCACCGCGACGCCCGAGGTGAAGTCGAGATAACGCTCGCCATTGGTGGCGGTCAGCCAGCAGCCCTCGCCGCGTTCGAAGCCGAGATCGACCCTGGCGAAGACGGGGAGCAGATGCGACGTGGCGCTATTGGTCATGGCAATCACTGAGGTTGAGACCTGCCTTGGAGACCTGCCGCGGGCGTGCATTGGCGCGAACGCGGCAACAGCCGGTCTTGCGAAAACGAAACGTGCCGCCTCTTAAGGGCGGCACGTGAGAAGCATTCTATGTGGGCGGGGGGCGCTGTCAACACGCCACGGAACGGCCCTTCCTGCAGTGCAGGATGCTGAAATCCGTAAGATTGCGGTGTGGTGGAAAACACGCAGTGAAATGCCTAGATGTACAGAAGATGTGGACGTTCGAGCCCGGACTCTTGCGCCCGAGTCACGCCATATTGTAGCGTTTGGGCTGTCGGGTACGACATCTCGTGCGGCAGTTTCTGATCCCTTAGAGTCCTTTTGTGCAGGCGTAAACGTTCGGCGCGGTTAGCGCGTCCGGCGAGGGCTAAGGGATTCTGACCGCAGGGATTTTTAAGACGAATGACTCGCCAGCGCTGCCCCCGATTGGCCGGCGCGATGCGAAGGGAAGATTACGATGACCGTTTTGACCTGGTCCGACGATCGCGTCGAACAGCTTAAGAAGCTCTGGGAAGCCGGATTGTCGGCGAGCCAGATCGCCGCGGAACTCGGGAATGTGACGCGAAACGCAGTGATCGGCAAAGTTCACCGGCTGGGCCTGTCCGGCCGCGCCAAGAGCCCCTCCTCGGCCGCCCCGCGGCAGCGCAAGGCACGTCCCGCCCAGCCGATGATGCGGGTAGCGCGCCCGGTCTCGCGCGGCAACACCGCGCTGGCGCACGCCTTCGAAGTCGAGATGGAGCCGGATCCGATCGCCTTCGACAACGTGGTGCCGATGAGCCAGCGGCTGTCGCTGCTCGAACTCAACGAGGCCACCTGTCACTGGCCGGTCGGCGATCCCTCGAGTCCGGAATTCTTCTTCTGCGGCGGCAAGGCGCTCACAGGCCTGCCCTATTGCGCCCACCACTCGCGTATCGCCTACCAGCCCGCCGCCGATCGGCGAAGGCAGCAGCCGAAGCAGACGAGGTAAGGGGCGCGCCGTTATCTCAACGATGTCGTCCCTGCGAACGCCGGGACCTATAACCACAGGCGCACGTGGTTATGCCTCGCTGAAGCTCCAGCGCATTTCAACAATCGAGATTGGTGTTTACGAGTCCCCGCGTTTCGCGGGGACGACGGCTGGGTTCGCCGAGGCTGAGTTCGCCGAGATTGCAGCGGAGCAGCTACGGCTCCACCTTCGCAAACCGGTCATCCAGCGCGTAGCCTGCGCCGCGAACGGTGCGGATCGGGTCCTGCTCGCGGCCGGGGTTGAGCAGTTTGCGCAGGCGGCCGATGTGGACGTCGACGGTGCGCTCGTCGATATAGATGTCGCGGCCCCAGACGCTGTCGAGCAACTGCTCGCGGCTGAAGACGCGGCCGGGATGCTCAAGAAAAAATTCCAGCAGGCGATACTCGGTCGGGCCGAGATCGATCTGGCGGCCGGAGCGAGCGACGCGACGCTTTTCGCGGTCGAGTTCGATGTCGCCATAGGTCAGCACGGTGGCGAGCCGCTCGGGGCTGGCCCGGCGCAGCAGGCCCTTCACGCGCGCCAAAAGTTCCGGCACCGAGAACGGCTTGACGATGTAATCGTCGGCGCCGGTCGCAAGCCCCCGCACGCGCTCACTCTCCTCGCCGCGCGCGGTCAGCATGATGATCGGCAATTGCTTGGTTTCGGGGCGCGCCCTTAAGCGGCGGCACAGTTCGATGCCGGAGAGCCCCGGCAGCATCCAGTCGAGCACGACAAGATCGGGCACGCGCTCCTTCAGCCGCGTATCCGCATCGTCGCCGCGGCCGACGGTTTCGACCTCATAGCCTTCTGCGTCGAGGTTGTAGCGCAACAGCGTGGTGAGCGCTTCCTCATCCTCGACCACCATAATGCGCGCGCTCATCCTGCTCTTGCCTCTCTTGTTTGACGTGTTCTCTGCGCAGATAAGTCTACGCAATCTGCGTAAACTTGATTGCTATGCGAACCGGTTTCCACTTCGCTTGAAAACGCTTTGTCAGGTATTGGGTACGGTCGTGGCAAACGTCGTCATGTCGCCCTTCGGGCGCTTGTCGAGCATCTGCTGTCCCTCGATCATGTAGAACACGGTTTCGGCGATGTTGGTGGCGTGATCGCCGATCCGCTCGATATTCTTGGCGCAGAACATCAAGTGGATGCAGAACGAGATGTTACGCGGATCTTCCATCATGTAGGTCAGGAGTTCGCGGAACAGCGAGGTGCAGATGGCATCGACTTCCTCGTCGCCTTTCCACACCGCCATCGCCGCCGGCAGATCGTGCGCCGCATAGGCGTCCAGCACCGACTTGACCTGCGACTGCACCAGATCGGTCATGTGTTCCAGGCCGCGCATCAACTTCAGCGGCTGGAAATCGTTCTCCAGCGCGGCGACGCGCTTGCCCATGTTCTTGGCGAGGTCGCCGATCCGCTCCAGATCGGTGGCGACCCGCATCGCGCCGACGATTTCGCGCAAATCGATCGCCATCGGCTGGCGGCGGGCGATGGTCAGCACCGCGCGCTCCTCGATCAGATGCTGCAGGCGGTCGATCTCGACGTCGGTAGCGACGACGCGCTTACCGAGCTCAACGTCGCGGCGAACCAGCGCGTCGACGGATTCGGTGATCATGCGCTCAGCCAGGCCGCCCATCTCGGCGACCAGACGGGTGAGTTCCTGAAGATCGCTGTCAAACGCCTTGGCGGTATGTTCGGATGCCATGTGTCGTCTCCTCAACCGAACCGGCCGGTGATGTAGTCCTGGGTACGTCGATCGCGCGGCGAGGTGAAGATCTTGTTGGTATCGTCAAATTCGACCAGCTCGCCCAGATACATGAAAGCGGTCTTGTCGGATACGCGCGCCGCCTGCTGCATGTTATGGGTGACGATGGCGATGGTGTAGTCCTCCGATAGCTCCTGGATCAGCTCCTCGATCTTGGCGGTCGAGATCGGGTCGAGCGCCGAGCAGGGTTCGTCGAACAGGATCACCTCAGGCCTGACCGCAACGGTGCGCGCGATGCAGAGCCGCTGCTGCTGGCCGCCGGAGAGCGAGAGGCCGGAAGCGTTGAGCTTGTCCTTGACCTCGTTCCACAGCGCGCCGCCGCGCAACGCCTTCTCGACCCGGCCGTCCATCTCGGACCTCGATATCTTCTCGTAGAGGCGGATGCCGAAGGCAATGTTCTCATAGATCGTCATCGGGAACGGCGTCGGTTTCTGGAACACCATGCCAACGCGGGCCCGCAGCAGATTGAGATCGAGCTTGGGGTCGAGGATGTTGGTCTGGTCCAGCAAGAGCTGACCGGTCGCGCGCTGACCCGGATAGAGATCGTACATCCGGTTGAATATCCGCAGCAATGTGGATTTGCCACAGCCGGACGGGCCGATAAAGGCGGTGACGCGATGCGTGCCGAGCGTCAGGTTGATGTTCTTCAGCGCGTGGTGTTCGCCATAGTAGAAGTTCAGTCCACGGGCAGTCACCTTTGGTGCGGCCTCGGGCAGTGGCGTCTGGGGAATAGGCCCGCTCGCGTTACTCACGGATACGGAGATGTCGGTCATTTGGATTTCCTCTCGGCGCCAAGGATGCGCGCGCCAATATTCAGGGCCAACACGGTGAGCGTGATCAGAAGCGCCCCGCTCCAGGCGAGCTGCTTCCAGTAGACATAGGGGCTCTGGACGAAGTTGTTGATGGTGACCGGCAGGTTCGCCATCGTCTTGGTCAGGTCCAGGCTGAAGAACTGATTTGAGAGCGCGGTGAACAACAGCGGCGCGGTTTCACCGGCGACGCGGGCGGTGGCGAGCAAGACGCCGGTGATCAGGCCGGCGCGCGCGGCGCGGTAGGCGATCCGCCGGATCACCAGCGAGCGCGGCAGGCCGAGCGCGGACGCCGCCTCGCGCAGCGGATTGGGCACCAGTCCCAGCATGTCCTCGGTGGTGCGCACCACCACGGGGATCACGATCACGGCCAGCGCCAGGCAGCCGGCAAAGGCCGAGAAGCCGCCCATCGGCACCACGATGGCGCCGTAGATGAACAGACCGATGATGATCGACGGCGCGCTCAAGAGGATGTCATTGATGAAGCGGATCACCGAAGTGAGCTTGTCGTGCTTGCCGTACTCGGCGAGATAGGTTCCCGCGAACAGGCCGAGCGGCGCGCCGATGCCGACCCCGATCACGGTCATGATGATCGAGCCGATGATGGCGTTACGCAGGCCGCCGTCGGTCGATCCCGGCGGCGGCGTGTCCTGCGCGAAGACAGCGAGATTGAGGCCGGCAAGGCCGTTGTAGAACAGCGTGAACAGGATCAGCGCCAGCCAGGTCACGCCGAACAGCGCCGCGGCGAGACACAGCATCCGGATGATGACGTCGTTGCGGCGGCGCGATGCGTAGATCGGGTTCATCTCAGTTCCCCGCTTTCTTTTCCAGCCGCATCAGCATCAACCGCGCGGCCGCGAGCACGCAGAAGGTCAGCACGAACAGCAGCAGCCCGAGCAGGATCAGGCCCGACTGGTGTAACCCGTCGCTCTCGGCGAATTCGGAGGCGATCGCGGCCGAGATCGTGGTGCCCGGCGCGAAGATCGAGGACTGGATCTTGAACGAATTGCCGATGATGAAGGTCACCGCCATGGTCTCGCCGAGCGCACGGCCGAGCGCCAGCATGATGCCGCCGATTACGCCGACGCGCGTATAGGGAATGACGACGTTGCGGACGACTTCCCAGGTGGTGCAGCCGACGCCGTAAGCCGCCTCCTTCAAGACCGGCGGCACCGTCTTGAAGACGTCGACCGAGATCGCGGTGATGAAGGGCAGCACCATGATGGCGAGGATCAGCGAGGCGTTGAACAGGCTGAGATAGGACGGCGGACCTGCGAAGATCGTGCCCAACACGGGGACGCCGTCGAACAGGTTGATCATGAACGGCTGGAAGGTATTCGCCAGGAACGGGCCCAGCACGAAGAAGCCCCACATGCCGTAGATGATCGACGGGATTCCGGCGAGCAGTTCGATTGCAAGGCCGATGGGACGGCGCAGCCAGAGCGGGCAGATCTCGGTGAGGAACACCGCGATGCCGAGCCCGACCGGAATGGCGATCGCCATGGCGATCACGGAGGTGATCAGCGTGCCGTAGACCGGGCCGAGCGCGCCCAGTACCGGCGGGTCGGCCGACGGTGCCCAGCGCTGCGTCCAGAGGAAGGCCGCGCCATATTCCTGGATCGCCGGCCAGGCGCCGATGATCAGCGAAACGATGATACCGCCCAGGATGAGGAGCACCGAGATCGCGCAGGCGCGCGTGACCCAGTAGAAAGTGATATCGCCAAGCTTGAAAGCGCTGAGGGCCCTGGCGCGATCGTAGGGTCCGGCAGCTTCCATCACGTCGCTTTCAACCGCCATCTCTGCCACGCTGGTCCCCTGTACTTTTATCTGATCCGGTTCGATCCGTCTCGTGCCCCGGATGCGGCCGCAGCGCGCTTGCGGTGCGCTGCTATTCCGAGGCCTATTCTTCTTGATTGGTTTGATTGGCCGCCAGTGAGTCCCGGCGCTGCGGCGCAGCGCAAAGAGCGCTGCACCGCGTCGGGATAAGAGACCTCAGCTCTTGATCTCGGAGGTCCAAGTCTTCTCGATCTGCTTGACGACCGAGCCCGGCATCGGGATGTAATCGAGTTCTTCGGCCATCTTGTCGCCCTTCTCGAACGCCCACTTGAAGAACTTGAGGGCTTCCTGCGACGCGGCCTTGTCGGTCGCTGCCTTGTGCATCAGGATGAAGGTCGCACCCGTGATCGGCCAGGACGCCTCGCCCGGCTGGTCGGTCAGGATCACATAGTAGTTCTTGGCACCAGCCCAGTCAGCGTTGCCGGCTGCGGCCTGGAACGCAGCGATGGTCGGCTGCACGGTCTTGCCGGCCTTGTTGATCATCGCGCCATAGGTCAGCTTGTTCTGCTTGGCGTAGGCGTACTCGACGTAGCCGATCGAGTTCTTGGTCTGGCTGACGTTGCCGGCAACGCCTTCGTTGCC
Organism: Bradyrhizobium icense; assembly: GCF_001693385.1. Lineage (NCBI taxonomy): Bacteria > Pseudomonadati > Pseudomonadota > Alphaproteobacteria > Hyphomicrobiales > Nitrobacteraceae > Bradyrhizobium > Bradyrhizobium icense. The sequence continues at coordinate 7,822,500 of NZ_CP016428.1, forward strand.
CTTGGCACCAACGCCCGTCGGCCATTCGACAGCGGTGCCGGAGCCGGCTTTCGTCTTCCATTCCGCATTCGCCTTGGAGAGATAGTCGGTCCAGAGGAACGTCGTGCCCGATCCATCGGAGCGGCGAACCACTGTGATGGCCTCGCTCGGCAGTTTCACTTTGGGATTGAGCTTGGCGATCGCGGGATCGTCCCATTTCTTGACCTTGCCGAGATAGATGTCGCCGAGCAGTTCGCCCGAGAACACCAGTTCACCCGGCTTGATGCCTTCGAGATTGACGACCGGCACCAGGGCGCCCATCGCCTGTGGCCACTGGATCATGCCCTCCTTCTCAAGCTGCTCCGGCTTGAGCGGCATGTCGCTGGCGCCGAACGTCACGGTCTTGGCCACAATCTGTTTGATGCCGGCGCCGGAGCCGATCGACTGGTAGTTCAGACCGTTGCCAGTCTCCTTCTTGTAGGCGTCGGCCCACTTCGAATAGAGCGGGAACGGGAAGGTGGCGCCCGCGCCGGTGATGTCGGCGGCGAAGGCCGAGGTCGATGCGGCGAGCAAGCCGGCAGCGACGATTGTCCTGACGAAATTCATGGTTGATCTCCATATCCTGAGCGAAGCGCCGTTGCGCCCGATCGCGCTCATGCCGCCCGTGTAGGCGCGGTCGATAGAGCTTTTACGAAGGTTCGATGACAGTTGGATGACAGGCGCAACCAATTGAAATCGCTTGCCTTTATTCCGATGCCGGGGGCTTCGCCGGGGGAAAACAGGCGGTGAAGGGGGCACCGTTTTTTGGCACGCTTTCGATCAACAGCCGGCCGCGATGGCGGTTAAGAATGTGTTTCACCAGGGATAAGCCGAGCCCGGTTCCACCCTGCGCGCGGCTATCGCCGACGTCGACCCGATAGAAGCGCTCGGTCAGCCGCGGCAGGTGTTCCGGCGCAATGCCGGGGCCGAAATCGCGGACCATGACGCGGACTTCCGGCGCGCGCTCGCCCGAACCGATCTGGCTCAGCGAGACGATTACCTTCCCGCCGGACGCGCCATATTTGAGCGCGTTCTCGATCAGGTTCTCGAACAGCCGCAACAGTTCCTCGCGATCGCCTGCAATCGCGACCGGCATGTCCGGCAGGTCGATCTCGATCGCGACCTGGCGCTCCCTTGCGAGATTGCGAAGCGGATTGTTCGCTGTTAGCCTGTAAATATGCGCGTGACGGCCCAGTTGTTTCCGTTGCTGTTGATGGTCGCCGCACTCACTCTGCCGGTGGCCGCACGGGCTAGCGTGTCAACTGAGGCCCGCATTGAAGCGTCAGCCAGTTTCGTAAAACCTGCCGGTCGTCCGAACCCCAAGCACATGGTGGCACCTTGCCATGAGTGCTGGATGAAGGCCTGCGGCTCATATGCTGCTTGCGGCCTTTGCTGCGGTGCGGCGAGTGCCATCCTCCCCTCTGCGAGCGTGCTTGGATTGATAGGCCCGCGAGTGATAGCTCCCTCACCGATTCCGGACATTCGAGATCACCACGGCCCTCCGGACCCGTATCCTCCCAGACCCACCGCCTTCAGTTGAGGTGGCCGCAGTCGCAGCTGCCTCGCACTGTGCCGTCACGTGCCTGATCTCGAGCGTGTGACGGCAACCGGCAGAGAGCGACCCGTCGGAGGTCCTCAATCTTCCCGGTCTGCTGACGACGGGGATCCTCAAAGCGCAGTCGCTTGGATCGGCGGGTAGCCGAAACTGCCATCGTTTTTGGAGGCATTGCGCTGCCTAATTTTCGGGGAGGGGACCATGATGCAGGCTACGCAAATTTTCATAGCCGTCGGAAGTTGGGCGATTCTGGCAACCGCTACGCTAGTCATCGCGACCACCGGCCCGCCAAGCGTCGGCGATCCCCAATCAATCCCTGCCAACGGAGAGGAGGCGCCTCAGGGCACCAATGTTGATCCCCGCCGTATTGTCGATGCGCGGCTGCCGCCCTACGCAGCAGTTGGCAGGTTCAAAGGCACGATGGGCTGCACGGCCGCCATAGTTCTTCATCCGAGGATCATCGTCACTGCAGCTCACTGCGTCACTCACAGAGATGGCTCGGTCAAACAGTCCAACTTGTCTTTTCGGTTAGGCTATCAGGCGGAAACCGCTCTTGGCGATTTTCAAGCGACCGTAGCGACCATCGGATCGATACAGAGCTTCAGGCGACAATCCGTCCACGATGCCTCGCGAGATTGGGCGATTCTCGTTCTTGATCGGGCGCCGGCGGGCGTCCACCCGTTTCTCTTGAGCTCTTATTCCGTTGCAAGCCTGAAATCGCTCGAGCAGCAAATCCTGATGCCGAGTTACTCAAACGATATCGGCGATGCGGAGGTTCTAAGCGTCGATCCGGCGTGCACCGTTCGTGACTTGGTTTGGCACGCACTCATTCACGACTGCAAGGCACGGTACGGCTCATCTGGGGCTCCGCTGCTGGTACGAGATCGAGATGGACCTTGGTACGCAGTTGTCGGCATCCATACTGGCTCAATGTTCGCTAGTGACGAAGACGGCCACGTCGCGAAATTTATTGGAAATCGGGCCATCGCTGCCTCGATGTTCGCGGAGGCCGTGGTTGCGCTCTCGCGACGCCTGGATGCCGATGCTGTACCTGACGTCGGCTCGGCTGCATACTGATAGACCGAATGAAGCTGAAACGCCGCCAATTCGAAAGTGAAGACCATGACAAGCGACCAGCCGATCAACTTGCCCAGGGCGCGCACCTCCACGAGCGTCCGTCTGCGCGATACCGCACCGATTATGCTGGAGCGCGCCGCCGTCACAATCCCGTGAGCCGAGGGCTCGGAGATGGAACAGGCATTCTGATACATCGTCCTGTCGGCCTAGCTTTTGGCCCAGCCAATCGCTATTTTGGCTGCATGGCGAAGAAGGTCCGCCGCATCATGACGCTGTTGCTGGCCATCACGTTTATCGTGGGGCTGGTCCCTCATGGCATGCGCGCCGCGGATGCGGACCTGAAGATGGTCATGGCTGCCGCCACCGACATGCCGATGTCAGGTGAGTGCGATCGTTGCGGCGATGATCAGGGGGCAATGACGGCAGCAGCATGCTCCGCCTACTGCGGCAGTTTTGCAGCCTTGCCCCTGATCGGAACGTTGTTTGAGCCGTCATCGGTCGAAACGGTGGGAGATTTGCCCGGACTAACTTCCGCCGGACATACAATTCCACCCGATCCCTACCCTCCCAGGCCTGCCATCCTGAGCTGAGGCACGTCGCCGGCCCGGCGATGTGATCCTCTCGCGCGCGTGATGCTGATAGCGTCGCAAGCGTGTCGAACGCACGTAGGCTTCATGGCCACGTGCCGCGAATCAACGCACAGGATCGGTTTTCGAAATGCACTCTCATTCGGGTCCGGCGATCAGCCGCCGCGCACTCCTCATTGGCGGCACCGTGCTCGCTACGACAACCTCGTTGGCGCGTGTCGCACGCGCTGCACCGGCAGAACCGAACGTGATCGAGCTCACCGCCGCACCTGGTCGAGCACCGATCGTCGGCGCGCCTTATCCGCCCACGGATGTCTGGTGCTATGGGAATCGCATTCCCGGTCCGGAAATCCGGGTGCGCCAGGGCGAGCGCGTTCGCGTTGTCGTCCGGAACCAACTGCCGGAAGACACGACCGTGCATTGGCACGGCATCCGTCTACCGAATTCCATGGATGGCGTTCCTGGTCTCACGCAACCGCCGATCAAACCCGGCGAAAGCTTCACCTACGAATTCACGCCGCCCGATGCCGGGACGTTCTGGTACCACCCGCATGCTGACAGTCTGCGGCAACTCGGGCGGGGTATGGCGGGTGCCTTCATCGTCGAGGAGCCGACAGCGGTATCCGCTGATCGCGATCTTGTCTGGATGCTGTCGGACTGGCGCTTGACATCCGAAGCGCAAATCGCAGCCGGCTTTGGTAACGCGATGGAGGCGGCGATGTCGGGCCGCGTCGGCAACACGGTAACTCTCAATGGGGCCATAACAGACGAGGTGCCGGTGCGCGCGGGCGAGCGCGTACGACTGCGTCTCGTGAACAGTTCACTGGCGCGAATTATGTCGCTCCGTTTCGAGGGTCACCGTCCGGCGATCGTGGCGATCGACGGCCAGCCCTGCGATCCCCACGAGCCCGAACGCGGCCGTGTCGTGCTTGGTCCGGCGATGCGCATCGATCTCATGATCGACATGCAAGGCGAACCGGGACGGCGCTACCGGGTCATCGACGATTTTTACGAGGGGCTTTCCTACTGGCTCACGCAGCTCGTCTACGAAGACAAGCCACCGCTCCGCGCCCATCATCTCGAACCTTCGCCTTCCCTTCCGCGCAATCCTTTACCGGAACCGGATTTGGCCGCTGCGGAGCGCCGCGAATTGCGATTGCAAGGCGGCATGATGGGCGGCGGGGGCATGATGGGAATGGGCGGCATGCAGGGCATGTCGCACGGCGCGAGCTGGGCCATTAACGGCACGTCCATGACCGGCGATGGCCACGCGGACATGCCGCCGCTGCTGACGCTCCAGCTTGGCCGAAGCTACGTGCTGATCATCCGCAACCAAACGGCCTGGTGGCATCCGATGCATCTACACGGCCACAGCTTTCGGGTGATGACCCGCAATGGAACGGCAGCCCCTCATCGGCAATGGGCCGATACCGTTCTCGTACCGCCAAAGGAATCTGTCGAGGTCGCTTTCGTGGCAGACAATCCCGGCGACTGGATGATGCACTGCCACGTCACCGACCATCAGGTCTCGGGCATGATGACAGTGCTGCGCGTTGTATGAGCATTCCACCTGTAAAGGAGAATGAAATGAACCGACGAAGTTTCTGCCTTGGCGCCACACTCGCGATGCTGGTGCTGCCGCTGCCGACATTAGCTGAGCCGACCCGGGCGACGTTGTACAAGAACCCGCAATGCAGTTGCTGTGAGGGGTATGCTGCATACCTTCGGCAGCATGGCTTCACCGTCGACGTGAAGCCAACCAACGATCTCGCCGAGATCAGCAGCAAAGCCGGTGTCCCCGAAAAATTCCAGGGCTGCCACTCGATGTTCGTCGACGGCTACGTGATCGACGGACATGTCCCGGTGAACACGATCCGGAAGCTGCTGTCGGAGCAGCCGGCCATCGCCGGAATCACCCTTCCCGGCATGCCGGAGGGATCTCCAGGCATGACCGGCTTCAAACATGGGCCCTTCACGATTTACGCGGTCACCAGGGGTGGCGCGCCACCAAAGATCTACGCCACGGAATAAGGGAAGAAATGCCGATCATCGGATGCCTTCAACCACGAGCGAAAATGACATGAACGCCCAGACGACATTCCAACTCTCGATGATGAGGAGCCTGCGGCAGCAATGAACGGCGTCGCTCGCATCGCACTACGTTCGGCCGCCCGATTGACCGCAGCGGCCGCTGTCGCCTTACTGACCCAACACGGAGCGGCACGGGCGGTACCGCAGAACTTTGTCATGCATCCGGCACCGAAGGCGGTGCCAGCGGTCACATTCGAAGTTGAAACCGGAGCCAGTCAGAGCCTTGCCGAATTCACGGGGAAGGTTGTCGTCCTCAACATCTGGGCGACCTGGTGCGTCCCCTGCCGGCTCGAAATGCCGGCTCTCGATCGTCTGCAGTCGATCCTGGGCAGCGATGGTTTCGCGGTGGTGCCCGTTTCGATTGATCGCGGCGGAATCGAAGCGGTAAAGAAATTCTATGGTGAAATTGCGATCAAGAATCTCCCGATCTACCTCGATGTGTCTGGTCAGGCCGTCCGGCGGCTCGATGCAGTCGGACTGCCGACCACGCTGATCCTCGATCGCAACGGACAAGAGATTGTTCGCGTCATAGGGCCGGCCGAATGGGACGCGCCTGAGATAACGGAATTCCTGAAGTCGATCATCGCAAGGAAAGTCGATTCAATCGAGCAGGTTGCCCACAACGACGATCGTCACGAATCAACGCCGGGACTGCTCGCGCGCGGCCTTCGATGGCTGAAGGCACTCGTCGCCAAATGAAGGGAGAAAAGCTCATGCCGAAGCTCAGAACTACACTCGCACTCGCTACCGCAATCGTTGTGGCGACAATCGCCGCGCAGACGCTTTACGCGCAGGACAGCTCGACGAGCCGCCACCGCATGATGGACGGCGATCCTGCTCGAGGCACGATGGGCATTACGAAGATGATGCACCAGATGAGCGGGATGATGGATCACTGCAGCAGCATGATGCAGAACCGCGGCACTGGTCGGCCTAATGATCAGTGGCGCAGGCGCGCACCAACAGCGCCCGATAACGAGAGCTGAACTGGCGCTCATGGTGTTTCAGCGGGCGCGTTCAAAATGGAGGCTGAAATGCAAATCCCATTGGTCCTAACTCTGGCGGTCGCTTTGGCAACGGTTGCCTCGGCTGTCTCGGCACATTCCCTGAAGGAACTCGAGGGCATGCTGGGCGATCGGGAGAAGTATTTCCAGGCCGTCGACAAAGCAGCGCCCGAATTCACCCTTCAGGATGCGGAGGGGCGGACGACCAGCCTCGCGGATTTCCGCGGCAAGGTGGTCGTCCTGAATTTCATTTACGCCAGCTGTCCTGACATATGCCCGTTGCACGCCGACCGGATCGCCGAGATCCAGGGCCTGATCAATCAGTCGCCGATGAAAACGCAGGTCCAGTTCATCAGCATCACTACGGACCCGAGCAAGGATACGTCAGACGTTCTCCGCCACTACGGCCAGGCTCACAGGCTCGATTCCGCAAACTGGCTCTTTCTGACTACCAGATCTGATCAGTCGGAGGATGCCACACGCAACCTCGCGGAGCGGTTCGGCCATCGGTTCGACAAGACGCCGGGGGGCTATCAAATCCACAGCATCGTGACGCATGTCATCGACAGCCAGGGTCGCTGGCGAGCCAGTTTCCACGGCTTGAAGTTCGAGCCAACCAATCTCGTCGTGTTCGTCAACGCCTTGGTCAATGACGCTGAGAAGCCGCATGGCCACATCGCGCCCGGCGTGTGGGAAAAGATCAAGAGGTTGTTCGGATCCTGATCGCGCGCCCCAAACGTATGCGCAACGCCGCAAGCGCTTGGTGATACCTGGGTGACAGGATCAAGGCATCGGAAGGGCCGGGCTTTAACTTGCCGTCGGGGGCTTGGCCTGGGGAAAACAGGCGGTGAAGGTGGCACCGTTTTTCGGCACGCTTTCGATCAACAGCCGGCCGCGATGGCGGTTAAGAATATGTTTCACCAAGGATAAGCCGAGCCCGGTTCCACCCTGCGCGCGGCTATCGCCGACGTCGACCCGGTAGAAGCGCTCGGTCAGCCGCGGCAGGTGTTCTGGCGCAATGCCGGGGCCGAAATCGCGGACCATGACGCGGACTTCCGGCGCGCCCTCACCCGAACCGATCTGGCTCAGCGAGACGATTACCTTCCCGCCGGACGCGCCATATTTGAGCGCGTTCTCGATCAGGTTCTCGAACAGCCGCAACAGTTCCTCGCGATCGCCTGCAATCGCGACCGGCATGTCCGGCAGGTCGATCTCGATCGCGACCTGGCGCTCCCTTGCCAGCGGCTCCAGCCCGTCGGCGACCTGGCGGATGATCGGCACGATATCGACGCAGGCTTCGGGGCGCACATGCGCCGACAGTTCGACCCGCGACAGCGACAGCAAATCGTCGATCAGCCGCGCCATCCGGGTCGCCTGCGTATGCATGATCGAGAGAAAGCGCTCGCGCGCCTTGGCGTCGTCCTTGGCCGGGCCCTGCAGCGTATCGATGAAGCCTGATAGGGCGGCGAGCGGCGTGCGCAGCTCGTGGCTGGCATTGGCAACGAAATCGGCGCGCATTTCCTCGACCCTGCGCAACGGCGTCTGGTCGTGGAAGGTCATCAGCATGCATCTTTCGGTGCCGCCGAACAGCGTCGGCACCGGCACCGGCGTGATGACCAGTTCCATCCAGCGGTCAACCGGCACCTGGTCGAGATAATTGGCGCGACGCGGCTCGCTGGTCGCGATCGCCTCGCGCAACGCGGTGATGATCTCGGGCGACCGCAGCGCGAACTGGGCAAGTTCGTTCTTGCGCAGCGCGGGCGCGAGCTGGGCCGCCGCCACATTGAGATGAATGACGCGGCCGGCACGGTCGAGCAGCACGGCCGGATCCGGCATGCCGGCAACGACCGCGCTGACGGCGGCGGACTCGACCGGACTGACGGCGCGGACGTCTTCGCGGGAGCCGGCGGAATCATGCAGACGCCACGGCACCAGCGCCGCGGCTGCGATGCAGATGAAGACCGCCACGGCGCGCGCCAGCGAGAGATCGGCCAACAGCACCAGCGCGCAAAGCGCCAGCCCCGCAGCCAACAGGATGATGGCCGAATGCCGCAACCGGTCCGGCCACGGTGCAAAGAAGGAGGAAGAGCTGGAATCGTCTATTGCCATGGCGCAGGCTTTCTTCCTCTATTCATGAGGCGCCCGCCGCATCATCAGGTGCCCGTGTCTCCACGCTCGCGCACATAGACGGCAGCCTCATGCCTCGGCTCGGGGTCGGCGACAGGCGCCAAATCGCGCAGACGCTTCGATCGAGCGCCGATGATAATCTCCCGAAGCGTCAGCAAGATTACAGATATGACAAATGGTCCGATATAATAGAGGACACGGAACAGCAGCATGCCGGCGAGCAGTTCCGCCCGGTCCATCTGCCAGAGGCCGACCAGCATGGCGGCATCGAAGACGCCGAGCCCGCCCGGCGAATGGCTGGCGAACCCCAACAGCGTCGCCGAGACGAAGATCACCGCGACGACGACAAAGCCGATATCGGGCTCGTCCGGCACCAGCATGTACATCGCCAGCGCACAGAAGCCGAGATCGACGATGCCGATGGCGATCTGCAGGAGCGTCAGCGGGCCGCCCGGCAGGGTGACCGTCCACGGTCCGCGGCCGACGCCGCGCGGCTGGGCCCAGACCCAGGCGACATAGCCGACCAGGGCAATGAGGATTCCGAACGCTGCAACGCGGTTGAGCCAGGCCGGCAGTTGATCGATCGCGGCGGCGGCTTCCGGATGGTAGGCAATGCCCAATCCGAGCACCGCGGCATTGCCGAGCCAGAAGGTCAGCCCGGCCAGGAAGCAGATCTTGGCGACGTCGATCGCGTTCAACCCCCAGGCCGAATAAATCCGGTAGCGCACCGCGCCGCCGGTGAAGACGCTGGCGCCGACATTGTGCCCGATCGAATAGGAGGTGAAGGCGGCCAGCGCTCTGATACGGTAGGGTACGTGGTGCTGGCCGATGGCGCGGACGGCGAACCAGTCATAGAAGGTGAGCGTGAAATAGCCCGCCGCCACGAACAGGGCGGCCAGCGCGATCCGGCGCGGCTCGGTGCCTTTGATGGCGTCGATCACCTCGTTGGTGTCGATGCCGCGGAGCATGTGATAGAGCACGTAGCACGCAACGGCGATGACCGTGACGCTGATAAGGACCCCGAGCTTATGCAGGACCTGTTTCTGGCGCAGAAACGAAGTTGCCCTGCGTATTGCTTCCAGCATCTACACCTCGAATTGCGCTTCTGCGACGACGGCAATGGCGCGAACCCCGCCGCCGCTACGCGGCTCCCTTGCCCCTCTGGTAGCGCGTTTTGGGCCGGAGTGGAATTCGCCTGACGACAATAAAACGCGCTGCTTCAAGATATTAGGCGTGGTTGATGACGGCGGTAGCGCAGTTTTGCTGCCTTCCCGCCGCCCCGCAGCGGTTCCGGAGCATAGCAGGGGCTGGTCAACAACCCGTGACAGTGATGGCGGTGAAGCTGGCCGGCGCATGATGCACTCAGGCCGGCGGCGCACTGCGCGAGACCACCCAGTCGCGCAACCATGACCCGACCGCACAGCCGCAGAGGTAGAGTGCGAACATGATCAGGCCGAGGTCGAGCCAGTAGCCGAAACGGCCGGGCACGACGCGCGCGAGCGCGGCTGCGACCAGTGCCGCGACCAAAGCCGAAAGCGCCCACCGCCATTTCCGCGAGATGCCTTCGCCGTGCTGAACCACGGATATCCAGCCCATGGCGAAGCCGAGCAGCACCGATGCCAAGAGCCAGCCCCAGTAGAATGTGGTCAGATAGGCCATGCTTACTTCACCACGAAATCGATGCGACGGTTCTGCGCCTTGCCCTGGTCGGTCTCGTTACCCGCAATCGGCTGCGTCGAGCCGTAGCCGACCGCACTGAACCGGTTGGCGGGTAATCCCGCCTTAACCAGATAGTCGGCGACCGCCTGCGCACGCTTCTCGGACAGCGCCTGATTGGCCGCCTCGTCGCCATCGGCATCGGTGTGCCCGGCGATCTCGATATTGGCGGCCGGACAGCGCAACGCGGTTTCGATCAGGCGGTCGAGGAGGCCTGCGGAATCGGCGACGATGTCAGCCTTGCCGGATTCGAAGCGGATTCGGGCCTTGCCGAGCAGTTCGGTAAACAATTGCTGGCAGACCGTCGCATCCACCGGCGCCGCGGCCGGCTTGACCGAGATTTCAGGCTTGAACTGCCAGCCCTGCGGAAAGTCCTTGCCGAGGCCGACGCGGATCTGACTGGCGGCGGCTTCATAGAGCGCATCGCCCGACAGCTTCACCTCGCGGTCGGAGACGACCAGCGTACCGGTCGACAGCCGCGACAGCGCGCCGAGCGCGGGCACCACCGCATTGGCGAAGCCGGTGGGCGCACCGACGCTCGGCTTGAGATTATCGACGACTTTTTCCTTGAAGAACTTGCGTCCTGCCGCGGCCACCAGCGCGGCGTGAACATTGTTGTCGGGCACGTTGCCGGTCAGCGTCAGCGTTACCGCGACGGGATCCTTGTAGGCCTGGAAAATGTACGGCGGTGCCTTGATCTCGTTGGCTACGACTGAGAAGCCGTCAGGCAGATTTTTCAGCGCGGCGGCGATGGCTTCGCGGCCGCCGAGTTCGCGTGCCATGCCCGACAGGCTGACTTTGGTGTCAGACAACGTGATCTTGCCGTCCTTCAGCTTGCCGATCTGGTCGATCAGCAGCAGCGCGGCATTGTCGAAACGCGGTGGCGCCCCGCGCGACAGATTGGTCCGGTCGACCACTTCGACGCCACCGAGGCTGGCGCGCGCCGCCTCCAGCAGCCGGCCCTTGCTCGCCGGCAGGGGCGAACTGCCCGACAGCGTGACCCGCACGACGTCGCGTTCAGCCGACCAGACGAACGGCTTGGCTTCGGGAACGAGCCGGGTTTCGTCGTTAACCAAACGCACGCCCGGTACCGCTTCCACCGAAGCCACCGCACTCTGCCGGCCATCTTCCGAGAATGCATCCGCGGCCAGCGTCACGTCGCGACCTGCAACCGAGATCCGCCGTTTATCGAGAATGGTGTCTTTGAGGGCTGCGGCCGAACGCTGCGTCACATCGGCTTCCAGCCGTTCGGTGCTCGTCCAGGCTGCGATGGCCCAAAAGATGACCAGCGGAATGACACCCGGCCACCATTTGCTACTCCACCTGAAAAGTCCGCGCATTCGAGTTCCCGCCGGGTCTGGAATGCAGAGAAAACAAACCCTTGCAGGACTGTCAAACCCGAAATGTCGCAGACGCGAAAGGGTCCGGATATCGGCCCGGCTAACAGTTTCTTCAGCGGTCTGTCGCTAGTTTCGTCCCCGTAGTTAACCGGGCAGCCCGCATCTCGATGAAACTGCTTCGCAACGCCGTCATTCGCGCCGGGCTGGAAGCGCTGTACTTCTCCGGAGCGCACTACCTGCTGCGACCAATCTTCGCAGGTGTCGGCGTCATTTTCATGCTGCATCACGTCCGGCCGCGCCGCGACGGCGAGTTTCAGCCCAATCATCATCTCGAGGTCGAGCCGGAGTTCTTGCGGGCGATGCTGGCGCATCTTCGCACGCTCGACGTCGACATCGTCACCATGGACGAGATGCATCAGCGACTTGAGGAGCGCGATTTTGCGCGCCGCTTCGCCTGCTTCACGCTCGACGATGGCTATCGCGACAACCGCGATTACGCCCTGCCGGTGATGCGTGAGTTTGACGCGCCCCTCACCGTTTACGTGACGAGCGATTTCGCCGAGGGCACCGGAAGGTTGTGGTGGGTCGCGCTCGAGAAAGCGATCGCCAAGGCTTCCTCGATCGAAGTCCCGATCGGCGGCACCGCGACCCGGCTCGATACCTCGACGCCGGCAGCCAAGCAGGCCGCCTTCGACCGCACGCATGGCTGGCTGCGCCGACTTCCGGGCGAACACGACCTGCAGCGCGAAATCTCCGCGCTATGCACGCGCCACGACGTCGACGAGTCTCTCATCGCCCGCGAGCTCTGCATGTCCTGGGAAGAATTGAAGGCGTTCGCGGACGATCCCCTGGTGACGATCGGCGCGCATACGGTCACGCATTGCGATCTGGCGCGGCAGAGCGAAGAGATCGCTTCGTTCGAGCTGGCCGAAAGCCGTGCGCGGATCGAAGCAGCGTTGCAGCGGCCGGTGCTTCATCTCGCCTATCCCTATGGCGACCGGATCGCCGCGGGCCAGCGGGAATTCAGGCTGGCGAAAGTGGCAGGCTTCAAGACCGCGGTGACGACGCGGCCGGGCATGATCTTCCCGGAAAGCGCCAGCCATATAACCGCGCTGCAGCGGGTCTCGCTGAACGGCAACTACCAGGACGCGCGCGTCCTCCCCGTTCTCACCTCCGGCGCCGCCACCGCGATGTGGAACGGCTTTCGCCGCATCGACGCGGCCTGAAATCTCTCCACACGTCGTCCCTGCGAACCACAGGGACCCATACGCCGCGGCTCATCAGTTGAGCTGACGTAGGAGGGCATCTACCAAAGCAATTACGGCCTGTGGTTATGGGTCCCTGCGGTTCGCAGGGACGACGAAAACTGGTGTCCTTGACTCGCCTTGCTCCCGCGCCCAAAACCTCCGCCAAAGCCAATGGAGGAACGCAATGTTCAAGGATCTGTTCTCGCTTCAGGGCCGCGTCGCGCTGGTGACGGGCGGCTCGCGCGGCATAGGCAAGATGATCGCGGCCGGCTTTCTCGCGCAGGGCGCGGCGAAGGTTTACATCACCGCGCGCAAGGCAGGTCCCTGCGAGGCAACCGCCAAAGAACTCACCGCCGCCTATGACGGCGAATGCATTGCGCTGCCGATCGACATCTCAACGGTCGAAGGCTGCGAAAGGCTGGCCGCCGAAATCATCAAGCTTGAGCCGAAGCTCGACATCCTCGTCAACAACGCGGGTGCGGCGTGGGGCGCGGAATTCGACGAATTCCCGGAAAGCGGCTGGGACAAGGTGATGGACCTCAACGTCAAGTCGCTGTTCTTCCTGACCAAGGCGCTGGCGAAACCGCTGCGCGCGGCGGCATCGCCCGAGCGGCCGGCGAAGGTCATCAACATCGCCTCCATCGACGGCATCTTCGTCAATCCGACGGAGACCTATTCCTACGCCGCGAGCAAGGCTGCGGTGATCCATCTGACGCGGCGCATGGCGGCCAAGTTGATCAAGGACAATATCAACGTCACCGCGATTGCGCCGGGCGCCTTCAAGTCCGACATGAACCGCGCCGCGCGCGACCACGCCGATGAAGTGGCAAAGCGCGTTCCGGCACGGCGCGTCGGCACCGACGAGGATATGGCCGGTATCGCCATCTACCTCGCCTCGCGCGCGGGGGATTATGTCGTCGGCAATACGATCGCCGTCGACGGCGGCGTGGTGTACGCCACGGCGGGGAGTGAGATTGCGGGGTAGGCTACGGTCCCAGGTCAAGGTCGTCCCGGCGAACGCCGGGACCGACACCGCGTGATGCATCAATAGAACACGATGGTGGACTTGTTTTGATAACAACGACGGTCGGTGGTTATGGGCCCGCGGCTCAAGGCCGGGGCGACGGAGAGATCACGTCTCGCCCTTGTCATACTCGAAATCAGCCTTCGGCGCGTTGGGCAGCTCGCGCTCCAAGGCTTCCCGGTAGCGCAGGCACCCGCGCAGAAATTTTGGCCAGGGCGGGACAGCCACGTCTGGCGTGACCCGCTCGGGCAAGAGGCCCCAGAGATTGGGATGGTGCCAGCACAAATCGTGACCGGTGCTGTCGCGGTGCGCGCGGATGCCTTCCCTGAGGCGCTTCACCTCCGCGACCAGTTGGTCGCGGGTCAGTTCTTCGAGGTCGCGGTCGGGGTCCATGTTACTGCTCCCCGATTGCGGGGGTTCAGGTTTCGATCTTCACGTACTCGAAATCGCCGGGCTTGTTGTCGATGCCGACCTTCGGCGGCGAGATCCAGGAAGCGTACTGGCCGGCTTCGGTCACCGGCTTCATCAGCGAGGCAATGAAGTCGCCGTCCTGCGACGAAGGCAACCATTCGCCCTTGCGTTGGTTCCAGGTGGCGTCGTCGATCAGAACGCCGTCGGGCGTGGCATGGACGTCCTTGAACTCGCCGATCTGGCGGTGGAAGGCGACGTTCGGCAGCGTCAGCTTGTACTGATAGCCGGCGGTCGAAATCACCTTGTTCCAGCGCAGCATGCCCTTGACGCAATCCTGCGTGTAGTCGTCGCGCAGCCGCATGTTGAGCGCGGTGAGCGCCGGCTCGTCGACGCGCTTGATCACGCCGTCGACCAGCTTCAACACCGGATAGGTGGCGTTCTTGAGCTGATGGTCGTCGTCGATCTGGGTTTCCTTGTAGCGGCCCTTGATGCCGGCGTTGAAGGCATTCGCCGCGTTGGTCGAGACTTCCGAGCCGAACAGATCGAGCGACAGCGAATAGTGCAGGTTCAGCTTCTTCTGGATGGTCGGCAGGTCGATGACGCCGAGCGCGCGGACCTTGGCGACATCGGTAGGATCGGTGATGCCGGCGGCCTTCATCGCCTCGCAGGTGCGCTGCACGACGCGGCTGATACCGGTCTCGCCGACGAACATGTGGTGCGCCTCTTCGGTCAGCATGAAGCGGCAGGTGCGCGACAGCGGATCGAAGCCGGATTGCGCGAGGCTGTGCAACTGCATTTTGCCGTCGCGGTCGGTGAAGTAGGTGAACATGAAGAACGACAGCCAGTCCGGCGTCGCCTCGTTGAAGGCGCCGAGCATGCGTGGGCTATCCGCATCGCCGGAGCGGCGGCGCAACAGATCGTCGGCTTCCTCGCGGCCGTCGCGGCCGAAATATTTCTGCAAGAGATAGACCATCGCCCAGAGATGGCGGCCTTCCTCGACATTGACCTGGAACAGGTTGCGCAGGTCGTAGAGCGAGGGCGCGGTCTTGCCGAGATGGCGCTGCTGCTCGACGGAGGCAGGCTCGGTGTCGCCCTGGATCACGATCAGGCGGCGCAGCGTGGCGCGGTGTTCGCCGGGGACTTCCTGCCAGGCCGGCTTGCCGTAATTCTCGCCGAAGGGAATGACGCGATTTTCTTCCTGGGGAGCAAGAAGAATGCCCCAACGATATTCCGGCATCTTCACATAGTCGAACTTGGCCCAGCCGCGCGGATCGACCGAATACGCGGTGCGCAGGTAGACCAGCGACTGCTGGAAACCTTCCGGCCCCATGTCGCCCCACCAATCCATGTAACCGGGATGCCAGCCTTCCAGGGCTTTGAGCACCTGGCGGTCTTCGCTGAGATTCACGTTGTTGGGAATCTTGGTCGAATAATCGACGTTCATGTAATTCATGGGCCTGCTCCTTTTCCAGTCTCGTGCCCCGGACGCCAGGCGACGCAAGACAGCGTGCCGCAGAGCCGGGACCTGTTAAGCTCTGCGAGCCGCGCCACCGACGCCGTGCAGCGTCCGGGACACGAAATCAAACCCGCGTCATGTCGAATTGCGCCTTCTGGCCGGTGCCGTAGCGGCGCAGCGCGCCGTCTTCGCCGACCGCGTTGGGGCGCTGGAAGATCCAGTTCTGCCACGCCGTGAGGCGCGAGAAGATTTTCGATTCCATGGTCTCGGGACCCACGAAGCGCAAGTTCGCTTCCATGCCGGTGAGGCCGTCGGGCGAGAAGGACGTGCGCTCCTCCAGGAACACGCGGACTTCGTCGTCCCAATCGATGTCGTCGAGTGCGAAGGTGACGAGGCCGAGTTCTTCGGCCGCCTCCGCATCAAGCGTGGTGCCGATGGTGGCTTCCGCGCGCTCCAGATCGGATGGATCGGCCTGGAAGCGCGATTGCAGGCGGGTCAAGCCGTGACTCATCGGGTAGGGACCGAAATTCAGCGCGGTGAGCTGGATCGCCGGCGGCGGCCGGTTGTCGCCCTGGCGTGAGCCGATCAGCATGTAGGAGCGGTCGGCGGCGAACACGAGTTCGGCCAGCGTGCCGGCAAAGCAGGAGCCGGGCTCGACCAGCGTCACCAGCGTACGCGAGGTGACGTCGATGCGCTTCAACACGCGCTTCCAGTAATGCCTGATTTCGTTGACCAGCCAGTGCGCCTTGTTGGCTTCGAGGAAGGCGTCGCAAGCCACGACGTTGGCGGGATCGCCGTGCGACTTGAACACCAGCATCGCGATTTCGAGTTCGTTGATGCGCAAATGCAGGATCGCATCGTCAAGCTCGCGCGCCACCCGCAGCGGCCAGAACGACGCGCCCTGCCCGATCAGGCCATCGATATCGGCGGGCGGCGCGGCCTCCGGCGCCTTGATCGAAATGGTCGCGATGCGCGCGGCGCGGTCGATATCGACGCTGACAAAGCCGTAGCGGATGCCGGCCTCATCGATGGTGCGGTCGAGCGGCGCAAGCGTGATGCCCTTGCCGGTGCCGCTGCGCTTCGAGGCGGCGGCGAATTGCTTGGCGCGCTCGGCAACCTTGGCGTCCAGCTTGCTGTTCGGCGCGATCTCGTCGACCAGCCGCCAGGAAACCGCACGCTTGCCCTTGATGCCCTCCTCGATGGTGCAGAAGAAGTCGGCATGGTCGCGGCGCACCTTGCGCTTGTCGACCACGCGCGTCAGGCCGCCGGTGCCCGGCAGCACCGCGAGCAGCGGCACTTCCGGCAGCGCGACGGCAGCAGCGCCGTCATCGGCCATGATGATGTGGTCGGTCGCCAGCGCCAGTTCATAGCCGCCGCCGGCCGCCGTGCCGTTGACGACGGTGATGAAGCGCTGTCCGGAATTCTCGGATGAGTCTTCCAGGCCGTTGCGGGTCTCGTTGGTGAATTTGCAGAAATTGACCTTATGGGCGTGGGTCGCACCCGCCAGCATGCGGATGTTGGCGCCGGCGCAGAACACGCGGTTCTTGCCGGAACGCATCACCACCACCTTCACTTCGGGGTGTTCGAAGCGCAGCCGTTGCACGGCGTCCGCCAGCTCGATGTCGACGCCGAGATCGTAGGAATTCAGTTTGAGCTGATAGCCCTCGAACAAGCCGGCATTCTCGTCGACGTCCATGGTCAGCGTCGCGACCTCGCCCTCGACCGCCAGCTTCCAGTGGCGGTAGCGCGACGGATCGGTTTGAAAATCGATGTATTTCGCTCCCCCCGCAAGGACGCGATCTTCACCGGCCATGAGCCACCCTCTGTCGTTTTCTCAGGATTTGATTGGTTCGTTAGATGCACAATAGTGCATGTTTTTGATTGAGTCTAGCTAAAAGCGCCAGAACATGCATTTTGTTTCATGTTCGGCCAGTGGCCGCGAAGGCGACCCAATCGGCCTTGCCGAGCTGCGGCTGCTCAAGTTTCGCCTTGATAAGGGCCGCCAGCGCCGCAACCGGGAAGCCGTCGGCAAAGCCGTCGCCACCCGCATTCCGCATGCCCAGCGCGTCGAGCTCGCCAAGCGCTTCACCGAATAGCCGCACGGCGACGTGCGGCTTCTGCATTCGCAGCCGCAGATTGGCGGTCGCGATCAGGATACAGGCGCGCAGCAAGATTCGTTCGCGGCCGCCTTGCGGCGCCGCCGCCCATACCGTCTCCAGGATCTCCTGCGCCTCCCAGAAATAGCCGCGATCGTTGAGCGCCATGCCGTAGCGTAGCGCCGGGTGGCGCGCCGGCACGTAGCCCTGGAAGCGCGCCGGTACCAGAGCTGTGATCTGCGCCAGCGTTTCGTAATCGGCATTCGCCGCGCCGGCCTCGCCCGGCACATAGGCCCAGCGAGGCAACGGAAGATTGCCGGCGGCTGGGGGTGCGATCATCGGGGCATCGCCCCGGAAAGCGCATGGACAAATGCGTTAGGCGGCCCGTCCCTGCGAGCCGTTACCTGTGTGCAACACCGCCTTTGCGAATTCCGAAATCGCATCGAGCGTCGCCTCCGGCGCTTCGCGATGCGGCTGATGTCCCGCGGACGGAATCACAGTCACATCGACCGGACAATAGCACTCTTCCCGGGCGATCTCGACCTGGCGCAGGGTCCCATACTGGTCGTCCACGCCTTGCAGGATCGCTATCGGCACGCGGATATAGGCGAGGTATTCGGAAATATCCCAGTTGCGGAATTCCGGATCGAGCCAGGCGCCGTTCCAGCCATAGAAGGCGTTGTCGACGTCCCTGTGCCAGCGCGAAAGCTTCCCCTTCAAATTCGTGGTCTCGTAGGCGTTCCGGATATTCGCAATCGAGGCCACCGAAATGTCCTCGACGATGAAATGCGGGGCGATCAGCGCGAGGGCCTGCACGCGGTGATCCTGGTGCGAGCCCGCATAGATCGCCGCGATCGAGGCGCCATCGGAATGACCGAGCAAGAGGCCGCGGCGAAACCCGATCTTGTCGAGCAGTTTCGGCAGCACGTCGAGCGCCTCGACATGCATGTAGTCGAGCGACCGCGGCAGTTTCACCGGCGTCGATGCGCCGTAGCCCGCGCGCGAATACGCGAACACGCCGGCGCCGGTCGCGGCCTGCAGCTTGTCGGGAAAATCGCCCCACAGGCCGGTCGAGCCGAGTCCCTCATGCAGCATGACGATAACAGGCGCGTGCTCGGGCGACGGGCCGACCATGCGGTATTCGAGATGGGAAGCGCCGACCGTGAGGAAGCCTGATGGGGTTAGGGTTGTCATGCGTAAGCTTTCCGAAAGTGATCCAGACGTCGCGCTCCTTGCTGAGGTGGTCCCTGCGAACGCAGGGACCTATAATCACCGGCCTTCGTTGTAACTCTCGCACATGCGCGTCGACGGATAAGCCGGAGCGTATGGGTCCCTGCTTTCGCAGGAACGACGTGAGAGAGGTTACGATGCGCCATCCCGCAACTTGAACCGCTGAATCTTACCCGTCGCCGTCTTCGGCAGGCTGTCCACCACGTCGATCCAGCGCGGATATTTCCATGGGCCGATCTTCTGCTTGACGTGTTCCTTCAGCGCCTCATGCAGATCATCGGTTTTGGCGCCGGCGCGCAGCACCACAAAAGCTTTCGGCTTCAACAATCCTTCGGGATCGGCTTCGGGAACGACGGCGGCTTCGAGCACGGCCGGGTGGGTGATCAGCGCGCTCTCCACCTCGAACGGCGAGACCCAGATGCCCGAAACCTTGAACATGTCGTCGCTCCGGCCGCAGAAGGTGTAGCGGCCGTCGGCGTCGCGAATGTACTTGTCGCCGGTGCGGGTCCAGTGGCCTTCGAAGGTCGAACGGCTCTTGGCGCGCTGATTCCAGTAGCCCTCGCCTGCCGAGGGCGCATCGACCAGCAATTCCCCGACCTCGCCATCTGCTACCTCGGCGCCGGCCTCATTGACCAGCCGCACCTTGTAGCCGGGCACCGGACGGCCGGAGGAGCCGTATTTGATGTCGCCGGGCGCGTTGGAAAGGAAGATGTGCAGCAGCTCGGTCGAGCCGACGCCATCGAGAATGTCGACGCCGAAGCGTGCCTTCCAGGCGTTGCCGACCGATTCCGGCAGCGCTTCGCCGGCGGAGGTGCAGATACGCAGGCGGTTGCCGGCGCGCGCGTCCTTCAGCGTCTCGTCGTTGAGCATCGCGGCGAACAGCGTCGGCACGCCGTAGAAAATGGTCGGGTTGTATTTGTTCATCAACGCGAACATCGCAGCTGGCGTCGGCCGTTCGGTGTGCAAGACCGTGGAAGCGCCGACCGACATCGGAAACGTCAGCGCATTGCCGAGGCCATAGGCGAAGAACAATTTTGCCGCCGACAGACAAACGTCGTCCCCGCGAATGCCGAGCACCTGCTTGGCGTAGGTTTCGGCGGTGGCGGCCAGATTGGAATGCAGATGCCGCACGCCCTTGGGCATGCCGGTCGAGCCCGACGAATACAGCCAGAACGCCGGCTCATCGGGATGTGTCGCCGCGGTCGCAAACGTATCGCTCTCGCGCGCCAGCTCGTCTGAAAGCTTTTTGTGGCCGTGCGCGTCCTTGCCCGCCACGACGACGTGTTCGAGGTCCGGCATCCGCCCGACGACATCCTTGACGACCGGCAGCAGCGCTTCGGAGACGAACAGGACGCGCGCGCGGCAATCTCCAAGTATGTAGGCATACTGCTCCGCCGTCAGCAGCGTGTTGAGCGGCACCGGCACGACACCGGCGCGGATCGCGCCGAGAAACACACACGGGAAATCGACGGTATCGAGCATGATCATCGCCACGCGCTCTTCGCGGCGGACGCCGAGCCGGCGCAGCATGTTGGCGACCCGTCGGGTCTGCCGCTGCAGCTCGCCATAGGTGAGTTCGGTGACGGTGTCGGTGAAGGCGAGCTTGGCCCCGCGCCCCTCCTCGACATTGCGGTCGAGCAGCCAAGTCACCGCATTGTACGAACCGGACGTGCCGCTCACGACGCTTCTCCCCTGAGTTTTAAGAATTATAATTCATACAAAGACACCGGCTGCGCTTGCTGTCAATCCTCATCGGCATTATGTTTCCGAAATCCGTTCACCAGCAGGTAAAGCTGAACGAGGGAAATGACCGAGGCCAGCGACCCCGAATCCGGCTTTCTCGAGCAGCTTGGCCAGCGTGTGCGCACCATGCGCGCCCTCCGCGGCATGTCGCGAAAAGTGCTCGCCAAGGTTTCCGGAATTTCCGAGCGCTATATCGCGCAGCTCGAAAGCGGCAAGGGCAATGTCTCGATCGTGCTGCTGCGGCGCGTGTCGAACGCGATGGGCGCGCATCTCGAAGATCTGATTCCTTCGGCTGAGCCCGCACCGGATTGGGCCGTCATTCGCGATCTCCTGCGCAAGGCAACGCCGGCGCAGATCGCTCAGGCCAAGGACGCGCTGGCTGGCGGCGGTCCGTCGGCGCAGCGGCGGATTTCGTTTGCCGGCATTGCCCTGATCGGCCTGCGCGGCGCCGGCAAATCCACGCTCGGCAGGATGCTGGCAAAAAAGATCGGCTGGAAATTCGTCGAGCTCAACAAGGAGGTCGAGGCGCAGAACGGCTTGTCCGTCGCCGAGATCATCGCGCTCTACGGCCAGGAAGGTTTTAGGCGCATGGAGCAGGCGGCGCTCGGGCAGTTGCTGGCGCGGAAAGAGCTGATGGTGCTGGCGACCGGCGGCGGCATCGTCTCCGAGCCGTTGACCTTCGACCTGATCCTGTCGTCGTTCTACACCATCTGGCTGAAGGCCGAGCCGGAGGAGCACATGGCCCGCGTCCGCCGCCAGGGCGATTTGCGGCCGATGGCGGACGATCGCTCGGCAATGGCAGAGTTGCGCAACATCCTCATCAGCCGCGAGCCACTCTATGCGCGGGCGTCAGCCGTGGTCGATACCGCCGGGCTTTCCGTCGACGCGGCGGCGGCGCGGCTGAGCGATGCGGTTGCGCCGGTGCTGCACGACAAGCACGCGTTCGGCCTGCGCAGCGCGGTGTCGTGAACTTTTCTGCGAAAGCGACATCCGCGCGCCTTGTTCGCGCGAAGAAGCGATGAAGCGGGTCGGCAATCCCGACCGGGTAGCGCGGCGCAAGATAGCTTCAGGCGAAGCCCTCACCAGATTTCTCGATAGCTACGACTTCACGGCGGTGCCGCGGCGCGACTGTGTCCGGCTGGACACCGACCTGAATTCGGCGGAAGCGACCGCGCAGAACATCGTCCGCCATTTCGGTCTCACACCAGCATCGACTTGACCGATGCCGCCGTCTCGCGCAATCGCGGCAGGAAGCGTTCGATCATCTCGGCCGCGGACACGCGGTCGACATGCGCGCCCATGTTGATGGCGGCGACGATCGCACTGTCGTAGCGGCGGACCGGCACGGAGACTGAACGGAATCCCGGCTCGGCTTCGCGATCGACCAGCGAATAGCCTTGCGCGCGATCGGCAACGATCGTCTTCAGGAGCAGCTTCTTGTCGGTGACGGTGAACGGCGTCAGCGGCGCAAGCTCCATCCTATCAAGCGCCGCGACCAGTTCGTCGTCGGACAGCCGCGACAGCAGCACGCGGCCGACCGAGGTGCAGAAGGCCGGCAGCCGGTAGCCGATGTCTATCCCTGCCGAGAAGATTCGCGTCGGGCTGGCGCGCGCGACGAAGACGACATCGTTGCCGTCGAGGATCGCCATCGACGCGATCTCCTGCGCCCCGCTCGACAGTCGATCCAGCGCCGGCTGCAACACGGAGACGACATGGTTGGAGGCGAGATAGCTTGATGCCAGCACCAGCACGCGCGGCATCAGGCGAAACAGCTTGCCGTCGGTGGCGACGAAGCCGGCGCGTTCGAGCGTGAAGAGGATGCGCCGCGCGGTCGCGCGCGGCAGGTCGGCGGCCTTGGCGAGGTCGCTCAGCGTCATCGGTTGCCGGCTGCCGCCGAATATTTCCAGCACACGCAGGCCACGGTCGAGGCTTTCGATGAAATCGGTCGCGCCGCGGTTGTCTGCGTTTGCCGCGCGTTTAAGCTTGGGCATCGCTGCCTCCATAATCCGCTTGCCTAACGACCAGTCTACGTTAGAATCGCACAAAAGTTCAATAGGCGAACAAATCCAGCAACCGGAGATCCTCGCCATGATGAGCCAGGAAGCGAACGACCTGATCACCCGCACCGGCCGCAAGGACCCGTGCGGAAAGCTGATGCGGATGTACTGGCAGCCGGCGGCGCTGGTGGACGAGCTGCAGGGCCCGAGGCCTGTGCGCCCCGTAAAGCTGCTCGGCGAAAATCTCGTGCTGTTTCGCGACGAGCAAGGCCGCTACGGCCTGATCGACCGCCACTGCGCGCATCGTGGCGCCGACCTCGCGTTCGGACGGCTGGAGAATGGCGGCTTGCGTTGCGCCTTCCATGGCTGGCTGTTCGATGTCTCCGGCCAGTGCCTGGAGACGCCGGCCGAGCCGAGGGACTCGAAGCTGTGCCAGGGTATCAAGCAGCGCTCCTACCCCGTGGTCGAGAAGAGCGGCATCCTCTGGGCTTATCTCGGCGAAGGCGAGCCGCCGGCATTTCCGGAGATCGACTGCTTTGTGGCGCCCGATAGCCATACCTTTGCGTTCAAGGGCCACATCAATTGCAACTGGCTGCAGGCGCTCGAAGTCGGCATCGATCCGGCGCACGCGTCCTTCCTGCATCGCTTCTTCGAGGACGAGGACACGTCAACCGCCTACGGCAAGCAGTTCCGCGGCGCGTCCGCCGGCAGCGACTTGCCGATGACGAAGATTTTGCGCGAGTACGACAACCCGATCATCAATGTCGAGCACACCGAATACGGCCTGCGCCTGATCGCGCTGCGCGAGATCGACGAAGAGCGCACCCATGTGCGCGTCACCAACCAGCTCTTCCCGCACGGCTTCGTCATCCCGATGAGCACGGAGATGACGATCACGCAGTGGCACGTGCCCATCGATGACGAGAACTGCTACTGGTACGCGATCTTCACCAGCTATGCGGCGCCGGTCGACAAGAAGAAGATGCGCGAACAGCGGCTCGAACTCTACGAACTGCCGGACTACAAGTCGCGGAAGAACAAGAGCAACGATTACGGCTTCGATCCGCACGAACAGGCGACTGCGACCTATACCGGCATGGGCACCGACATCAACGTTCACGATCAATGGGCGGTGGAATCGATGGGCCCGATCCAGGACCGCACCAACGAGCATCTGGGACAATCGGACAAGGCGATCGTGCAGTATCGCCGGCTGCTGCGGCAGGAGATCGAGAAGGTGACGGGCGGCGAGAAGCCGATGCTGTTCCTCGACGCCGCGCATGCGCGCAGCATTCAGGGGCCTGCCACCATGGACGGCATCGGACCGACGTTGGGCTGGGAAATCTACTGGATGGAAGTCGACGTCAAGCGCCGCCGCGGCGCGCCATGGGCGGCGCCGGTGCCGGCTGAGATTTCCGGCAAGATCCAGCATTTGTCGGCGGCGGAGTGATGGTCTCTCGCCGTCATTGCGAGCGAAGCGAAGCAATCCATCCCACCACGCGTGGAGAGATGGATTGCTTCGTCGCGGAGCCTGTCATCGGGCGCGCATTTCGCGCGATCCGGTGGCTCCTCGCATTGACGGCTGATGGAGCACGATTTCAATACATCAAATCAGACTCGCGGGAGTGACGCGTTGAGCTTTGTGAAACGTCACGGGCTGTGGTCGAAAGAGCAGCAGGAGGCCGCGAGCCGCCTGCGCAAGATCGTCGAAGAGAAAAATCTCGAAGTCATCCGCCTGTCGTTCCCCGACCAGCACGGAATCCTGCGCGGCAAGACGCTGGTGGCCAGCGAAGCCGTAGCCTCGCTTGAGAGCGGCTGCTCCATCACGACGACCATGCTCGCCAAGGACACCTCGCACAAGACGGTGTTCCCTGTGTTCACCGCCGGCGGCGGGTTCGGCATGAAGGAGATGGAAGGCGCCGCCGATGTGCTGATGGTGGCGGACCCCACCACCTTTCGCGTGCTGCCATGGGCGCCGACCACCGGGTGGCTGCTGTGCGATCTCTATTTCAACGACGGCCGTCCGGTGCCGTTCGCGACGCGGCATCTCTATCGCAAGGTGATCGATCAGCTCGGACAGCGCAGCTACGATTTCGTAGCTGGCCTCGAAGTCGAATTCCATCTCTTCAAGCTCGACGACGCGCACATGGCGCCGGAGGATGCCGGACAGCCGGGTCGGCCGCCTTCCGTCAGCTTGCTCTCGCACGGCTATCAATATCTGACCGAGCAGCGCTACGATCAGATGGAGCCGGCGCTGGAAATCATCCGCCGCGATGTGCTGGCGCTCGGCCTTCCCCTGCGCTCAGTCGAGGTCGAGTTCGGCCCTAGCCAGTGCGAGTTCACGTTCGCGCCGACCAAAGGGCTGGCGCCCGCCGACAACATGGTGCTGTTCCGCTCGGCCGTAAAACAGATTGCGCGCCGCCACGGCTATCACGCGACCTTCATGTGTCGGCCGAAACTGCCCAACGTGTTCGCTTCGGGCTGGCACCTGCATCAGTCGCTGGTGTCGCGCGCGAGCGGCGAGAATGCGTTCATGGCCGGCGACAAGGGCGAGGTGCTGAGCCCGTTTGGCCGCGCCTATCTCGCGGGACTGCTGGAGCACGCCCGCGCGTCAACCGTGTTCACGACGCCGACCATCAACGGCTACAAGCGCTACCGCTCCTATTCGCTGGCGCCCGATCGTGCGATCTGGGGCCGTGACAACCGCGGCGTCATGATCCGCGTGCTCGGCGGTCCGGGCGATGCCGCCACCCGGCTGGAAAACCGCATCGGCGAGCCGGCGGCGAATCCTTATCTCTACATGGCCTCGCAAATTCTCTCAGGGCTCGACGGCGTCGACCGCAAGCTCGATCCGGGTCCGTCGGCGGATGCGCCCTACGAAACCAAGGCGGCGCTGTTGCCGAAGAGCTTGCGCGAGGCGGTGTTCGCGCTACAGGACGATCCGTTCTTCCGCGGAGCGTTCGGGCCTGAGTTCGTGGACTATTACGTCCACATCAAGAATGCGGAGATCGAACGGTTTCAGGCCGAGGTATCGGACTGGGAACATCGCGAATACTTCGAGATGTTTTGAAAGGGCTGCGCAAGCTCTCCACTCGTCAAATCCGGACAAGGCGCATATACGTTTTTGCGACGCTTTTCGGAGGGTTTAGCATGGAACCCACGCAAGTCGCGATTATCGGCGGCGGACCGGCCGGCATGCTGCTGTCACATATGCTGCATCTCGATGGCATCGACAGTGTCGTGCTCGAGCGGCAGGCAAGGGATCACGTACTAAAACGCATCCGCGCCGGCGTTCTCGAATATGGCACCGTCAAGCTATTGCGCGATGTCGGACTCGGCGAACGAATGGATCGGGAGGGCCACGCCCATGACGGTAGCTGGATCGCATGGGAAAGCCGCCAGCCATTTCTGATCGATACCAAACGGCATACCGGCAAGTATATGTGGTCGTTCGGCCAGACGGCGATCACCGAGGAGCTATATCGGGTGCGGGCGCACGACGGCGGTCGCGTGATCGACGAGATCAGACAGGTCGCGCTCCACGACCTCGATGGCGAGAGGCCCTGGATCGGTTTCGAGAAGGACGGCAAAGCGCACAGGCTGGAATGTGACTATGTCGCCGGCTGCGACGGCCAACACGGCGTATCGCGCAACAGCATTCCGACAGACCTGCTGCGAACCTACGAGCGCGCCTATCCGTTCGGCTGGCTCGGCATCATGTCCGAGACGCCGCCACTTCACCAAATCATGTATGCACATCACAGCCGCGGCTTCGCGCTTGCCTCGCAACGCAACCCCATGCTCAGCCGCTACTACATCCAGTGCGACCTCGCGACGGACCTGAAGGAATGGCCGGACGAACGGTTTTGGGAGGAGCTGAAGCGCCGCTTTCCGCCCGACATTGCCGGCAAGATCGTTACCGGCCCGTCAATCGAGAAATCCATTGCGCCGTTGCGCAGCTTCGTCGCCGAACCGATGAGCTATGGCCGGCTGTTCCTGGCGGGAGACGCCGCGCATAACGTTCCACCGACCGGCGCCAAGGGCCTTAACCTCGCGGTTTCCGACGTCTTCTATCTGCATCGCGCGCTGGTCGCGCAGATCAAGAAGAGTGACGGTCGCTATCTGGAGCGCTACTCGGAAACCGCGCTACGCCGGGTCTGGAACGCCGAGCGCTTGTCATGGCAATTGACCCGATTGATGCACGTCTTTCCGGACGACGACGACTTCACACGGCGCATCAACCTCAACGAATTCGATCATCTTCAGGCTTCGCCCGCGGCACAGGCCGCCCTCGCGGAGCAATATGTCGGGATGCCGTTTGAGGCGTAGATCCGGAGAACGACAGTGGGGGCTAAATCCCCAGATACCGGTGCTGCAGATCCGGCTCCGCAATCAACTGCTCGCTCGTACCCGTCCACACGGTGCGGCCGCGCTCGATGATGTAGTGGCGGTCGGCGATGCGGGAGAGATTGGCGACGTTCTTGTCGATGACGAGCACGGATTGCCCGCGGCCCTTCAGCATCGACAGGCAGTTCCAAATTTCCTCGCGGATCAGCGGCGCGAGCCCTTCGGTGGCTTCGTCGAGGATCAGTAGTTTCGGGTTGGTCATCAGCGCGCGGCCAATCGCCAGCATCTGCTGCTCGCCGCCCGACAGCGTCACGCCCATGTTATTGCCACGCTCGGCAAGGCGCGGAAACAGCGCGTGGATTTTGTCGATGGTCCAGGGATCGGAATTGCCGGCGCGGTTGCCCGAGGCCGCCACCAGATTCTCGTACACCGTCAGGTTCGGAAAGATCTGGCGGCCTTCCGGCACCAGGCCGATACCGAGCTTTGCGATCTTGTAGGACGGCAGGCTCCGCACCTGCTCGCCCGCGAAGCGGATCGTGCCAGACCGCGCCCCGGTCATGCCCATGATGGAGCGGATGGTTGTGGTCTTGCCCATGCCGTTGCGGCCCATCAAGGCGACCATCTCGCCCGACTTAACCTTCAGCGACAGGCCGAACAGCACCTGGCTGAGGCCGTAGCAGGTCTCGATCCCATCGACTTCCAACAAGGTTTCAGCCATTTTGGATTCAGCCATGGCGCGTCACCGCATGCTGGTCGCCGAGATAGGCGCGCTTGACTTCCTCATTGTTACGGATGGCATCGGGATCTCCTGAGGCGATCACGCGGCCATAGACCAGCACCGTGATGCGGTCGGCCAATGCGAACACCGCTTCCATGTCGTGCTCGACCAGCACGATGGTGACTTCCTTCCGCAATTCCTTGAGCAACGCTACCATGCGCGCGGATTCGGTGACGCCGAGGCCGGCCATCGGCTCGTCGAGCAGCAGCAATTGCGGTTTTGTGGCGAGCGCCACCGCCAGCTCGAGCTCGCGCTGTTCGCCGTGGCTCAGTTCGGACACCAGCACGTCGGCGCGTTTGGCGAGCCCTACCCGCGTCAACGCCGCCTGCGCCGCGTCGCGCAGATGCCTCTCCTTGCGCGCAGCGCCCCAGAAGCGGAACGAGTGGCCGTCATGGGCTTGGGCTGCGAGCGCGACATTGTCGGCCGCGGTGAAATTCGGCAGCAGGCAGGTGATCTGGAACGAGCGTGCCAGGCCAAGCCGGCTGCGCTGATAGGACGGCAGCCGCGTGACCTCGCGGCCGGCGAAGTGAATGGTGCCGGAATTCGGCATCAACTGTCCCGTCAACTGGCTGATCAGCGTGGTCTTGCCGGCGCCGTTCGGGCCGATGATAGCGTGCAGTTCGCCCGGCACGACGTCGAGCGTCAGATTGTCGGTGGCCTTGATGCCGCCGAAGCTGCGAACCAGGTTCTCGACGCGGAGCAAGGGATCAGCCACGGCTAAATCTCCCGAGAAGTCCCATGATGCCGCCGCGCGCGAACAGCACGATCAACAAGAGCAGCGGCCCCATGATCAGCGCCCAATATTCGGTGAACTGCGACAGCAACTCCTCCAGCAGCAGGAACACGATGGTGCCCAGGACGGGACCGAACAGCGAGCCCATGCCGCCGAACACCACCATCACCATAAGTTCGCCGGAGCGGGTCCAGTACATCCCGGCCGGGCTGATGAAATCGGTGTTGTTGGCGAGCAGCGCGCCGGCGAGGCCGCAGATCGTGCCAGAGATGACGAAGCAGACCAGCCGGTAACGGTTAGCGTGAAAGCCGATCGCCTGCATGCGCTGCTCGTTGGAGCGGACGCCCTGCACCACCAAGCCGAACCGCGAATTGACGATGCGCCAGATCAGAAAGACGCCACCGAACAGGCAGAAGAGGCAGAGGTAATAGAACTGCACGCGGTTGGACAGGTCGATCAGGCCGCCGAAAGTGCTCCGCTTGTAGATGGTGAGGCCGTCGTCGCCGCCATAGCGAGAGAGACCCGAGGCGATGTAATAGGCCATCTGCGCGAAGGCGAGCGTGATCATGATGAAATAGACGCCGCGGGTGCGCAGCGACAGCGCGCCGATCACCAGCGCATAGAGCGCCGACACCGCGAGCGCCACCGGCCACTGGATGAAACCGGAGCCGATGCCTTCATGGGCGAGGATGCCCACCGCATAACCGCCGATGCCGAGATACGCGGCGTGGCCAAAGCTCATCATGCCGCCGTAGCCCATGATGAGATTGAGACTGGCGGCCGCCAGCGCGAAAATGACGATGCGGGTGAACAGCGTCAGTATGAAGATATCGCCGGTCAGCGCCGAATAGGCCGGCAGCAAGACGAGGCCAAGCGCGACGAGCACAACGATGACGCTGCGGGCGTTGATGTAAGATTTCATCGCTTGGCAGCCGGAAACAGCCCCTCCGGACGCACGACGAGCACAATCGCCATGAGGAGATAGATCAGCATCGACGACAGCGCGGGCGCGGCGGTGGAGGCGGCGGCGGAACTCAGCACGGTGCGCAGGAGATCGGGCAGGAACGCGCGGCCGAGCGTATCGATCATGCCGACGAAGATCGCGGCCATGAAGGCGCCCCGGATCGAGCCGATGCCTCCGATCACGATGATGACGAAGGCGAGAATCAGGATGTTCTCGCCCATGCCGATCTGCACCGTGAGGATCGGCGCCTGCATCAGCCCGGCAAGGCCGGCGAGCGCAGCGCCAAGCCCGAACACCAGCGTGAACAGCAGTTTGATGTTGATGCCGAGCGCGCCGATCATTTCGCGGTTGGAAGCACCGGCGCGGATCAGCATGCCGATGCGGGTCCGCATCACGACGATATAGAGCAAGGCTGCGACCGCCAGCGCGACCACGATGATCGACAGCCGGTAGGCCGGATAGAACACGCCGGGGACGATCTGCACCGGCACGGTCAGCCAGGCCGGCAGCGGCAGCGACAGCCCGGCCGGGCCCCAGATCAGCCGCACCGCGTCGTTGAAGAACAGGATCAGACCGAAGGTCGCCAGCACCTGATCGAGGTGGTCGCGGCCGTAGAGATGCCGGAGCGCGATGAATTCCAGGAGAATGCCGAGCAGCAGCGTGGCGCCGAGCGCCAGCAAGATGCCGAGCACAAAACTGTTGGTCCAGGCGACGAAAGTCGCGGCGAAATAGGCGCCCATCATGTAGAGCGAGCCGTGCGCCAGGTTGACGAAATCCATGATGCCGAACACCAGCGTCAAGCCGGCTGCCAGCAGAAACAGCAGCAGACCGAACTGCAGGCCGTTCAGCGATTGTTCTACGAGGACGAGCATGGATCCCTAAACTCTAAGACCTAACAAAACAGCGGCAGCACATCTGCGCCGCCGCCATTTCCTTGTTGGGCGGATGATCTGTCGCAAACCGCCCTCGGGTCAAGCCCAAGGGCGCGTCCGCGAAATCATGCACCGGCCATGCCAACTATCACTTCTTCATCGGGCATTTGTCGTGGAAGCGATCCTGGTCGTCCTTGACGATGGTCGCGACCGTCTTCAGCGAGAGCTGACCCTCGGCGTCCTTGACAACGTCCTGCAGGTAGAAGTTCTGGATCGGAATGTGGTTGTTGCCGTATTTGAACGGACCGCGCACCGACTTGAAGTTGGCCTTCTCCATCTCGGCCTTCATCTCGTCCTTCTTCGAGGTATCACCCTTGACCGCGACGACCGCGCTGTTGATCAGACCTGCGGCATCATAAGTCTGGGCGCCGTAGAAGGTCGGGCGCAGGCCGGTGTACTTCTTGCGATAGTCCTCGACGAACTTCTTGTTCTCGGGGTTCGGCAGGTCGTTGACCCATTGCTGGGCGCCAGGCACGCCGAGCGCGTTCTCCTTCTGCAGCGGCAGCGTAATTTCGTCGATAGTGAAGGCGGTGTAGAGCGGGATCTGCTGCTTGATACCGGCCTGGGTGTACTGGTTGAGGAACTGCACTCCGGCCGCGCCCGGATAGAACACGAAGATGGCTTCGGCCTTGGAGTTCCTGGCCTTGGTGAGCTCGGCGGAGAAGTCGAGCTGGCTCGGCCACACCGTATATTCCTCGCCGACCACCTGGCCCTTGAAGGTGCTCTTGACGCCCGCGAGCATGTCCTTGCCGGCGGCGTAGTTCGGGCCGATCAGGAACACCGATTTGACGCCCTTCTGGTTCATGTAGGTGCCCATGGCCTGCGGGGTCTGGTCGTTCTGCCACGAGGTTGAGAACACGTAAGGCGAGCAGAGTTCGCCGGCGAGCTGCGACGGGCCGGCATTCGAGGTGATCAGGAAGGTCTTGGAATCGACCGCGGTCTTCAGCGACGCCAGCAGCACGTTCGACCAGATATAGCCGACGATGAAGTCGACCTTGTCGGACTGGATCAGCTTTTCGGTCTTCTGTTTGCCGACGTCGGGCTTCTGGCCGTCATCCTCATAGATCACCTCGACCGGCTTGCCGCCCATCTTGCGGCCGAGATGGTCGAGCGCCAGCTCGAACGAGTTGCGCATGTCGTTGCCGATCACAGCGGTCGGGCCGCTGAAGGTCGAGACAAAGCCGATTTTGATGGTATCGCCCGCGAGCGCGGGCTGCGCCAGCGCCAGAATTGTTGCGCCCGCCAGCCAGAATGCCTTTTTCATAATCACTCCCCTCCTGTTTATCACGCCAAACCCGGTCAACCGGGCAACCGGCAACGCTAGCTCCGCGCGCCTCTTATCTGCGAGGTATTTTGTGCGCGAAATCGCCGGTCAGCGGCAAGCATGAACCCCAGGCTCCGGCTAGAACCTTCGGCGCATGCTTAAGCCACCTGCACCATAATTCGCGGATAGCAGGGATGGCAAGAAATATAATGCCGGTTGCCCCGGCAACAATTGTCGCGGGTGTTGGAGGCCGGGAAAGCCTCATGGTCGACTGCTGCAGGCGGGCGGCGCCGTGATGAGAGTATTTGCGCACCTCAGTGCGCGTTCAGATCAGGTATTCAGCGCCATCAACAACATAAGGCGCGTGACGGAAATCCCTGATGGTCGCGACCTTGCCGGCCGACCAGCCCAGCAGCACGAAATATTTCGGCTTGGTATCGCCTTCGCTGGGATCGAATACCAGGACGGCGGGGCGCCGTTCGACCAGCCCCGGCACCAGATGCCAGTCGCTGACTTTGTCGTAATTGCCGAAATAGCGGGACACTTCCGCCTTGCCGCGCAAGTGGGTCCTGCTGACGAGATCGAGCCTGACATCGTCCGAGATCATGGCGCGGATGGCATCGAAATCGCGCGCGTTGAAATGCGCAACATAGGCGCCGAGCCGCTCGCGATCGGCGTCGGATAGCTTTTGTTGCGGCGCGTCTTCCGGCTCGTCGGAAATCTCACGCAACTGCGCGCGGCCGCGATGCAGCGCGGCCTTGGCCGCGGGCAGGCTGCAATCCATCACCTCGCAGATTTCTTTCAGCGAGCAGCCGAGCACGTCCATCAGGATGACGCTCACACGCTGCGGCACCGGCAACCGCATGAAGGTGCGCAAGGAGGTCGCGGCGATCTGGCGGCTCGCCACGGCATCGAGCTGGTCAACGATCATGTCCACCTCCGCTGGCCCCCGGAGCGCCTCCTGGCGTTTGCGCCGGCGCAGAAAATCCAGCGCGGTGTTGTGCGCAATGCGGAACAGCCAGCCTTCGGGATTGCCGAGCTCGCCGGCGGCAGGCTGCGCCTCCACCGCCTTGATCATGGCATCCTGCAGCACGTCCTCGCCGTCGATGACGGAGCCGACCATGCGCGCGCAATAGCGATGCAGCTTTGGCCGCATCGCCACCAGCAGGCGCTCGATGTCAGAGCCGGCGGACGCCTCGGGAACCACTGTCATTCAGACCCCGGCAAGCACGCTCTCGGTCTCGCGCAGCATGCGATAATTGCCGACGACGGTCACACCCTTCGCCAGCGGCGGTTCGACGCAACGCTCGCGAATGCCGCTCTGGAACGCCTGAAACGCCGCCAGTTTCGGCAGGGCGCTGGAGCCGTCATCGGCTGCGGTCTCGACGAAATGAATGAAGGTGTCGTCCTCCAGCCGCAACGACAGATAGCGGAAGCCTTCGGGCTGTGCCGCCTTCAGTTCGGCAAATACCGCGGCGACCAGTTCCGCATTCCTGTCGGCCATTTCGGGCTTGGTCTTGTACCTGATCACGGTCCGTCTCATGACTTTCTCCTCGTTTGCTGTCATCTCGACCCCAAGGACGTTCCGGAACGGGCAAAGGATGCGGTGGCGGAGAAATATTTTCGTCGGCCCGGCGCAAGGACGACAGCGCCATAGGTTTTCGCTATCGATCGATTAGCAAATGCGTCTTGGAACGAAGCCGCGAATGTCTGCATAATGCTCACATCGTAACCGAGGTCGCATCGCATGACAGCGCCGCAACAGCCCCACCACGTGGTGATCGTCGGTGCCGGTTTCGGCGGACTGGAGGCCGCCTTTGGCCTCGCCGGGGCGCCGGTGCGGATCACGCTGATCGACCGCCGCAACCACCATCTGTTCCAGCCGCTGCTCTACCAGGTCGCGACCGCTTCGCTGGCAACATCGGAGATCGCCTGGCCGATCCGCTATTTGCTGCGCAACCGTCCCGAAGTGACGACGCTGTTTGCCAATGTGAATGGCGTCGATGCCGAGGGAAAGCGCGTGCTGCTCGAAGACGGCGATACGATCCCCTACGACACGCTGGTGCTCGCCACCGGCGCCCGCCACGCCTATTTCGGCCACGATGAATGGGAGCCGTTCGCGCCCGGCCTGAAGACGCTGGAGGATGCCACCACGCTGCGGCGGCGCATCCTCGTCGCCTTCGAGCGCGCCGAACGCGAGAAGGATCCGGCGCGGCGCGCGGCGCTGCTCACCTTTGTCATCATCGGCGCCGGCCCGACCGGCGTCGAAATGGCGGGAACGATCGCCGATCTCGCCAAGGACACGCTGCCGCCGGACTTTCGCAACATCGATACCCACAAGACCCGCGTTGTGCTGATCGAGGCCGGCCCGCGCGTGCTCGCGGGCTTTCCGGAAGACCTCTCTTCCTATGCGCAGCGCGCGCTGGAGGAACTCGGCGTCGAGGTCGTGCTGGGGCAGCCGGTCACCGAATGTGCGATCGACGGCGTCGTTTATGGTGGCAACAGACTGGAGGCCAGAACCATCGTCTGGGCGGCGGGCGTGCGCGCCTCGCGCGCCGCGGAATGGATGAAGGCCCCGGCCGACCGCGCCTACCGCCTGAAGGTCGAGCCTGACCTGACCGTGCCCGGCCATCCCGACGTGTTTGCCGTCGGCGACACCGTGACGATCGCAGGCCCCGACGGCAATCCCGTGCCCGGCATCGCGCCGGCGGCCAAGCAGCAGGGCCGCTACGTGGCGGCGCTGATCAAGGCGCGCCTGAACGGCGGCACGCTGCCGCCGTTCCGCTACAAGCATGCCGGCAGTCTCGCGCAGATCGGCAAGAAGAAGGCCGTGATCGATTTCGGCCGCATCAAGCTGCGCGGCAATCTCGCCTGGTGGATCTGGGGCATCGCCCACATCTACTTCCTGATCGGCCTGCGCAACCGCCTCAGCGTCGCCTTGAGCTGGCTGTGGATTCACGCCCGCGACCAGCGCGCCGCACGGCTGATCACGCAGGGATCGAGCAAGGTCACGGGATAGGTTTCGCGCCACGGGATCGCGCGGGGCGGCCCTCACGGCGCGCAGGCAAAACTGGCGGCGCGGTTCGTCGGCCCCGATTTGTAATGCGGCCATGCCGGCCATTGGCACAATGGCAGCGAACGCGTCGTCTCGAACGCCGGCGCTTCGACCTTCTGCTCGATCACCTCGAGATCGCCGGGCGCCTTGCCGTTCTCGACCCAATCGACGAGCACGGCCAGCATGTCGACATTGGCGGGCGCGCCGGAGCCGACATGGTCGACACCGGGCGCCGTATAGAGGCGGGCGAACGCCGCCGTCTTCTCGCGGCCCAAGGTGCGCTGCACGTTTTCGAAATAGCGGATGCCCGCATAGGGGCTCTGCGCATAGTCGGCCAAGTTCTCGAGGATCACGAGCTTGCCGCCGCGCGCGGCAAAGCGGCTGAGGTCCGGATTGGTCGAATCCATCAACCGAGACACCTGAAGCAGGCGCTCTTTGTGGTCCTCGGGCTTGTAGGTCGTGACGTCCAGCTTCGGGTCGCGCGCGAAGACATATTGAATGCCGCCCGCACCGTAGATCCAGGCGATGCCGTTGGCAGGCACCGGTGGCTGCGCCGGCGCCGCCTTGCCGAGCCACCAGGCGACCCAGCCGCCGGTCGGACCGAACGCTGGGATATTTTCGCCGGAGACGCCCCAGCCCGGATAATCGTCGAGGCCGTTCTCCAGCGGAAACGAAAACTTGTACGTCGAATGCAGCGTCTTGATCGCCGCGATCTGCGCTTCCGTCAGGCACTGGTCGCCCGTTTGGCCCGCCGCGCAGCGCAGAGACTCCGGCTGGAATTTCGCCTTGCAGCCGACCGGGTCCAGAACAAGCGAATCCTCGGCGCCGTCCGCCTTGTCGCAGGCAGCAAGCACCGCCTTGGCCACAAGCTCGACCTGCGCGGGACGGATCCAGCCCTCACCCATCGTTACAAGCCCCGACCGCGTCCCGGCGTGCTGCAATC
Source organism: Bradyrhizobium icense (assembly GCF_001693385.1). NCBI lineage: Bacteria > Pseudomonadati > Pseudomonadota > Alphaproteobacteria > Hyphomicrobiales > Nitrobacteraceae > Bradyrhizobium > Bradyrhizobium icense. The sequence goes on from NZ_CP016428.1 coordinate 7,858,235, forward strand.
CGACCCAGTTGACGACGGGCACGCGGGCAAAGATGCCGTCAAAATCGTCGGGATAGCGCTGCGCCATCGTCAGCCCCTCGCGGCCGCCTTCTGACGATCCCATGAAATACAGTTTGGCCGGCGGGTTGCCGTAGGCGCGCACCATCAGCGCGACGGCGGCGTCCCGCACGCGCTTGTAGGAACGATGGGCGAAATTCTCAAAGGCCTCGTCGTTGAGCGCAAACGTCTGCGGCGGCTCGCCCGGCTTGGTCTCGTGGCCGGAATCCGTGCCGTAGGTGACGAACCCGCGCGCCAGCGGCGACGGCGCGCCGAACGGAGTGGCCGGCGGCAAGGCAAGGCCCGTGATCAGCACGCCGTTGAAGCCGCCACCGCCATATTGCAACGAGCGGCCGTTCCACTCGACCGGAAGATTCACCTGAAATTTGATCGGCGGTGCCTTGGGATCGGCCGGTGCGATTTGTCCGAGCACCTTGCAGAATTCCGGATTGGCCGGCGTGATGCGCGCCGCCGGCGTCGGTGCTCTTTCGGCGACGGCAAGCTGCGAAGGCGCAACCATGGTCGCCGAATCGATCCGGACGACATTATCGGTCGGCCGGATCAGGTCGCTGCACGTCGCTGCGGGCTCGCCGACCATCTTTGCGGCCGTTGCATCTGCGGCAAAGAACGAGGTCGCGGCGAGCAGCGAGGCCAACTGGATCGACGTGCGAATATGGAATCTGAGACGTTGCATCGTTTCCCCCACGTTATCGCAGCGCTTTTGCCGGTCGTTCGAGCTTACATTGGCTCGCACCACGCAGACGTCAATCGAAATAAGATCGGCATCGCCTGGCCCAGACGTTGACATCCGTTATGCGGCGACACCCCCACCCATGGCCGGTGCTCCGCATCGGCGTTCTTCTAAAGAACGGCGGCCACAGGCCGCCTATGCCTCCCCCGCACGCGGGAGAGGGAGGGCAGCGGAGCATTATTTCACCAGCGAGCAGCCGCCGTCGGCGACCGGGCGGAAGGCCTGATCGGCGGGAATGGTCGAAACCAGCTTGTAGTAGTCGTAAGGATACTTCGACTCTTCCGGCTTCTTCACCTCGAACAGGTACATCGGGTGGATGACGCGGCCGTCCTGGCGGATGGTGACGTCGCCGAACAATTTGTCCTTGCCCTTGAACTTCTTCATCTCAGGCACCGCATCCCTGGCGTGATCGCTGCCGGTCGCGGCCACCGCGTTGAGATAGGCGAGCGTGGAAGCATAGACGCCGGCCTGGTTGCCGCTCGGCATCTTGCCGTTCACGCCCGGCCGCGCCGCGAAGCGCTTTGCAAACGCGCGGGTGTTCTCATCCATGTCCCAATAGAAGGCTTCGAACAATTGCAGGCCTTGGCCTACCTTCAGCCCCATGCCGTGGACGTCGTTGATGAACAGCAGGAACGCCACCATCGTCTGGCCGCTTTGCTGAAGCCCGAACTCGGCCGCCTGCTTCACCGCATTGACGGTGTCGCCGCCGGCATTGGCGAGCCCGATCACCTTGGCCTTGGAATTCTGCGCCTGCAGCAGAAGCGAGGCAAAGTCCGGCGTGTTGAGCGGATGCTTGGCCGAGCCCAGCACCTTGCCGCCGTGCTTTTCGATGTAGTTGGTGGCCTCGGCCTCGATGCCCTGGCCGAGCGCAAAATTCACCGTGATGAAGTACCATTCCTTGCCGCCCCGCGCCATCATCGCCGCCGCGGTCGAGTTGCCGGTCGCCCAGGCATCATTGACCCACTGGATGGTGTTGCGGGAGCAGGCCTTGCCGGTCAGGTCGGAGCTGGCGGTGGATGACGCCAGAAATGTCATGCGGCTGTCGCGCAGGAGCGAGTTGATGGTGAGACCGACCGCCGAATTCGGCACGTCGACCACGGCATCGACCCCGTCGACGTCAAGCCATTTGCGCACGATCGCAGATCCCACGTCGGCCTTGTTCTGGTGATCGGCATAGACGATCTCGACCTTGATACCCTTGCCGCCGCCGTTGAAATCTTCCGCTGCCATGCGCGCCGCTTCCACTGAGCCCATGCCGTTGGTGTCCTGGAAGATGCCGGAAATGTCGTTGAGCACACCGACGCGCACGACGTTACCGGAAATTTCCGCGCGCGCCGCGCCCGACGCCACGCAAGACAACGCAAGCGCGAGACCTAACCTTAAACCCCTCATTGTTCTCTCCCTTTCGAATTTTGATCTTGAGCGTTCCCGGACTTCGCCGGGTTTGACTTCAGTTCAGGTGATCAGGCCGTCACAACTGCCGGTCCGGCAGATTGAGGACCAAACCATCGAGATCGGCAGCCAACTTGATCTGGCAGGACAGGCGGCTGTTGGCTCGCCGTTCGGCCGCGGCGCCATCCAGCAGCGCGTCCTCGTCGTCGCCCATGGCCGGCAGGCGGGCGAGCCAGTCCTCGTCGACATAGACATGGCAGGTGGCGCACATCGCGTTGCCGCCGCATTCGGCCAGAATTCCATTGACGTCGTGGCGCGTTGCCGCCTGCATCGCGCTTTCGCCATCGCCGCCGTCGATGCGCTGCGCCCGGCCGTCAGGGTGAACAAACGTGATGCTGGGCATGGGCGGTCCGTCAGGCCGGAGAAATGGCGATGGGAAGACTTTCGAGACCGCGCAGCGTGTTGTTGTAGCGGCGCTTCACCGGGCCTGATATCTCGATACTTGCGACCTTGCGGGCGATCGCCGCCAGCATCACCTCGCCTTCGAGGCGCGCGAGAAGCTGGCCGACGCACATATGGATGCCCGAGCCAAAGCCGACATGCCCGGAGGTGCGGCGGGTCACGTCGTAGCGGTCAGGATTTTCCCAGCGCCGCGGATCGCGATTGGCAGCGCCAAGGAACATCAGAACCTTCTCGCCTTCACCGATGCGATGGCCTGCGAGTTCGACCTCCCGCGTCGTGGTGCGGAAGAAGGTCTGCACCGGGCTTTCGAAGCGGATTGCCTCTTCGAACGCGTTGCGCGCCAGTGTCGGATCGCTGCGCAGCCGCGCAAGCTGATCGGGGAAGCGCGCCAGGCAGTACATCGCGGCGCCGATGCCGTTGACAGTGGTGTCGAGGCCGGCCGAAAGCAGCGAGCGCACCAACAGCGGCGCCTCTTCCGCCGAGATGTCGCCGGCGTCGGCGCGCGCATGGATGCAAGCGCCGAAGCCGCCGGGAGCAAGATTTTCGCGCTGGCACTGCGCGGCGACATAGGCCTGATGTGGCGCCGAGCGTTCGATCGCCTCCTGGCGCAACTGGTTAGGCGGCCCGAACGCGTTGAACACCAGGCTCGCATAGGGGAGCAGGTTTTCCCGCCCCTCCTGCTTCAGGCCCATTGCATCGGGGAATACCGAGAGCGGATAGGCCTCCGCGAGATCGGCAACCGCATCGAAACTTCCCCGCGCCAGCAATTCGTCGACCTTGGCCGCGGCCATCGCCGTGAAATGTTCGCGGACCCCTTTCATCGCCGTCGGCGACAGCACGTTGCTCAGCACCGCGCGAGTCCTGGTATGCGCCGGCGGGTCGGCTTCAAGGATGATGCTTTGCGGCCGCCACGGCTTTTCCTTGGCGAAATCGCTCAAGCCAACGCCGCGGCTCGAACAGAAGGTCAGTGGATCGTTGAGGACGGCGTGCACCTCGGCATAGCGTGCGACGCCATAGACGCCCCACTTCTCGAGCCAGACCACCGGCCCGGCCTCGCGGAGGACGTCGTGGATCCGGTGCGGATCCTCGAAAAACTCGGTCGAGAACGGGTCCACGTCCAGATGGGGCACGCCGGCTGGCGCACTCCGCTCCGGGGTTTCAGAATCTGTCCGGGATGTCGCGCTCATGTGGGTCTCCTGCATAATGTTCTTGCAGAGCGGTGTGCGCTGTATCTATGTCTGGAACGCTGGAGCAGCGTCGGAAAAGCATGAGCAGGAACAGACAGGCGCGCGCCCCCCGTGCGGGCGCGGCAGGCAGGACCGGACGGGCCGAACAGGTGCTCGACCTCGACCGTTACGTTCCGGCCCTCATCACCTTCATCGCCAACAAATTGTCGCGCAGCGCGACCGTGGTCTATCAGAAGCGCTTCGGGGTCAACGTCACGGAATGGCGAATCCTGTCGCTGCTCGCAATCGAGCCGGAAATTTCCGCGGCGCGGATCTGCCACGTGATCGGGTTCGACAAGGGACCAGTGAGCCGGACGCTGGCCGGCATGGAGGAACGCGGGCTGGTCAGCATCAGGGCCGACCGCGAAGATGGGCGCACCCATTCGATCTCGCTGACCCCGAAGGGCTATGCCACGCATGACCAGGTCATCGCGGTTGCGCTCGAACGCGAGCGCCGCCTGCTCTCCTGCCTGAGCAAGCCGGAGCGGGAGACCCTGATCGCGCTGCTGCTGCGGGTGCACGGCAATCTCGACGCCGTGAAAGGCGCAGGCGAGGTCGATACGCGGAGCTGAGCGGCGCCTATTAGCCGCCCCGCGGCCACCACACTGCGCACGCGACATCGCATTGCGTCGTGACGATCCGACACGCCCGAACATCCGTTTCTCCCTGTGCGACCCGGCACTCTCCGCGCTCTGCGCTCTGCGATCGGCCGCCTATTGAAAACACGCTCGCACAAATTAGTTGCCTTGGCAACATATACGACAAGCGTCGAAGATGATTTTCAGCGGCGGCCGGTTGCTGCCGACCGCCGCCGGTCAGATCATTTCTTGACCAGCGGGCAGTTGCCCTCGCTCTCGGGACGAAACGCCTGGTCGCCCGGAATAGTAGCGACGACCTTCAGCAGGTCCCATTTCGAGCTGGATTCGTCAGGCTTCTTCACCTCGAGCAGAAACAGCGGATGAATCTTACGCCCGTCTGCGCGGATGGTTCCCTTGCCGAACAGCGGATCGTCGGTCGGCATCGCCTTCATCGCCGCGACAACGGCCTTGCCGTCGGTGGCGCCGCCGACCTTGTCGACGGCCTTCAGATAATGCAGCACCGAAGCATAGACGCCGGCCTGCATGTCGTTTGGATAATTCTTTTGCGGATGGCGTTCGGCGAACCGTTTTGCAAAAGCGCGCGTGCCGTCGTTCAAATCCCAGTAGTACGGATTCATGATCTGCGCGCCCTGCGCCGCCTTCAGGCCGAGCGCGGGAATGCCGTTCATGCCGAGGATCAATCCGACCAGCTTCTGCTTCTGCGTCAGCCCGAACTCCGCCGCCTGCTTGATCGAGGTGATGGTGTCGTCGCCGGCATTCGCCACGCCGACGATGTCGGCACCCGAAGCCTGCGCCTGCAACAAGAAGGAAGCATAATCGGCGGTGCCGAGCGGATGGCGCACGGCGCCGAGCACCTCGCCGCCGGAGGCCTTGACGCCTTCCATCGCCTGCTTCTCCAAATCGTGGCCGAAGGCGTAGTCGGCGGTCAGGAAGAACCATTTCTTGCCACCTTGGGCGACCACCGCTTTGCCGAGACCGCGACCATAGGCATAGGTATCGTAGGTCCAGTGCACGGTATTCGGCGTGCATTTCTCGCCGGTGAGAAGCGCGGTGCCGGCGCCCGAGCCGATGAAGACCTTGTTCTTCTGCTCGCTCATATTGGCAACCGCGAGCGCAATCGCCGAGTTCGGCAGGTCGAAGATGGCGTCGATGCTTTCGGTATCGTACCAGCGCCGCGCGATGCCGACGCCGACGTCGGTCTTGTTCTGATGATCGGCGGTGATGACGTCGACCGGTTTGCTGGCAGCCTTGCCGCCATAATCCTCCACGGCCATCTGCGCGGCGATGACCGAGCCGATGCCCTGGTACGTCGAAAACACGCCCGATTGGTCGTTGAGCACGCCGATCCGGACGCGGTCGTGGGCTTGGGCTTGGCCGTGGGCAGCGCCGGCAAACATGCCGCCGAGCGCGGCAACGAGCATTCCTGTGCGAAAAAACGGTCGCATGCATTCCCTCCTGTATGGAAAAGGCGGTCTTCGCGACCACTTCGAAATTACTTATAACTTATAAGTATTTTGAGGATTGTCAATTCACGTGGTGCCGTGCGAGCTATTGCCCATGGGAAGAATCGCCAAAGTTTCGACGCGCAAGGGCAACGGGTCGGCCAGACCGGCCGAGCCGGACTCGGCGCGAAAGCTCGATCTCACCGCGCTGCAGCAGACGCCGGGATTCATGATCCGGATCCTGCAGTTGGAGAACTTCGAGGCGTTTTATCCCTATTTCGAGTCCTTGAAACTTTCGCCGCTTGAATATGCCATCCTGGTTACGGTGCGGGACAACAAGACGGTGACGCAGAGCGAACTAGCCGCCGTGTTGAAAATGCAGCTCCCAAACCTCGTGAAAATCCTGTCACAGATGGAGGAGACCGGCATCTTGAAGCGGAAGCGATCCGTGCGGGACAAGCGCGCGGTCGAGCTCAGCCTCAGCACTGCGGGCGAGAGGCGCGCTGACGAGGCCAGCCGGCTTGGCGAGAGCTTTAATGCGCAGACGCTTTCCGCGCTCAGCAAGAGCGAGCAGACCGCATTTCTCCAGATGCTGGTGCGGCTGGTCGAGGCGCACAAGCACGCGGCGTCCCGAGGCGCCTAGCGTTTCAGCCGGCGCAGGCGATCCATTCGGCCGAGGCGTCGTCGTCCAGTGTTGCCACTGCGCTCGCGCGCCGCGTCAACACGGCGCGCTGATTGATATAGCCCTTGTCGGTGATCTCGCCGCCGTCAACCGAGGCTGGCTCCGCCAATAGTAGCGCCCGCGTCGCGTGGCCGGACGAGTGGCCGCTCTGCGCCTTCAGTTTCGCAAGGCCCTGCGCGATTGCGCTACGAACCTTCTCGTGACCGATCACGTCCTTCGCGTCGGTAGTGTCGGGCAAGCCGGCATGTGCACGGCAGGCCGCGATGTTCGGAAACACCAGGAAGCGAACCTCGTCGCCGCCATGGCCGGTCACGACAATGTCCTGCGCCAGCGGCGCCAGCGCGGCGATGCCGGCGACGCGCAAGGTGCCGACGCTGACCCAGGTGCCGGAATTGAGCTTGAAGTCCTCCGCGACGCGGCCGTCGAAGAACAGCCCGAGTTCGGGACGCGCCGGATCGGCAAAGGTCACGGCATCGCCGATCAGGTAATAGCCTTCGGCATCGAACGCCTGCGCGGTCAATTCCGGCGCCTTCCAGTAACCGGGCGTGACATTCGGGCCGCGCACGCGCACCTCCAGCTTGTCGCCCGAGGGTACCAGCTTCAACTCGGTGCCCGGGATCGGCACGCCGATATTGCCGGAGCGTTTGGCCTGGAAATGGCAATCGGTGGCGAGCGGCGAGGTTTCGGTCGAGCCCCAGGCCGACACCATCGGCAACGCACGGTCGACGGTCTGGATTGAGAGTTCTTCCAACGCGTCCCAGAGATTCTGCGGCAACGCAGCGCCGGCGTAGAAAGCGAACTTCACCTCGCTGAAGAACTTTCTCCGCAACTCGTCGTCGCCGCGCAGCGCCGCGATCAACATGTCAAAACCGCGCGGCACATTGAAATAAACGGTCGGCATCACGCTGCGCAGGTTGGCGAGCGAGGTCGCGAACAATCCGGGCGCCGGCTTGCCGCCGTCGACATAGAGCGTGCCGCCGTTGCGCAGCACCAGATTGAAATTGTGGTTGGCACCGAAGGTGTGGCTCCACGGTAGCCAGTCGAGGATCACGAGATCCTCGCGGCCATCTTCGAGGAATGTCCAGGTCTGCGCCTTGGCCTGCTGGCTCGATGTCAGCATGCGCTGGGTGTTGATCACGGCCTTCGGCGTTCCGGTCGAACCTGACGTAAACAGGAATTTTGCGATCGTATCCGGCGTGATCGCCGCAAAGGCCTTTTCGACGTCAGGCGTTTCCGGTGTCGTCGCGATGGCGCGGAAGCAGATCGCGCTGTCGTCACCCGCACCGCCGCTGACGATGATGGCCGAATGTAGGGGCGCGATCGCGGCCAGCGCCGCGGCAAACGGTTTTGTGCCGGAAACATAGATCGCGCCGGGCTCGAGCAGCTTGATCATGCTCTTGAGCTTGTCGAAATCCTTGGACATCAGCGAATAGGCCGGCGAGATCGCGGCCGAGGGCACGCCGACATGCTGAGCGGCGAGCGCGAACAGCGCGTGCTCGACGCTGTTGTCGGACAGGATCACGAGGGGACGCTCGGCGCTTAGCCCTTGCGCCAGGATCCAGGCGGCGGCCGAGCGCACCTGCTTCAACGCATCCTTGTAGGTGACGGTGGTCCACGGCGTATCAACGCTGGCGCGATCGGCGAGAAAGATCCGGTCCGGCGCCTGCCGCGCCCAATGCTCCAGCCAATCGCCGATGCAGCGCGCACTCGGCCGCAGCGGCGTGGTCGACCTCACCAAGATGCTGCCATCGGTCCGGCGATCAGCAACGATCGCGGGCGTCGCGAAAAGACGTTGGGAATCGACACCGCTGATGGCGGCGATGGTCATGGGCTTCCTCCTGCCACCTCGAAAGGGCTGGCTTGACGCCAATGTTGAGCACAACAATTGTTGTCGTCAACAACAATCTTCCCCTTGACCGCGCGAGGCGCTAGAAGGGAACGATGGCGAGGAACAGTCAGGCACCCAGAATTGCCAAGTCACGAATTGCCAAGTCACGCGCTGGTATCCGGCCGCGGCTGGGCCGCACGCGAAGTGAAAATGGCAACGCACACGGCGATCTAATGAACGGCGAAATCGGCCTCGACGCGCTAGCCGGCCACGCCGGCTATGCGGTGCGGCGCTTCCAGATCTGGATTTTTCAGGATTTCATCCGCACGCTCGGCGCCGTCGATATCCGGCCGACACAGTATTCCGTGATGACGGTGATCGGCGCCAACCCTGGCCTGAGCCAGATGGCAGTTGCAAAACGGCTCGGCATCGAGCGCGCCCGGCTGGTGCACCTGCTGGACAGTCTCGAACGACGCGATCTCGTCAGCCGCGTCAAGTCCGCCACCGACCGGCGTTCCCACGCGCTGCACCTGACCGCGCGCGGCCGGACGGCGCTGGCGCAGTTCAAGCGGCTTGCCGCCGAACATGAGCGCCATGTGGCCGAGAAGATCGGCAAGGAGAACCGGGAGCGGCTGCTGCAGATTCTTGCCGCCTTCACCTGATCGCGGCATCGCCCTGCCTTGGGCTAGACCGACTAAATTTTAGGCAGTCACGCGTTGGTAGCGGGAATGCAGCGCATGCTCGGTCGCATCATAAATATATGAAATTACATTATTATCGATGAATACCGACCGGACCGAGCCATTGTACACAATGGCACATCGCTTGCTTCACTCCCACCAACCTTTGCTCGCTGGAGTTTTGCTGCCATGGGGTCCGACACGCCTGAAACCGTTGCCGACATTGTTGCCGCGCACCGCGCCGGCACCATGACCCCGGCGCAGACCGTCGCCCGCAGCTATCAGCGCATCCGCGACCATAACGATCCCGCCGTGTTCATCAGCCTGCGCGATGAGAATGATGCGCTGGCGGAGGCCGAAGCTCTGACTTCGAAAGATGCGGCAGCGGTTCCGCTTTTCGGCGTTCCGGTCGCGGTGAAGGACAATATCGACGCGCTGGGCTTAGCGACCACGGCGGCCTGTCCGGCTTTCGCCTATTCGCCCGCGCAGGATTCCACGGCGGTGGCAAAACTGCGCGCGGCCGGCGCCATCATCATCGGCAAGACCAATCTCGACCAGTTCGCGACCGGCCTGGTCGGCGCCCGCTCGCCCTACGGCATTCCCGTCAATCCGATCCGCGCCGATCTCGTGCCGGGCGGATCGAGTTCGGGATCGGCGGTCGCGGTTTCCGCCGGTTTGGTGCCGCTGGCGCTCGGCACCGACACTGCGGGTTCGGGCCGCGTGCCGGCGATGCTCAACAACATCGTCGGGCTGAAGCCGAGCCTCGGGCTGATCTCCAATGCCGGGCTTGTCCCGGCCTGCCGCACGCTGGACTGCATTTCGGTGTTCTCGCTCACCGTCGACGACGCAATGACCGCGCTGGCTGCGATGGCAGGACCCGACAGCGCCGATCCGTATTCGCGCGACCGGCCGCTCGGACCGATGTCGGCATTTCCCGAAACACTCCGGCTTGGCGTGCCGCGTAATGACCAATTGATCTTCTTCGGCGATCACGCCTCCGAGAGAGCCTATGGCGAAGCTATCGAGCGCTGGGCGCAGCTTGGCGCCACGCTGGTCGAATTCGACCTCGAACCTTTTTATGAAACCGCGCGGCTGCTCTATGAGGGCCCGTGGGTCGCCGAGCGATACCTTGTCATCCGCGATCTCCTCGCGTCATCGCCGGATTCGATCCATCCGGTGACGCGCGAGATCACCGCAGCCGGCGCGCGGCTGACCGCTGCCGATACCTTCGCCTCGCTCTATCGGCTGCAGGCGCTGCGGCGCACGGCCGAGCGGACTTTCGCCAATTTCGATGCGATGGCGCTGCCGACGGCGCCGACCGCCTATTCGACCGCGCAGGTACTGGCCGATCCGATCAAGCTCAACAGCCGGCTCGGCACCTACACCAATTTTGTGAATTTGCTCGATCTCTGCGGGCTGGCGCTGCCGGCATCCATGCGTCCCGACGGCATCCCGTTCGGCATCACGCTATTGGCGCCTGCGGGACGCGACGCGCAGCTCGCCAGCATCGGGCGGGTGTTTCATGCAGATACCAAACTGAAATTGGGAGCCAAGGGCCTGACGCAGCCCCCGCTCGCTACATTGCCGGCAGCCGTTAGCGGAGATGAAATCACCATCGCCGTCGTCGGCGCACATCTCTCCGGCATGGCGCTCAATGGCGAATTGCAGGCGCTCGGCGGACGCCTGCTCGAGGCAACCGCGACCGCATCGGACTACAAACTCTACGCGCTCGACACGGTGCCGCCGAAGCCCGGCATGCTGCGCGTCGACGCGGGCACCGGGAGTTCGATCAAGCTCGAGCTTTGGGCATTGTCGGCGACAGCGTTCGGCAAATTCGTCGCCGCCATCCCGCCGCCGCTCGGCATCGGCACCATACGGCTGATCGACGGTCGCGGCGTGAAGGGATTTCTGGTCGAGCCCATTGCCGTCAACGGCGCGCGCGATATTTCCACATTCGGCGGCTGGCGCGCATTCATGGCGGAGAAGGCGGCGGTGTAACCCCTCGTGTCCCGGACGCGGCGCGGCGTGCAACGCTGCGTCCGGGGAACGCATGCTGAGAGAATCTATACCGACACCGCGTAAATCTCATATTCCCCGCGCACCAGTTCGATATGCGCGCGCATCGCCGCCGCCGCACCGCTCTTGTCGCCGCGCATGATCGCGACCACGACGCGGTCGTGTTCGGCATGAGATTTCGCCAGCCGCCCGAGATTGCGAAACTGGGCGCGGCGGAACGGCTGGACGCGCACCCTTGTGGCCAGCGTCATCTCGGCGATGTAGCTGTTCTGTGAGCCGGCATAGATCGCGTTGTGAAAGCGCTCGTTGACGGCGTGAAAGCGTTCGGGATTGCCGGCATGGCTCAGCACCCGCAACTCCTCGTGGATCGCCTCCAGTTTCTGGCGGTCCCCAGGCGGCATCCGTTCGGCGGCGAGCCCCGCGCACAGCGCTTCCAGCTCCGCCATCGCTTCGAACATTTCGGTCAGGCGGTCCAGCGAGGGCTGCGCCACCACCGCGCCGCGATGGGCGCGGGCTTCCACAAGGCCGCTTGCCACGAGCTGCCGCAGCGCCTCGCGCACCGGCGTGCGCGACACGGCAAAGCGCCGGGCGATATCGGTCTCATCGAGCGCCGATCCCGGCGGCAACACGCCGCGCACGATCTCGTCGGCCAATTGCAGCCGCAATTCCTCGGCGCGCGTGACCTTGTCCCGCTGCGACGAAGGGCGATCGACGCGGCGAACCGTGGCTTCCGGCAGATCTTCCAGACTCATGTCTTTTGATCCGTTTGCTTGGGCTCGTCGATGATGCTGACATGGGCCGCGACGATCTTCCAACCTTCGGGAAACCGCACCCAGGTTTGCATCTGCCGTCCCACCCTGCCCGGCGCGCCGTCGCGATAGAACAGCGTGGAGGCGACGGCGGTATCGCGACCGTAGGTCGTGATCACGGTCTTGTCGGTGCGCCGCATCAGCCCGACCGGCGAGCGCGCGGCGCGGAATGCCATGATGGCCTCATAGCCGTAGAGATTTTCGCCGATGCCATAGCGCAGCGTGCGGGGATCGTTGCGGAACAGCTCGTCCAGTACCGCGACGTCGTTCGACACCAGTGCCTTTTCGTAGCGCGCAAATTGCGCGGTGACTTCGGCGAGCACGTCGGGAAGATCGATCTCCATCACGATAATCCTCTCGGCGCAGGTGCTGCGGCGGCGCCCATCCGCTCCAGCGCGTGCGCGACACGCAGGGCGATATCCTCCCGCCAGGGTGCCGCGATGATCTGCACGCCGATCGGCATCGGCTCCAGCGGAACGGGAACGGCAACAACCGGCAGGCCGATGAACGAGATCGGCTGGGTGTGGATGCCGATATTGGCGCGCACCGGCAGTTCGACGCCGTCGAGCGTGAAGGTCACCTGCCCGAGTTTCGGCGCGATGCAGGGGGTAGCGGGCGCGATGATCACGTCGACCGATTTGAACAGCTCCAGCACCCTTGCACGATACCAGCGGCGGAATTTCTGTGCGCGATCTACCAGCGGTGCCGGAACCATGGCGCCGGCGATCAGGCGGTCGCGCACGGCGGGGTCGAAATCGTTCGGACGCTTGCGCAGGCGATCGAGATGCAGCGACGCGCCCTCGGTCGTGGTGATTACATAAGCCGCGGCGCGGGCGCGCGCGGCCTCGGGAATTTCGACCGTCTTGGTCGCGTTCAGCGCCTTGGCGATGCGCGCCACCGCCTCGACCGCTTCCGGAAAGACGTTTTTCTGAAAATATCCGCCGGCCACCGCGATCCGCAGGCCATCGATACCCTGGGCCAACTGCGGCGTAACCGGTTCGACCGGCTGCGTCTTGCAGGCTGCGTCATCGGCATCCGGCCCCTGCATGGCATCATAGGCCAGCGCGAGGTCGCCGACATTGCGCGCCAAAGGACCCAGATGATCGAGGCTTGCGACAAAGGGAAACGAGCGGGCGCGTGACAGGCGGCCATAGGTCGGCTTGAGGCCGAAGATGCCGCAGAACGACGAGGGCACGCGGATCGATCCGTTGGTGTCCGATCCCAACGCGATCGGAACGAGCGCACCGCCGACCGCACTGCCCGAGCCGCCCGACGAGCCGCCGGTCATCCGCGTCGGATCGTGCGGATTGCGCGACGGGCCGTCGTGCACGTTCTCGCCGGTAAAGTCATAGGCGTATTCGCCCATGTTGAGCGCGCCGACCAGCACGGCGCCGGCCGCTTCCATGCGTTCGATCAGCGTGGCGTCGCGCGGCGCGGCTGCAAGATCGCGGTTGATCTTCGATCCGGCGCGGGTGGGAAGGCCTTTCACGTCGAACAGGTTCTTCACCGCGAACGGCACGCCGGCGAGCGGTCCCACGTTCTGGCCGGCGGCGATGGCGGCATCGACCGCGCGGGCTTTCGCGCGCGCGCGATCCGCGGTGATGTCGGTGAACGAGTTCAGCACGGAATCGTGTTTGGCGATCCGCGCCAGTGCGGCTTCGGTCGCGTCGATTGCGGATAGCTTGCCGCCTGCGACAGCCTGCGCGATTTGTTGGGCCGAAAGCCCGTCAGTGTTTGCGGTCATGGCCTTGTCACGCTGTGTAGACGCTGGCCGGCTCGGTCTCGTCCGGCAGCGGAAATTCATCGACCAGCCCCGCCAGCCTCAGCGACACTTCGAGGTTGGCCCGCACGGCGGGACGCCAGGCTTCCTCGACCGGCAGCGCCAGCGCCTTGGCGACGGCGTCGATGTAATCGTCCAGGGGATTTTCAGTCGTCACGGCTCTCTCCCTCTTGGTCATCGCCCGGCTTGACCGGGCGATCCAGTAACCACCGGCGGTGATTACTGGATGCCCCGCCTTCGCGGGGCATGACAACTAAACCGGCAACGGCGGATGCGGGATCGCCGTCAGCAATTCCTTTGTATAAGCGTCCTGCGGATCGCCGAGCACCCGTTCCGACGAGCCTTGCTCGACGATTCGTCCCGCCCGCATCACGATGACACGGTCGCACAGCAAACGCACCACATTCAGATCATGCGACACGAACAAATAGCTCATGCCCATCGACTGCTTGAGGTCCTGCAGCAGATTGAGCACCACGGCCTGCACGGAGACGTCGAGCGCCGCCGTCGGCTCGTCAAGGATCACCAGTTTCGGATGCAGCGCAATCGCGCGCGCGATGCCGACGCGCGCCTTCTGGCCGCCGGATAGCTGATGCGGAAAACGATCGAGCAGATCGACGGGCAGGCCGACCAGGCCGGCGAGCTTCTCGCAGCGGGCGCGAAGCGCGTCGCGTCCCCTGATGTCGCCGAGTTGCAGAAGCGGATCGGCAATGGCGCGTGCCGCGGTGAAGCGCGGGTTGAGGCTGTCGGTCGGATCCTGAAATACCATCTGGATGCTCTTGCGTAGCGGCAACCGCGCAAAGGCCTGCGGCAGGATAGCGCCGATCTCCTCGCCATCGAAGACGATGCGCCCGGAGGTCTGGTCCAATAGCCGCATCACCATCATCGACGTGGTCGATTTGCCGCAGCCGGATTCACCGACCAGACCGACGCTCTCGCCGTGACCGACAGTGAAGCTGATGCCGTCAACGGCGCGGAAGACTTCCGCCTCCACCGGCGGCTTGCGGGAGAACAGTTTTGACAGCACCGCGCCTGCGCCCTGGCGCGGGTATTCCTTGACCAGCTTTTCGACGGCGAGAAGGGGTCGCTCCCTCTCCCCGCCCTTCGCGGGGAGAGGGTCGGGGTGAGGGGCTCCATCAGCGAGTACGGTCCGCGGAGAGTCCCCCTCACCCGCCGCACTTCGTGCGACGGCCTCTCCCCGCGTGCGGGGAGAGGCAGGGACCTCCTCCTCCGGCAACAAATCCCGCAGCGACACCCCAATCCTCGGCGTCGCACGCATCAACTTTTTCGTATAGGCGTGCTCGGGATTTGCAAAAATATCCGCCGACTTGGCGGTTTCGACCACCCGGCCCTTCTCCATCACGACAACGCGGTCGCAGTAGGCGGCCGCGAGCCCCAGATCATGCGTGATCAGGATGGTCGACATGTGCCGGCGCTTGGTGAGTTCGACGATCAGATCCATCACCGCCTTCTGCGTGGTGACGTCGAGGCCCGTGGTCGGCTCGTCCGCGATCAGAAGCTGCGGATTGCAGGCCAGCGCCAGCGCGATCACGACGCGCTGGCACATGCCGCCCGACAGTTCGAACGGATAGGCGTGATAGCGCTCGCGGGGACGGGCGATCTTGACCTGCTCCAGCGCCTCGATCGCCTTCTCGCCGCGGTCGCTCGCTGCGCTCTGCACATGCTGGCGCAGCACGTCCTCGATCTGGTCGCCGACTTTCCGGATCGGGTTCAGCGCCGCGCGGGGGTTCTGGAAAATCATCGAGATTTCGCGGCCGCGCAAATCGCGCATCTCGTTTTCGGTCGCGGCCTTGACGTCGATGCCGGAAAACATCACCGAACCGTCGGCGATCCTGCCGGCGCGGTCGAGGATCCGCATCACCGCATAGGACGTCACCGACTTGCCGGAACCGGACTCGCCGACGATGCCGAGCGTCTCGCCCTTGGCGACGGAAATATTGACGTGCTGCACCGCCTTGACGATGCCGCGGCGGGTCGTGAATTCGACGGTGAGGTCGTGGACATCGAGCAGCGGCTGGGCCGTCATGACGACCTCCGCAAAAATCTCGAAAACAACCCCATGCAAAGTAGAACGGTCAGCATTCCTGTCGCATTCCCTTGGGGGCGAAGACGAGCAAAGCCTGAATCAGCCATCACGTCCTCCGCTGCGGATCGACGATGTCGCGCAGGCCGTCGCCGAGCAGGTTGAAGCAGAACACCGCGATCATCAACGCAAGGCCCGGGAACAGCGCGATCCACCATTCGCCCGACACCATGAAGGTGGCGCCTTCCGCGACCATGATGCCCCATTCCGCCGTCGGCGGCCGGACGCCGAGGCCGATGAAGGAGAGGCCGGCGGCGTTGAGGATCGCGTAGCCCATGGTCAGCGACATCTGCACGATCATGATCGGCATGATGTTGGGCAGGATATGCACCAGCAGGATCCGCATCTCGCCATTGCCGGACAGCCGCGCCGCCTGCACGAAGCCGGCGTTGCGGCGGACATTGGCTTCGGCGCGGGCCACACGGGCATAAAGCGGAAAGTTCACGATCGCGGTGGCGATGATGATGTTCTGCACGGTGTTGCCGAGCGCCGCCACAATGCCCATCGCCAGCACGAACAGCGGAAATGCCATGATGGTATCGGCGATGCGTCCGACGATGCGGTCGGTCCAGCCGCCGAAATAGCCGGCGGCGATGCCGGCCAGTCCCCCCATTAGGAACACCAGCGCCACCGAGGCGACCGCGATGAAAGTATCGAGCCTTGTGGCGACGATGACGCGGCTGAAGATATCGCGGCCCAATTGGTCCGTGCCGAACCAGTGCGCCGCCGACGGCGGCTTCAGCGCCGCGGCGGTATCGCTGGCAAGCGGATCGTAGGGAACGATGTAGGGGCCAAAGATCGCGGCAAACAGGATGATGACGAGCAAGCCGAAGGCAAAGGCGGTGACGCGGTTCTCGCCGAGCACGTAGCGGGTATGCTCCAACATCGCGGCGACGCCTGACGTGCGCGCGGGAGCGGCAGGTTCAACGGCAGGCGCAACACTACTCATCTTACAACCTCACCCTTCGAGCCGGACCCGTGGATCGATCACGCCGTAGAGAATGTCGATGACCAGATTGAGCAGCACGTACATGACCGCCATGGTCAGCACGAAGCCCTGCACCGGCGCGAAGTCCGAGGAGATCAGCGCTTCCACCGCGTAGGAGCCGATGCCGGGCCACGCGAACACTTTCTCCACCAGCACGTTGGCCCCGAGCAGAAACGAGAACACCATGCTGAGCGTGGTGATGACCGGCAGCATCGCGTTGCGGAACGCGTAGGTGACGATCACGGTGGAGGGCGACAAGCCGCTGGCGCGCGCGGTGCGCACGAAATCGGACGCCAGCACCGCCAGCATCGAGGCCCGCGTCATGCGCGCGATCGGCGCCAGCGAAAAGATCGCCAGCGTCGCCGCCGGCAAAATCAACTGGCTCAACGCCGAACGGAACGTCTCGAACTCGCGCGCGATCAGGGCGTCGATCAGGTAAAGCCCGGTCACGGTCGGCGGCGCGCTGTAAAACACGTCGAGCCGGCCGAGCGGCGCCGGCGACCAGCCGAGCCGGAAATAGAACACGTAGACCAGCACGAGGCCGGTAAAGAACACCGGCAGCGACACGCCGGCCGTCGTGGTGACCCGGCAGAGATGGTCGATCCAGGAGCCTGGGCGCGTGGCAGCGAGCACGCCGAGTGGGATCGCGATTCCGATCGAGACCATGAGGCCGAGCAGCGTCAGCTCGGCGGATGCCGGCAAGCGGTTCCGGATTTCGGTGGCGACCGGCTGGCCCGTGGTCAGCGAGGTACCGAAATCGCCATGCGCGAGATCGTTGGTGTAACGGAAGAACTGTTCGATCAGCGGCTTGTCGAAGCCGAGTTTTTTACGGATTTGCTCGATGGCTTCCTTGCTTGCCGCGGGTCCCGCGAAATAGGCAGCGGGATCGCCCGGCAGCGCGCGCGTCAGCAGGAACGTGACGATCACGACTCCGATCAGGGAGGGAATCGCAAACATCAACCGCTTGCCGATCATGGTCAGCATGGGTTGTGCTCCGCGCTTCGCTTGGCGCACGAGAATAGCGAACAGCGAATGGCGAATAGTTGGAAACTGTCGTCCTTTGCCATTCGCTACTCCCTATTCGCTACTCGCCAGTCACCATTCGCCAACTCACGCCTTCACCAGCGCGCGATAATCGAGCCTGCGGTGGAACCAGTATTGATAGCCCGATACGTTCTTCTGCATCGCGACGTTGACGTAGGGCTGATACAGCGGAATGCGCGGGATGTCCTTGAAGGCGAGGTCGACGAAGCCCTTCACATCGGAGTCGTATTTCGCGGTGTTGCCGATGGCCGCGGCGTCGACGGCACCGTGGATGAAATCGTCCATCGCCTTCGACTGGTAGCTCATGGTGTTGAAGATCGAGTTCTTGCCGTCGTAGCACCAGATGAAGAAATACTCGGGATAATCGAGCCAGCCGGAGAACACGTTGGTATAGAGCGGCAGCACCTTCTTGTTCAGTTCGGTGCGCCAGTTGGCGCCGGGGATCTTGTTGATCGTGGTCTTGATGCCGATTTGCGCCAGGCTCTCCTGCACCAGAATACAGAGCGGCTCGTTGACGCCGGCAAAGCCGAGGTCGAACGACAGCGTGGTCTCGAAACCGTTGGGATAGCCGGCCTCAGCCAGCAAGGCCTTGGCCCTGGCGATGTCGGTGACGTATTTGGTCGGCTGCGGCCAGGCGACCTCGGTCGCCTTGTCCGCCGCCGCGCCGAACATCGGCTTGGCGAGGCCGAACAGCACCGCATCCATGATCTTCTGATAGGGGATCGCGCAAGCGACGGCTTCGCGAACCTTGACGTTGTCGAACGGCGCAATCTTGACGTTCATGCCGATATACTGGACGCCGTTGGAATACGGCACCGAGACGATGTTGAGCTTACCGTTGTCCTTCAGCTCGACGAAATCCTTGTTCGGCAGATCGTAGGAGATGTCGGCATCGCCGCGTTCCAGCAGTGCACGCCGGTTGCCGGCCTGCGGCACCATACGCCATACGATGCGCTTGACCTTTGGCAAGGGACCACCGACCCAGGCGTCGTTGCGCTCCATGATGACTTCGGTGCCGGCGGTCCACTTCACGACCTTGTAGGCGCCCGAGCCCGCGGTCTGCTGCTTGGTGTATTCGAGACCCCACGGATCTTTCTCGGTGGCGTTCTTCTTCACCAGCTCCGAATTGACCACACAGGGCACGATGACCGCGAGGTCGGGGATGGTCAGGCGATCCTTCTTGGCGAAATCGATGCGCACCGTGTTGTCGTCGACGATCACGAACTGCTCGGTCTTGGTCAGCGAGCCCGCGCCCATCTGGAAGGTCGGAAAGCCGCCGACGCTGACGGCACGGTCGAGCGACCACTTGACGTCCTTTGCCGTGACCGGCGCGCCGTCATGGAATTTCGCGTTCTTCTTCAGTTTGAAGGTCACAGACATGTCGCCGACCTTCATGTCCTCGGCGAGCTCGGGCTTGAACTTGTCGCGGTCGTAATACGGCACGCCGCCGGGACCGCTCTTCATCTCGTGGCTGATCAGGCGGTCGTAGCAATTCCACGACACCTCATAGCCGGGCACGCTGGTGCCGACGCCGTGAATGTCGAGATTGTTGGGCCCGCTTTCCGAGACGATCAGCAGCGTCTCCGACCGCGCCTGCGCCTTGGCGGAGGACCAGATCGCCGGCGCGGGCGTGAGCGCGCCGGCAGCCGCCAGCCCCGACACGGATTTGAGGAAATCGCGACGCTTCATGGGTGATGCTCCAACGCCTGAGGGAAAACGGCTTTGGAACTGGCATCGCAAGGTTCGTGCCAACCCTTAAGGAAAGCTTTCTTTCACGCCAACTCATTGATGCTGCTGGCGAATGCACCAGCAGCAAATGGCGACCGGGGATGCGACACCCTAGCGAATTGCATACAAAGAGGTAGATTTGCCCATTTTATATGCAGATATTTTGAGCGCTTCACTTGCTGTGCGGCCCTCAAATCGGCCAGAGCAAATCCTGCAATTCATGGAGGTCCGCGGCCTTCTCCTGCCACCCCTCGATGCAGACTGCCCTGACCGGATCACTGAACCGATGCAGCAGCATCAGCGCTATCAGCCGCCGCTTCAGGTCGGGGGTGATATCCACCGCAGAGTATCCAAAACCTTCGAACAGGCTTCGCACCCGCCGTGGCAGGCCCGCGGTCATGAAGGCGCTGGGGCCAAGCAGGTCATACTCGCGCCTGCCCGTCATCACGTCGCCGAAATCGATCAGCCCCGCGAGCCGCCAACCCGAACCGTCGCGGCTCAGCAAGAAGTTTTCCGGGATGTATTCGCCGGTCAGGATCACTGCTGGCCCCTCCAGCGCGACCAGCGAGGGCGCATCGCGCAGCAATTCGTCCAGCACATCGAGAAATTTCTGCGGCAATCCGAGACGCGCGTGCCGGGCTTGGCATCCTTCGATCT
Organism: Bradyrhizobium icense; assembly: GCF_001693385.1. NCBI lineage: Bacteria > Pseudomonadati > Pseudomonadota > Alphaproteobacteria > Hyphomicrobiales > Nitrobacteraceae > Bradyrhizobium > Bradyrhizobium icense. Next base: position 7,878,459 of record NZ_CP016428.1, read on the forward strand.
GTCCGCGCATGAAGACGTCCCAGCCCGGCTCGACCGAGGCGAGCGGCCCGACGGGAACGCGCTGCACCTCGGCGATGGTCTCGCCGATTTGTGCAAGCAGACGCTCCTTGTCCGCTTCCGGCAGCGATGGCCAGGCATCCTCGCCCAACACGCCCGATAGCCGCGTGATGACGAGATATGGCCATCCATCACGCTCGCCTTCGGCCACGATTTCGGGGATTGCTATGCGAAGCCGCCCGTGAAGCTGCGCCAGTGCGCCACGTTCCGAGACGAATTGGGCGCGAAGAAATGGCGGGAAGATTTTGAGGATGAGGTTTTCGTCGAGGGCAAGAACGAGATTGGTGCCGGTGGAGAAGATGTGGGGCGCGGTGCACGCCAGGCCGTGGCCGCGGGCGATATCGCGCGCGATCGGCAGCCATTGCGCCGGATCGGCGCGCCAGGCGCGGAAGGGCTCGTAATCTGTGAATGCCGGCAGTGATGCGGTCATGGTGGCGATGAACCTTGTTTGTCGTTATTGCAAGCCACCCGGTCGGCGCGCAGCGCCGCCGGATGACAGGCTCCGCGAAGCAATCCATACCTCAGCGCGGGGATAGATGGATTGCTTCGCTTCGCTCGTAGTGGCGGCGGGGAGGTTACCGGTCCGGATTGGCGCGCTCGAACTGGCGCAGCAGGCGGTTGCCGCGCTCGACGGCTGCGTCGAGTGCCGCCTGCGCGGTGCGCTTGCCGCTGAAGACGTGCTCCAGCTCGTCCTCGATGGCATCGCGGATCAGCACGAAGGAGCCAAGCCGGATTCCCTTCGAGTTCTCGGTCGGTGGCTTCAGGGTCATCTGCTCGATTCCGATCGCAGCACCGGGATTGCGGTCGTAGAAGCCCTGCGCGCGGGTGAGGTCGAAGGCGGCGCGGGTGATCGGCAGATAACCGGTGTTCTGGTGCCAGGCGGCCTGAACCTCGGGCTTGGAGAGATAGGCGAAGAATCGCGCAACGCCGGTGTACTCGGCGCGCGGCCGGTCGCGCAGCACCCATAGCGTGGCGCCGCCGATGATCGAGTTTTGCGGGGCACTGGCGATTTCAGGCCGGTACGGGATTATGCCGTAGCCGACCTCAAACTTCGAATTGGCCTTGATGTCGGCGCGTGTCCCCGACGAGCCGATGAAGATGGCGCATTCGCCCTTCTGAAAACGCGGCTCGGCCGATTGCCCGCGGCCGCTATAGTCGAAAATTTTCGTCGCCTGCCATTCCGCGAGTTGCGCGATATGCCGAACCACGTCCGGCTTGTTGAAGGTCAGCTCGGCATCTAGTCCGCTGAAGCCGTTGGCCCGGGTCGCCAGCGCCAGATTGTGAAATGCGGAAAAATTCTCGACATGGACCCAGGACGGCCAGGATGTGGTGAGCCCGCAGGGCGAACCCGCCGCACGCAGGCGCTTCGCCGCAGCGCCGATCTCGGCCCAGGTCTTCGGCGCTACTTCGGAGTCCAGGCCCGCGGCGCGGAACAGATCCTTGTTGTAGTAGAGGATCGGCGTCGAGACATTGAACGGGAACGAGAGCATGTTGCCGGCGACGTCGGAATAGTAGCCGGTCACGGCCGGCAGATACGCCTCCGGCGAGAACGATTCCGACTGGTCGCGCATCAATTCGAACACCGGATAGATCGCGCCCTTGGCCGCCATCATGGTTGCGGTGGCGATCTCGTTGACTTGAACGATGGCCGGCTGGCTTCGCGATCGGAATGCGAAGATCGCCGCCGTCACCGTCGCGGTGTAATTGCCCTTGTAGGTCGGCACGATCCGGTAGTCGGACTGCGACGCATTGAAATCGGCCGCCAGCTTCTCGAGCTGCTTGCCGAGCTCCCCCGACATCGCGTGCCACCACATGATCTCGGTGGCGGCCTTGGCCGGAGACGCAAGCGCCACGGCGGCGAGTGCTGCGAATTGCAAGAACCTCAAGGCCAGTTTCACCGGTGATTACCCCGCTCTGCCGCGCGAGCGACGTGCCCGTTCGCCGTCCTCATAAATCCCTGCAACCACGGTTTCAATCCGCCGGCATCACCGCAACGCACAATTAAAGATTGCAGCCGGCTAATGGGGATAACCCCAGGCTAGCCCCCGCCAGGCCGAGCCGCCAATAGCCAAGCATCGGCAAATTCTGCTAAAATTGCGTTGAACCTTTTTTCGCCGCTGCAGACTCCATCTCTAAGGGAATTTGTCGCCTGTGTATCGCCGCGCCGACCTTTGGCGGACCGAAGTGCTTGTTGTTGCGCTGTTGCTTACGGCGGTCTCAACGGGCGATTTTGCGCGCGGATTTCGCGCCGCCGATTCCCGAAACGACAGGTATTGGATCGATGTGTCCCGTTCCCGCCCGTCCGGCTCGGGAACCGAGGCCCCCGAACAGACCGGCTCCGCCGCAATCGGTTTCAACCGTACCAACGTTGCATTGATCGGGGCGGTGGCGCCGTTATTGGTCGGGCGCCTTTGCAGAGTGGAGTGGATTTGACCGGCGCGCCGCAACAGCAGCGACCAGCGGAACGGCCGGCGAGCTTCGCCGCGCGGGGGCGCTTTCGCGTCGTCCAATGGCTGCGCGCGGTGCCGATCCGATGGCGCATTCTGTCGATCGCGGGATTGAACTCCGCCGTCGTCATGGTGCTCGCGATATTGATCTGGAACGGCGCCAACGTGCTGGGCTCGGCATGGGACGACGTCCGGCAGGTGCGGGAGTCCGACAAGATCCTGGCGCACCTCGAAAGCGAAACCAGCCGGCTGCAGAACCTGATCCACCGCTACATCAACCAGCCGAGTCCCGAACTGTTCGCCGAAATCCTGCTGCTGCGCGAAGCGGTGCTCGGCACGCTCACCACGCGCGCCTCGAACGATCCGATGCTCTCAGGGTCGGTCGAGCGGCTCGAACAGGTCACCGATCGCTTCCTCAACGGCTTTGGCGAATTGCGCGCCGTGCAGGCCACCATCACCAAGACCTATGAGCAGCAGGTGCTGGGACCGGCCCGGGAAATGGCCGGGCTGTATTCGATCATCGAAGGCGCCACCGGGCATCGCGACGCGCAGATCTGGCCCGCGCTCGGCAGATCGCGCGAGGCGTTTACGGCGCTGCTGGTCGCCGCCAACGCCTATTACCTGTCGCCGGCCTCGGCGTCTGCGGAAGACGCCCGCAGGAATACCGAGACGATCGAGAAGACTATCCCCGTGATGACCGATCTGGCCGACAACGATCTGCAGCGCATGGCGCTGACGCGGCTGAAAGCGCGGACCGTGGCGTTGCGCGAGGGCATGGCCAAGCTGACCGAGCAACTGGCGATCCGGACTGAACTCTTGCGCAACACCATCGATGCCAGCCAGGCCGAGGCCATCGCGGTCATCGACGAACTATCGGTCAAGATGCGCCAGCGCGAACAGAAGGCGCAGGAGACTTTTGACAAGACGCTGTCGGGCATCTCGCGCCGGGTGCTGTCGATTGCCGTGATGTTCCTCGGCATCATCCTTTCCGCCGGCGTCCTGATCGCGCTCTCGATCCGCCTGCCGCTGCAGCAGATCCTGGCGGCGATGCATGCGATCACGTCGGGCAATTACGATCGCCGCGTGCAGGGCACCACCGCCCGGGACGAGGTCGGCGCCATGGCGCGCGCGGTGGACGTGTTCCGCGAAAACGCCATCGCCAAGCGCAAGACAGAAGACGAACTGCGCGCCTCGAAGGAACGAGCGGAGAGTGCATTGCTCGAGCTCAACACCGCGCAGCAGAACCTGATCGACGCCGAACGGCTGGCGGCGCTGGGCGGGCTGGTCGCCGGCGTCGCCCACGAGGTGAACAACCCGATCGGCATCAGCCTGACGGTGGCGTCAAGCTTTGCGCGGCGGGCTGACACGTTCGAGGCCGAATTGCGCAGCGGGCCGCTGCGACGTTCCAAACTTGACGAATTCGTCAAGAGCTCGCGCGATGCAGCAGGGCAACTGGTGGCGAACCTGCACCGCGCCGCCGAACTGATCCAATCGTTCAAGCAGGTCGCGGTCGACCGCTCGCATGCCGAGCGGCGGCAATTCAGCTTGAGCGAGGCCACCGACCAGATCGTCGCAAGCCTGAGGCCGGTTCTGAAGAAGGCGGCGATCACGCTGTCGGTCGACGTGCCGGACGGCCTCGTCATCGATGGCTATCCCGGGTCCTACGGCCAGATATTAACCAATCTTTTCCTCAATGCCGCCAACCATGCCTTTGCCGACGGCCGTTCCGGGGCGATCTCGATCTCGGCGCGGGCCCGCGGCAGCGACGATGTCGAAATTATTTTTGCCGACAACGGGGCCGGAATGACGCCGGACGTGCAGCGGCAGGCGTTCGACCCCTTCTTTACGACGCGCCGCAACGAAGGCGGTACCGGGCTGGGCTTGCATATCGTCTATAATCTTGTCACTCAACAGCTCGGCGGCCGGATGATGCTGGAGTCGAGGCTGGGACAAGGCACCACATTCCGCATTATCATGCCGAAAGTCGCCAAGGGCGGCCCCACCATTACCGACCAGACAGCAGCCGACGGAACTTCTCAATGGCCGAACAGGACGATGTCCTCCATCTGATCGACGATACCGGAATAGCTCCGGAGGACTCATCCGCGCGCAAATGGAAGATCGCCGTCATCGACGACGATGCCGCGGTGCACGAGGGCACCCGCTTTGCGCTGAGCGACTACAATCTCCACGGCGCGACGCTGGAAATCCTGTCAGCCTATTCCGCGGCCGAAGGCCGCACCTTGATGCGCGACAATCCGGATGTTGCAGCCGTGCTGCTCGACGTCATCATGGAGACCGACGTCGCGGGGCTGGAGCTCGTCGAATACATCCGCAACGAGATCAAGAACGAGACCGTCCGCATCATCCTGCGCACCGGCCAGCCGGGACAGGCGCCCGAGCGCCGCGTCATCGTCCAGTACGACATCAACGATTACAAGGCCAAGACCGAGCTGACGGCCGACAAGCTGTTCACCTCGCTGACGGCAGCGCTGCGCAGCTACCAGCAGCTCGAGCGCATGGTGCAGACGAGGCGCGGGCTCGAGATCATCATCGACGCCGCCTCGACGCTGTACGATTTCAAATCGATGCAGCGGCTGGCCGAAGGCGTACTGACCCAGCTCGCCTCGCTGCTCAATGTCGATTGCGCCGGCATTCTGGTGCTGCGCGACGACGGCGCCCCGGGGAGCGAATTCTCGGTGCTGGCCGGTTCGGGCTGCTACAGCCGCTTCATCGGCAGCACGAGCTCCAAGGCGCTCGATCCGGACTTGCGGGCCATGGTCGAAGCGGCCTTCCAGCGCCGCAAGAACGAGTTCGCCGACCACCGCAGCGTGCTCTATTTGCGCACCGGTTCTGGCCGCGAAGTGGTGGTGCTGCTGCAGGCCGAGCGCCAGCTCTCCGACACCGACCGCGCGCTGGTCGAGATTTTCTCCAGCCGGCTGTCGATCGCGTTCGACAACGTCATCCTCTACCGGCAACTGCACGAGGCCAATACCCAGCTCGAAGACCGCGTCGCCCAGCGCACCCGCGCGCTGATGCAGGCCAACCGCAGGCTCTCGGCGCAGTGGCTGCGGCTGCAGCGCGCCAACGGCTTCAAGAACGAAATCCTCGGTACTGTCGCCCATGATTTGAAGAATCCGCTCGGCGTGATCCTCGGCCGCACCGAGATGCTGACCGAATTGATTGGCGCGGGCTCGCCGAAGGAGAACGTCACCGCGCAGGTCGAGCACATCAGGGACGCCACCAAGCGCCTGACATCGATGGTCGATCACCTGATCTCGGATGCGATGGCTGATGCCTTCGACATCACCATCCGCCGCGAGGCGGTCGATGTCGCAGCCCTCGTGACCGAGGTCACCGATTCCAACCTGCCCTCGGCCGTCAACAAGCAGCAAGCCATCACGGTATCAGCTCCGCCGAACATCGTTACCATGTGCGACGCCGACCGGATCCGCGAGGCGATCGACAACCTCGTCAGCAACGCCATCAAATATTCGCCGATCGGCGGCAAGATCACGGTGACCGTCAGCCAAGAGGGCGGCGGCACGGCGATCCGCATCGCCGACCAGGGTGCCGGCCTTTCGCCGGAGGATCTCGGCCGGCTGTTCGGCCGTTTTCAACGCTTATCGGCCAAGCCGACCGCCGGCGAAAGCTCGACCGGCCTCGGCCTATCGATCGTCAAACGTATCATCGACATGCATGGCGGCCATGTGACTGCGGAAAGCGCCGGCCCCGGACAGGGATCGATGTTTACGGTTACACTGCCTGCGACAGAGACGACATGACCCAGAGCCCGCACATCTTCATCGTCGACGACGAGGCGCCGGCCCGCGAGATGGTCGGCGATTACCTCAAGATGCACGGTTTCGGCGTTACCTTGTGCGACGGGGGCAAAAGCCTGCGCAAGGAGATCGAAAACGCCGTGCCCGATCTCGTGGTGCTCGACCTCAACATGCCCGAGGAAGACGGGCTTTCGATCATCCGCGACCTCAAGAGCCGCATCAACGTTCCTGTCATCATGCTGACCGCGACCGCAAGTCCGATCGACCGCGTCGTGGGGCTCGAACTCGGCGCCGACGATTACATCGCAAAGCCCTGCGAGCTGCGCGAACTGATGGCGCGCATCCGCTCGGTGCTTCGCCGCAGCACGCCGGCCAAGGCGGCGACGCCCGAGCCAGCGGCGGCCAAGGCGGAAAAGGAGCAACTGGTGCGGTTCGGCACCAAATGGCTCGACCTCGAAGCCCAGGCGCTGCGCGACGACGAAGGCAACGAGCATCCGCTGACGGCGTCCGAATTCGGCCTGTTGAAGGTGTTCGCGGCGAACCCGAAGCGGGTGTTGTCGCGCGAGCGGCTGCTGGAGCTGGCCAATGCGCGCGACGCCGAAGCCTTCGACCGCGCCGTCGATCTGCGCATCATGCGTATCCGCCGCAAGATCGAGATCGATCCCACCAAGCCCGCCGTGATCCGCACGATCAGAGGCGGTGGCTACCTATTCTCGCCGACCGGCGAGAAGGGCTAGCTTTCTCCGTCCGCGAACGCAGGGACCCATACCACAGGCGTTCGTAATTTCGCCCGGCTAAGGCTCCAGCGTATTTTGACAATCAACACAGGTGGTCATGGGTCCCCGATCGCGCTTGTCCGGGACGCCGGGATTTGTTCCCAGGACCCAAATCTCATCCCTTCCAATTTTCCGCATATTGAAATTATTGGCATTTCTGGCCCGAATGTTTCGTCGCAGGGTCCGCGACGAAACAATTCTCTCCCGCACGAAACCATTTTCCTCTTTTGGTGCAGACATCCCGAAACCGAGCCTAATTAACAATTCTCCCAACGAAACGCCGCCCGGCGTGGAATTGGGAGCCTGTCATGTCGAACGTCATCGCCATCAACGCCGCAGCCAAGAAGTCGATTGCCGCCGCCCGTGCGACATCCGACGAGATGCTGCTGCAGGATATTGCCAAAGGCGGCCGTACGGCGATGCATGTGCTTTACTCCCGCCATAACGTCCGCGTTTACCGCTTCGTGTTGCGCATGGTGCGCGATACCACGATGGCGGAAGACCTCGTCAGCCAGGTGTTCCTCGACGTGTGGCGGACCGCAGCCCAGTTCGAGGGCCGCTCGCAGGTTTCGACGTGGCTGCTGTCGATCGCCCGTTTCAAGGCGCTGACCGCGCTGCGCCAGCGCAAGCATGAGGACATCGAGCAGGAGGACGTGCTGGAGATCGCCGACGAGGCCGACACGCCGGAAGCCTCGCTCGACCGCAGCAACACCAGCGCCATCCTGCGTGCCTGCGTCGCCAAGCTGTCGCCGGCGCATCGCGAGATCATCAACCTGGTCTACTACCACGAGAAGTCGGTGGAAGAGGCCGGCGCGATCATCGGTATTCCCCAGAGCACGGTGAAGACCCGCATGTTCTATGCCCGCAAACAATTGGCCGAGTTGCTTAAGGGCGCCGGCGTGGACAGCATCGCCGCTTAAAGATAAGCGACTTCAAATACTTAGATCGGAGATAGGGGCGGAAAAACGGGGCGGTTTCGACGGACTAAGGTTACTTCCGGCGAAACAAATGAAACATTTCACGACATCACCCGGAAAAACTCACCCCCTATACCGATCATCAACGACTTGAACGCCAACGCCGAACACGAGAGCGATCATGCTGAAGCCGTCCTTCCGCTTTTTCATCGTCCCGCTCGGCGCCGTCGCAACGCTGGCCACCCTGTCGGCCCAGAACGTCCAACCCCGCGCTCAGCGCGATGCCGGTTCGACGTTCGTGCGCGAACAGGTGGTCGATTGCGGCACCAAGAATCCCAAGGAGGTCTGTGTGATCTCCTACGACAGCGAGACCAGCCGCTGAACTTCCTCTCACCTCCCAAGCGACCTCCAACGACCCGGCCGGGATGCCCCCCAGCCGGGTCGCTCTGTTTTGGGAAGGCAAACAGCAAAGCCTTGCTGCGCGCGCAACCATCTGGCTTGCCGTATTTCAGCCGTACACTTGGCCGCTTACGTGACCACGTCGGTCATTATGCTTGCGCCATCGATGGACGCTGCGGCAAACGAAAATGAAGTCAGGCTACGCAAGGGCACGTCGCTCAACGAGCGGCTCGTTCTCGCAAGCCTTGCCGTAGTTTTGTGTCTGATCGCTTTGCCCGGCCTCGCTCACCTGGCAACTGGCCATTGGCTTGGCATCGCCGCTCTCTTTGCGCTGCTGTTCGGATGCCTCCTGCTGGGCGCAGCCCTGCTCGATCGCAATGTCGTCTGGATCATTACGTCAGGCGAAATCCTGATCGGCGAACAGCGTCCATTCGGCAAGCTGCACCGAAGATTGATCAGGGATGACGAAATATCGGGGATGCGTCTGCGAAAGAGCGTCGGCAAATCAGCGGAGTTCAGCCTCGTATTCGAGACCGAATCGGGAGACTTGCTCACCTCGCCTCCCCTGCCTGATATCACCCAGGTGCACCAAACCACCGTCCGAATTGCCCGGTTGCTTCGGCTTCCCGATCCCGAACCGATCGAGAACCCGCTCGACGCCGCCAATGCCGGAATACGACTGGGCAAGCCGGTCAACCGCCATAAAGTGCGAGGACTCAAGATTCTCATCGTACTGCTCGCCGGCTTGCCTAGCGTTCACTTCATCTATGCGCTCTGGAGCGGCAAAATGTCCGCGCTCGTGATTGCCGTCTGGTCGCTCGGCGCGATCGTGGCCTTCGTGCTGCTCAGATATCTCCATCGGATCAATGCATGCTGGATCGTCCACGATGGCGCGATCAGGATCGAACGGCTTTCATGGAACGGCGCGACAGAGGTGGAGACAATCGGCGGTGACGATATCGACGCCATCGACGTCGAGAGTGGCGGTCGCAAGCATAGCCTCTATGCGATCGCAATCCGGCCTCGTACGGGAAAGAAGATCCGCAGTCCCCCGCTGGCTGGCAAGGATCAAACCCGAGCCGTGCAGGCCGAGATCATCAGGCGATTGGGACTGAAACGATCGGCTGCCGGATAGGCTTGCACGCCTGTCCCGCGCGTCACGCAGTATAATCGTCGCATCGGCCGTGGTAAGGTACACGTCTGGTTCGGACGCAATTTTCGAAAACTGTAGTTCCGTTTTTCGAAGAAGATTGTGCCCGGCGAAACTAGCGACGGGTGGTGCCGATGTTCGAAGGCTGGGATGCGGTCGTATTGGCCCGGGCGCAGTTTGCTTTCACGATGTCGTTCCACATCATATTTCCCGCCTTCTCGATCGGACTCGCCAGCTATCTCGCCGTGCTCGAAGCGCTGTGGCTCGCGACCGGGCGGGAGGTCTACATCAACCTGTTCAACTACTGGCTGAAGATCTTCGCCGTCGCTTTCGCGATGGGCGTGGTGTCGGGCATCGTGATGTCCTACCAGTTCGGCACCAACTGGTCGGCCTTTTCCGACAAGACCGGCCCGGTGATCGGCCCGCTGATGGCCTACGAGGTGCTCACCGCATTCTTCCTCGAGGCGGGTTTCCTCGGTGTGATGCTGTTCGGCCTGAATCGCGTCGGCCCAAAACTGCATTTTCTGGCGACGCTGATGGTCGCGATCGGGACGCTGATTTCGGCGTTCTGGATCCTGTCGGCCAATTCCTGGATGCAGACGCCGACCGGGCACACCGTCAATGAGGCCGGACAGTTCATCGCCGCCGACTGGCTCAAGGTGATCTTCAATCCGTCGTTTCCCTATCGCCTCGTGCACATGGTGCTGGCGGCGTATCTGACCACGGCGCTGGTGGTCGGCGCGGTCGGTGCCTGGCACCTGTTGCGCGACCGGCACCTCGCCGGTCCGCGCGTGATGTTTTCGATGGCGATGTGGATGGCGACGCTGGTGGCGCCGATCCAGATCATCGCCGGCGATCAGCACGGCCTCAACACGCTGGAGCACCAGCCGGTGAAGATCATGGCGATGGAAGGTCATTTCCACAGCCACAAGGATGGCGCACCTTTGATCCTGTTCGGCCTGCCCAACCAGAGCGCCGGCAGGGTCGACTACGCGGTCGAAGTGCCTAAGCTCGGTTCGCTGATTCTAAAACACTCGACGGATGCGCCGATGGCCGGCCTCGACACGATTCCGCGCGAAAACTGGCCGCCCGTGGCGATCACGTTCTGGTCGTTCCGGATCATGGTCGGCATGGGATTGCTCATGCTGGCGCTTGGCCTGTTCAGCCTGTTGATGCGTGTGCAGGGCAAGCTCTACGATTCCCGGCTGTTGCACATGTTCGCGGTCGCAATGGCCCCCGCGGGCTTCATCGCCGTGCTCGCGGGCTGGATCACCACCGAAGTCGGCCGACAGCCGTTCACGGTCTATGGATTGCTGCGCACGGCTGAATCCGCCTCGCCGTTGGCGGCGCCCGCGGTCGCCTCCTCGCTGGTCGCCTTCATCATCGTCTATTTCGCGGTGTTTGCGGCCGGCGTGATCTACCTGCTGCGCCTGATGGCGGCGCCGCCGCATCCGGGCGAAGAGGGACCGTCGCAGCACGAGGCGCCGATCCGCACCGCGGGCATCACGCCGGCTGCCCAGGGGGCCGGCTCATGAACGTCGCGGTCGATCTCGCCACCGTCTGGGCCTTCATCATCGCTTTTGCCGTGTTCGTCTATGTCGTGATGGACGGCTTCGATCTCGGCCTCGGCATTCTGTTTCCGCTGTTTCCGGAGAAGCGCGACCGCGACATCATCATGAACAGCGTCGCCCCGGTGTGGGACGGCAACGAAACCTGGCTGGTGCTCGGCGGCGGCGGCCTGATGGCGGCCTTCCCGCTGGCCTATGCGGTGCTGATGCCGGCGCTCTACACGCCGATGATCGCGATGCTGCTCGGCCTGGTATTCCGCGGCGTCGCCTTCGAATTCCGCTGGCGGACGACCAAGGCGCGAAACAGGTGGGACATCGCCTTTTTCGGCGGTTCGTTGCTGGCAACATTGGCGCAAGGCATTGCGCTCGGCGCTATCCTGCAAGGCGTGCATGTCGAAGGCCGGAGTTATGCCGGTGGCTGGTGGGACTGGCTGACGCCGTTCAGCATTCTAACCGGCATCTCGCTCGTGATCGGTTACTCGCTGCTCGGCGCGACATGGCTGGTCATGAAAACCGAAGGCGAATTGCGTGACCGCGCCTATCACCTGAGCTGGATATTTTTGCTCGCGATGCTGGGCGCGATCGGCGCTGTCAGTATCGCGACGCCGTTCCTGCACGTGCAGTACACGCAGCGCTGGTTTGCCTGGCCGAACGTCCTCCTGACCGCGCAGGTGCCGATCTCGGTGGCCGCCATCACCGCGCTCTTGCTGCGCAGCCTCGCCAACAAATACGATTATCAGCCGTTCTTTCTGGCGCTGGCGTTGTTCGCCCTGTCCTATGCCGGCCTCGGCATCAGCATGTATCCCTATATCGTGCCGCAGAGCATCACGATCTGGCAGGCGGCGGCGCCGGAAAACAGCCAGCTCTTCATGCTGGTCGGCGTCGCCGGGCTGATCCCGCTGATCCTCGGCTATACCGCCTGGGCCTATTGGGTGTTCCGCGGCAAGGTCAAACCCGAGAGTGGATACCATTGAAGCCCAACGAGCCGGCCCCTCGTCCTCTCATGCAGCGCTTGCTGTGGTTTGCCGCGCTCTGGCTCGGCGGCGTCGGCACCGTCGCGCTGATTTCGTTTTGCCTGCGGCTGTGGATCGCGCCGAAATGAGGCAGGCGGGATATCCCATGAATTTGGTGGATGGCGAAAATGGACGACATTTCAGTCACGTATCCGCCGCATTCGCCCTAAACTTGCCATCAAGCTGGCCCTGAGATTTGATGGTTCCGCTGATTTGCCAAAGCGCCAATCATTTTGGCCGCCGCGCCAACAAGGAGAATTTCCGCGATGAAAAAATTTCGGCACCTGATCTGGATGTTGATCGCCGCGGGCGGTCTGGTCCTTTCGGCCTCGCAGAGCCAGGCGCAGATGCGGCAGCCCGACGTCGGCGACCAGCCCGGCCTGCTTCCCGATGAATCCGTCGAACTCGATCCGCAGTTCAGGAAGACCGCGGTGCTCTATCGCACCAACGAACCGCCGGGCACCATCATCATCTCGACGCAGGATCGCCATCTCTATCTGGTGCAGGGCAATGGCCGCGCGTTGCGTTACGGAATCGGCGTCGGCCGCGAAGGATTTCAATGGCAGGGGCTTGTGAACATCACCCGCAAGGCGGAGTGGCCGGACTGGACGCCGCCGCCGGAGATGATCGCGCGCCAGCCCTATCTGCCGCGTTTCATGGCTGGCGGCCCCGGCAACCCGCTCGGTGCGCGTGCGATGTATCTCGGCACCACCGTCTACCGCATCCACGGCACCAACCGGCCCGACACCATCGGCACCGCCGTCTCTTCCGGCTGCTTCCGGCTGGTCAATGCCGACGTCGCGGATCTCTATGAGCGCGTGCCCGTCGGCACCAAGGTGATTATCCGGCAGAAGCCCGCACTGTAATTGCGACGCGGCCGCTCTGGCCGATCCGTTCCCCCCGACATTAGCGAGTTCAAAAAAATGCTACGGACATTTCGAGGCGGCCTCCTGATTGGGCTGGCGGTCGCAATCGCGATTGCGGCTGGCGCGATCACCTATGAGCGTTACGACACCAAGACGCTGAAGCGGACCATCCGCCGCGGCGAAGTGCTGTGCGGCGTCAACAAGGGCCTGCCCGGCTTCTCGATTCCCGACAACAAGGGCGACTGGACCGGCTTCGACGTCGATTTCTGTCGCGCAGTGGCCGCGGCGATCTTTGATGATCCCAAGAAGGCGAAATTCGTAGCCCTCGATGCCAACGAACGCTTCAAGGAGCTGCAGAGCCGCAAGGTCGACATCCTCTCCCGCAACACGACCTGGAGCATGTCCCGCGAGAGCAACTACGCCCTCTATTTCCCGGCGGTCGCCTATTATGACGGCCAGGGCTTCATGCTGCCGCGCTCGCGCAACATCGATTCCGCGCTGGACCTCAACAACAGCAAGGTTTGCGTGCAGGAAGGGACGACGACGGTGCTCAATGCCGCCGACCATTTCCGCGCCAACAACATGAAATATACCGAGGTCAAGTTTCCCAAGCTGGAAGACGTGCTCAAGGCCTATGAGGGCGGCAAGTGTGACACGTTCACCGCCGACGTCTCTCAGCTCTATGCGCTTCGCTTGAACCTGATCCAGCCGAGCGATCATGTCATCCTGCCCGACGTGATTTCCAAGGAGCCGCTGGCGCCCGTGGTGCGCCAGCGCGACGACGACTGGATGATGCTCGTGAAGTGGACGCTGTATGCGATGATCAACGCCGAGGAACTCGGCATCACCTCGAAGAACATCGACGAAGCGCTGAAGTCGAAGAAGCCCGACGTGATGCGGCTGGTCGGCACCGAAGGCAGTTATGGCGAGGACCTCGGCCTGCCCAAGGACTGGGCCGCCCGCATCATCCGCCACGTCGGCAATTACGGCGAAGTCTACGAGCGCAATGTCGGCGAAGGATCGAAGCTGAAGATCCCGCGCGGCCTGAATTCGCTGTGGAGCAACGGCGGGATTCAGTACGCTCCGCCGATCAGATAAGACGCAACGCAGTCGCCACACAATGACTTGTCATCACCCGCGAAGGCGGGTGATCCAGTACGCCGCGGCCCCATTACTTAAACACTAACGTCTCTGGAATACTGGGTCGCCCGGTCAAGCCGGGCGATGACGGTAGAGTGCGGGGCACGCGCCCCGAATAACAATCAATACCCCTTCGTCCGCGCCAACTGGTCGGCGTGGTAGTTGCTGTCGCCGAACAGTTCCTGGCATACGCGCGCGCGCTTCATGAAGAAGCCGATGTCGAACTGGTCGGTCATGCCCATGCCGCCGTGCATCTGCACGCCCTCTTGCACCGCCAGCGTCGCCGTCGTTCCGGCGCGCGCCTTTGCTACTGCCACGGCGGCACCGGCGCGATCGAAATCGCCGTCCAGCGTCTGCAGCGCCTTCAGCACGGCCGCACGCGTGATCTCGATGTCGATATAGAGCTGGGCCGCGCGGTGCTGCAGCGCCTGGAATTCGCCGATCAGTTTACCGAACTGCTTGCGCTCTTTCAGGTAGGTGACGGTGCGGCCAAACACCTCCTCGCTCAGTCCCACCATCTCGGAGGCGACCGCGCCGCGGCCGATATTGAGCACGCCTTCCAGCAGCGCGCCGCCCTGGTCGACCTCGCCGAGCACCTGATCGGCATTGACCTCGACATTGCTGAACTCGATCCGCGCGGCGTTATGCGCATCGACCATGATGGTGCGTTCGGTGGCGAGGCCCTTGGCTTTGGGATCGACCAGGAACAGCGTGAGCCCGTGGCGTTCGCCGGCCGAGCCGCCGGTGCGTGCCGCGACGATCAGGAGATCGGCCGTGTGGCCGTCGACCACCAGCGCCTTGGCGCCGTTCAGCTTGAAGCCGTTGCCGGAGCGCACCGCCTGCAAACTGATCTGTAGCGGCCGATGTTTTGCGCCTTCATCGATCGCGAGCGCCGCCAGCAGCGATCCGTCGGCGATCTTCGGTAGATGCGCCGACTTCTGCGCTTCGCTGCCGCCACGCGCGAGCGCGGACGCGGCCAGCACCGCGGTCGAAAGAAATGGCGACGGCATCAAAGTGCGGCCGATTTCTTCCATCACGACACCGGCCTCGACGCAGCCGAGCCCGCTGCCGCCGAAACTTTCCGGCACCAGCAGGCCGGAGAAGCCCATCTCGGCGAATGCCTTCCAGAGGTCGCGGGAAAATCCCGTTGCGTCCTTGCTGTCGCGCAGGTGACGCAGATGCGACACCGGTGCCTTGTCGCTGATGAGGCCGCGCGCGCTGTCGCGCAGCATGGATTGTTCTTCGGTGAGGACGAGGGGCATTGGGGTGCTTTCGGTTCAGATATGCATCAGGTTATTTCGTCGTCCCTGCGAAAGCAGGGACCCATACGCCGCGGCTTCTCGAGTATGAATGGGGCTAGCGTCACAATACTCAAACAACGGTGGTGGTTATGGGTCCCTGCTTTCGCAGGGACGACGTGGGGAGGTTTTCGCGCCTACGCCCCCGGCAGATCGAGGATGCGCTTGGCGACGATGCCGAGCATCACCTCGCTGGTGCCGCCTTCGATCGAATTGGCCTTGGTGCGCAGCCAGGCGCGCGGACGGGCGCCGCCTCTGGAGCGCTCGCTTTCCCATTCCAGCGCGTCGATGCCGCCGGCCGACATCAGGATTTCGTGGCGGCGCTTGTTGAGCTCGGTGCCGTAATATTTCATCGCCGAGGAGAACGCCGGGTGCGACTGGCCGGCCTTCGCCAGATCGATCGCGCGTTCGGCGGCTGCCGCCAGCGCCGCCTCGTCGACCTCAAACGTCGAGATCTGGCTGCGCAGCATCGTATCTTCCAACCGGCCCCGCTCGTCGGTGCCGACCGAATCCGCGGCGACCTGGCCGAGCGGCCGGCCGACACCGCGCTCGCCCATGCCCGAAATCATCGCGCGCTCATGCTGCAGCAGGTATTTCGCGACATCCCAGCCACGATTGACCTGGCCCACCACTTGCGATTTCGGCACCCGCACATTGTCGAAAAAGGTTTCGCAGAACGGCGAATAGCCGGAGATCAGAAGAATGGGCTTGGTCGACACGCCCTTCGAGGCCATGTCGAACAGGATGAAGCTGATGCCGTCATGCTTCTTCGCCGCAGGATCGGTGCGCACCAGGCAGAAGATCCAGTCGGCATAGTTCGCATACGACGTCCAGATCTTCTGGCCGTTGATGATGTAATCGTCGCCG
The DNA here is from genome assembly GCF_001693385.1 of Bradyrhizobium icense. Classification (NCBI taxonomy): domain Bacteria; kingdom Pseudomonadati; phylum Pseudomonadota; class Alphaproteobacteria; order Hyphomicrobiales; family Nitrobacteraceae; genus Bradyrhizobium; species Bradyrhizobium icense. The sequence continues at coordinate 7,894,739 of NZ_CP016428.1, forward strand.
TCGCTTTCGGCGCGGGTTTGCAAGGAGGCAAGGTCTGAGCCGGCGTTCGGCTCGGAATAGCCCTGGCACCAGCGGATCAGGCCGGCGGCAATCTTCGGAAGATGCTCTTTCTTCTGCGCCTCGGTGCCGTATTTCAGCAGCGCCGGCCCGAGCATCCAGATGCCAAAACTCGACAGCGGCGAGCGCGCACCCATCGCCGCCATCTCCTCGCGCAGCACCTTGTGCTCCGCGGGCGAAAGTCCACCGCCGCCATATTCCTTCGGCCAGTCCGGCACGGTCCAGCCCCTGTCGCGCATCCGCTCGAACCAGACGCGCTGCGGCTCGGAGGAGAATTTTGCGTTACGGCCGCCCCAATAGGTGTCGTTCTCCGAGGTCATCGGACGGCGCATCTCCGGCGGGCAATTGGCCTCGAGCCAGGCGCGGGTTTCACGGCGGAATGTTTCCAGATCGGACATATCAGGCATTTCCATGTGGGAATGTTTGGAAGCGACCTTAGCCCTCGCGTTGCGGAATTCAATATATGTCTGACGTCAGCCCATGCCGTTCTGGCGGTGGTCACGATGCCCGATCGGGTGTATGCGCAAGACGATAACGATTGAAAAACAAGAGGAAACGGGCATGCGGCTGAAGTTGCTTTCGCCTGGCGAAATGAGCGCCGAGCAAAAAGAAACCTACGACGAAGCCATCGCCGGCAAGCGCGGCGCCCCTCCGGCGCCGATGATGGCCTGGCTCAACAGCCCGGAGATGGCGCGGCACGCGACGCGGCTCGGCGAGCAACTGCGGTTCAACACGATGTTTCCCGCAAAGCTTTCGGAGATTGCCATTCTCGTTACGGCGCGGCACTGGACCTCGCATTACGAATGGTACGCGCACAAGCGCCTGGCGCTGAAAGGCGGCATGGACCCGAAGATCATCGAGGACATCAGAGACCGCCGCACGCCAACGTTCGACGATCCCAAGGGGCAGATGATCTACGACCTCGCCAAATCGCTGCATGACGGCAAGGGCGTGTCAAAAGCGCTGTATGACGAGGCGGTGAAGGTGCTCACCGAACGCGGGATTGTCGAAGTGATCGGGCTGTGCGGCTACTACACGATGGTCTCGATGACGCTGAACACGTTCGAGTTCGGATTGCCGGAGGGGGAGGTATCCGATCTTGTGTGATGAAGATCGGCGCCTACGTGTCCTGGACGCGGTGCAGCGCACGAGCCTGCCGAATGGAGGACAGCATGCCTCAATCCCCACCCATCATCGCCGGCACCCGCATCGGGCATGTCCATCTCAAGGTCGCCGATCTCGACCGAGCGCTCGGCTTCTATTGCGGCGTGCTCGGCTTCGAGGTCATGCAGCGGATGGGTTCTGGTGCCGCGTTCATTTCGGCCGGCGGCTATCATCATCACATCGGTCTCAACACCTGGGAAAGCAAAGGCGGCCATCCGCCGCCGCCAGGCACCACGGGACTATTCCACACCGCCATCCTCTATCCCACGCGCGCGGCCCTGGCAGATGCGCTGTATCGCGTGATCCAGGCCGGCATCGAGCTCGATGGCGCCAGCGACCACGGCGTCAGCGAGGCGCTCTATTTGCGCGATCCCGACCAGAACGGCGTTGAACTCTATCGCGACCGGCCGAGGGAAGAATGGCCCCGCGCGCCCGACGGCTCGCTCGCGATGTTCACCAGGAGGCTGGATCTGGAGGATCTTTTGCGCCAGCGGGAGGCGTAAGCCTCCGCCGTCATTGCGAGCGAAGCCAAGCAATCCATCTCTCCACTTGCGGTACCATCGATTGCTTCGTCGCTACGCTCCTCGCAATGACGAGGTTCTACCGCGGATCATGATCAGCACCGCCGCCGTCAGCTCGACTCCGATACAGCCATAGAACGGCAGCGCGTAACTGCCGGACAGATCGCGCAGCAGTCCGACCACGCCGGGACCGAAGGCATAGGTGATCTGGTTGATCGCCGTGATCAAACTGACCAGCACGCCGAACGAACGCGGATCGAATTCGCGCTGCACGATCAGCGCCGGCAGCGTGATCAGGTTGCCGACGGAAAAGCCGAACAGCGCGCAGGCTGCGATCAGCACGTAATCATTATGTACATTGATGACGATGAGCAGCGCCACCGCCTGGCTGACAAAGGAGAGCGAGGACGCCAGCCGCTGGTTCATCCGGTCGATCACGAAGGAAAACAGCACCCGGCCGACCACCGCCATCGCCGTCAACAGCGCCACCGCGATCGCCGCGCGCTGCCGGCCGATCACCGAATCCAGAAATGCGATCAGGTGGACGATGAAGCCGACCTGCGCGAACAGCACCAGCGCGAACGCCGATGACACCGAGAGAAAACCGATATCGCGAAACGCGCGTGCGCGAATTTGCGTCGGCGACGGCGCGTCCGCGGCGTCGACCGCGCCCGCGCTCAAGTGGAGCGGCGGCCGTTTGACGAAGAGCAGGATCACCGGAACCATCACCGCGACCATCACCACAGCCGAGGCGGTCATCGCGCCGGAAAAACCAAAATAGCCGATCGCGGTCACCAGCAGCGGCACGCCCGCGATGCCGCCAAAACTTGCGCCGTTCAGCGCCAGGCTGATCGCCATGCCGCGCTTGTTGTCGAACCAGAGGCCCAGCGTATTGGTGATGATGCCGAGGCTGGTTCCCGCCCAGCCGAACGCCAGCACGGCATTCGCAAGGTAAAGCTGCCAGGGTTCGCGCACCTGACCGATCGAGATCGCCGCAGCAGCCATCGCGAACGTCCCGGCGATCAGGCAGTTACGCGGACCGAACGCCTTGATCGCTTCGCTGACGAACGCGACCAGCGCCGCACCGAACAGATAGAAGAACGTGGTGCCGGCGGAGATCAGCGACGCCGGCCAGCCGTGCAGCCGCTGTAGCTCGGCGACGTAGACGCTTTGGCCGTAGAAGCCGAGCCCCCAGCCGAAAGTTGCCAGCAGGAAGCAGACGACGACGATGCGCCAGCCGTCATAGCGGATAGAGGTCTCGTCGATCGGAGTGTAATTAGAGGCGTCCAACGTCTTTCTTCTTATGTTGTTCTCTCGCCGTCATGGCCGGGCTTGTCCCGGCCATCCACGTCTTTGTCTCCGGCAGCAAGGAAGACGTGGATGCCCGGGACAAGCCCGGGCATGACAATGAGTTAACAGATCGAACCGCCCATTGCTTCGGTCCAGACCGAACTGTCAGCAGGTGGCAACTAGGTCGGCTTCGACGGATCGTAGAAAAACCGCTCGCGAAACACCCGGTCGCCGCGCCATTCCTGCAGCGCGACTTCGTCGAACCGGCCGGTCTTGCCGGAATGATAGGTAAACTCGAACACCCAGTGGATCGCGACATGGTCGCCCTCGACGATCGAGGTCACGCAGGTCGAGGTCACGCTCTTCACCCGTTCCAGCACCGCCCGCTCATGCGCCACCAGCACGTCGCGGCCGACCCGCGGCGCTGCGGCGTTCTCCTGCATGCTGGCGTCCTCGGTGTAGAAGCGCTCGATGGCGCCAGCATGATCGCCGGAAACGACGGCAGCGATGAATTCATCGAGACGAGCGCGCGACGGCATAAAGCCCTCCAGGCCATCAAATTGAGACTTAGATACTCGGATCCGGAATTTTCTCGACCGCCTGCATTTTCGCGCGGCGCTTGGCAAAAGACGCAAACGACAGCACTGCAAGGCCGAGCAGCACCGGCGGAAACACCACCATGTTTACCATCGACCAGCCGTAATGCGCCAGCAACTGGCCGGACGAGAACGAACCTAGCGCCATCATCCCGAAGATCAGGAAATCGTTGAACGCCTGCACCTTGTTGCGCTCCTGCGGCCGATGCGTTTCCAGCACCAGCGCGGAGGCGCCGATGAAGGCAAAATTCCAGCCGACGCCGAGCACGATCAGCGTCGCCCAGAAATGCAACGCAGTGATGCCGGCAAGACCGATTCCCGCTGCGGCAGCTTCCAGCAGCAGACCGACCGCTACGATGGTGGGCGCGCCGAAACGCGCGATCAGCGTGCCCGTGAAGAAGCTCGGGCCGTACATCGCCACGATGTGCCATTGAATGCCGAAATTGGAATCGCTGACCGTGAGCCCGCACATCTTCATGGCGAGCGGCGCCGAAGTCATGACGAGATTCATCATGGGATACGCAATCACGCCGCACAGCGCCGCGGCAATGAAGCGCGGTTGCCGTGCGATCTCGAACAGCGGCCGGCCGCCGTGCATATCCGACGGTGCGGGCTTCGGCGCGTCGACGCCCCACAGCACCGCCGTCGCCACCAGCGCGACGAACGCCTGCACCACGAAGCTGAACGCAAACAGATAGGGCGGCCAGATATCCATGGTCCATTGCACGAGCTGAGGACCGAGCACGCCGGCAAAGACGCCGCCGGCCATCACCCAGGACACGGCTTTCGGCCGGAACGCGACGCTGGCGCCGTCAGCGGCGGCAAAACGATAGGACTGCGCCACAGCGCCGTAGAGGCCGCCGAGGAAAGTCGCGAAGCAGAACAGCCAGAATGACGCATAGAGAACGGCGACGGCCGCGAGCGCGCCGGTGAGGATGCCGCAGAAGGTGCCGATGATGAACGCGACACGACGGCCATAGGCGCGCGAGATCGCGCCCGTCGGCAGCGTGCCGGCGGCGAGCCCCAGCACGTACATCGATAGCGGCACGGTAGCGAGCGAGATATCGGGCGCCAGCGTCGCGCCGACGATCGAGCCGGTCGCGAAAATCACCGCCGAATTGGCCCCGGTCAGCGCCTGCGCCGCAGCGAGCCGCAGCACGTTGGCGCGCGCGCGTGCGTCGTTGGCGATCTCTTGGGTGGCTGTCGTATCCAGCATCGGCATTCCCGCCCGGCAGGCCCCGGGCCGGGAGCCTCGTTGATTGATTCCGCGGCACTATGAAGACGCGGGGCGGTGCAATCAACCGACGCAAACGGGCGCGCGCTATGCGGCGATGTCACCCTTTGTGGATGGCGCGAAGGCCACAATCATGTTGTTGGCCGGCATTGGCACGGTTTCGACCAATGAAAGGCCGACGCTCCCAGCCAATGTACTGAGTTCTCCGATGTCGCGCACTCCCCATTCGGCATCCTGCTCGCGCAGGCTGGTGTCGAACACGGCGTTGCTCATCGCGGTGTGCTTGCCGTCGCGCTTGAATGGGCCATAGAGAAACAGTCGCCCGTCATCACGGAGATGACGCGCCGCGCCGGCGAACAGCCCTTCGGCGACGGGCCAGGGCGCGATGTGGATCACGTTGGCGCAGAACACCGCGAGCAGCTTGCCCGGCCCGCTACCGCTTTGCATCGCCGGACACCAGGCGGGATCGGTGAGATCGATCCGCAGCACTGGGCGAATGTTCGGCAAGCCGGCATGCACGCGCCACGCTTCGATGCTCTTGAGATGACGTTCATGGAGATCGCTCGGCCACCAGATGATGTCGGGAGCATTCTTGGCGAAATGCAGCACATGCTGGCCGGTGCCGCTGCCGGCCTCCAGCACGTCGCCGGATTTGCCGGCGAGAAATTTCTGCAGCACCGCCCAGATCGGTTCGTGGTTGCGGTGGAATGCCGCCGCGTCGAGCCGGCCGTCGGGCTCGACCGGCCGGCCATCCTTGCCGAATTCCATCGCATATTCGGGCATTCCAGCCTCGTCTGAAAATCGTTGCAGGTCTGAAACGCTGGAAGCGTCACTTCAGTTCGCCGCAATAGATCTCTTTGAGCACCTGCAGGAGGCGCAATGCGCGTGGATCGGCAACCCGATAATGCAGCGTCTGCGACGTGCGCCGGAATTCCACCAGGCCGTCGGCGCGCAATTTCGCCAGATGCTGCGACAATGCCGACTGGCTCAGCTTCACGACGCCGACGAGTTCGCCGACCGTCATCTCGCCGCGGGCGGCGAGAAAGCAGAGGATCAGCAGGCGCTTTTCATTGCCGAGCATTTTCAGGAGCTGCGCGGCATCGCCGGCCTGCTTCGCCAACTTCTTCAGTGCTGCCGCATCCTCGGCGCGGGGGGCAAATTGCGTCTCGTGGGCTACCGCCGCGACTGCTGTCATAGCATCCTATCCGGTATCGTTCTTCCGTGCTTGCGAGCACAGATATCATCCTAGCGCGCCAGCTATTATTTAGCATTGACTAAATTAGCAAATATGGATACCGATTGAAAAAAGCAAGAAATAATGCGGCGATGTGGCCGCGAGGGGAAGAAAACGTGCGGCCTGACCCGTTGCGCAGCAAAGCTGTTCTCTCTGATCCCGCCACCCCGGATAGCCCGATGGGCCGCCGCAGTTTCCTCGGCCTCGGCGCAGTCCTGACCGGCAGCCTCGCCCTTGGCGGCAAGCCGGCCATAGCCAACCCCGCGCAGGAATCGCCTCCCGCAGACGCGCCCTGGTCGCAATCGATCGGCGCCGGCGTGGTCGACCGACCCTACGGCCGTCCCGCCGATACCGAGGCCTCCGTCATCCGCCGCAACGTGCCCTGGTTGACCGCGAGTGCGGAATCGTCGGTGAGCTTTTCCCCGCTGCAGGACCTGCACGGCATCATCACGCCGAACGGACTGTTCTTCGAACGCCACCATGCGGGGCGGCCGGACGTCGATCCGGCCCAGCACAAGCTGATGATCCACGGGCTGGTCGAGCGGCCGCTGCTTCTCACCATGAAGGACATCATGCGCTTCCCGTCGGTGTCGCGCATTCATTTCATCGAATGCCCGGCCAATGGCGGCATGAACTGGCGCGCCGCGCAGATGAATTCGCTGCAATTCAGCCACGGCATGGTCAGTTGCGCGGAATGGACCGGGGTCAGGCTGTCGACGCTGCTGGAGGAAACCGGCATCAAAAAGCAGGCGAAGTGGGCGATGGTCGAAGGCGCCGACGGCGCGCACATGAACCGCAGCCTGCCGCTTGACAAATGCCTCGACGATTGCCTCGTGGTCTACGCGCAAAACGGCGAGGCGCTGCGGCCCGAACAGGGTTATCCGCTGCGACTCGTGGTGCCGGGCTGGGAAGGCAACGTCAACATCAAGTGGTTGCGCCGGATCAAGCTCGGCGAAAAGCCGTGGCATTCCCGCGAAGAGACCTCGAAATACACCGACTTGATGCCGGATGGCACCTCGCGCGGCTTTACCTGGCTGATCGACGCCAAATCGGTCGTCACCTTTCCCTGCCCCGAGAAGCCGCTCGATGGGCCCGGCCTCTATGAAATCCGGGGACTGGCCTGGACCGGCAACGGCAGGGTCAAGCGCGTCGATGTCTCCGTGGACGGCGGCGTCAACTGGCAGACCGCGCGGCTGCACGAGCCGGTGCTGTCGAAAGCGCTGACCAGATTTTCGCTGCCCTGGCGCTGGGACGGCCGGCCAGCACTGGTCGCTTCCCGCGTTATCGACGAGACCGGTTACGTGCAGCCGACAATTGCGCAACTGCGCGCACAGCGCGGCTCGAACTCGGTCTACCACAACAACTCGATCCAGACCTGGCAGGTCAAACCCGACGGAAGCGTCTTCAATGTACAGCTCGCGTAAGATTTGCCTGCCGATCGCTGCCATCCTGCTTGCCTTCGCCGGAAGCCTCGCCGGCGCGACCGAACCGGGCTCGTTCGGCTACGGCAGCGTGGCGACGCCGGCGCAGATCGCCGGTTGGGACATCGACGTGCGCGGCGAGGACGGAACGGGCCTGCCGCCCGGCAAGGGCACAGTCGACAGGGGCGCGGAGGTTTATGCCGAACAATGCGCTGCGTGCCATGGAACCTTCGGCGAAGGCGAAGGCCGCTACCCCAAGCTGGCGGGTGGCGTCGGCTCACTCCGGGACGAGCGCCCGGAGCCGACGGTCGGCAGCTACTGGCCATTCGCCCCGACCCTGTGGGACTATATTAACCGCGCCATGCCGATGCAGGCGCCGCACACATTGTCAGCGGATGAAGTTTATGCTTTGACCGCCTATATTCTGAACCTGAACGATCTCGTTCCAAATGAATTCGTTGCCGATCGCGATAGTTTGCCGAAAGTCAAAATGCGCAATCGCGACAATTTCGTCTGGACCGACCCGCGACCCGATACGATGGCAAAACCCTGCATGAACGATTGCGTCAACGCCGCCGATGTCAGGATATCGTCGACGGCCGAGGGCAGGAATCTGACGCCGCGCACGACCGGGCCGCTCGACACGATGCAACCGAAATAGCAATTACGGAAACGCCTGTGACCGATCATTCCCCGACGAAATCCGTGTTAAGGCTCCCGGCTTTCGCCCTGGCGCTGTCGATCGGCGCTTTCGTATCTACCGGCACCGCGCAAGCGCAGTCCGCGGTGGATGAAGGCCGCAAGCTGGCCTTCGACCGCAGCAAGGGCAATTGCCTGACCTGTCATGTCATCAATGGTGGTAACCTTCCCGGCACGATCGGGCCCGAGCTGGTCGATATCAAGAGCAAATACCCCAAGCGCGAGGATCTCGTCGCCATTCTGCATGACGAGACCTTGCGCAATCCGCTAACCGTGATGCCTCCGTTCGGACGCAACCGGATCCTGACCGAAAAGGAAATCAGCGCGGTCGTGGATTTCCTGCAGACGCTGTGACGCAAGACGAGAGATTAAGCCTGTGACGTGCCTGCGCACGCTTTAGGAGATTTTCGATGACCAAGATTGATGTTGGATTTTCGGCCACGCGGCGGCTGATCCTGCAGGGGGCAGGCGCGGTCGCACTCATCGGCCTCGGCAATCTTCCCTTCCTGACGCCGGCGCTCGCCGCGGCCAACGACAAATATCCGGAAGAGGCATTCAAGCAGAAGAGCGACGCCGACGTCATCAAGACGCTCTACGGCAAGACCGCTGAGCCCTCGGACAAAGTGAAGATGGACGCGCCTGAAATAGCCGAGAACGGCGCCGTGGTGCCGGTTTCGGTCTCTACGACGCTTGCCGACGTAACCTCGATCGCATTTCTCGTCAGCGAGAATCCGAACGTGCTGATCGCAAAGTACAACGTTCCGGCCGGGACGCTGCCGAACGTCGCCAACCGTATCAAGATGGCCAAGACCAGTAACGTGACCGTGCTGGTGGAAGCCGGCGGCAAGCTCTACAGCGCCTCCAAGGAAGTCAAGGTAACCGTCGGCGGCTGCGGCGGTTAAGGCATCGAGGGAGAACTCACATGGCATCGACCATTCGCGTGCGCGCCACTTCGAGCGGCGAGACCACCGAGGTGCAGGTGCTGATCCAGCACCCGATGGATTCCGGCTTCGTTAAGAACGCCAAGGGCGAGACCATTCCGCCGCACTTCATCCAGCAGCTCACCTTCGAGCATGACGGCAAGAAGGTGTTCACGGCCGATTGGGGCGGCGGTGTCTCCAAGGATCCTTACGTCAAGTTCGCGTTCAAGGGCGCCAAGAAGGGTGACGAACTGAAAATAAGCTGGGTCGACACCAAGGGCGCGACCGACACCACCACGGCGAAGATCCAATGAAGCTGCGATCCGCAATATTTCTGGCATCCGCAGCCGTCGCGCTTGCCGCGCTGACGCTGGCGGGCGCCCTGCCCTCGGACGCCGCCGACAAGATCGATCCTGTCGCCGACGCCAAGGCGTTCCAGAAGTTCTTCAGAGACAAATTTCCCAAGGTAAAGTTCGAGGACTTCGTCAACGGCCCCTATTCGATGAACGAGGACCTGTACCGGCAGTGGCAGGAGAAGGAGCAATTCCCGCCCTACGAGTTCTCGCTCGAAATGGGCAAGGAGATGTTCTCCAAGCCGTTCAAGAACGGCAAGACCTATGCCGATTGCTTCCCGAACGGAGGCATCGGCATTCGCCAGAACTATCCCTACTTCGACGAGAAGGAAGGCAAGGTCATCACGCTCGAACTGGCCTTGAACCGCTGCCGCGAGGCCAATGGGGAACCGCCCTACTCCTATGTGAAGGACGAAATGGCGGCTTTAACTGCCTATATGGCCTTCACCTCGCGCGGCAAGCCGATGGACATCAAGATTCCGAACGATCCGCGCGCGCTCGCGGCGTACGAAAACGGCAAGGAATATTTCTACACGCGGCGCGGCCAGCTCAACTTCTCCTGCGCCACCTGCCATGTGCAGAGCCCGGGCGAGCGCATCCGCGCCGAAATCCTCGCGCCCGCGCTCGGCATCGTCAACGCGATGCCGATCTACCGCTCGGAATGGAGCGGCATGGGCACCACCAGCCGCCGCTTCACCACCTGCAACAGCCAGATCCGCGCGGTGCCGCTCAGCCCGCAGGACGACGAATATCGCAACGTCGAATATTACCTCTCCTACGTCAGCAACGGACTGCCGATTTCAGGTCCGGGAGCGCGGCCATGAGGAACTTGATGCAGAAATCCGCATTGGTTCTGGCGCTCCTTGCCGCGGGCGCTGTGCCTGCGCTCGCCGCGGGCTCCGAGGATGACTTCAAGGCGGCCTACGCCGCGGCCGAAGCCGCCAACAAGGAGGCCGGCAAGCTACGCAACCAATGGACCACCACGGCGAACACGCTGGCGGCGGCAAAGAAGGCGGCGGATACGGGCGATTTCGACAAAGCCACCGCATCGGCCAAGGAAGCCGAGGCGCTCGCCAAGGCTTCGATCTTCCAGGCCACCAGCGAGAAGACCCGCTGGAAGGATTTGGAAATACGCTAGAGCATGATCGCGACCCGGAGGGCCACGTTAGTGCAAAGTGGATACCGGTTTTCCCTCACGACGCGGAACGCATTTGCGCGGAGATCATGCTCAAACAATGGATGAGATCGTGATCCGATTGCTATATCGTATCGCGATCTAGTTACGACGCGCGGAGACCCGCATGACCATCCGCCGCCGCGATTTTCTAACGCTAGCGGGCGCTGCCACCTTGTCCGGCAGCCTGCCACGGCTGGCGCGCGGCGCCGACAATGGCGGCGTTTACGATCTCGAGCGCTTCGGCAACGCCCGCATCCTGCATATCACCGATACGCACGCGCAGCTCCGGCCAGTGTTCTTCCGCGAGCCGAGCGTCAATCTCGGCGTCGGACCGATGCAGGGCAACCCGCCGCACCTGGTCGGACGCGCCTTCCTCGACCGTTTCGGCATCCGGCCCGACAGCGCCGACGCCTATGCCTTTACCTTTATCGAGTTCGAAAAGGCCGCCGGGCGGTTCGGCAAGCTCGGTGGTTTCGCGCATCTGAAAACGCTCATCGATCGCATGCGCAGCGAAGCCGGCTCCGGACGTTCCCTGCTGCTCGACGGAGGCGATCTCTGGCAGGGCACCGGCCTCGCCAATACCATGCTGGGCGCCGACATGGTCGAGTCCGCCAACCTGCTTGGCATCGAGGCAATGACCGGCCATTGGGAATTCACCTATGGCGAGAAGACGCTCCGCGCCAACCTCGAACGCTTCAAGGGCGAATTCCTGGCGCAGAATGTCTACCTAACCGAGGAAGCCGCCTTCAACGACGCCAAAGCGTTCGACCCGGCATCGGGCCGCGTGTTCAAGCCGTCCATCATCAAGGAGATCGGCGCGTATCGCGTCGCCGTGATCGGGCAGGCCTTCCCCTATGTGCCGATCGCGCATCCCAAGCGCTTCACGCCGGACTGGAAATTCGGAATCCGCGACGAGGAGCTGCAGAAGCTCGTCGATACGCATCGCAACAACGACAAGGTCGACGCCGTCATTCTGCTGTCGCACAACGGCATGGATGTCGATCTCAAGCTCGCCAGCCGCGTCACCGGCATCGACGTCATTCTCGGTGGCCATACTCATGACGCCGTGCCGCAGCCGATTGCCGTGACCAACGCGAGCGGCACCACGCTCGTCACCAACGCGGGCTCGAACGGAAAATTTCTGGCGGTGCTCGACCTCGACATCGGCAAGGGCAAAGTCAAGGATGCGCGTTACCGGCTGCTGCCGGTGTTTTCCGAATTGCTAAAACCCGATCCGGCGATGCAGGCGCTGATCGACAAGACCCGCGAGCCGCATGCGGCGACGTTCGACGAGAAGATCGCATCTGCCGACCGCCTGCTCTATCGCCGCGGCAATTTCAGCGGCAGCATGGATCAACTGATCTGCGACGCGTTGCTCGGCGAATTGAACGCGGAGATCGCGCTGTCGCCGGGTTTTCGCTGGGGCACCACCGCGCTGGCGGGCCAGCCGCTGACGATGGAGGACGTGATGGCGCAAACCGCCGTCACCTATCCGGAAACCTATATCCAGACCATGACCGGCAGCCAGATCAAGGACGTGCTGGAAGACATCTGCGACAATCTTTTCAACACCGATCCCTACTACCAGCAGGGCGGCGACATGGTCCGTATCGGCGGGCTCGCCTACACCTGCACGCCGGCCGAAACCGTGGGCAAGCGGATTTCCGAGCTCAAGCTCGACAATGGCCGCGCGCTGCAAGCCGGCAAGAGATACAAGGTGGCAGGCTGGGCTTCGGTCAACGAGCAGACCGGCGCGCCGGTCTGGGATGTGGTCGCCAGGCATCTGAGGTCGGGTAAGCCGCCCAACCGCTCGCCGCCGGGCGTGACGCTCAAAGGCGTTGAAGGCAATCCGGGCATTGCGGGACAGGCATGACGGGCTTTTCGACCATGCTTCGCGTGACGGCCACGGCGCTTCTGATCGCAGCCGCCGCGTCTGGCGTCCGCGCCCAACAGGCGCCGCTGCAGGACAAGCCGTTCGCCGAGCACAAGATCGTGCTGCAGCTCTCCGACAACGATCCGCGCAAGCAGGGCCTCGTGCTCAGCGTCGCCAGCAACCTGATGAAGCACTACGACCCTGACAAGGTCGCGATCGAGGTCGTCGCGTTCGGTCCCGGCATCGATCTGCTGCGCCCGGAAAATCCCAACCGCAAGATGGTCGAGAGCCTGGTCGCGCAAGGCGCGCGTTTCGACATCTGCCTCAACACCCTCGATACACTCGAACGCGAGGCCGGCAAACGGCCGGAGTTCATCGCCGCGGCCACGCCGGTTCAGGTCGGCGTCGCGCAGATCCTGTTTTTGACGGAGAACGGGTATACGCTGGTCCGGCCATGATGTGGTAAGGTCGAGAAGCAACATAGGGCGGCATCGATCATGATCTTTCGTCAGCTCTTCGACAGCGTTTCGGGCACCTACAGCTACCTGCTGGCGAGCCGCGCCGGCGGCGAGGCGCTGATCCTCGATCCCGTGCTGGAGAAGGCCGACCGCTATTGCCAGCTCCTGCGCGAACTCGATCTGCGGCTGGTGAAGGCGGTCGATACCCATCTGCACGCCGACCACGTTACGGGCCTCGGCGAACTGCGCGACCGCACCCAGTGCATCACCATCATGGGCGAGCAGAGCAAGGCCGACGTGGTGTCGATGCGGGTTTCCGACGGCGACAAGGTGACGATCGAGGGGTTGAGCCTGGATGTCATGTACACACCCGGCCACACCGACGATTCCTATAGTTATTTGATGGGCGATCGCGTCTTCACCGGCGACACGTTGTTGATCCGCGGCACCGGCCGCACCGATTTCCAGAACGGCTCTTCGCGCGCACAGTACGAATCGATCTTCAACCGGCTTTTGAAACTGCCCGACGAAACGCTGGTGTTTCCCGCCCACGACTACAAGGGCGACACTGTTTCCACCATCGGCGAGGAGAAGCGCTACAATCCGCGGCTGCAGGTACGCAATGTCGACGAATACATCGAACTGATGGCGAACCTGAAGCTGCCGAACCCGAAGATGATGGACGTCGCCGTGCCCGCCAACATGCATGTCGGCCTGCATCAGGAGGAGCTTGCCAAGCAGGGGCTTGCGCTATCGGCTCGCGATGCGATTGCGAGCCTTGGCCGGCCGGACATTCTGCTGGTGGATCTGCGCGAGACCGGCGAGCGCGCCAAGCACGGCACGATCTCGGGCGCACTGCATGCGCCGTATCCTGCCATCGCCGAGAGCCTCAAGCCCGGCGGCATGCTGCGCGAAGTCGCCGCCGCCACCGGCCGCCGCGTGGTGTTCTTCTGCGCCTTCGGCGAACGCTCGGCAATGGCGGTGGCCGCGGCCAAAAATGCGGGGCTAGCCAACACCGCGCACATCGAAGGCGGGCTGGACGCATGGAAGAAGGTGGGTGGGCCAGTGGTTCAAGGGTAGCATATCGATGGGCGCCGTCGTCCCTGCGCAGGGACCCATACGCCGCGGCGCCGATGATAGAAGGCAGTGGCCGACACCTTGCTTAAATTACAGCGTCCTGTGGTTATGGGCCCCTGCGTTCGCAGGGACGACGCGTGCTTGCGGCCCTACCGCCCGACCCGCTTCAACTCCGCCGCCAGCGCATCGAGCGCATCCGCCAGCATTACGCCGCCGCACTCGGTTAGGCGTTCCGGAATCACGATGCGCTTTTCCGGCGGGTAGAAGCGCTCCAGCGCCGGATGGACCAGAAACGCCTGGCCGTCATCGCGCGCATAATTGCCGGCGTTCGAAACCACGATGAAGTCGGGTTTCAAATTCACAATCGCCTCCAGCGAGGCAAACCCGCCGAAGGCAAAGCCGAGATCGCCAGCCGCGCTGCGTAGCCCGGTTTCGGCCAGCAATGAGCCGACAAAACTGTCGCTGCCCGCCACCCAGCCACGCCGCGACAGCGGCAGCACGCGATAGTGCCGCTCCGCAACCGCACGGCGGGCGCGCGCCAGCGCAGCATCGAGCCGCGCGATTTCCGCCGCCGCGCGATCGGGATGCCCTGTAATATCGCCGGCTTCCCGGATCTGCTGGCGCGCCTCATCGAGGGTTCGCGGCACGGCGAGTTCGGCGAGACGAAGCCCCTTGGCCTTCAACAGCTCCCGTGTCGAGCGCTTGTCGAATGCGCTGGCGACGACGATGTCGGGTCGGATGAGCAACACGTCCTCGGCTCCGCCCGACAGAACCGGATAGCGGCTGATGTCGCCCGCCTGGATTTGCCAGCCGTCGCGCGAGAACCGGCTCAACCCCAGAATCTGCTCGGGGTCGGCGAGCGTCAGCAGCAATTGATCGGTGCAGACATTCATCGACACCAACCGCGGCAGATTGGCGGCAAACGCGGTGGCGCCCGGGGACACCAGGGTCATCATCGCGGCCAGAAATGCCAGGCTCCGTCGCATCAGACATCCGCCCATGGCACGATCACGGCCTCGCGCTGGTATTCCGCGCGGTAAGCCGCGACCCTGAACACGTCCGCCATCACCTGTTCGGACAGCGCCTCCGCCGGCGTACCCTGCGACACTAGGCGCCCTTCGCGCAGCACCAGCACATGGTCGGCAAACCGCGCAGCGAGGCCTAAATCGTGCGTCACCACGATGACCAGCACGCCCTTGTCGGCGGTGGCGCGCAAATTCTGCATGACGTCGATCTGGTGCCGCGGGTCGAGCGAGGCGGTCGGCTCATCGGCCAGAATGATCGGCGCCTCCACCGCCAGCGCACGCGCCAGCGCGACGCGGCTGCGCTCGCCGCCGGACAGTTCGGTCACGCGACGGTCGCTGAACTCCATCACGTCGACCGCCTGCATCGCCCGCAGCACGGCCTCGGCGTCCTTCGGCGACAGCCGCGCCGGATCGGTCGCGCCATGCGGGTAGCGGCCGAGCGCCACGATATCGCGCGCCGGCAGCGGCCAATGCACGAGATGCCCCTGCGGCAGATAACCGAAGCGCTTGGCGCGCTCGCGCAACGGCAGCGAAGCCAGCGCGTCGCCACCGACCGCGATCTCGCCCTCGGACGGGATCAATCCCGCCAGCGCCCGCAACAACGTCGTCTTGCCGGCGCCGTTCGGGCCGACCAGCGCCACCAGATGTCCCGCCGACAGCGCCAGCGAAACGTCCTTCAGCACGACGCGGCCGGCGAGTCGCACGCCGAGTCTCCTTGCGGTCAGAAGCAGTGCCTCGCTCATGCAACGCCTCCGCCGAGCGCACGGCGCTCGCGCATGATGAGATAGAGGAAGAATGGCACGCCGATGATCGAGGTCAGCACACCGACCTTGATGTCCGAGGTCGAGGGAATGATGCGCACCGCGATATCGGCCGCCAGCAATAGCGCCGAGCCCGCGAGCGCGCTCGGCACCAATAGCCGCCCGGGATCGTGGCCGATCAGGGGCCGCATCAGATGCGGCGCGACCAGGCCGATGAATCCGATGGTGCCGGTGACCGCGACCGCACCGCCGACGCCGAGCGCGACGCCCGAAATCACGAACAGCCGCAAACGTCCGACATCGACGCCCAGGCTCTGCGCGGTTTCCTCGCCGAGGCTGAGCGCGCGAAAGGCATGGCGCTGGCTGAACAGCATGATCGCGCCGGCAACGATGAATGGAAACGCCAGCATGACGTGCTGAAAGCTGCGGTCCTCCAGCGAGCCCAATAGCCAGAACGCGATCTCCAGCACCACGAACGGATTGCTGGAGAGGTTCATCACCAGCGCGGTGGCGGCGCCCGCAAAGCTCGAGATCGCGAGACCCGACAGGATGAGAATCAGCAACCCCGCATTGCGCCCGGCGATCGAGAGCAGCACGAACACCGAACCGAACGCCGCAACGATCGCTGCGACCGGCAGCGCATAGGAACGCACATCGGCCAGCCCGAGCGCGATCACCAGCACCGCGCCGAATGCGGCCGATTGCGGCGCGCCGAACAGCGAGGGCGAGGCCAGCGGATTACGCAGCAAACCCTGCAGCGCCGCGCCCGACAGCCCGAGGATGGCACCGATCGCCAGCGCCAGAAGCGTGCGCGGCAGGCGGATTTCCCGCACGATCACCTGCGCCACCTCGCCGCCGCCGCCGAACAGCGCTTCCGCCACGGCAAGCGGCGACAGCCGCACCGGCCCTATGCCGAGCGAGATCAGCATCAGGAGCACAACGAGGGCGGCAAGCGCCGCGGTCGCGCCGATCCGGCGGCGCGCGGCGCCCTCATTGGTCAGGGCTACGGCTTCAACACTCATCGATCGTCCTAAAGCAGGTTTACCCGCCCCGGTACAGGCGGCGGGCAAGGGACCTCAGGCAGTGCTCATGCGGCAAAAATAGCGCACTCGTCCAGTGAGGATCGCCGGACGCCCCGGGGCGCATTGACTCGGACTTTGTCAAACTTCTACCATAGTTCCCGACGGTTCCCGTTCTGGGGATCAAAAGGGAATGCGGTGCGGGGAAATCCCCCAATTCCGCGGCTGCCCCCGCAACTGTAAGCGGCGAATCCTTCGTCATAAGCCACTGGGCATCTCGGTCCTGGGAAGGCGACGATGGGGTAACGACCCGCGAGCCAGGAGACCTGCCGTCAGCCGTGGTCACACGCGAAGATGTCGGTCGGGGAGTACAGACATTAGCTTCACCTAAGCTGCTCTAAGCACATGGTGAGACTTGGTTCGCTGTGACGTGCCACTGACGTCATACCGAGGTCTGAACCATGTCTTCCACCAATACAGCCACGCGGCGCCGCCGCTTTTGGCTCGCCTCCAGTTTTCTCGTTCCCATCGTGTCGCTCGGCATTTCCGGCGCGCACGCGCAGGCGCCGTCGTCCGAACAGTTGCCGCCGATCGAGATCATTTCGCCTACCGACCCGAACCGAACTCGCGCAAAACCGACCTACGATGAAGGATCAACCTCGCGCCGCGTCGTGCCGGCAGCCGCGCCGTCGACCGGCAGGCGGCCCGCATCCGGGACGCGCTCGAACGTCGCAGCGCAAAGTGCTTCTCAGGGTGCGGGCGGAAACGGCCGGCAGTTCTCCGGCATCGTCGGCACCTCGGCGACCGTGATCACTGCAGAGGAGATCGCGAATTCGCCGGCCCAGACGCTGTCCGAGATCATCGCGCAGACGCCCGGCGTACAACTGCAATCGCTCTATGGCGGCGTGAACGGCGCGAAAACGACGGTCGATCTGCGCGGGTTCGGCGCGTTCGCCACCGCCAACAGCCTCGTCCTGATCAATGGCCGCAGGCTCAACGATATCGACATGGCCGGCGTCGATCTCTCGACCATTCCGCTCACTTCGATCGAGCGCATCGAAATCACCCGCGGCAACAGCGGCGCGGTGCTCTACGGCGACAACGCGGTCGGCGGCGTCGTCAACATCGTCCTGAAGAACGGCGTCGGCGGCCCGCCGGTCACGATCCGCAGCGAAGCCGGCGTCGGCTCGTTCAATCAACGGCTTGCGAATATCTCGGCCGCGACCAACTACGGACCTTGGTCGACGTCCTTCTACGGCAACGCCATCAAGTCTGACGGTTACCGGGTCAACAACGCCCTCGATCAACGCAACGGGGTCGGCAATCTCAATTATACCACACCGGACCTCAAGGCCTTCCTTACGGTGACCGGTGACGACCAGAAGCTCGGTTTCCCGGGCGGACGTACCGTCGATCCCTCAATCGGACTCAATCAACTCGTCACCGATCGCAGGGGCACCAATACGCCGTTCGACTACGGCAACCAGCAGGGCGCCAGCGCAACCACCGGCTTTACCAAGACAATCATGAACGGCGTCGATCTGATCGTCGACGGCGGCGTTCGGAAGAAGGATACGCAAAGCGGTTTCTTCGGCGCGGTGCCGTTTGCCTCGCCACTTCCGAGCTTCTCCTCGACCTATAACGACGCATCATTGCAGACCTGGTCGATCACGCCGCGACTGAGCGTCAAGAATTCGATCTTCGGAATTCCCTCCCAGATCCTGACCGGCATCGACTATTACAATGCGACGTTCAACCAGGAGCGCGGGGCGTTCAAAGGCCTCGCTCCGACCCACATCTACGATCTGTCGCAACAGACGCTGGCCGGCTACTGGCAGCACACGGTAGGCCTGTTGCCGACGACCGATTTCTCCTATGGCGCCAGGGTTCAAAACACCAGCCTGAGCGCCCGAGATCGGTACGATCCCAGTGCGCCCGGTTGCGCCATGTTCTTTAATTGCAGCGCTCAAGCCTTCCCATTGGACAGCAACGAAACACAATACGCGCTGCATGCCGGTCTCGAGCATCGCTTCAATAGCGTGTTCTCGGTATTCGGCCGCGCCGCACGCGCGTTCCGCACCCCGACCGTGGATGAACGCGTTTCGTCGGGACCGGCCTTCGACCCCTTCTTCATCCCGCTGCCCGGCGACTTCAAGCTGAAGACCCAGACCTCGCATGACATCGAGGGCGGATTCCGCATCAAGAGCGGCGGATTCCAGATGCAATCGAGCATCTACACCATGGATCTCGAGAACGAGATCCATTTCAATCCTGTGCTGTTCTTCAACGTCAATCTCGATCCAACCCGCCGCTACGGCTCCGAGACGAGCGCCGCGCTACGTGTCAGTGACAGCGTGACGCTCCGCGGCGGCATGGCGTATACGCGCGCCGTCTTCCGCGAAGGGCAGTTCACCGGCAATGACGTGCCGCTGGTGTCGCGCTACACCGCGAGCGGCGGCGTGACCTGGAACATCTGGCAAAACTATCTCGTGTTCGACGCCACGGTGCGCGCCTGGAGCGAACGCGTCATGGACAACGACCAGGCCAACACCCAGCGCCGCATCCCGGCCGACGCCACTGTCGATCTCAAATTGAGTGGCGCTTACGAGCATTTCTTCTGGTCGCTTAGCGTGATCAACGTGCTCGACGCACAGTATTACGACTACGCCATCGCCAGTTCGTTCACGCCGGGCCGCTTCTCGGCCTATCCGCTCCCCGGCCGCACCTTCATGGTGAAGGCCGGCGCGACGTTCTGACCGACATTAGAGCGTTTTCAAGCGAAGTGGACACCGGTTCGCGTCAAGAAAACGCGTCAAAATAAGAATCTAGAGCCTGGTTCTGATTCAATCAGAACCGAAAATGCTCTAGCCGGTTCGGCTTCCTGCCGGACCGGCTCCACGCTCCGTGTTCCCGTCAATCTTTCATCTCAAGGCAGATTCTGTCAGAAACCACGCCATTTTCGACCGAAAATAACATCCTCTGCGCGCCGATCCGTGGTAAATGGGCCACAGACCGCTCGACGATATCAGTCGTGATTTCAGAGGTATGACATGAATGATGAGCCGAAGAGCGCCGCCGAGCTGAAGGAAATGAGGCTCAACCGCAAGCGCGCCCAGGAAGTCGACGGCATCAAGGCGATGGCCGAGATCGCGGCTGCCGATATCGCGATCCGCCAGCGGACCGAGAAGCTGCGCGCGCTGCGTCTGGCGAAGGAAGCGGCCGACCGCGCAAATCCGCCGGAATCGAAGGTCAAGGGCAAGACCAAAGCCAGGATCGCGAAAAGAGGCTGATTTGAAATGACGAAAGAGGATCGCGATCGCGCCCAGGCGCGCTTCGACAAGGCGGCCAAAGCAGTTCAGGACGCAAAGTCCGGCAAGGCCGAACGCGACGCAGCGGCGAAAGCCGTGCTCGACAATATGGCGAAGCTGAAGGCATTGCGGCTCGCGCGCGAAGCAGCCGAGCCGCAACGTCCGCCCGCCGCAAAGACCGCAAAGAAGGCGCGCAGCAGCACAAAGCGGCCCGAGGAGAAGCCGGTGGCCCTGTCGGAGTGGCTGGCGAGCCAGCAGAACGGCGGACGGCGAACCTGAGATCGGCCGATCCAGCTCGGAGATCCGGCGTTACGCCGGCCCCGGCCAATCGATCATCGATCGCGTCTTGTTCTCGGCATCGTAAACCTGCACCTGAAGCATCTGGAAGCGGTTCTTCAACGCCATGCCCGCTTCCTCAGCCGCCTCGACCGTATCGTGATGCGACTTGAAGTGGCCGTCCACGACCAGCGAGTAACCGGTGCTCGGTGCCTTGTCGGCGCGAAGGATCTTGCGCTGCTGCGGTTCATCGAGCGCAATGCGGGGCTTCTTCATACTGGCTCCATGCGATGCCCTTCGGACGAGGCGAAAAAGGGCGGGAATAATCGTTTGACCGGCGCTAGGATACCGTCCGGACGGTCAGATTGAGGTCATGCCGTTACCCTGAGTCGGCATGCAGCGCAAATGCCGATTGATCCGGCGAAGAGGCATCACATGGGTGAAATCATATGGGCGGAACAGGCAGGAAGAGCAGCGAGCCTCCGAAACAAGGCGATGACAAACCGAAGAAGCCGCCGCGCCCGCCGGTTGAGGACGAGGAGGACTACGAGGACGGCGACATCGCCACGCCGAAGCGGGACCGTTATGGTCCTGACGATGAGCCGTTGTGAGGTAGCCGTAAGGTGACCAGACCGGCGCGTCACTCACCGCCGTCATCGCCCGCCTTCGCGGGCGATGACGAGTTGTGTTGATAGAAGCCTTCGCTTTCAATCACCCGAATGCTCATTGCATCGAGCAGATGCGCGCCAAAACCGCCGAGCGCTAGTTTGATCGCCAGCTTCGGCGAAACCGCCAGCACGGCTGCCGTCACTGCCAGCGGCACGGCGCTGATCCAGTCCGATTGCACTGGTGTGAGTTCTTCGCTGCTGCCGGCATAGGGCCCGCGCGCCGCAGCGAGATGCAAGCATTCCCTGAGAATGTCGGGCCGCGTTCCGCCGCGCGCCGCACATCCGAGCAACGCCTGCATCGCCAGGCGCGTGAGCACGCCCTCGCGACTTGCGAGCAGCGGAGCCGGCGTCTCGCCCAGCGAGATCAGAAGCAAAAGTCCGACGAGATCGACGCCGGAGCGATAGGCATTCATCGGCTCGACCAGCCGCGGATTGCAATCGATCAGCAGTGGCGCGGTATCGACGTCCGGCACGATGTAATCGACCGACAGCGCGCCGTGCCAATCGAGCGCCCGGCCGATCTGTTCGACATAAGCGCGGACGACCGGCCGGTTCACACTTTGCTTGATCGCCTCGCCGCCACCGACGCCCGCCGCGATCTGCCGATAGGCATGAAAGCCGAGCATCCGGCCGCGGCAGAACACGGATTGCGCCTTCTCGGTGGTGCCTGCGACGAGGTCTTGCACCAGCACCTCACCGGCGAATGCATCGCCGCCGCCGAGATCATGCAGCGCGCTCATCAGATCGTCCGCGCTGCGCACGAACCAGATGCCGCGGCTTGCGGTGCCGACCGAGGTTTTCACGACGGCCGGAAAGCGAACCGCATCGCGCACACCTTGCGCGGATTTCACGATGCGCGTCGGCGGCTGCGGCAATCCCAACCGATCGAGCAGCCGGCTGAAGCCGGCCTTGCTATGCGCTTGCCGATAGCTCTCGAAGCTCGGCAGCGCGATTCCGGCGCGGCCTTCGATGCGCTGCCCGACCCGCGCAAACAAAAATCCCTGCTCATGCGTCGGCAGCAGCACGTCGAACTTCCTGTCGGCCAGTTGCCGCTCGACGAAGGCCAGGTAACCGGCGGGGTCGTCCCGCAATCCGGGGCAGCGGTGAAATTTGCGGACGAAGCGCGAGAACCGCGACAGGCACCAAGGCGAGGGATCGCAAATCTCGACGTAATGGCCCGAAAGACCGAGAATCGTAACGACCTCCCGGGCCGAGGTCGAGGAACCTTCGGAGACCAGTACGCGGAGCGGCTTTGCGGGATCAAGCATGCCGGATCATTGCCGCGTCGACCTGCCTTTGTCTCCCCTCCTGACGTGTTTTCTTGCGCGCCCTGCCCTGCGCCGGGGCAGCCATGCAACGGCATTCATGGACAAATAACGGTCGGCCTATATTTTCGGCACGGCCCAGCCGGGCCGCAAGCAATACAGGGTTTTGAGCTGACATGGTCGACATTCTGGCCGCACCGCACCAAGCCAAAGCGGATACATCGCTGCGCACGCTCGCAGCGATTTCGGTCGCCCATTGGGTCAGCCATTTCCATCTGTTCGTGCTGCCGATGCTGTTTCCGTTCCTGAAGGAGCAGTTGGGCGTCGGCTATATCGAGCTCGGCTTCGCGCTGACTGTGTTTGGCGTCGTCTCCGGCCTGACGCAGGCCCCGATCGGCTATCTCGCCGACCATATCGGCGCACGAAAGGTGCTGCTGATCGGGCTCACCGTCGGCGGCCTCGCGCTGATCATGCTCGGCCTGCACCTGAGCTACGCCTCGCTGATCATCTGCGCCGCGCTACTCGGCCTTGCCAACAGCGTCTATCACCCGTGCGACTATGCGATCCTGTCGACGCATATGGATGAAGCGCGGATGGGCCGCGCCTTTTCGATCCACACTTTTGCGGGTTTCCTTGGCGGCGCGGTGGCGCCCACGATCATGCTCATGCTGGTGACAGCCGTCGGCGGGCTCGGCGCGCTGATCGTGGCCGGCGCGGTGGGACCAGTGGTGGCGCTGCTATTGATCGCGATCAGGATTCCCGATGCCAGTTCGGCCGATCGCAAGACCGATGACTCTGCGGCGCCGCAGCAGAGCATCGTGACGCCTGCGATCATCGTGCTGACGATCTTCTTCATGTTGCTCGGCCTGTCCAGTGCCGGCATCGGCAATTTCGGCGTGGTTGCGCTGATGAGCGGCTATGGCGTGACGTTCTCGGCCGCCAACATCGCGCTGACCGCCTATCTCGGCGCCAGCGCGGCCGGCGTGCTGGCCGGCGGCTATCTTGCCGACCGCACCAAACGCCACGGCAATGTCGCCGCCGCGAGCTTTGCGATCAACGCCGTCATCATAACAATCATCGCGACGGTCAACCTGCCGTCGGTGGTGCTGACCGCCGCCATGGCGCTCGCCGGATTCCTCGGCGGCGTCATCGCCCCCTCGCGCGACATGCTGGTCCGCAACGCAGCTCCGGCGGGCGCCGCGGGCCGCGCCTTCGGCATCGTCTCCACCGGTTTCAATTTCAGCGGCATCCTCTCCCCGCTGTTGTTCGGCTGGATCATGGACCAGAGCCTGCCGCATTGGGTGTTCGGCGCTTCCGTCGCCTTCATGGTGCTCACGGTCCTGCTGGCGCTGGTCACCGACCGCAAGCCGGCGGAACCCGCCAGGGCGTAGCTCTCGGTGATGCATTCCTGAGCCTCATCCCCGGCGGTTGACAGCATTCGATGACGTCGGATGATGCGCCAACAAAAACCAGAAGCGGGATGGAAGCCATGACCTCGACCCCCGATCTCGTGATCCGTGGCGGCACCATAGCCGATGGCAAGGGTGGCGAATTGTTCGAAGCCGATGTTGCGATCACCGGCGGCCGCATCACCGAAGTCGGCAAGGTTGCCGCAAAGGGCAAGGAAGAGATCGACGCCCGCGGCAGACTGGTCACGCCGGGCTTTGTCGACGTCCACACCCATTATGACGGCCAGGTCACCTGGAGCCAGGACATCACGCCCTCCTCGCAGAACGGCGTCACCACGGCGATCATGGGCAATTGCGGCGTCGGTTTCGCGCCGTGCCGCCCTGCCGACCATGTCCGGCTGATTCAGCTAATGGAAGGCGTCGAGGATATTCCCGAGCCGGTTCTGAGCGCCGGCATCCCTTGGGCCTGGGAGAGCTTTCCGGACTACATGGACTGGCTGTCCAAGCGCAACTTCGACATGGATATCGGCGCGCAACTGCCGCATGCGGCGCTGCGAGTGTACGTGATGGGCGAGCGCGGCGCGCGCCGCGATCCGTCGACGCCGGAAGACAACAAGGCGATGGCGGCAATGGCTGCCGATGCCGTGCGAGCTGGCGCACTCGGCTTCTCGACCTCGCGCACGCTCAACCACCGCACCTCGACCGGCGATTTTACGCCGACGCTGAAGGCCGGCGAGGATGAACTGACCGCCATCGCGGCAGCGATGCATGCGCAGGGCCGCAGTGTGTTGCAGTTCGTGCTCGATCTCTCCACCATCGACGAAGACCTGCCGATGATGCTGCGGGTCGCCGAGAATACCAAAATCCCGGTGTCGTTCTCGATCACCCAAAACGACAAGGCGCCGCAGCGCTGGCGCCAGACGCTCGACAGCATCCGCGAAGCGTCGGCGCGCGGCCTGTCGATTACGGCGCAGATCGCCGCCCGCCCGGTGGGACTGATGCTCGGACTCGAACTGTCGCGCAATCCGTTCCAGACTCATCCGAGCTACCAGGCGATTGCGCATTTGCCGCTCGCCGAGCGGCTCGCACGGTTACGCCAGCCCGAGCTACGCAAAGCGATCCTGAGCGAGCACGCCACCGCGACCGACGATCCGCTGTTCTTCCGACCGAACTACGACAAGATGTACCTGCTCGGCAATCCGCCGGACTACGAGCAGCCGCCGGAAAATACTCTGGGCGCACAGGCCCGCCGCCTGGGCAAACAGCCGGAAGAACTTGCCTATGATGCGATGCTGACGGATGACGGCCGCGGCATGCTCTACGTGCCGTTCCTCAATTATGCCGAGGGCAACCTCGATGCTGTCAGCGAGATGCTGCGCAATCCCAATGCCGTGCCTGGGCTATCCGACGGCGGCGCGCATTGCGGCATCATCTGCGACGCCAGCTTCCCGACCTATCTCCTGACGCACTGGACGCGCGACCGTACCCGCGGCGAGAAGTTGTCGATCCCGTTCGTCGTCGCCGCGCAATCGCGCAAGACCGCGCTCTCGGTCGGTCTCTACGACCGTGGCGTGATCGCGCCCGGCTTCAAGGCCGACGTCAACGTGATCGATTTCGACCGCCTGCACCTGCATCCGCCAAAAGTGCATTATGACCTGCCGGTCGGCGGCCGCCGCCTGATGCAGCAGGTCGATGGCTATGACGCTACCATCGTCTCCGGCGTGGTGACGCAGCGCGCCGGCAAGGCCACCGGCGCCCGCCCCGGCAAACTGGTGCGCGGCACGCAGGGCCGTAAGCCGCAATTCGACGCGGCGGCGAGTTAGGCCGGCGCAGTTTCGTCGTACTCGGTGTCGTCCCTGCGAAAGCAGGGACCCATACGCCGTAGCCCATCGACTAAGGCGATGTGGCAGACGCTTGGCTTGAACAATCGGTAGTCGTGGTTATGGGTCCCTGCGTTCGCACATGGGCGCTAAGATAGCTGGAGCATTGTTTGATACGTGCGTTTTCTTGGAGGCTCGCGAAGATGGCGCTGGAGCGCTGACGTTGACTGGCGCAGGCAGGCGATAGTGGGCTGTGGGATGATCGCCTGAAGCAGCGAGGCGATAAGTTGCTGGAGCAAACGCCAGGCGCCAGGCAGCGTCAGGCGGCTTCGGCCAAGCGGGGAGAGTCCTCGAGTTCGTCGACGAACGGCTCGAGCAGCAGAATGGCCAATAGATGAGCCAGAATGTAGGGTCTGGCGGAGCCTTCATCAGCCCCCGGCGGGCCCTTCAGGCGGATCAGGCTCTTCAGCCGTTTGAAGCCGAGTTCAATCCGCCATCGCAGGCGATACAGGGCCAGAACATCAGCGGTTGCGAAGTCCCTGGGCTTGAGGGAAGTGACCAGGATCACCCAATCGGCAGCATCGAGGGTTTGCTTGGAGAGCTGGTGACCGCCCCGTTGTGCATCCCGGTGCGCCTTGCGTCGCGCGTCGGCAGCCGCCTGCACCGGCTTCTTGACGGCGACCAGACGCAAGGCGAGAGGTGCGCCACGTTTGCGTTTTATCCAGATCGGCCGATCGATCAGCCCGCGCCCCGCCGCCTTACGCAACGCCGCGATGAGATCGAACACATTGCCCTCGGCATCGAGCCAGCGCGCGCTCTTCCAGCCGGCCCGGATCACGATGTCCGCGCCGGCTTCGAGCAGAGGCGCCATGCGGTCCGGTTGCAAATAGGCGCGATCGGCAAGACGGATCTCGCCCGCCACCGCCGGTATCCGGTCGAGCGTCTCGCCCGCCTGCTGATCGGTCAGTTCGAAGTAGCCAAAGCGTTCCTGCGGTAGATCGAACGCGCTATGGATACGCCACACCTTGTTCTTTTTCCTGGCTTCCGATCCTTTCTTCGGCACCGAGGTGGCATCGATAATGCGGATCATTCGCCCCCGGCTCGCTGGCGGAGCAGTGGCCGCGAGCACCTGACCCACCAGCATTGCGAGCCAGTCCCCGCACTGACGCAGACAATACAGCAGCGCCACGTTGGAAATATCGACAAGACCTATCGACGTCGCCCATGCGGCGGTCGAGCGCAATCCGCGCTCGCCCAGACAGTAAGCCAGGATCAACCTCAGCAAATCCACCGCATTGGTGATCTCGCGCGGACGCAGGAACGCTTTCGTCTCGCGCGCCGTAACTTCAAGCGTTTCTGCCCCGCCAAGCCGGACGACGACGTTCGTCCAGTCTTCGTTCACAAGCGATTCGTGTCCCATGACACGCTGGAATCACAAACGATTCCGCCCAGCAACACTATTTTAGCGCCTATGTGCGTTCGCAGGGACGACGGATGATTTGTTATTGCTTCACGCGAATTTCGGCTGCGTCGCTGCTTGCGCCATCAACCGCTTGCGTTCCGTGTTCGGCCACAGCAGCAACAGCCCGAGCAACCCTGACGCTGCCATGATCACGGCGTTGATGGTGAAGCCGGACATGTAGCCGTCGAGCGGCACCGCCGCATTCTGAATCACGGCGCCCATCACGAACGGCGCGATCATTCCCGCCAGCGTGTAGATCGCGCCATAGATTGCGATCACGGCGCCGCGCTGCTGTACCGGGGTGAATTCGCCGAGCATCGGCGGGCAGACCACATAGATCGAGCCGCAGAGCCCGGAGCCGACGACGAGGAACGCGATCTGCCATCCAGCGCCGTTGACATAGGGCAGCACCGCGAGGATCAGCCCGCCGACGATCAGCGGCACAGAGCCGAGCACACCCCGAGCGCCGCGCGTCGTGTAACCGCGCGTCAGCATCACCTGCGAAATCCAGCCCGTCAGCAGCACGATGGCCGCGCCGAACACCCAGGGCAAAACGGAAATCCATCCCGCATCCGTTTGCGAGAAGCCCAGCCCCTTGACGATGAATGGCGTGAACCAGGTCAGCCCGAGCGACAGCGCCCAATAGGCGCCGAAGGTGGCGGCGACGCAGCCGATGAATGTGCGCGACGTCAGAAGCTGGAGATAGGGAACGCGCGGATCGGTTGCAGCCGTCGTAACGGTGTGAACCAGCGGCCCTTCCTTGCCCATGACGAGCCACGCCGCAGCCCACATCAGGCCGACGATGCCGAGCGCGCCGAATGCGTAGTGCCAGCTATGATTGACGATGATCCAATTGAGCGCCGGCACCGCGAGAATGACGCCGAACGCCGAACCCTGCGAGAGAATGGCGGTGGGAAGCGTCCGCTTTTCGTCGGGAAACCATTTGTAGATGGCATGCGCGGCCACTGCGAACGCCGGCCCTTCACCGGCGCCGAGGATGATACGACAGATCACGAGCGTCGCAAAACCTACAGTGC
Source organism: Bradyrhizobium icense (assembly GCF_001693385.1). Classification (NCBI taxonomy): domain Bacteria; kingdom Pseudomonadati; phylum Pseudomonadota; class Alphaproteobacteria; order Hyphomicrobiales; family Nitrobacteraceae; genus Bradyrhizobium; species Bradyrhizobium icense. The sequence continues at coordinate 7,922,863 of NZ_CP016428.1, forward strand.
CGACCATCGGAAACTGCGCCACCGACCAGATCACCGCCATCGCGAGCAGCACCCAGCGGGTGTCGATGCGGTTGACGATGAAGCCGACGACGATGGCCGAGATCGAAAACAGGAAAAAGAACGAGGAGCCGAGAAAGCCGAACTGTTCTGGCGAGAGCTTCAGCTCATCCATGATCGGCCCGCCGGCAAGTCCGACGACGATCTTGTCGGCAAAGTTCACCAGCATGAACAGAAACAGCAGGAAGGTGATGGTCCAGGCGCCCTTGGGCGTCCCCGTGGACGTCCCCTTGGGCGTCGCTTGCGCGGTCATGGCTGCTTTCCCCCTGGCTCTTTAGGATCGGCCGGTTCCAATGCTACAAGGGGGCTTGCGGGCAAGGCAACCGGCATTTTTCCGCAAATGCCCGCCGTGCAACTGCCGGCTGCTGCGACGGGCATACGCCACAACCGGGATCACGATCGCGGCGCGGCGCGATTGAGACCGTGATCGGGGACGCGTCCCCTGGTATGTTGCATGCGTCAGGGGTTTTCATGGCCGGATCGGTCCATCGTCGCGCATGACCAAAGGCAATCCCAATGCGATCGGCCCCGTGCTTCACGTGACTGGCCTGACCAAGAGCTACCGCACCGCCGGCGAGGACGTCGCGGTGCTGCGCGGCGTAAACCTGACGGTCGCTGCCGGTGAGAGCGTCGCGCTGACAGGAGAATCCGGCAGCGGCAAGAGCACGCTCCTGCACCTGATCGCTGGCCTCGATGCGGCCGATGACGGCGAGATCAGGCTCGCCGACGTCTCGGTCGCCGAACTCAGCGATGCTGAGCGCGCGGAATTGCGCCGCGACCGCCTCGGCCTGGTGTTTCAGCAATTCAATCTGATCCCGAGCCTTACCGTGGAAGACAACCTCGCTTTCCAGTCACGTATCGCCGGCCGTCATGATGCCGCCTGGCACCACGAAATGGTGGAGCGGCTCGGGCTCGGCCGCTTCCTGAAGCGCTATCCCGAGCAATTGTCCGGCGGTCAGCAACAACGCGTCGCCATCGGCCGGGCATTGGCGGTCAAGCCGCTATTGCTGCTCGCGGACGAGCCGACCGGCAATCTCGACGAGGACACCGCGGACGAGGTACTCGCGCTGGCGCGCGACCTGGTGACCCGCAGCGGCTGCGGCTTTCTGCTGGTGACGCACAGCGCGCGGCTCGCCGCAACGCTCGACCGCCAGGTCAACCTTCATGCCGGGGTGATCGCGTGAAACGCGCGCTGTGGACGCTGGCCGTGTTGCTGAGCCATTGGCGGCGGCATCCGATGCAGTTGGCGACCCTGCTGATCGGCTTGATCTCGGCAACCGCGCTGTGGAGCGGCGTGCAGGCGCTCAATCAACAGGCGCGTGCCTCCTACGATCGTGCCGCCGCTACGTTTGGCGGCACGCGCACGGCCATGCTGGTCGCCCGCAACGGCGTAAGCTTCCCGCAACAACTCTTTGTCGATCTTCGCCGTGCCGGCTGGCCGGTCTCGCCGGTGCTGGAAGGCCGCATCCAGATCGAGGGACGGTCGTTCCGGTTGCTCGGCATCGAACCTGTCACGCTGCCCGCCGAAGTCGGCGACGCGCCGACAGTCGGCAAGGCCAGCCTGCAATCCTTCATGACGCCGCCGGGCGAGATGCTGGTGGCGCCGGAAACGCTTTCCGATCTCAGGTTGGCCGAGGGCACGCGCCCGCAACGCGATGGCGGCGCACCGCTGCCGCCGCTTCGCGTGCAGCCGAACCTGGTGCCCGGCGTGCTGGTCGTCGACATCGGCATTGCGCAGAACCTGCTCAAGATGCCGGACCAGATCTCGCGGCTCCTGATCGGCAAGGCGGCAGGCCGGCACGCGCCGCTCGAAAGCGTTGCCGGCGACAAGCTTCGCCTGGTCGAGCCCGATGCGGAAACCGACCTCGAACGCCTCACCGACAGTTTTCACCTGAACCTGACCGCGTTCGGGTTGCTGTCGTTCTTTGTCGGCCTGTTCATCGTCAATTCGGCGATCGGGCTGGCCTTCGAGCAACGGCTGCCGACCTTGCGCACCTTGCGCGCCTGCGGCGTCTCGGCGCGGATGATGAACGCCGTGCTGGTGCTCGAGCTGGTGTCGCTGGCGCTGGCCGCGGGGCTGATCGGACTGGTATGCGGTTACTTCATCGCCGGCGCGCTGCTGCCAGATGTTGCGGCCTCGCTGCGCGGGCTCTACGGCGCGCAGATTCCGGGGCATCTCACGCTCAAGCCGCAATGGTGGTTCGCAGGTCTCGCCATCAGTATTCTGGGCGCGCTCGCGGCAGCCGCCGCCAGCCTGGCCAAGGCGCTGCGGCTGCCGCTGCTCGCCACCGCTCAGCCCTTCGCCTGGCAACAGGCGCAGCGGCGCTGGCTGACCTATCAGAGCGCGCTGGCGCTCGCGGCGTTCGGTGCAGCCGGTTGCTTTCTCTGGTTCGGGGACTCCCTGATTTCAGGTTTTGCCGTGCTCGCTGCATTGATGCTCGGCGCAGCGCTGATCCTGCCGATGTTTCTCGAAATCGTGCTGTCGCTTGGCCAGCGCTATGCACGAGCCCCGCTCGGCATCTGGTTCTGGGCTGACAGCCGCCAGCAACTGTCCGGGCTGTCGCTCGCCCTGATGGCGCTGTTGCTCGCGTTGGCAGTCAATGTCGGCGTCTCCACCATGGTCGAGAGTTTTTCCCGCACCTTCCTGGTCTGGCTCGACGGGCGGCTGGCGGCGGATGTCTATGTCAATGCCGCCAACGACGCGCAGGCACACGAGATCAAGGCGTGGCTGCGCGAGCGCCCCGAGGTCGAGGCGATCCTGCCCGGCGGCCGCGCCGATACGCAATTGGCCGGCGCGCCGCTCGAAGTGCTGGGCCTGCCCGATCACGCGACCTATCGCGACAACTGGCCGCTGCTGCAATCGATTGAGGACGCCTGGGTCAAGCTTCGCCCCGGCGATGCGGCCCTCGTCAGCGAACAACTGGCGCGGCGGCTGCACCTCTCTGTCGGCGACCGCATCGAGGTGCCCGCGTCGGGCGGAAACTGGACGCTCAACGTGGTCGGCATCTACGCCGATTACGGCAATCCCAAGAGCCAGATCGCAGTGAACTTCGCCGCGCTGACCCGGCGCTTTCCGGAAATCCCCCTGACGCGCATGGGACTGCGGGTCTCCTCGTCCAAGATCCCGGCGTTGATCTCGGCCCTGCAGGCAAAGTTCGGCCTCGACAATCGCAATGTCGCCGACCAGGCGACGATGAAGGCGGAATCGACGCGGATCTTCAACCGCACTTTCTCGGTCACGGCGGCGCTGAACGCCTTCACGCTCGGCGTCGCCGGCGTGGCGCTGTTGACGAGCCTCTTGACGCTTGCCAATTCCCGCCTGCCGCAACTGGCCCCATTATGGGCGATCGGCGTCACGCGGCGGCGGCTCGCGGCAATCGAACTATTGAAGGCGATGTCGGTGGCGCTGATCACGACAATCTTCGCGCTGCCGCTGGGCCTGCTTGTCGCGTGGTGCCTGCTCGCGATCGTCAACGTCAAGGCGTTCGGCTGGCGATTGCCGTTTCATGTCTTTCCGCTGCAATTGCTGTGGCTCACCGGCGTCGCCATGGCGGCGGCGCTTGCGGCTTCCGCGCTCCCCGTCATCAGGCTGGCGCGCATGCAGCCGGCCAGCCTGATCAGGATCTTTGCCAATGAACGGTAGCGGCCTCATTACCCGGCGCGGCTTCATCGGCAGCGCGCTGGTCGCCGGATCCAGCAGCAAGGCACTCGCGCAAGGTTTTGCGGGCTTGGGCGAAAGCGCGGATGGATTTGCGCCGGTCGTGCCGGGCAGGACATTTACGTTTCCCGCCGATCACGGACCACATCCGGAATTCCGCATCGAGTGGTGGTATGTGACGGCCAATCTCACCGATGCGCGCGGAACGGCCTACGGCGCCCAATGGACGCTGTTTCGCCAGGCTATCGCGGCGGGCGGGCCGCAGGAGGGCTGGGCCAACCAGCAGATATGGATGGGCCATGCCGCCGTCACGCGCGAAGATACCCATCGCTTCAGCCAGACCTTCGCGCGCGGCGGCGTCGGCCAGGCCGGCGTCGAGACCACCCCGTTTCACGCCTGGATCGATGCCTGGGAGATGCGCGCCCTCGATTCAGTGAATGACGACAATATCGCACCGCTGGAACTGAAAGCATCGGGCGCCGACTTCAGCTACACGCTGCGCCTGGACGCGGATCGGCCGCTGGTGCTGCAGGGCGAAGGCGGCTACAGCCGTAAATCGCTGCGCGAACAGGCCTCCTACTACTACAGCCAGCCGCACTATGCGGCGACGGGCATCCTCACCATTGACGACAGGCCCATCGACGTTACCGGCATGGCCTGGCTCGATCGCGAGTGGAGCAGCCAGCCGCTGGCCGCGGATCAAAGCGGATGGGACTGGCTCTCGCTGCATTTCAACGCCGGCGACAAGTTGATGCTGTACCGGATGCGCCAGACCGACGGCCAGCATTATGGCTCGGGCAAATGGATCGCGCAGGACGGCCGCGCCGACCAACTCGCCTCCGCCGATATCGCGATGACGCCGCTGGCGTTCACCGAAGTCGCGGGACGAAAAGTCCCGACCGCGTGGCGCATCGAAATCGCAAGCAAGGCACTCAGAATCGAATGCATGCCGCTCAATGCCCGAAGCTGGATGGGCACGAGCTTTCCCTATTGGGAAGGCCCGATCCGCTTCGCAGGCAGCCACACAGGAGTGGGCTATCTGGAAATGACGGGTTATTAAGCCCGCGCACGAAACAGGGGAGTTTCAACGGTGTATCACTTCACTGCGCTCGTCACCTTGCTGGCGATCCTGGTCTACTTCTACTCGTCCGTCCTGGTGTCGCAGGCGCGCGGCAAATTCGGCGTCAAGCTGCCGGCGATTTCGGGCAATCCCGATTTCGAGCGGGTGTTTCGAGCGCAGATGAACACGCTGGAATGGCTGCCGATCTTCCTGCCGTCGCTATGGCTGTTTGCGATTTACATCGGCGACGGCATCGCCGCTACGCTCGGCCTGGTCTGGGTCGTCGGCCGCATTCTCTATATATTTGGTTACGCGAAGTCGGTCCCCCAACGCAGCCCCGGCTTTGCGACTCAGGCGCTGGCGACGATCGCGCTGTGGGTCGGCGCATTCGGCGCGATCGTGTGGCGATTGGTGCAGGGGTGATGGACACGCTTCTCTCTCTCGCCACGTCGTCCCGGGCAAGCGAAGCGCGACCCGGGACCCATAACCACTGAGGGCAATTGCTGCGCGACGCTCGGGCCGCCGCTCGATGTAACAACAACCGCCTGTGGTTACGGGTCCCTGCTTTCGCAGGGGCGACTGCCCTACTTCACCAGCGGGCAGCCGGAATCCTTCGCCGCCGGGAACGCCTTGTCGCCGGGCACCACGGCGAGCTGCTTGTAGTAATCCCACGGCTTCTTCGACTCCGACGGCTTCTTGACCTCGAACAGATAGAGGTCGTGCACCATGCGGCCGTTCTCCAGCACCTTGCCACCCTGTGCAAAGTCGTCGTCGACCGGAAGCTCCTTCAGCTTCTTCGCCACCGCCTCGGTATCCTTGGTGCCCGCGGCCTTGACCGCCTTGAGGTATTGCAGCGTCGCCGAATAGGTACCGGCCTGGATCATGTTCGGCATGCGGCCGGTGCGCTTGAAGAACCGTTCGGCGAGATTGCGGCTCCTGGCATCGCGGTCCCAGTAGTAGCCTTCCGTCAGCACCAGGCCCTGCGCCGCATCGAGCCCGAGGCCGTGCACCTCGGCGAGCGTCAGCAACAGACCGGCGAGCTTCTGGCCGCTCCTGACGATGCCGAATTCCGCCGCCTGCTTGATCGAGTTGGTGGTATCGAGGCCGGCATTGGCGAGACCGATGATCTTCGCCTTCGAACTCTGCGCCTGCAGCAGGAAGGAAGAGAAGTCCGACGAGTTCAGGGGAATGCGGACCGCGCCGAGCACCTTGCCGCCCTTTGCCCTGACGAAATCGCCGGTGTCTTTCTCCAGCGCATGCCCGAAGGCGTAATCCGCGGTCATGAAGAACCAGGTATCGCCGCCGGATTCGACCAGCGCGCCACCGGTACCGTAGGCGAGCGCGTGGGTGTCGTAGGCCCAGTGGAACCCATACGGCTGACAGGAATCGCCGGTGAGCCGCGAGGTCGCGGCGCCGACGACAATGTCGATCTTCTTCTTTTCCTTCGACAGCTCATGGATCGCGAGCGCGACCGAAGAGGTCGTCAGCTCCGTGATCATGTCGACGCCTTCGACCTCGTACCAGCGCCGCGCGATCGCGGTGCCGAGATCCGCCTTGTTCTGGTGATCGGCGGAAATGACCTCGATCTTGTGGCCGAGCACTTCGCCGCCGAAATCCTCGACCGCCATCTTGGCGGCCTCGAACGACCACTTGCCGCCGTAATCGGCGTAGACCCCGGACTGGTCGTTCAGAATGCCGATCTTGACGCCCTGCGCCGAGGCCGGCGCGGCGAGCAAAAGACCCGCTGCCGCAACGGCGGCCAACAATCCCGACTTCATACTTTTCTCCCGGAATTTTTTGTCAGAGGAACCTGGCGACATTATTCAATAACCCCACGAGTGCCCATCCATTTCGGATCAGCCAATGGTAAGGGGGCTTGGGGTGTGGCGAACGGCCGCTGCAGCTCAAGAAGCAGCCGGCTTCTTACCCTTGCCATCGGCGAGGTTCCGCACGATGACGTAGAAGATCGGCGTGAACACCAGGCCGAACAGCGTGACGCCAATCATGCCGAAGAACACGGCGACGCCCACCGCCTGCCGCATCTCCGAGCCCGAGCCCGACGCGATCACCAGCGGCAGTACTCCGAGGATGAAGGCGAATGACGTCATCAGGATCGGCCGCAACCGCAGCCGGCAGGCTTCGATCACCGCCTCCAGCCGCGACCGGCCTTCCATTTCGATGTCGCGCGCGAACTCGACGATCAGAATGGCGTTCTTGGCCGCCAGCCCGACCAGCACGACGAAGCCGATCTGGGTGAGAATGTTGACGTCCTGCCCCGTGATCCGCACGCCGATAGTCGCAGCCAGCAGGCACATCGGCACGATCAGGATGACCGCGAACGGCAGGCTCCACGAACCATATTGCGCCGCCAGCACCAGGTACACGAACAGCACGCAGATCGGAAACACGTAGAGGCCGGTATTGCCGCCGGTGACCTGCTGATAGGAGAGATCGGTCCATTCGAACGAGAAGCCGCTCGGTAGCGTATCCTCGGCTATCCTCTTCATGGTGTTGATCGCGGTCGCCGAACTCGTTCCTGGAAGCGTATCGCCCTGCAGCTCGGATGCGGGATAGAGATTATAGCGCGCGACACGGTCCGGGCCGGAGATGTCGCTGAAACTCACAACGCTGCCGAGCATCACCATGTCGCCGGCGGCGTTGCGGGTGCGCAGGCGTGCGAGATCGGACGTCTCCTTGCGGAACGGCAGATCGGCCTGCGCCGTGACGCGGTAGGTGCGGCCGAACAGATTGAAGTCGTTGATGTAGGACGAGCCGAAATAGGTCTGGATCGTATCGTTGATGTTCGCAATCGGCACGCCGAGCTTCTGTGCCTTGACGCGGTCGATGTCGACGAACAGTTGCGGCGTGTTGGCAGCAAAGGTGGAGAACACCTGGGTCAGTCCGGGCGCCTTGCGCGCGGCACCGATCAGTTCGTCGGTTGCGGCCGCGAGCATTTCCGAGCCGCGGCCCTGACGGTCCTGGATGCGCATGGTGAAGCCGCCGCCGGTACCGATGCCGGGCACCGCGGGCGGCGGGATGACGATGATGAAGGCACCCTGGATGCTCGCCAGCCGCGTGCGCAGATTGTTGGCGATCGCGCCTGCGGAAAGTCCCTTCTTGTGACGCTCTTCCGGATCTTCGAACACGGGGAACAATGCGGCGGCGTTGCTCGCCTGCGTTCGCGTTGCGCCCGAGAAGCCGGCAAATGCCGCGACGCGAATGATGCCCGGCGTATCCAGCGCAATGCGCTCGATCTCGCGGACCACCTCGGTCGTCCGCGCCAGCGAGGCCGCGCCCGGCAATTGCACGGAAACGATCACGTAGCCGCGGTCCTGCGCCGGGATAAAGCCTTGCGGCGTCGTCATCAACAGCCAGCCGGCACTGCCGATCAGCGCCGCATAGAGTACCAGCATCATAACCGCGTGCCGGATCACGAAATCGGCGGCTCGGCCATAGCCATGCGCCAGCCGGTCGAAGCCGCGATTGAACACGCCGGTAAAGGCGCCCCAGCCGCGGGCGATGACATTCCAGCTTGCCGGCGGCCGTTTGTGTTCGTGCGGCTGCAGGATCAGCGAGGCCAGCGCCGGCGACAGCGTCAGCGAACAGAAGCAGGAAATCGCGGTCGCGACCGCAATGGTGACGGCGAACTGCTGGAAGAACTGCCCCGAGATGCCGCCGAGGAACGCCGTCGGCACGAACACCGCGCACAGTACCAGCGCAATCGATACCAGCGCGCTGCCGACTTCTTCCATGGTGCGGAGCGCCGCATCGCGGCGGCTCATCCCGTGCTCGAGATGGCGCTCGACGTTTTCGACCACCACGATGGCGTCGTCGACCACGATGCCGACCGCCAGCACGAGACCGAACAGAGTAAGGTTGTTGATCGAGAACCCAAGCGCCGCCATCACTGCAAAAGTGCCGACCAGCGACACCGGAATCGCAATGATTGGGATGATCGCCGGGCGCCAGCCCTGCAAAAATACCAGCACGACGATCACGACCAGCGCCATCGCCTCGTAGATCGTCTTGATCAGCTCGCTGACGGACTGCGCGATGAATTCGGTCGGGTTGTAGCCGATGTTGTAGTCGAGCCCCTTCGGGAAGCTCGCCTTCAGCCGCTCCATCGTGTCGGAAATGCCCTTGGCGGTCGCCAGCGCATTCGAGCCCGGCCGCTGCGTCACCAGCATGGCAACGGCGGATTTGCGCAGCAGAAAACTGTTGGTCGAATAGGCCAGCGCGCCGAGTTCGATCCTCGCGACGTCGCGCAGCTTGACCGTACGCCCGTCGGAGCCGGCCTTGACCACGATCTCCTCGAATTGTTTCGGGTCTTTCAGCCGGCCGGTAAAGGTGAGGTTCGGCGAAAAGGCGCGGTCGGCGATCGGCGGCTCCGCGATCTGGCCGCCTGCAATCTGCACGTTTTGCGAGCGGATCGCCGCCACCACCTCGCCCGCGGTCAGACCGAGCGTCGATATCTTGTCGGGATCGAGCCACAGCCGCATCGAATAGTCGCGCGCGCCGAAGATCTGAATGTCGCCGACGCCGTCGAGCCGGAGCAACTGATCGCGGACCTGCAGCAGCGCGTAGTTAGAGATGTAGAGCTGGTCGAACGTGTCGTCCGGCGACAGCATGAACACGACCATCAGGATGTCGGGACTGTTCTTGCGGGTGATGACGCCGTTGCGCTGCACTTCTTCCGGCAGCCGCGGCTGCGCGATCGCGACACGGTTCTGCACCAGCACCTGGGCCTTGTCGAGATCGGTGCCGAGCTTGAAGGTGACGGTGATCGTCAACTGCCCGTTCGAGGTCGCCTGGCTGTAGAGATACAGCATGTCCTCGACGCCGTTGATCTCCTGCTCGATCGGAGCAGCCACCGTATCCGAGACGGTTTGCGCGGACGCGCCCGGATATTGCGTGGTGACCGTCACCGTCGGCGGCACCACTTGCGGATATTCGGAGACCGGCAGCGTGGTGTAGGCGATCGCGCCGACGATCAGCAGCACGATCGACAGCACCATCGCCAGGATGGGCTGGTTGATGGAGAGACGGCCGAGATTCATGTCTTGGCACCGGCCGGCTTGATCTCGCCCGTCTGCGGGCTGACTTTCGCGCCGACACGGGCCCGCTGCAGGCCGTCGATGACCACGCGATCTTCCGGCTTGAGACCCTCGCGGATCACGCGCAGCCCGTCGTCGAGCGGTCCGAGCGTCACCGGCTTCGCCTCGACGGTGTCGTCGTCCTTGACGACGAAGACGATCTTGCGCGACTGGTCGGTCGCGATCGCCGTATCCGGCAGCAGCAGCGCCTCATAGGGCGCGCTGCCGATGATCCGCACGCGGCCGAACTGACCGGGCAGGATCGAGAGATCCTTGTTCGGGACAACCGCGCGGCTGCGCAGCGTGCCCGTCGAGACGTCCAGGCGGTTGTCGAGGAAATCCATCTTGCCCTCATGCGAGGGCTTGGTCTCGCCGGTCAGCGTCACCTGGACCGGGTTTGGCGTGTCGCGCGAGCTCGGCCGCTTGCCTTCGAACCACAGCTTGCTGTTGCGCTGATAGGTCGCTTCGTCAACGTCGAAATAAACGTAGATCGGATCGAGCGAAACGATCGAGGTGAGTAGCGTGGCGCCACCCTCGCTGCCCTGGACGAGATTACCGGGCGTGACGAGATGGCGGCTGACGCGGCCGGTGATCGGCGCCATCACATGGGTGAATTCGATATTGAGCTTAGCGGCTTTGAGCGCACCTTCGGCCTGCATCTCGGCGGCGCGGGCAGCCTGCAAAGTCTGGCGACGCTGGTCGACGATGGAATCGGACACGGCCTGGGTCTGGTTTAATGTCAGCGCGCGGTCGAGTTCGCGCCTGGCAAGCTCCGCCCTTGCGCGCGCATCGGATAACTGGCCATCCGCCTGCTCAGCGACCGCCTCGAACGGACGGGCGTCGATCACATAGAGCAGGTCGCCGGCCCGAACGATGGCGCCGTCGCGGAATTCGACACTGGTCACGAACCCGCCGACGCGGGCGCGAACCTGGACTTCCTGGACGGCCTCGAAGCGGCCGGTGAATTCGTCCCAATCGGTGACGGTGCGTTTCACCGGCTGCGCGACCGTGACTGTCGGCGGCGCCGCTGCAGCCGGTTGTTGCGCCGGCTTGTCGCCGCAGGCGGACAGCGCTAGCGCGAGCAATGGGGGTAACAATTTGAGACCGCGAAGTGAATCACGGCTTGCTGCAGGCGGATGTTTCAATGGCTCAGTCGTGCTCAATCCCATCTCCCCTGCATTCTCGACATCCTGATTGATGGAAAAAGCTTGCCGTGGAACTTAGTGGCGGAGGCCACAGATGTGATCGGTTCCCAGTCTCGTCAAGAACCGGCCGGGATCAAGCACAATCGTTATGCATCGGTGTAATCAACGCTCTTCGCAACGCGCGATTCCACATTTTCGCACTGCGATGAAAGCGGAACCCGTTGCAATGCATAGTCAGCTAATCGTCGCCTGATGACGAAAACGTGACATCATGCAAAGACCTCTCGCAGAGTCCCTCTCGGGATTGCGCGGCGCGCCTCTCGGCACAAGCCCGGAAATCCATCAGGCCCCATCTTCGGTCGCAACCCCCAGCCTTCCCCCGCAAGGGGGGAGGGAGCCGACTGCCCGAGCGTCGAGATGGTCCGCTCATATTGCCGCCTTCAGGCATGACGCCGCGAATTTCCTCCGCTAACCTTGCGGCAAGGCCCGCCACAAGGGCCGGAAAATGTCCGGGGAGGACAAGCGTGCACAGAGGGCGTGTCGTATTCGGCGCCATGGACGAGGTCGTGTTCGGGCGGCCGGCGTCCGAGGCGCTCGTCGCGCAGTTGGATCGGCTCGGCACGAGGCGTGCCTTCCTGATGGTCAGCGGCACGCTCAACCGCGAAACCGATGTGATTGACACCATCCGCCGTGCGCTGGGACCGCGCTGCGTCGGCACGTTCGACGCGATGCCGCCGCACACGCCGCGCTCAGCCGTGATCACTGCCAGCGAACAGGCCCGCGCCGCGGATGCCGATCTCATCGTCACGATCGGCGGCGGCTCGATCACTGACGGCGCCAAGGCAGTGCAGCTCTGCCTCGCCAACGACATCCGCAGCGCGGATGACATTGACCGGATCAAGGCAGGTCGTGGCGGCTCACGGCAGCTCACCGCGCCGACGGTGCGCCAGATCAGCGTGCCGACGACGATCGCCGGCGGCGAATTCTCCTCCACGGCCGGCGTCACCAACGAGAAGACGAAGGTCAAGGAAGCGCTGCGCCATCCGTTGATCATGCCGCGCGCCGTGATTCTCGATCCCTGGCTTGCCCAGCACACGCCGGAATGGCTGTGGTTGTCGACCGGCATCCGCGCCGTCGATCATTGCGTCGAAGGCATCTGCTCGCGCGAAGCTCATCCGTATGGCGATGCGCAGGCGTTGCAGGGCCTGTCGATGCTGGCGCAGGCATTGCCGCGGGTGAAAGCCGACGCCGGCGACCTTGACGCGCGGATGGATTGCCAGATCGGGACCTGGCTTTCGACCGGGCCGCTCGCTTCCGGCGTGCCGATGGGCGCCAGCCATGGCATCGGCTACGTGCTCGGCGCCGAATTCGGTGTGCCGCACGGCTACACGTCCTGCGTGATGCTGCCGTCGGTGATGCGCTGGAACAAGTCAGCCAATGCCGAACGTCAGGCGTTGGTTGCAGCCGCCATGGGCCATCCGAACGATGACGCCGGCGACGTGCTCGACCGCTTCATTCGCAACCTCGGCATGCCGCGCAGCCTGCGCGAGGTCGAGGTTGCGCCTGAACATTTCGACCGCATCGCGCAACAAGCGATGGCAACGCCCTGGGTACCACGCAATCCGCGCAAGATCGAGGGACCGGCGCAGGTGCGCGAGATTCTGGACATGACCGCGTAAGGAGACCGATCCAAAGATGTACACCGGCAAGCATGCTCAACTTCGCCCGCTGCAGCCCGCCTTCATCATGGCTTCGACCGGCGAGGCCGTAACCTATCGGGAGCTGGACGCGCGCACCAACCGGCTGGCGCATCTGTTTCGCAGCCGCGGCCTCCAGCGCCTTGATCACTATTCGATCTTCATGGAGAACAACAGTCGCTACCTCGAAGCGTGCGGTGCCGGCGAACGAAGCGGACTCTATTATACCTGCGTCAACTCCTACCTGACCGCGAGCGAGCTCGCCTACATCCTCACCAACAGCCAGTCGCGCATTCTCATCACCTCGAAAGCGAAGCTCGACGTCGCCCGCGAGGCACTGAAGGAATGTCCCAAGGTCGAATTATGCATTGTCGCAGATGGCGACGGCGAAAGCGACCGCATCGTCGGGTTTGAGCAGGCGACGTCAGGCCTGCCGAAAACACCGATATCAGACGAATGCATCGGTACCGCGATGCTCTATTCGTCGGGCACCACCGGCCGGCCGAAAGGCATTTTGCGGCCGCTGCCGGAGCAACCGCCGGTACAAAACCTGCCGATCTTCGATTTCCTGCACAAGCTCTGGCACTACCGCGAAGGCATGATCTACCTGTCACCCGCGCCGCTCTACCATTCGGCGCCGCAGGCGGCGGTCAATCTGACGATCCGCGCCGGCGGCACCGTCATCATCATGGAAAGTTTCGATCCGGAAAAATATCTGGAGCTGGTTCAAAGATGGGGTGTCACCCACACCCAGCTTGTGCCGACGATGTTCTCGCGCATGCTGAAGCTGCCGGAGGATGTCCGCAAACGCTACGACCTCTCATCGCTCGATATCGCCATCCACGCTGCCGCGCCCTGCCCCGCTGCCGTGAAGGACGACATCATCAGATGGTGGGGACCGATCATTCATGAATATTACGGCGCCACCGAAGGGCTCGGCTTCACCGCCTGCAACAGCGAGGAATGGCTCGCCCACCGCGGCACCGTCGGCCGCGTGCTGCTCGGCGATCTGCATATTCTCGACGAGAATATGCAACCCTGCCCGGTCAGTACGCCCGGCACGGTGTGGTTCAAGACCGCAACCCCGTTTGAATATTTCAACGACCCCGGCAAGACCCAGGAGGCGCGTTCGCCAGACGGCAGCATGAGCACGGTCGGCGACGTCGGCTATGTCGACGACGACGGGTTTCTTTACCTGACGGATCGCGCCACGTTCATGATCATCTCCGGCGGCGTCAACATTTACCCGCAGGAATGCGAGAACCTCCTGATCACCCACCCCAAGATCGCGGATGCGGCGGTGTTCGGGGTGCCGAATCCCGATCTCGGCGAGGAAGTAAAGGCCGTGGTGCAGCCGATGCCGGGCGTCTCGCCGGGACAGGAATTGGCCGACGAACTGATCGCCTTCTGCAGCCGGTCGCTGTCGCGCCAGAAAGTACCCCGCTCGATCGATTTCGAGGCCGAACTGCCGCGGCTGCCGACCGGCAAGCTCTACAAACGCCTGTTGCGCGATCGCTATTGGGGCAACAAGACCTCGCGGATCGTGTGAGCATGCGACGATGTGAGATAGTGGAATCGGATTTGGGCATCTCGAGGGGTAGTGGTGCACTGCATCATCGGGGTGAGGCATCGTGGCGCGAGCCGCGAGATAGCGGCTGCTGTGCTACGAACCTGCGATTTGCAACCAATGGCCGAAGCGGCGCGCAATTTCCGCCACGGGGATATCGATTAATCCAAATTGCGGATTCTCATGCCGCCTTGCCCGGTTGCCCCGATGCGCGGTCATGCTATCGTCTGGCGCAATCGGCCAGTTTGAGACCGAGTAAAAATGTGGAGGGGTGCATGGGGAGCATGCGGGCACTTGCCGTCGCGGCATTGTTGTTGCTGCCGGCTTACGACGTTGCGTCGGCGGCCGAGCCGAAACAGGGCGGGATCCTCAGGGTCTATCATCGCGACAGCCCCGGCAGCGCCTCGATTCATGAAGGCGCGACCTTCTCGATCAACATTCCCTTCATGCCGGTCTTCAACAACCTGGTCATATTCAAGCAGGACGTCGCGCAGAACAGCGTCGATTCCATCGTCCCGGATCTGGCGGAGAGCTGGGCCTGGAGCGACGACGGCAAGAAACTCACTTTCAAACTGAAGCAAGGCATCAAGTGGCATGACGGCAAGCCGTTCACCTCTGCCGACGTCAAATGCACCTTCGACATGCTGATGGGCAAGTCGCAGCAAAAATTCCGTCAGAACCCGCGAAAGTCCTGGTACAATCAGGTCGAGGACGTGACGACAAACGGCGATTTCGAGGCATCGTTCAGCCTGAAGCGGCCGCAGCCGGCGTTGTTGTCGTTGCTCGCATCCGGCTACACCCCGGTTTACCCCTGCCACGTCTCCCCGGCCGACATGCGTACCAAGCCGGTCGGCACCGGGCCGTTCAAATTCGTCGAGTTCAAGGCCAACGAATCGATCAAGCTCACCAAGAATCCCGATTACTTCAAGAAGGGTCTGCCGCACCTCGACGGCATCGAGTTCACCATTATCACCAACCGTTCGACGGCCATTCTCGGATTTGTCTCCGGGAAATTCGACATGACGTTCCCGACCGAAGTGTCGATCCCGCTCTTGAAGGAGGTCAAGTCGCAGGCGCCGAACGCAGTGTGCGTGGTCGAGCCGGTCAATGTCTCGACCAACATCATCGTCAACTCGTCCGCCCCGCCGTTCGACAATATCGACATTCGCCGCGCGCTGGCGCTGGCGCTCGACCGCAAGGCCTTCGTCTCGATCCTGTTCGAAGGACAGGCCGACATCGGCGGCACCATGCTCCCCGCGCCGGGCGGCTTGTGGGCGATGCCGAAGGAAATGCTGGAATCGATTCCGGGTTACGGCCCCGACGTCAACGCCAACCGGGAAGAGGCGCGCAAGCTGATGCAGAAGGCGGGCTACGGCCCGGACAAGCATCTCAGCGTGAAGGTCTCGACGCGCAACATCCCGATCTACCGCGATCCCGCCGTTATCCTGATCGATCAGATGAAGAGCATCTATGTCGACGCCGAGCTCGACGTCGTCGATACCGCGCAGTGGTTTCCGAAGGTCGCCCGCAAGGATTACTCGCTCGGCCTGAACCTCACCGGCAATGCCGTCGACGATCCCGACCAGTCGTTCTACGAGAACTATTCCTGCGGCTCGGAGCGCAACTACACCAACTACTGCAACAGGGAAATCGAGAAGCTGTTCGACCAGCAGTCGATGGAGAAGGATGCCGCCAAGCGCAAGAAGCTGGTCTGGGAGATCGACAAGAAGCTTCAGGAGGACGTGGCGCGGCCTATCATCCTGCATAGCCGAGCGGGCTCCTGCTGGCAGCCTTATGTCAAGGGCATTACCATCATGGTGAACAGCTCCTACAACGGCTACCGCTACGAAGACGTCTGGATGGACAAGTAACGTCGATCCGCAACCATGGCGTTTTCCTGCGAAGTGGATGCCGGTTCGCGTGAAGAAAACGCGTCAAAGCAAAAAGCCAGAACCCGGTTCTGAGATGCATCGGAACCGAAGCGGCTCTAGCCAGTGGGGCCAGGGAGAGTAGCCAGGTGTTTGCTTATATCGTGCGACGCCTCGCCTTGATGCTCGTGACCCTGATCGGGATCTCGATCATCATCTTCGTGTTGCTGCGCGTCGTTCCCGGCAACATCGTCGACATCCTGTTCGACGCCGCCGGCTTCGTCGATCCCACCGACAAGGCCAACATCGAAAAGGAGCTGGGCCTCGACCTGCCGATCTACCAGCAATATCTGAACTGGATCGGCGGGCTGCTGCACGGCGATCTCGGTTATTCATACGTCTCGGAAAAGCCGGCGCTGCAGGAGATCCTGCCGCGCATTCCGATCACCGCGCGGCTGGCGGCGCTGGCGCTGTTGTTCTCCGCCTCGATCGGCATTCCCTTAGGGGTTATCAGCGCGGTGCATCAGGGCTCGCGGCTCGATTACACGCTCCGCGTCGTCAGCCTCAGCGGGCTGTCGCTGCCCTCGTTCTGGCTCGGTCTGTTGATCCTGATGGCGTCCGTTTCGCTGTTCGGCAGCATGCCGATCTACAATCCGAACCCGGCAACATGGACCGAGGCGTTCGCGATCTATGCCGTGCCGGCGATGGCGGTCGGCTTTCGCAGCGCCGCGCTGACGATGCGCATCACGCGCTCCTCGATGCTGGAGATCCTGCGGCAGGATTATATCCGCACCGCGCGCGCCAAGGGCGCCTCCGAGGCCTCGGTCAATTATCGCCACGCGCTGAAGAACGCCGTCCTGCCTGTGATTACCGTGATCGGCATCGAGGCGGCGTTCCTGATCGGCGGGCTGATCGTCACCGAAACCGTGTTCAACATTCCCGGCGTCGCCCGCTTTCTGGTCGAGGCGCTGCGCTGGCGCGATTACCCGATCGTGCAGAACCTCGTGATGCTGATCGCGGTGGTGGTGGTGGTCGCAAACTTCACAGTCGACATGCTTTACGCCGCGATCGATCCGCGCATCCGGTATGGGGATTAGCCACTTGGCCACGATTAACTTCGAAAGCGAGTTGAGACGGGCCGGCGCCCATTCGACGCATGGCTGGCGCCGGCTGCTATTCCTTGCGCAACGCTACCTGCTCGGAACTATCGGCCTCGTCATCATGGTGATGTTCGTCTGGATGGCGATCTCGGCCGACCTGATCGACCGCTACGACCCGCTCAGCGTCGATTCCGCGCAGCGGCTGGCTGCGCCCAGCGCGCAGCACTGGATGGGCACCGATTCATTCGGTCGCGACGTCTGGAGCCGGATCATTCACGGCGCCCGGATATCGCTGGCCGTCGGCATCGGCGCCACCGCCCTGGGATCGTCGATCGGCGTCATCGTCGGCCTCGCCTCGGGCTATCTGTCGGGCTGGGTCGATCTCCTGTTCCAGCGCATTACCGATATCCTGCAGGCGCTACCGTTGCTGGTGCTGGCGCTGGTGATGACGGCGGCGCTCGGCCCCTCGCTGCCGAACGTGATCATCGCGATTGCGATTCCGCTCATCCCGACGGTCGCCCGCGTGATCCGCGCCAATACGCTGGCGCTGCGCGAGCAACCGTTCGTCGAGGCTGCCAAATCGATCGGCATGAGCGAGATGCGCATTGCGCTGCGCCACGTGCTGCCCAACACGCTGGCGCCGCTGATCGTGCTGGCAACCGCACAGCTCGGTTCGACCATCCTGACCGAGGCCTCGCTGTCGTTCCTCGGTCTCGGCATTCCCGAACCTTATCCGTCATGGGGCCGCATGCTCTCGGAATCGGCGGCGGAATATGTCCGCGTTGCCCCGTGGCTCGTGATCTTCCCGGGCGTTGCCATCAGCCTGGCGGTGTTCGGCACCAATCTGTTCGGCGATGCGCTTCGCGACATCCTCGATCCGAGGCAGCGCGGCTGATGAGGGAGGGCAAGGACGAGACTATTCTCGAGGTAAAGAACCTGCAGACGGTGTTCTTCACCAATTCGGGACTGTTCCGCGCGGTCGACGATGTGTCGTTCACCGTGCGCCGCGGCGAGACGCTGGCCATCGTCGGCGAGTCCGGCTGCGGCAAGAGCGTGACCGCATTGTCGGTGATGCGGCTGGTGCCAGATCCGCCGGGCCGGGTGGTCGGCGGTTCGGTGACGCTGGAGGGAACCGATCTGCTCGGTCTCGACGATGCCAAGATGCGTGACATCCGCGGCAACCGGATTTCGATGATCTTTCAGGAGCCGATGACCTCGCTCAATCCGGTGATGCGGATCGGCGACCAGATTACCGAAGTGCTTCGCCTGCATCAGGAAATGACGTCAAAGGAAGCCTGGGCGAAAGCGGTCGAGATGCTGCGCCTCGTGCGCATCCCCGAACCGCAGCGGCGGGCGCAGGAATATCCGCACCAGCTCTCCGGCGGGATGCGGCAACGCGCGATGATCGCGATGGCGCTCGCCTGCCGGCCGGCGCTCTTGATCGCGGACGAGCCGACCACCGCGCTCGACGTAACGATTCAGGCGCAAATTCTGGCGCTGATCGTCGATCTGCAGAAGACGCTCGGCACCGGCCTGATCCTGATCACGCATGATCTCGGCGTGGTTGCCCAAACCGCACAGCGCGTCATCGTGATGTATGCTGGCAAGAAGGTCGAGGAAGCGACTGTGGAGGACCTGTTCGAGAATCCGAAGCATCCCTACACCCGCGGGCTGATGGCCTCGATGCCGGCGGTAATCTCGTTTGGCGCCAAGACCGATGCACGGCTGAACGAGATTCCGGGCATGGTGCCGTCGCTGACCAACCTGCCGCCCGGCTGCGCCTTTGCGCCGCGCTGCCGCCTCGCCATCGACCGCTGCCGCGCCGAATATCCGCCGCTGCAGGAAGTCGATGCCAATCATCTCGCAGCGTGCTGGCGCGCGACGGAATTGGTGGGCGCGCCATGACCGATCAACGCCCGCTGCTGGAAGTCACCGACCTCGTCAAGCATTACGCTGTGCGCGGCGGCGTCTTGCGACGTCGGGTCGGCACCGTGCACGCCGTCGATGGCGTCAGCTTCTCGGTCGGCAGAGGCGAAACGCTTGGCCTCGTCGGCGAATCGGGTTGCGGCAAATCGACGGTCGCGCGCAGCGTGCTCCGGCTGGTCGAGCCGTCCAGCGGCGCCATCAGGTTGAACGGCACCGATATTACCGGCCTCAGCAAGGCCGAGATGCGGCCGTATCGCCGCTCGATGCAGATCGTATTTCAGGATCCGTTCGCCTCGCTCAATCCGCGCATGACCGCAGGCGATATCGTCGGCGAGCCGCTTGGCGTGCATGGGCTTGCGACCGGGCGCGCGCAGCAGGAACGCGTCGCGGAGTTGTTCGCGCAGGTAGGCCTGCGGCCCGACCAGATGAAGAATTATCCGCATCAGTTCTCCGGCGGCCAGCGGCAGCGCATCTGCATCGCACGCGCGCTGTCGCTCGGGCCGAGCCTGATCGTGTGCGACGAGCCGGTATCGGCGCTCGACGTCTCGATCCAGGCGCAGGTGATCAACCTGTTGATCGACCTGCAGCGCAAGAACGATTTCTCCTACCTGTTCATCGCCCACGACCTTGCCGTCGTCGCCCATATCAGCCACCGCGTCGCCGTGATGTATCTCGGGCGCATTGTCGAGATCGCCGACAAGACCGAACTGTTCGCCAACCCGCGCCATCCCTACACGCAAGCCTTGCTGGCGTCGGTCCCAATCGCCGATCCCAAGGCCAAACGCCTCGCGCCGATGGTCGACGGCGACGTCCCGAGCCCGATCAATCCGCCCTCGGGCTGCGCCTTCCACACCCGCTGCCGCTACGTGATGGACCGCTGCAAGGTGGAGCGGCCGGCGCTGGAGGAAGCAGGCGAGCGGCACGAAGTGGCGTGCTGGTTGAATGACGGAACGGGGCGGGCAGAGTGACTCATTCGTCGTCCCAGCGAACGAGGGACCCAGAACCACAGGCGATCGAATTGAAGCGAGCTGTGGCTCCAGCTTTCGCAAGACCAGCATTGGTGGTTGTGGGTCCCGGCTCGCGCTTCGCTTGGCCGGGACGACGCGTCAGGCCGCCGCGATCTCCACGACGATCCTGCCCGTCGTCACCTGCTCGCCCTCAGCAACATCGATGGCCGACACCGTGCCGGCAACGCCTGCCGTATGCACGTGCTCCATCTTCATTGCCTCCAGCGTCATCACGGGCTGGCCGGCCGTAACCTGCTCGCCTGGCGTGACCAGCACGGCGACCACGCGACCATTCATCGCCGCGCGCACCTTGCCGTCGCCGCCGCTGCCCGCCGCGGAAACCGGCGATGCTAACGTCAGATCACGCGCGGCGATCGTGGCGCCACGATGCAGGATATGAAGCCGGTCGTCGTCGCGCAGGAACCTGGCTGACTCCATGATGCCGTCGGTACGGAAGCGGATCGTATCGGAGCCGAGCTGCTCGATCTCGAAACGATGCTCGCCGCCGTTGAGGCTCGCCAGGTAACTTCCGTCGCGATTCCGAACGATATCAACGTCGGTCGCACCATGCCCAAGGTCGATCCGCATCGTCAGCGGAAACGTCGCTGCCAGACTACGTCCGCTGCGCCAGGGTGGCGCATGCGGGTTGGTGACGTAAAGCAGCAATGCCGCCAGCCCAGCTTCCGCCTTGTCGTTCGCCCGCCGAGCCAGCAGTTCATCGCGATGACTGCCGATGAAAGAAGTGGTCGCTTCGCCCTTCGCAAAAGCAGGATGGCGCAAACAGGAAATCAGAAATCCCTGATTTGTGGTGACGCCGAATGCGGCAGCCTGCTCCAATCCACAGATCAGCCGGCCCCGCGCCTCGTTGCGGTCGGCACCATGGCTGATGATCTTGGCGATCATCGAATCGTAGAACGGCGAAATCTCCGAACCCGATTGCAGCGCGTGCTCGACGCGGATGCCATCCGGCATCTGCCACAACGCCATTCGCCCCGATTGCGGCATGAAGTCATGGTGCGCGTCTTCCGAGCACAGCCGTACCTCGATGGCATGGCCGGAGAATCTGACATCTTCCTGCCTGAGCCCAAGCGGTTCACCCGCGGCGATGCGCAATTGCAGCTCGACCAGATCGAGCCCGGTAATCGCTTCGGTGACGGGATGCTCGACCTGAAGCCGTGTGTTCATTTCCATGAAATAGAACTCACCGCGCTCATCGAGCAGAAATTCCAGCGTACCGGCGCCTTCATAGCCGATCGATTTGACTGCTGCGACGGCGACGGCACCCATCCGCGCCCGCAGTTCCGACGTCACCTTCGGCGACGGCGCTTCCTCGATCAGCTTCTGGTGCCGGCGCTGCACGGAGCAATCGCGCTCGCCGAGATGGATGGCATTGCCGTAACGGTCGCCGAACACCTGGATCTCGATATGGCGGGGATCGAGAATGGCGCGCTCCAGGATGACGGTTGGGTCGCCGAACGCGCCCTGCGCCTCCGACCTTGCGTTGCGCAGCGCATCGGGAAATGCTGCGGCGTCCTCGACCAGCCGCATGCCGCGGCCGCCGCCGCCGGCGACCGCCTTGATCATTACGGGGAAGCCGATCTTCCTGGCCTCCGCCAGCATCACTGCGTCGTCCCGGTCCGCGCCCTGATAGCCGGGCACCACAGGTACTCCGGCCTTCCGCATGATGTCCTTGGCGCCGGCCTTGTTGCCCATCGCCCGGATCGCCTCCGGCGACGGGCCGATGAAGACCAGCCCGGCATCGCGGCAGGCCTGCGCAAAATCCTCGTTCTCGGCGAGGAAGCCGTAGCCTGGATGCACCGCGGTCGCGCCGCTGGCCTTGGCCGCAGCAATGATCGCATCGATTCGCAAGTAGGACTGCGTCGGCAGTGCCTCCCCAATCCGCACGGCAGAATCCGCCTCGCGCACGTGCAAGGCGTCGCAGTCGGCGTCGGAATACACCGCGACGACCCCATAGCCGAGACGGCGCGCGGTGCGCATGATCCGCAGCGCGATTTCGCCGCGGTTGGCGATGAGGATCTTGAAGAACGGCGTTCGTTTCATCTCAGTCCCGCTCATGGCCGCGCGACCGAGAATTGCATGCGCTGCGGCGAGCGGGCCTCGGCCTCACGGCAGATCGCCAGCACTTCCGCAAGCACGCTGCGGGTATCGCGGGGATCGATCACGCCGTCGTCCAGCACGCGCGCGCTGGTCGAGAACACGTCCATCTGGCCGTCGAACACACCCGTGATCTGCGCCTTCATCGCCTCCAGCTTGTCCTTCTCGATCGGCTTGCCCCGCCGCGCCGCCGCAGCCTCGGTCACGATCGCCATGGTTTCGGCGGCCTGCTCGCCGCCCATCACGGCGGTCTTGGCATTGGGCCAGGAGAAGCAGAACCGCGGATGGAAGCCGCGCCCGCACATGCCATAATTGCCGGCGCCGAAGGAAGCGCCGCAGTAGATCGTGATCTGCGGCACGGTCGCCGACGTCACTGCCTGGATCATCTTGGAGCCGTGCTTGATCATGCCGGCTTCCTCATAGGCCTTGCCGACCATATAGCCGGTGGTGTTGTTCATGTAGAGCAGCGGCGTGCGCGACTGGCAGCAGGCCTGGATGAAATGCGTCGCCTTGTTGGCGCCGGGCACGTCAAGCGGGCCGTTGTTGGTGATGATCCCGATCGCCTGTCCTTCGATCCGGGCGTGGCCACACACGGTGGCGGGACCGTAATTGGCGCCGAACTCGGTGAAATCGGAATCATCGACGAAGCGCGCGATGGCCTGGCGCATGTCGACCGGGCGCTTGTGGTCCATCGGCATGATGCCGAGCAGCTCGTCGGCGTCATAGCGCGGTGGCTTGAATGATACTTGCGCCTGCTTCGGCCGATCCCATTCCAGATTGGCCATGATGTCGCGTGCGATACGAAGCGCGTCGCGATCGTCCTCAGCCAGATAGTCGCCGAGGCCCGAAATGGAGGTATGCATCTCGGCGCCGCCGAGCTCCTCCTCGGTCGCGATCTCGCCCGTTGCAGCCTTCAGCAGCGGCGGTCCGGCCAGAAACGCGCGGGTGCGGCCGCGGACCATGACGATGTAGTCGGAGAGCCCAGTCTGGTAGGCGCCGCCAGCCGTGGACGATCCATGTGTGACGGTAACGACCGGCAAGCCGGCCGCCGAGAGCAGCGCGAGATTGCGAAAGATGTTTCCGCCCCGGATAAAATCCTCGACGCGGTAGCGCAGCAGATTGGCGCCGGCGCTTTCGACCAGCTGCACGTAAGGCAGCTTGTTCTCCAGCGCCAGTTCCTGCACGCGCAACGTCTTGTCGAGGCCGTAGGGCTGCAATGCGCCGGCGTCGATGCCGGAATCATTGGCGCTGACCATGCAGCGGATGCCGGAGACGAAGCCGATGCCCGCGATCACGCCGCCCCCGGGCACGCTCTTCTCCGCATCCGGCACGTCGAACATGTAGCCGGCGAGTGTCGACAGTTCGATGAAGGGCGAGCCGGGGTCGAGCACCAGCGCCACGCGCTCGCGCGGCAGCAGTTGGCCGCGCCTGTGGAACCGATCTTTGGCCGCGGCCGATGCCGTCCGCGTACGATCTTCCAGCGAGCGCATCCGCGCGATCAACGCCAGCATGCCATCGCGGTTGGCCTTGTACCCGGGGCTGCCAGTTGCGATCGTCGATTCGATGACGGCCATCTGCGATCTACTTTCCAGTGAAATGTTCGCTGAAGGCCTGCCGCAATTCGACCTTGCGCAGCTTGCCGGTCGCTGTCATCGGCATTTCGTCGAGGATACGCACCAGCTTCGGGACCTGGAAGCCGCCGAGATGCTTGCGGCAATGTTCGGCAATTCCGGCTTCATCGGCTTGCGCCCCCGGCTTCAACTTGACAAAGGCAGACACTGCCTCGCCCCATTGCGGATGCGGCAGACCGACCACTGCGGCGTTCTGCACGGCAGGGTGGGCAAGCAGCGTCTCCTCGATCTTGACGGAGGCGACGTTCTCCCCGCCGGACTTGATCATGTCCTTCTTGCGGTCCAGGAACAGCACTTCGCCGTGCTCATCGATCAGTGCGAGATCGCCGGTGTGGTGCCAGCCGAACTTGCGCGCCTCTTCGGTCGCCTTGGGATCCTTGTAATACCCCATCATCACGTTCGGCCCGCGATGCACGAGTTCGCCCACCTCGCCACGCGGCAACAGATTTCCGTTGTCGTCCATGATAGCGGTCTCGTTGACGATCAACGATTCGCCCCAATAATTGCCGAAGCGTTGGAGCTGGCGGTCCGGCTGCGACATCGTGGTGGCCGGATACATTTCGGTCTGGCCTGATGTCAGCACGAAGTTCTGACACATGTCGGCCATAGCGCGCTCGAGCAGCGGCCGGCCCATCGGCGCCATGGTATAGATGCAGGTCCGCAAGCCCGAAAGATCGAACTCCTTCCGGCGCGGGTGATCGAGGATCGCCTGGTACATCAGCGACAGGCCGACGAAGACCGTCAGCTTGTCGCGCACGATGGCTTCCATGCAGACCACGGGATCGAAGCCGCGCATCAGCGCCATGCGGCCGCCGACCGACAGATAGCTCAACAGCAGCACATGGCCGGCGCAGTGGAACAGCGGAAACTGCCCGGTGATGCCGTCCTCCCGGCCAAGCTTCATTTCGATGGCGTTGCTCATCACGGCCATGACAACGGCAAGATGACAGTGCATCGCCCCCTTGGGCCGCGACGTCGTGCCTGACGTGTAGATGATCATCGCCAAATCGCGATCGTCGAACTCGATATCGGGCTCGATCTCGGATTGGCCTTTCAGCAGGTCGTTGAAATTCTCCAGGCCCGTCGCAGCGACCTTGCCGGCCAGGTCGATCGCGATCATCTGCATGCCGCGCTTTTCCAGTACAGCGCGGCGGTCGGCCTGCGCATGCATGACGTCGTCGATCAGCGCAAAACGCACCTCGGCATGATCGAGGATGTAATCCATATCAGCCGGGCCGAGCATGGTGTTGATGGGCACCCAGACGAGGCCTGCGCGGTGGATGCCGAACAGCGCTTTGACGAATTCGACCGAATTGTTGCAGATGGTCGAAATCTTCTCACCCGGCTTCAGGCCACGCTGGACGAGATAGTTCGCAAACCGGTTGGCGTCCCGTTCGAGCTCGGTGAAGGTCACGCGACGCGCACCGTCGGTGAGCGCGATGCGGTCGGGAAAGCGCGCCGCGGCGCGCTTCAGGAGATCGCCGATCGCCACCCGCCCGATGCGCCCGGGACCGGGTACGCCGCCGGTCGCTGTCAGATTGGTCATGTGATTCGCCCCTTAGACGACTTGAATGTGACCGGAAGCGCCTGACACGTCGTCATTGCGAGCGAAGCAATCCATGCTTCCTTGCAGTGAAATGGATTGCTTCGCCGCGCTCACAATGACGCGAGACATCAGACGCTCAGTGTTTCGTTCCGAAAATCTTTCGCGCTTCCGCCGGGCTGGCGATCTCACGGCCCGCGCGCCGTGCGCAGGCAGCGATGGCCTCTATCAACTGCCCGTTCGAAGTCACCTTGGTGCCGTCGGCGAGATAGAACGTATCTTCAAGCCCGGTACGCAAGTGACCGCCGAGATCGGCGCAGCGCTGGTGCAGCGGCCAGATTTCGGCGCGGCCGATCGCGGTCACCTGCCAATGCGCTTCCGGCAGCTTCAGCTTCAACAGGATCGGCAGCAGCTCCGGGTCGGCCGGCATGCCTGACGCAACGCCCATCACGAAGTTGTATTCCAGCGGCCCGGAGTACATGCCGGTCTGACGATACATGCCGACGCAGCGTACGATGCCGACGTCGAAACATTCGAATTCGGGAATCGTGCCCGCCTCCTTCATCGCGTCGAGATAGTCCTGCACCTTCTCGACCGCGTTGTCGAACATCATCGGCGGCCAGGCCCAGGTGTTGTCGGCCTTCACCTTGAGATAATTCAGCGAGCCGGCATTGCAGGCGGCGATCTCGGGCCTGGTCTCGCGCACACAATCAAGCGCCCCCTGATATTTCGGACCCGACGTACCCGTGGTGTGATTGATGATGACGCCGGGGCAGGCCTCGCGTATCGCCTGCTGAATCTCCTTGGACACGTTGACGTCCCAGGACGGCAGATGCCCCTTGTTCGGCTCCTGCTGGCGCAGATGGATGTGCATGATGCTGGCGCCGGCGTTGAACGCGGCCCTGGCCTCGTGCGCCATCTGCTCCGGCGTGACAGGCACATTGTGCTGTTTCGGATCAGTCAGCACGCCGTTCAGCGAACATGTAATGACGGCCTTGTCGCCCATGGATCAGCCTTCGATTGCAAGACGCGAAAGATCGCAGAACTATCTTGAGCGATCATGCGTCCGGCATCAGCCGGCTTCTTGCGTCCACCCGCTATTGTCGATGCTGGCGCGTCGGTGGCTATAGATCGCAAGATCGCGCGAGCCGGAGAAGATCGCGCGCGGCTTCAGCCCGTAGAAGCGGCGGATCGAGTGGCTGAAATGCGTGGAATCGGGATAGCCGATGTCCTGCGCCAGATGCGCAAGGTTGATGTCCTGGTTGGCGAAGTGCAACAGATGCCGCGCGCGCTTCCAGGCGCGGAACGAGCGGAAAGAAATTCCTGTCTCCTCCTTGAACAGATGCAGGAAGCGCGACGGCGACAATCCGGCTTCCGCCGCGCAGCTTGCCGCCGTCACCGGCTCGCCGGTGAATTGTCCGATCTGCAGAATCGCGCGCGCCACGCGCGGGTCGACCACCCGCCGCGGCAACGCTTCGCCAAGACAGAGAGTATCGAATTCGGCGCTGGTGAACTCGTCGCCTGCGTGATGCTCGCGCAGTTCGCTATAGGCGGTGCGGATGCGACTGGTGAAAGCTTCGCCCGCAGGCCCCGCGAGGCGGTTGGCAAGGTCTTCGAGCACACCGGGGCGAACGCTCTCCGGTTCGATCACGACGCTCAGCACCGAGCGATAGTCGCTGGCGATGGTGTGCCTGATGTTCGGAAGTACGGCGACCATCTCGCCATGGCTCTCACGGCCATCGGCGGTCGTCAGCCAAAGTCCGCCCTCGATCGAGACGTAGATATTGAATGCCCCCGAGCAGCGTTGCCGCGGACGGCCGAGCAGGCCGGCGTAGAATACGCGCTCCGGGGTGATCAGCATCAGGTGGCCGGATTTGTGGCCGTTGTCGTCCATGGCTCGTCCTCCTCGCGCGGCTCTCTGGCCGCTGCGATGGGAGCAACCATAGCTGAAATTCAGGACGTGGCCATGGCAGAATCCGTCATTCCGGCATGGTCCGAAGGACCAGACCCGGAATGACGCAACCCCTCAGGCCCGGACGCGCGGCGCGACGTTTTGCTCGATGCCTGCCTTGCGCTCAGCCGCAACCGCGCGCTGATAGCCTTCGCGTTCCTGCAGCCGAGCCCAATAGGCCCTGACATTCGGCCCGAAATCCTTGGCCAGGCCGATATTGTCGGCCAGCCGCAGCGCATAGCCGTTGACGATATCGGCTGCGGTGAACCGGCCGGCGCACAGGTTTTCGGCATTGGCGGTCGCTGCCTCGACCGCGCGCAGCCGACCCAGGAACCATTTGGCGTAGTCGCCGGCGACTTGCGGGTTCCGCCGTTCCTCCGGCTCGAGCTGGCTGTATCTCAGCACCAGCGTCTGCGGAAAGGTCAGCGTGGCGTCGCTGAAAAACATCCAGTTCAGGAAGGCGCCATAGGCCGGGTCGTGCAGCCCAACCACCAGCGGCGTCGGGCCGTATTTGGTGCCGAGGTAATAACAGATGCCGGAGGACTCCGTCATCTTGGTCTCGCCGTCGATCATGAACGGAATGGTGCCGAGCGGATTGATGGCGAGATATTCCTTGGCGAACACCCGTGGCGGGAACGGCAGCATCTTCAACTCATACGGCAGGCCCATCTCTTCCAGCATCCAGAGGGGACGGAACGAGCGCGCGCCGTCGCAGTGATAGAGCGTGATCATCAGGCGTCCCCTTTTCTTGATAGCAGGCAGTCTGGAACGCCGGCAGGCCGTCCGCAACGATATCTTCGTACGTTCCGGCGGGCGCCGCGGTCAGAGATCTGCCCCCTCGATGATATTGCCGAACCGGACATAGCCTTTTCCATCCCAGCGCTGCAACTGCATCTGACGCAACGGATGGTGGTTGGTCGGGCTAGTGTTGACACGGACGCCTGGCAACAGCGTCGGGACCTCGACATTCCTGAGGTTGTTCGCCTCCCGCATAATGCTTTCGCGGCTGAAATTCCCCTTGCACTGCTCAAGCAGGACGCGCAGCACCGACGTCACCGTATAGCCGTACGCGTTGAGGAACTCCTTCGGATTCCCTTCGCCGTAGTACTTCGCCATGAATATGAGGTAGTCCTTGATCGCCGGATCTTCCGACCACGCCGGATCGGACGGATCCTTGATATATACCGAGGTGATGACACCGACCGCGCGCTCGGCCCCGACCGGCATGATGGTCGAGGCGACAGAGGCTGCGCCGCTGGTGACGAAATGCATCGGTTTCCAGCCGAGTTCGTAGACCTTCCGGATCGACTGCGCGGCAAACTTCGCCGTGACGCCCGAGATCAGCACATCCGCGTTGCTGGCGCGCAGCGCGACCACCTGCGAATCGATCGTCGGATCGGTGACTTCGTATGACACCGCCTTCACCATGGAATCGTAGCGCGGCCCCATCACGTCGCGCAGACCGTTGACGAAATCCTTGCCGAGGTCGTCGTTCTGGTAGAGCAGGGCAAACTTCGCGTCGGGCTTCTGGCTCAGCGCGTATTTGGCGAAGATCTGCGCCTCGGTTCTCGAACTCGGCGCAAAGCCCATGGTCCAGGGGTAGTTTTGGTAATCGCCCCATTTGTCGCCGTTCACCGACAGGAACAGATGCGGCACCTTCTTTGAATTGACGTACTTGACCACGGCCGAGTTCGGCGCCGTGCCGAGCATCGAAAACAGGAAGGCGACATTGTCACTTTCGATCAGCTTCCTGGTTTGCTCGACGGTTTTCGCCGGATTGAAGGCGTCGTCATAATAGATGAAATTGATCTTGCGGCCGGCGATGCCGCCCTGGTCGTTGATCATACGGAAATAGGCATCCGAGCATTTCGCGATCGTGCCCAACGCCGACACCGGTCCGCTCAGCGAAGTGGTGCAGCCGACCTTGATCTCAGTCGCGGTAACGCCGGGAGTGTCTTCGGCACGGGAGGGGCCCGCAAGCGCCACGACACCGGCCGCTGCCGATCCAGCCAAAAGCGAACGACGGTTGAGCGTGGTCATGCCTTCCTCCCAGGTTACGTTCCCCGGCTGCACTACGCTTCGCGCAGTCGTCGAATGAAACGTAGGAGGCTGCAAGGCTTCCGGTCTTGCGTCTATGTGCTGGCCACAGGCGCGGTGCGTGAACCGCCATTCAGTCTCAGGCGTTGCTGTGTTTCCGCAGTTCGAGGCGGGCAATCTGATTGCGATGGACCTCATCCGGGCCGTCAGCCAGGCGAAGCAGACGCGCGGTAGCATAGGCCGCGGCCAGCCCGAAATCGTTGCTGGTGCCGCCGCCGCCGTGCGCCTGAATAGCCCAGTCGACGACCTGACACGCCATGTTTGGAACCGCGACCTTGATCATCGCGATCTCGGCCTTCGCCGCCCGGTTGCCGACTGTATCCATCATGTGAGCCGCATTCAGGGTCAACAACCGCGCCTGCTCGATCATGATACGCGACTCCGCGATCCGCTCCTGCGTGACAGTTTGCTCCGAAACCGGCTTGCCGAAGGCAACGCGACTGCGGGTCCGGACGCACATCTTCTCGAGGGTCCGTTCGGCAAGTCCGATCAACCGCATGCAATGATGGATGCGGCCGGGACCAAGACGCCCCTGCGCAATCTCAAAGCCCCGTCCCTCGCCGAGCAGCATGTTCGTTGCGGGAACACGCACGTTCTCGAATACGACTTCCGACGCGCGATCGGGCACGCCGTAGAACCCGAACACGGGAAGCGGGCGAAGCACCCGAATGCCGGGCGTATCCATCGGCACCAGGATCATCGACTGCTGGCGATGGCGATCCGGATTGTCCGGATCGGTCTTGCCCATGAAGATACAGATCTTGCAGCGTGGATCGGTCGCGTTGGTCGTATACCACTTGCGGCCATTGATGACGTAATGATCGCCATCGCGAACGATCGAGCTCTCGATATTGGTGGCGTCGCTGGAGGCAACGGCCGGCTCGGTCATGGCAAAGCAGGAGCGGATTTCGCCTTCGAGTAGCGGCCTGAGCCACCGCTCCTGATGCTCCCTGGTGCCATAGCGCGCCAGCACTTCCATATTGCCGGTGTCGGGCGCCGAGCAATTGAACAGCTCCGGCGCGAGATGCGACCGCCCCATGATCTCGCATAGCGGCGCGTATTCGAGGTTGGTCAAGCCGGCACCATGCTCGCTTTCCGGCAGGAACAGATTCCAAAGCCCCTCCTCCTTGGCTTTGGGCTTCAGTTCCTCAACCACGGGGAAAACCTTCCAGGGACCCAGATCTTCCGCCTCGCGATAGTACCGCCCCTCATTCGGATAGACATAGCGGTCCATGAAGGACTGAAGACGATGCGTCAGTTCGACGACCTTCTGGCTCTCCTGATAGAGCATCTCGATTTTCCATTCATGATTGTGGGACTGCGGCACGACCCGCCGATCTCGTTTCGCCGCTATTTCTGCTTCACGCCGGGCAGCGTGCCCATCATCTTGCACAGCACCATCAGCATCACCTCGTCCGCGCCGCCGCCGATCGAGGTCAGGCGACTGTCGCGATAGGCCCGGCTGACAGGCGTCTCGTTCATGAAGCCCATGCCGCCCCAATACTGCAGACAGGCGTCGGTGAGTTCGCGGCCAAGACGCCCGGCCTTGAGCTTGGCCATGGTAGCAAGCCGCGTCACGTCCTCGCCGGCAACAAGCGCTTCGCCGGCACGATAGATCAGCGAGCGCAGCAGTTCGACCTCTGTCTGCATTTCAGCAAGTTTGAAGTGCACGGTCTGGTTATCGAGGATCGAGCCGCCGAAAGCCTTGCGGTTGCGGGTATATTCGATCGTTTCGGCGATGATGTATTCATGCGCCTTGAGGCAGGCCGCCGCGCCCCACAGCCGCTCCTCCTGGAACTGGATCATCTGGTAGGTAAAGCCCTTGCCTTCCTCGCCGATCCGGTTGCGCTTGGGCACCCGGACATTGTCGAAGAAGATCTGCGCGGTATCGGACGAGCGCATGCCCAGCTTGTCGAGCTTGCGCGCCACCTGCACGCCCCTGGCTTTCATCGGCACGCAAATCAGCGACTTGTTGCGGTGGACCTGATCGTCGCTGGTGTTGGCGAGCAGGCAGATCCAGTCGGCCTGCACGCCGTTGGTGATCCACATCTTGCCGCCGTTGATGACGTAATCGTCCCCGTCGGAACGCGCACTCGTCTTGATCGAGGCGACGTCGGAACCGGCACCCGGCTCCGATACGCCGACACAGGCAACCGCATCGCCCGCAATCGCTGGCGCCAGAAATTCGTGGCGCACCTCATCGGAGCCGAACCGCGCCAACGCAGGAGTAGCCATATCGGTCTGCACCCCGATCGCCATCGGCACGCCACCGCATTTGATGGCGCCGAGTTCCTCGGCCATCATCAG
Organism: Bradyrhizobium icense; assembly: GCF_001693385.1. NCBI lineage: Bacteria > Pseudomonadati > Pseudomonadota > Alphaproteobacteria > Hyphomicrobiales > Nitrobacteraceae > Bradyrhizobium > Bradyrhizobium icense. The sequence continues at coordinate 7,954,685 of NZ_CP016428.1, forward strand.
CGCGTAGGAATAATCGAGTCCTTGGCCGCCGAACTCGACTGGCTTGTTGAGGCCGAGAAAGCCGAGGTCGCCAAGCTTCTTGAACAATTCATGCGCCGGGAAAATGTCGTTCTTCTCCCATTCGTCAACAAAGGGATTGATCTCGGCGGCGATGAATTTTTGCAGGATGCGGCGGGGTTCGTCGTGATCGGCGGTGAAGAGCATCGTTTCATTTTTCCTTCGTCATTCTGGGGCGTCCGCGAAGCGGGCGAACCACGATGCGCAATTGCGCATCTGAGAATCTCGGTTCACCAGCTCTGGATTCCGGGTTCGCGCTCCGCGCGCCCCGGAATGACGGTGCTTGCCTCACAATCCCATCTGCCGTGAAGCGAGATCTTTCATGATCTCCTCGGTGCCGCCGCCAATGGCGTTGACCTTGACCTCGCGGTAGATGCGCTCGACCTTGACGCCGCGCATGAAGCCGGCGCCGCCGAAAATCTGTACCGCCTCGGAGGCGCAGAACGCCATGGTTTGCGTGGCCTGGTTCTTCATCATGCAGATTTCGGCAACGGGGCTCTCGCCCTGCCCGAGCCGCCACGCCAGCATTTCCAGCATCGCCTGCGACGCCGCAACCTTCTGCGCCATATCCACGATCTTGTGACGAATCACCTGGTGCTGCGCGATCGGCTTGCCGAAGGTCTTGCGCTCCTTGGCATAGGCAATCGCCTCTTCGACGCAGACGCGGGCATAGGCCGTGCAGCTCGCCGCCATGCCCATGCGCTCGCTGTTGAAATTGCGCATGATGATCTTGAAGCCCTGGCCCTCCTCACCGATCAGGTTTTCTACCGGCACGCGGCACTCGTCGAAATGCAGCGTCGCGGTATCCGACGCCCACCAGCCCATCTTCTTGAGCTTCGTGCGCGACAGGCCCGGCGTATCGCCTTCGATCAGCAGGAGGCTGACGCCGCCCGGTCCCTCAGCGCCAGTGCGCACCGCAACGGTCAGATAATCGGCCCGCATGCCGGAGGTGATAAAAGTCTTCTCGCCGCTGACGACGTAATGATCGCCCTCGCGCCGCGCTTTGGTGCGGAGGTTGGCAACGTCGGAGCCGCCGCTCGGCTCCGTGATCGCGAGCGCCGAAATCTTCTGGCCCGCCAGCACCTGCGGCAGCACCCTCGCCTTGACCTCGGGCTTTGCAGCGTGCGCGATCGGCGGCGAACCGATGGTGTGGCTCATCAGGCTCGAGCTGACCCCGCCGGCGCCGGCGCGTGCCAGCTCCTGCGACGCCACGATTTTCATGAACTGGTCGGCAGGCACTCCGCCATATTCTTCCGGGAAGCCGAGCCCGAGCAGCCCGATCTCGGACGCCCTGCGATAGAGTTCGCGGGGAAACTCGCCGGCCTCGTCCCATTCATGAGCAAAGGGTTCGATCTCGCGCGCTACGAAGCGGCGCATCACATCGCGGAACGCTTCATGGTCCGCCGTATAGAACGGGCTTTGCACCATTGTACGCTCCAGCATGCTTTTCCTCCAGGGATCACGATGCCCCGATTTGGCCGGCGCAAACTTGCGTTGAGCGGCTGCGGCCAACTTGGCGCTGCGACCAGCTACACAACGCAAGACATTACGCCGATATGCCGGCTTCATCAGATAAAAATGAGATAAGATCGGCCGATATCAGGCGGCGCAAGACCGCCCTGCCCTGGAGGAAGCATGCCCTCGGTACGCTATTACGACTGGATCGCCCATTTCGGCCGCCGCACGCCGGGCAAGATTGCGGCCATCGACCTCGCGAGTGACCGCCGCCTCTCATACGCAGAGTTCGACGCCCGCATTTCGCGCCTGGCCACTCATCTGCGCGACAAGCTCGGCGTCAAGCGCGGCGACCGCGTGGCCGTGCTGGCACTGAACACGACAGATACGCTCGAAGTGCAGTTCGCCTGCGGCCGGTTAGGGGCGGTCTTCCTGCCGCTGAATACGCGGCTTACGGTTCCGGAATTGCAGTTCATCGTCGGCGATGCCTCGCCGACGGTCATGATCCACGACACCGACCTTGCGGAAGTCGCGCTGACGGTTGCCAAACTCTGCAACATTTCATCGGCGCTGCTGTTCGGCCCCGGCGGTTCCTATGAAGCGGCGATCACGGCTTCGAAGCCGCTCGAACGCTTCGAGAACATCACCCATGATGACATCTCGACCATCATGTATACCTCGGGCACCACAGGCCAGCCCAAGGGCGCGATCATCACCCACGGCATGACGTTCTGGAATTGCGTCAATCTTGGCGGCCCCGCCTATGTCTCGCCGTCGACCGTGCTGCTCACCGTCTTGCCGCTGTTCCACACCGGCGGGCTCAATTGCTACACCAACCCGGTGCTGCATGCCGGCGGCACTGTCCTGATCATGCGTGCGTTCGATCCTGGTCTGGCGCTGCAACTGATCAGCGATCCAGCATACGGCATTACACAATTCTTCGGCGTGCCGTCGATCTACCAATTCATGGCGCAGCATCCCTCGTTTGCGACAGCCGATTTCAGCCGCCTCGTGATCGGCGGCGTCGGCGGCGCGCCGATGCCGGTGCCGCTCCTGAAAGTATGGGAAGAGCGCGGCGTCGCTCTGCAGCAGGGCTACGGCATGACCGAGACGTCGCCGGCCGTGCTGGCGCTCGACCGCGAGGACGCCGCGCGCAAGGCCGGCTCGTCTGGCAAGCCGGTGCTGCATACGGAAGTGCGGATCGTCCGCCCCGACGGGACGGACGCGGATGTCGGCGAGCTCGGCGAACTCTGGGTCAAGGGGCCGAACGTCACGCCCGGCTACTGGAACCGGCCCGACGCCAACCAATCATCCTTCACCGACGGCTGGCTGCACACCGGTGACGCCACGCGCGTCGACGAGGAAGGCTTCTACTACATCGTCGACCGCTGGAAGGACATGTACATTTCCGGCGGCGAGAACGTCTATCCGGCCGAAGTCGAGAGCGTGCTGCATCAGCTCACCGCAATCGCGGAGGCTGCCGTTATCGGCATCCCCGATCAGCAATGGGGTGAGGTCGGCATGGCGATTGTCGCCGTGAAGCCCGGCCACACATTGACATCTGCCGAAATTCACGCCCATTGCGCCGCCAACCTGGCGCGCTTCAAATGCCCGCGGCTGATCGAGTTCGTCGATGCGCTGCCGCGCAATGCCACGGGCAAGATTCACAAGCCGACGCTGCGCAGGCAGTTCAACGCGCCCACAGCGACCGACAAGCTTGCGTCGTGATTATCCCGGCAGAAACAGCGCGAACGGCTCTTCCGTCGTTCGCCGCAAATGCTGGCGGTACTGCACGTAATTGGGATCATCGGCCGAAACCCGGCCGAAGGTCGGGCTCGCGACCATCTTGATCGGCAGATAGGCGATTGGCGCGGCGATCGGCGTCAGCGAGGAGCCGCGGCCTGCGAGCAATGTGGTGATGATGCCGTACATCTCGCCCGAAATCGCCAGCCGCGCCACCGTGATCAGGCGATGCTGGCCATGCCGGTTGGTGACGAGATAGATGTGGCCTGATTGGTTCGGCACCGCCACTTCGCCGAACTGGGTGAAGGCCGCATCCTGCCGCTCGCTCTCGTGAAACACCAGAGATGACGCCGCATTGTCCCAGGTGATCTCGGTGCGGTAGGCGAAGATCGCGTCCTTGTCGCCGAACGAAGGGCGCACCGTGACATAGGTCCCCTCGATCCAGGCGACCGCGCGGCGTGAATAGGCGCCGAGGTCATCGGGAGCGACCTCGCCATTGACGGCAGGCAAGGGCGCCGGCGCCTCTGGCGTCTTGCGCAAGGAAACGCCGAGCGCCTGCTCGAGCCGGACGGTGGTGGCGAGGGTGAACGGGCGGCGGCCGCCCAGCACTTTTTCCAGCGTCGAAAGGCTGAGTTTTGCGAGTTCGGCCAGAGACTGCCGGGAGATGCGGCGGCGGGCGATCTCCTCACGAATCGTGTCGGCAATCTGCCGGCTTTGTTCGGCAGAAAGCTGCTTGTCCGGCGTCGGCATCGTCACCCCTGCTTGCCTCCTTTGGGCATGATCTTTTCCGAAAACCGGTACCCACTTTTCGGGATCATGCTCAGTGTACCAGACGCACAATCCATCACAAACCCGCACAAAGGCGCCCCTACCGCGGCGGGCCGCGCTGGCCGGCGACCGAACAATGCCGATCATTCCGCTCGCGCCAAATCGCTGAATTCCACACCTTCAACGCGGCGAGATCGCCGTTCGGGAGTTAAGCGACATGACGACATGCGACGAAATTGAGGCCGACGAACGCAGCGAGCAGCCCAGCCTGATCAGGCTGGTACTGTTCTTTGTGATGCAAGGCGTTGCCGTAGTTCTGGTCGGGTTTGCGGCATTATTTGTGAGCTTCGAGCCTGTATGGTCGGCGGAGCGCCTGCAATCTAATTTCCTCAAGCCCGGCGATGCACGCGCCGGCTCACTGCTCCTCAAGATCGACGAGGGATATGCCGATGCGTCACGGCTCGGCGTCGACGTCGATCTCACCGTATCCGGCCCCACCGTCCGCGCCCGCGTCACCCAGATCTTCCGTAATCCTTCGAAAGACTGGGTCGAGGCGGTCTACGTCTATCCGCTCCCGGCAGGGGGCGCGGTCGATTCGCTGAAGATGGTAATCGGCGATCGCGTCGTGGTTGCCGACATCAAGGAGCGGCAGCAGGCGAAGGCGATCTATGAACAGGCGAAGCAGAATGGGCAGAAGGCGGCGCTGACCGAGCAGGAGCGGCCGAACATCTTCACCAATTCGGTCGCCAATATCGGCCCCGGCGAAACCGTGCTGGTGCAGATCGAATATCAGGAGCCGGTGCAGCAATCCGGCGACGCGTCCTCGCTGCGGGTGCCGATGGTGGTTGCCCCACGCTACAATCCCGCACCGGTCGTGCAGAGCGTCGATTTCCGGGCCGATGGCGGCGGCTGGGGTTCGGTCAAATCCGATCCCGTTCCGGATCGCGACCGCATCTCGCCCGAAGTGCTCGACTCTGCGACCAACGCGCCGGTCAACCCGACCCGCATCACGGTTCGGCTGCAGGCCGGCTTCCCGCTCGGCGAAATCAAGAGCCACCATCACGCGATCAAGACCGAGAAGCCGGACGCGAATACGAGCATTGTTCGATTGGCCGAAGGCCCGGTGCCGGCGGATCGCGATTTCGAACTGACCTGGAAGCCGGTGGCCGAGACGGCGCCCTCGGTCGGATTGTTCCGCGAGCGCGTCAGCGACAACGATTACCTGCTCGCCTTCGTCACGCCGCCGTCGGTCGAGCAGGCGCAGCAGAAGTCGCTGCCGCGCGAAGTGATCTTCGTGATCGACAATTCCGGCTCGATGGGCGGCGTCTCGATCATCCAGGCCAAGGCGAGCCTCATCTATGCGCTCGGGCGCCTGCAGCCCAATGATCGCTTCAACGTCATCCGGTTCGACCACACCATGGATGTGCTGTTCCCATCAGCCGTGCCGGCCGACAGCGAACATATCAACCGGGCGACTTCCTTCGTCGGCGCGCTGCAGGCCAATGGCGGCACAGAGATGGTGCCGGCGATGCGCGCGGCGCTGTCCGACAAGGCCGGCGATGCCAACTACGTCCGGCAGGTCGTCTTCCTGACCGATGGCGCCATCGGCAACGAGCAGCAACTATTCGAAACCATCAGCGCGCTGCGCGGCCGCTCGCGTATCTTCATGGTCGGCATCGGCTCAGCGCCGAACACCTACCTGATGACACGCGCAGCCGAGCTCGGCCGCGGCACCTTCACCCATATCGGTTCGGTCGAGCAGGTCGAAGAGCGCATGCGCGGGCTGTTCGTCAAGCTGGAGAATCCCGCGGTGACCAATCTGGTCGCAAAATTCTCCGACGCCAGCGCCGACATGACGCCGGCCGCGATTCCCGACGTCTACCGCGACGAGCCGCTGGTGCTCGCGGCCAAACTCGACAAGCTCGCCGGCTCGGTCGAGATCAAGGGCCGCATTGGCGATCGCCCGTGGACTGTCATCCTGCCGCTGGCAAACGCAGCCGAAGGCAAAGGCCTGTCCAAGCTCTGGGCACGCCGCAAGATCGCGGACGCCGAAGTCGCGCGCACTACACGGCAGTCGACGCCGGAAGATGCCGACAAGGCCATCCTCGCGCTGGCGCTGGAGCATCAACTCGTCACGCGGCTGACCAGCCTGGTCGCAGTCGACAAGACGCCGAGCCGTCCGCAGGGCGAGCCGCTCAAGGTCTCGGAACTGCCGATCAACCTGCCCGCGGGCTGGGATCTTGAGAAAGTATTCGGCGATCGCCCACGCGCTCCGGCAACGCCGATGGAACGGCGCGCGGATACGGAGGAGGCGCGGGTTCAGATTGCCGCGCTAAAGCGGGCTCACCCTGTCGTCACCCAGGTGCCGAGCACCGTCACGCTGCCGAGGACGGCGACGGACGCCGAACTGAAGATGATTGCGGGTGTGATCCTGCTCACGTTCAGCCTGATCGTCCTCGTGTTCAATCGACGTCAGATGTCACTGCGTTGACGTCGGCTGAAAGGAGGAGGGACCCCCGACCTCCTCTTTCCAGAGCGCGCGCGGCTTCCACCCGTCCCCCCAGAGCCGCGCGCGCCGCTTTTCTTTCTCAACCACCACGACCGTCATTGCGAGGAGCGAAGCGACGAAGCAATCCATCTATCCCAGCATGGAGAGCTGGCTTGCTTCGCGGAGCCTGTCATCGGGCGCGCATTCGCTCGATCCGTTGGCTCGCAATGACGGGCAGAGTGTCCCGATGTCCCGCTTCATCCTCCCTCTCCTTCTCGCACTCATCGGCCTGATCCTGTTCGGCCAAGGAGCGTACATTCACGCCAAGGCGCTGCTCGCACAGGTCCTGCTGGAGCGAGCCTTTGAGAAAACCATCGCAACCGGGCGTGAGACAAAGCCGTGGTCGTGGGCCGACACCTGGCCGGTCGCCCGTGTCGAGGTGAAGCGGATCGGTGCCAGCGCTATCGTGCTCGCAGGCAGCAGCGGACAGGCGCTCGCCTTCGGCCCGGGTCATGTCGAACAAACGCCCGACGCCGGCGAACGCGGCGTCGCTGTCTATTCGGCGCATCGAGACACGCATTTTGCCTTCTTGAAGAACGTCGTCGTCGGCGACGAGATCGACGTTACCAGACGTGACGGCCGGAGGTTCCGCTATCGGGTGGATACGACTTCGGTCGTGCGCTTCGATGCCTCCGGTATCGATCCGCTCGCGGGCGGGCATGAACTGGTGCTGTCGACCTGCTGGCCGTTCGACGCGCTGACGCAGGGGCCGGAACGCTATCTTGTGCACGCCACGATGATCGGACCCGTATCAAATACGCACTAAATTCTGTGAGCCGGGAAATCTTGCGCGGCGCGAATGGCGCTCATCGCGCAACGCGTGTTGCCACCCTCGCCAAGGCCCAATAAAAAGGTTTCAATCAAAAGAAAGTCATGGCGGGACGATCATTCTCGACTGCCGCGGCCAAGAGCAACAGAGTTAGGGATATCCATGGACGCTCAGGCAAGCACCGCATCGCATCCAGCCGAAAAATGGTCGCCCTCGCCCGACGCCAGCGACATCGTCAAGAGCATCCATGCGATGCTGCACCCGCGCAACATCGTGCTGGTCGGCGCCACCGACAAGCCCGGCAACTATGCCGAGCGCATCTGGAACAATCTGATCAAGTACTGTTACGAAGGCGGACTGTTTCCGGTCAACGCCAAGCGCGAAACGATCTGGGGCGTGCCCTGTTACAAGGATTTTGCAAGCCTCCCCGAAAAGCCCGATCACGTGCTGGTGCTGGTGCCGGCGCGTTTCGCCGTGCAGGTGATCCGCGACGCCGCAGCGGCCGGCGCGCGCTCCGCCACCATCGTCACGTCGGGCTTCAGCGAGTTGCAGGACGAGGACAGCCAGCGGCTGGCGGTTGAGTTGAAGGAGGCGGTGCGCGAGACCGGCCTCGCCGTCACCGGTCCAAACTGCCTCGGCAATCTGAGCGCGGGCGAAAAGCTGTTCACCAATATCGACGATCGCATTGTCACAATGGAGGCCGGTCCTGTCGCGATCGTCGGGCAATCCGGCGCGATCGTGATGGCAATCCGGCAGACACTGGAGGATCGCGGCGTCGGCGTCGGCTACATGGTGACCACCGGTAACGAGACCGGGCTCGAGACGCCGGACCTGATGACTTATTTTGCGGCCGATCCCTCGATCCGCGTCATCGTCGTCTATCTCGAAGGTGTCCGGAACACGAAAGTGTTCCGCGAAGCCTGCAAGGCCGCGCGCGCCGCCGGCAAGCCGGTGATCGCGCTGAAGTTAGGCGCCTCCGAAGGTGGCCGCGCAGCGGCGATGGCGCATACCGGCGCGCTTGCAGGCTCGATCGAAACCTTCGACGCGATCTCGACGCGCGAAGGCGTGATCCGCGTCCGCGGGCTGGACGAATTGATCGAGACCACCGAATGCTTCGTCCATGCCGATCCGCCGAAGGGCAACCGTCTCGCCGCCGTATCGCTCTCCGGCGGCAAGCGTGGCCTCCTGATCGACGCGTTCTATTCGGCCGGCCTGAACTTCGCGCCGCTCAGCCCGAATGCGACGGCGCAACTGGCGCAAATGCTCGGCCCCGGCAGTATCGTCGGCAATCCGCTCGATGCCGGATTTGCCGCGGTCGTGGATCCTTCCGTCTACATCAAGTCGATCAAGATCATGATCGACGATCCCGATACCGACATCGTCATCATCGACGCCGAATTGCCGAAGGCGCCGCACGAATTGCGCGAGCGCAATCTGCGCCTCGTCAACGAGATGGCGGGCGCCGCCAACAAGCCCGTGGTCTATATCAGCGCAATGTCGATCGGGTTCACCGAGTTCACCAAGGCCCTGCGCAAGTCGCTGCCGAACGTCGCTGTGATGCAGGGCCTCGACCGGGCGGTCGGGGCTATCAAGTCGCTGCTCGAATATTCTTCCTTGCGCAAGGAAGTACCCGATATCGTTTCGAGCTCGAAAGCTTCCGCGCGCGCGGTGCTGGAGAAGACGCTCAAAGGTGCCAACGGTGCCGCCGCACTCGACGAGGTCGCGTCGAAAAAGTTGCTCAAGGCCTATGGTATTCCGGTTTCCAAGGAAGAAATCGCGCAGACGGCGGCGGAGGCAATGAAGATCGCCAAGAAGATCGGCTTTCCCGTCGTCGCAAAGGTGGTCAGCGCCGACATCCTGCACAAATCCGACATCGGCGGCGTGGTGCTGAACCTCAACAGCGCGGCCGAGGTGAAGAAGGCGTTCAACGACATCACCGCGCGGGTGAAGAAGATCAAGAGCAAGCCGAAGCTGGAAGGCATTCTGATCGCACAGCAGGTCAAGGCCGATCTCGAACTCGTGGTTGGCGCCTCGCTCGACGCCGAGATGGGTCCGGTGGTGCTGTTCGGGACCGGTGGCGTCGACATCGAACTGATGAAGGACGTCGCGTTGGCCGGCGCGCCGCTGGATGAAGCCGAGGCGAAACAGTTGATCGCCAAGACCAAGGCCGGCGTGAAGATGAAGGGCTATCGCGGCAAGCCGGCGCTGCATGAGCCTTCCGCCGTGAAGGCGCTTGTCGGCCTCTCCAACCTGATGGCAGATGCCGGCAACCGGATCGCGTCGATCGACGTCAATCCGTTCCTGATCAACAGCAAGGTCGGCGTCGCCGTCGACGGCCTGATCGTGCTGAACAACGCCGCTGCAAGCAAGGCGGCTGGGCATTGAGTCACGGAATCCGTAGGGTGGGCAAAGCGAAGCGTGCCCACCATTCAGTCCATCGACTTGGAAAGATGGTGGGCACGGCGCTAGCGCGCCTTTGCCCACCCTACGGCACCGAGCAAGCTACAACCCCGCGCCCCACTTCTGCGCAGTCTGCAAAATCCAGTCCCGATACAGCGTCAGCGGCGTGACGCCGGTCATGCCGCCGCAGCCTCCACTGCCGTTCGGCCCGGTCGACCAGCTCACCACGCCAATGATGACGGGACCACTTGGCTTGTCCTCGAACACCGGCGCGCCGGAATCTCCGGTGCAGGCGCCGAGCCCCTCACGCGTGCCCTGCCCCACCGGATCGACCAGCCTGATCTGCAACGTTCCCGGCCTGCCGGTCGCGACCAGGCCGGCGACGCGGATGGTGCCGCCGCTCTTGCCGTCGCCGCGCACAGTTACGCCGATGCCCGCGATGGTAAAGCGGCTGCCGACGTTGATCGGAATGCTGGGCAATCCCAGCGTGGCCGGCGTCTTCCCCTTGGGCGGGGCGGCTAGCTGCAGCAACGCGACATCCGCCGTCGCGCGGTGTCCCGACATCGCCTGCATATTGAAGCCAGGATGAATGGCGATGCTCTTCACGTCCTTCAGCGAGGGCTGCCTGTCCGCACCATATTCGACGATCTTGTATTCCGCGCCGGGCTGCACGCAGTGCGCCGCCGTCAGCGCCAGCCTTGGGGCAATCAAGGCCCCGGTGCAGAAATTGCCGCGCGAGCCGACGATGGTGACGATCGAGCGGCCGAGGCCCTCGGTCGACGGTGCACCGCCGCCGACGATGGCATGCGCGGAAGTCGAGAGCAGCAGCGTGAGGCCGGTAACGATGCGAGGCAGGATTTTCATCGCCGCAGCAATAGCCCGCGGCGCGCGCATCGCCAAGCGGCGGAACGGGCTGGCTCTCACGGACATTCCGTGTTAGCCGCTGGCAATAGCTATTTCAGGCAGGGAACATGATCGAGGCTGTGATCTGGGATTTCGGCGGCGTGCTGACCACCTCGCCATTCGAGGCATTCACGCGGTTCGAGACCGAGCGCGGGCTGCCGGCCGACATCATCCGGCGTACCAACGCCGCCAATCATCTCGAAAACGCCTGGGCGAAATTCGAGCGCGCCGAGGTCGATATCGAAGCCTTCGACGAATTGTTTGCGGCCGAATCGCTGGCGCTGGGCGCGGCGGTTCGCGGCAAGGACGTGCTGCCGCTATTGTCCGGCGATCTGCGGCCCGAGATGGTCGAGGCGCTCAAGCGCGTCAAGGCAAAATTCAGGACCGGCTGCATCACCAACAACCTGCCCGCCAACGCGATCGGCAGCCACAGCGGCCGTACGCTCTATGTCGCCGAAGTGATGGCGCTGTTCGACCATATCATCGAGTCCGCGAAAATCGGCCTTCGGAAGCCCGATCCGCGCATCTACCGGATGATGGTTGAGACGCTGAATGTCGATCCCAAGAACTGCGTCTATCTCGACGACCTCGGCGTCAATCTGAAGCCGGCGCGCGAGATGGGGATGACCACGATCAAGGTGGTCAGTGCGACGCAAGCGATCAAAGAGCTTGAGGCTGCCACCGGGCTGGCATTGCGCTAGGCGGAAAAAGCCCGAATTTGCGCGCTCCTTATGCCTAAACGACGCTTGTCCTTTGCCGGGAACGCAGGCAGAACACTCTGAAATCTATCGAATTCGGAGTTTAAACCCCGTGGCTGATACCAGGCCTTCGGCCTCGATCGAGGCAGTGGAAAGCGGTCTTGCGGCGCAAGGCTACATTGCGAGCCGCCAGATAGCGACCGCGGTCTATCTGGCGCAGCAGATCGAAAAACCCATTCTGGTCGAAGGCCCCGCTGGCGTCGGCAAGACCGAGCTGGCGAAAGCGATCGCCGCCTGGCGCGGCATGAAGATGATCCGCCTGCAATGCTATGAGGGGCTCGACGAGGCCAAGGCGCTCTACGAGTGGAAGTACGCCAAGCAGCTTCTCTATACGCAGATTCTGAAGGACAAGCTCGGCGAAGTGCTGGGCGGCGCGCCGACGCTGGAGGCGGCGCTCAATCAGCTTCACGATTTCGGCGACGTGTTCTTCTCCAAGGAATTCGTCGAGCCGCGGCCGCTCCTGCAGGCGCTGGAACAGCCCGCCGGCTGCGTGCTGCTGGTTGACGAAATCGACAAATCGGACGCCGAGTTCGAATCGCTGCTTCTGGAAATCCTCAGCGACTTCCAGGTGACGATACCGGAACTCGGCACGGTGGTTGCGGTGTCGCCGCCGACGGTGATCCTGACCTCGAACAGCGAGCGAGACCTCGGCGACGCGCTGAAGCGGCGCTGTCTGCATCTGCATATCGGCTTTCCCGAGCAGAAGCTGGAAGAACGGATCGTCGAGAGCCGCGTGCCCGGCATTTCGCAGACGCTGCGCCGGCAGATGGTGAGCTTCATCCACGAGGTCCGCACGCTCGACCTGAAGAAGCTGCCGTCAGTGAGCGAGACCATCGACTGGGCGCGGGTGCTCGTGCTGCTGCAGGCGCCCGAGCTTGGCCATGAGATGGTCAAGGATACGCTGAACGTCCTCCTGAAATACGAAGCGGATATCGAGGCCACGATGCCCCAGGTCTCTACCTTCATCGCCAAGGCCTCGCGGCAAAACGTCTTCGGGTGATGGGCAAATGCGCGAGAACCTGCATCGCTTCTTTCGTGCGGCGCGGGGCGCAGGCGTCAGGCTCTCGCCGGCGGAAAGCATCGACGCGATGCGGGCTGTCTCCAAGGTCGGCTTCACCGACCGGGCGATCCTGCGTGACACCTTTCTGCTGACGCTCGCCAAAACGCAGGACGAGAAGAAGGCGCTCGGCGATTGTTTTGACCTGTTCTTCGATCAGCCCGAGCCGCAATCGCCGCCCGAAGATGGCAAGGCGGACGAGCAGGATGCGAAGGGCTCCAACGCAGGGTCGGATTCACCGGGCGAGACAAGCGGCGGTGACGAGCAAGCCGAAGGGCTTGGTCAGCTCGCGCAAATGCTGCTGGCGCAGGACCGCAACCAGATTTCGGCTGCGATTGCCAACGCGGCAAGCGCGGCGTCGCTGTCCGACATCCGCTACTTCACGCAGCGCGGTATCTTCTCCGGCCGCATCCTCGACCAGATGGGCATCCAGCGCCTGCGCGACGATCTCGACAATCTCGCGGCGACCAACCCGGCGCTGGCAGAGCGGTTGACCAACGCGCTGGATGGATTGCGCGGCACGGTTCGTGACACCGTTTCGCAGGCGTTGATGCTCTACGGGCGCGAGGAAGCCGAGAACCTGCGCAACGAGATTTTGCGCAATGCGCCGCTGTCGCGGATCGAGCCGCGGCAGGTCGAGCAGATGCGGCATCTAATCCGCCAGATCGCCCGACGCCTCCGCGAGCGCTACTCCAAGCCACGCAAGCGCCAGCGCCGCGGCCATCTCGACGTCCGCCGCACCATCCGCCGCAACGCCGCCTGGGGCGGCGTGCCGTTCCTCACCGCGTGGAAGCGTCGTCATCGCGACAAGCCGAAGATCGTGGCGTTGTGCGACGTCTCTGGCTCAGTGGCGCGGGTTTCGGATTTCTTCCTGCTGTTGATCCACAGCCTGCATGAGGTCGTGGACGACGTCCGCTCGTTCGCGTTTTCCGGACACCTCATCGACGTCAGCGACATCCTGGAATCGAAATCGCCGGAAGAAGCGATGGCCGAGATCATGTCCAAAGTCGGCTTCGGCTCCTCCGACTACGGCAGTTCCCTCGCCGACTTTGAGGATGAGTGGATGGGCGCGATCACGCCGCAGACCACCGTGATCGTGCTCGGCGACGCCCGCAGCAATAACCTCGACCCTCGTGCGGACATTCTGCGCCGCATCGCCGAGCGGTCGAAGCGGCTGGTGTGGCTCAATCCGGAGGGCCGCATGGCCTGGGGCTGGGGCGATTCGGAAATGCTGCGCTATTCGACCTTCTGCACTGTCGTCCGCCAATGCGCGACCGCCAAGCAGCTTGAACGCGCGGTGTCTGACATCGTGGCGAGCTATCAGTAATGTCTTCTCCGGCAGCTCTTCCCCGCGGCAATGCCCCCGACGCGCTGTCCGTCCTGAATTCCGTGTTCGGCCTGCCCGCCTTTCGCGGCGCGCAGGAAGAAATCGTTCGGCACGTGACTGACGGCGGCAATTGCCTGGTGCTGATGCCGACCGGCGGCGGCAAGTCGCTGTGCTACCAGTTGCCGTCGCTGCTGCGCGAGGGCTGCGGCATCGTGGTGTCGCCGCTGATCGCGCTGATGCGCGACCAGGTCGCGGGGCTTCTGGAGGCCGGCGTCAACGCGGCGGTGTTGAATTCGACGCTGTCGTTTGACGAAGCCTCCGAAGTCGAGCGGCGGCTGCTGGCCGGCGACCTCGACCTGCTCTATGTCGCGCCGGAACGGCTATTGACGCCGCGCTGCCTTTCCCTGCTCGGACAAGCCAATATCGCGCTGTTTGCGATCGACGAGGCGCATTGCGTGTCGCAATGGGGGCATGATTTCCGCCCCGAGTATATCGGCCTCTCCGTGATCGCCGAGCGCTTTCCCGACGTGCCGCGCATTGCGCTGACGGCAACCGCCGACGAGATGACGCGCAAGGAGATCGTGACCCGGTTGGGACTTACCGGCGCGCCGAGCTTCATCTCGAGTTTCGACCGCCCGAACATCCGCTACGAGATCGTCGAGAAGCAGAACGCCCCGGCCCAGCTCAAGGCATTCATTGTCGAACGTCACGCCGGCGATGCCGGCATCGTCTATTGCCTGTCGCGCGCCAAGGTCGAGGATACCGCCGAAGCGCTGACCAGTGCCGGCATTCCGGCTCTGCCCTATCACGCGGGGCTCGACGCCAGCGTTCGTGCCCGCAACCAGGACCGTTTCATCAACGAGGACGGTATCGTCATCGTCGCCACCATCGCGTTCGGCATGGGCATCGACAAGCCAGACGTGCGGTTCGTGGCGCATCTCGATCTGCCGAAGAGCATCGAGGCCTATTACCAGGAAACCGGCCGCGCCGGGCGCGACGGCAAGCCATCCAGCGCCTGGATGGCCTATGGCCTGACCGACATCGTGCAGCAGCGCCGCATGATCGACGAATCCACCGGATCCGACGCGTTCAAGCGCGTCTCAATCGGCAAGCTCGATGCGCTGGTGGCGCTGGCGGAAACTGCGGGCTGCCGGCGCAGCCGCCTGCTTGGCTATTTCGGCGAGGCCGTCACGGGTACCAATTGCGGCAATTGCGACAACTGCCTGTCGCCACCGCAGCTTCGCGACGGCAAGATATCAGCGCAAAAGCTGTTGTCCTGCGCCTATCGCACCGGACAACGGTTCGGCGCCATGCATCTGATCGACGTGCTGGTCGGCCGCATGACCGAGAAGGTCACGCAGTTCGGGCACGACAAGCTGTCCGTGTTCGGCATCGGCGGTGAACTTAACGAAAAGCAGTGGCGTGCCGTTATCCGGCAACTGGTCGCGATGGGCCATCTGCGGGCCGATAGCGAGGCCTTCAACGCGCTTAAGCTGACCGAGAGCGCGCGCGGCGTCCTGAGGGGCGAGACCGAAATCATGCTGCGCGAGGCGGCGCCGGGCACGCGCATCCGCTCCAGCCGCGCCAAATCAAGGCGTGGCGATCTTGCGCCGCGCACCGAGGCGAGGCCCGCCCACGCTCCTCTTCAAGCCGCGCTGCGCGCATGGCGCTCGGAGATTGCGCGCCAGCGCAACGTGCCGGCCTATGTCGTACTGCATGATTCCACGCTTGATGGCATCGCCGCCGTGCGGCCGGCGACGCTCAACGAGCTCCGCAACATCCCCGGCATCGGCGACAAGAAGCTCGAACATTACGGCGACAAACTGCTGACGGTGGTGCGCGCAGCCGACGCGTAAGTCTCGACCTATCCGTTACGGAAGGTATAAGCGTAACCGTTGATCGCCGGCGCGCCGCCGAGATGGGCGTAAAGCACTTTCGATTCCTTCGGAAAGTAACCCTTGTTCACGAGGTCGATCATGCCCTGCATGGATTTTCCCTCGTAGACGGGATCGGTGATCATTCCTTCGAGGCGCGCGCACAACCGGATGGCCTTCTTGGTCTCTTCCGAGGGAACGCCGTAGGCTGGATAGGCATAGTCCTCGACCAGAACGACGTCGTCCTCGACGATCTCCTTACCCAGCTCGACGAGATTTGCGGTGTTGCGGGCGATCTCGAGCACCTGGGCCTTGGTCTGCGCCGGGGTGAAGGACGCGTCGATGCCGATCACCTTGCGTTCGCGGCCGTCCTTGGCAAATCCGACCAGCATGCCGGCATGGGTCGAGCCGGTGACCGTGCAGACCACGATGTAATCGAAGGAAAAGCCGAGTTCCTTCTCCTGTGCCCTCACCTCTTCGGCAAACCCGACATAGCCGAGGCCACCATATTTGTGCACGGAAGCGCCAGCCGGAATCGCATAGGGCTTGCCGCCTTTGGCCTTCACATCCGCAATCGCCTCTTCCCAGCTCTGGCGGATGCCGATATCGAAACCTTCATCCACCAGCCGCACGTCCGCGCCCATCACGCGGCTGAGCAGGATGTTGCCGACGCGGTCGTAGACCGCGTCCTCATGCGGCACCCAGCTTTCCTGCACCAGGCGGCACTTCATGCCGATCTTGGCCGCAACGGCTGCAACCATGCGGGTGTGGTTGGACTGCACGCCGCCGATTGAAACCAGTGTATCCGCGTTGGACGCGATCGCGTCGGGCACGATGTATTCGAGCTTGCGCAGCTTGTTGCCGCCGAAAGCCAGCCCCGAATTGCAATCCTCGCGCTTGGCATAGAGCTCGACCTTGCCGCCGAGATGCTGCGACAGCCGCTCCAGCTTTTCGATATGCGTGGGCCCGAAGGTGAGCGGATAGCGTTCGAATTTCTCCAGCATGGTCATCCCCGTTGATGTCTGATGTCGCGGGAATGCCTATCATCGCGCTTCAGATAGGTGTTTTCAAAATTGAGGCAAAGATCGCACTGTTCTTGCACCATTTTGGTATGATGTTGCACTATTTACCGCTATTCGGCGGAAGTACGGAGTAATCTTTCATGGCCGGCAGGCTCGACCGTATCGACCTTAAGATATTGCGATTGCTGCAGAATGGCGGCCGGTTGACCAATGCCGAGCTGGCCGAAATGGCCGGTGTCAGCGCCGCGACCTGTCACCGCCGCACCCAGCGCCTGTTCGACGAGGGGTTCATAGCAGGGGTCAGGGCGTTGGTAGCGCCGCGCAAGGTCGGCAAGGGTGCACTCGTCATGGTCGGTGTCGTGCTCGACCGCTCCACGCCGGAAAGCTTTGCGGCCTTCGAGCGGGCGATCGCACAACTCAAATTCGTGCTCGATTGCCATCTGGTGGCGGGCGATTTCGACTATTTCCTCAAGATCCGCGTCGGCGACATGGAGGATTTCAACCGCATCCATGGCGAACAGCTGATCGCGCTGCCAGGCGTCCGTCAGACCCGGACCTTCTTCGTCATGAAGGAGGTCGTCGACAACGCGCCGCTCGATTTCTGAAAGTGTTCGGCACTGCAAGACGGGGCCATCTTGTTCGGATGGGCTTACCGGAACCTGGCGAGACTCTGGTCACGCAGCCCGTCATGCCCTATCAACCGGGCATGACCATGAACATTTGCCGGCGAGCTTTCGCTCTCGCCACCATTTTCATTGCAATGCCGGCCTTTGCCTCGGACGAACTTCACCGGCAAGAGCCCGATACCGTCATTTTTGCTATGATGTCCGGCAAATGCAGCACGCTTAAAGTGGCGGGACGCGATTTTGCCTGCCGGGCGGTTGCGTTCTTCCAGACGGAAGAAGGCAGGGCGAATTTTACCGTCGCCCTCGACGACCCCGGCGATGACAGCCACATCATCACCTTCTCCGGCGACAACGGGCGGAGGCCAGAGGCCAATCTATACGAATTGCCGATCGACCGGATGCTGCTGAAAACCAAGGACAGGCCGAAGGCTGACGGTCTGCCGGTGCCGGCGGTCGAATCGAGCGCTGGCCTCTGCAAGCAGGTCGGAAACTTCGTGACGCTTGAGCTTTCCTCTATCTCCTGCACCGCCGTCGACCGGAACGGCAAGAAATACGAATTGCAATACCAGTCCGACGGCGCGCCGATGGCGGTGCGCCGCATCAAGCGTATGCGTGTCGGCAGTCCCGCGGTGTCGCCGTTCGACGACGTAAAATGAAAGGCCGCCGGCGGAAAACCGACGGCGGCAGTGTCGATCCACACATCGCTCAAGCCTGCGCGGACAAGCTCAGCCCAAATTGAAAATCCCCTCAAGGGAATGGAGGCGGTTCGTCAAACAAAGTCCAACGATTGCCTTCAACACCGGCTTTACCGTGACCCGCTTCGCTCGCGCCCGCTCCGCGTCGGCAGGATGGCGGCTGCGATATCAAACGCGATCGCCCACCTCGGCTTTTCTTCCTCCGCGCCGGGCACGTTGATCTGAACGCCGCCGCCGTCGCTGACGGTATAGGAGGCGGCCAGTACGGCGGCCTCGAGGGCGGCGCCCCGCGAATCGTAGACGCCGCCGATCTTGACGTTATCGGCAAACACCGACCAGCCCAGCGGCGCCTTCACGACTTCGAACACCGATCGTTCCATCGCATCACCCTGTGTCGCTTCACCTGTATCGCTTGCGCCCTTCGCCGATGTGACGAATCCTGGCGAAGGAAGCGTGGCGCCGGGACGCTGGCTTGTCGCCGGCGGTCTTCGCTCGTCCGTCGGAAGCCCGCAGCCTCGTCAACGAGTTCACCGTCGGTGCCAGCGCGATTTCCTTCCGCACCGCATCGACAATTCGATCGAACTCAACTTCGCTCATCGCACGCTCCATTGCGCCGGGCCGGCATTCAGCCGCCAGGACGATAAGAGGGACCGCGCTGACTACAGATCGCCATGCAAGTTTGTTGTTAGAAGGCTCGCCCGCGGTCGCTTCGATGGCAAAAAAGGGTCGAAATCGGGAAGCGACGCCCCCCGCCCTGCGAAACCGGTGGGCCCCCAATGGCCCTCGCTTGGCCCCCCTTGGCCGAACTTGCCCCATGCGTGCTAGATTCGGCAGCGAATCAGGAGGGTTTGCATGCCGGTAGACAGTGACAGCGCCATTGCGTGGCACCGCGCCCAGCTCAAGAAGCTTCGCGAGACCTTGAAGAGCATCGAGACCTCGAGGTTCATGGTGGGCGAGCCCGCTCAATCGAGCAGGACCGGCAAGACCCAGAAGACGATTGCCGAACTCGAGCAGAAAATCCGTCAGTCGCAGCACATCATCGCTGCCTATGAGCGGCAGACCCGGCGGCCGCTGGCGACCGACCAGCGAAGCCTCGCCAGCGTGAGCTGGAGCGCCTGGAACGCCCAGACGGCGCATGGCCGCGGCAATTCGCGATAGTTCTTTTGCCCGCTCGTTGGTCGGTAGACCTGCGGTCGGCCGAGCGGCGTCAGGCGCGCGATCGTGAAATCCGGAAGGACCGGCTAATTCTTTGCCGTCTCTTTCTCCTTTGCCTTTGCCTTCGCCTTGCAGGAAATCAAGAACGTAAACGCCCGCGCATTGCGGGCGATTTCGGCGGTCTTCAACTCGGCCTTAGCGTCCGAGATCTGATACGGCACCACGCTGTTGTCGAGGAAATCCCGCAAGGCGCCCGTCTTGATGGCGAAATTGATGTTCTCGGGAATATTGCCCGTGGCCCTCGCGAACTTGATGGCATTCAGTTTCGCCGCGACCACGCCGACCACATCGCCGCTTGATGCCAATAGCGGCCCGCCGCTGTTGCCGGGTTGAACGGCAGCACTGATCTGCAGGAAGCGCGTATCGTTCAGGAGGCCGCTGAGCGAGCTCACGATCCCGGTCGTCACCGTGAAATCGGATGTCAGCAACCCATGAAAGGGATAGCCGATCGCGATCACGCTGTCGCCGGACTGGATCGCCTTGTCGCGGATTTTGGCGACGTCCTTGAACGAGCCCGTCACCTGCAGCAGCGCCAGATCATTGGTCTCGTCGCTCGATACCAGGCGCAATTTGGCGGGCGCCTCGCCGGACAGATTGCCCGAAATGTCGCCGACGCATCCGTGCACGACATGGGCATTGGTCACGAGATGTCCGTTCGTGCTCACCAGGAAGCCGGTGCCGGTCTGGTCGAACAGTCTGTCGGGCTTGGCCGGCGCGGACTCCGCCGTCGCCGCTGCGGCGACTGGCTTGGCGGCGGGCAGGACCGAAAAATCGCCGGCACTGGCCAGTCCCGATTGCCTGATCTTGGCGACGCAATTGGCCAATACCGGCAATAGCTGGCCGGTCTGGTCGAGGTTGAACTGGAAGAGCTGTCCCTGCGTATAGGCGGTCATGGCCTTGGCCCGCCGGAACTGGCTGATGAGCGCGGAATTGTTCGGCATCGGCACGCGAACCAGCTTGTCGGCGATCGGGACGCCATGAACGTTGAACGGTTGCTGACCATCGAATGTCAGGGTCAGCGGAAACGCCTGCCCGGTCGTCAGCCTCCATTGTTCGTGCATGAAGCCGAGGCTCCATCCGCTATTGCCGTCGATCATCACGACAAAATAGACGCCGCTGGCGTATTGGGCGCCTGCCGCACAATGCGAGAACGATCCGGTCTGATCGTTGGTATAGGCCCCGCCCTTCCAGTTGCCGACGCTGATCGAGCCATAGGGCCCACGCGCCTCTGCGTTCGAATTGGCAAAAATCGACCACAACAAAGCTGCAACCGCAGCAACACGGCACGTCATCGGCACTTCCCCACATTCGCAAGGCGAGCATATTTGGCTTTGCAACCAGTGTCCATTTGGACTGGCGCGGGAGACCAAAATTTCCTCTCCGGGGAGCGAGCGTTGGGTTCGCCATCGGCGACAGACACGCTGCAGCCGCAGGCGGCCGAGCTGCACAAGTCCACTTTGTTAAGGTCTTTGCCGGATCATTCGGCACAT
The DNA here is from genome assembly GCF_001693385.1 of Bradyrhizobium icense. Lineage (NCBI taxonomy): Bacteria > Pseudomonadati > Pseudomonadota > Alphaproteobacteria > Hyphomicrobiales > Nitrobacteraceae > Bradyrhizobium > Bradyrhizobium icense. Next base: position 7,975,392 of record NZ_CP016428.1, read on the forward strand.
CATTTCGGTCGGCGTAAGATCGAAGCCGATTCGCCTCCCCGTAACAGGCAACTCAATCTCTCAGCAGGTCAAATGATGGACTTGGCCAACGGTGGCGTTGATTTCAACCAGACGGCTGCGCTGCGTCCGCCCGCCGTGGTGCTGATCCCCGGCCTGGCAATGTCGTTCTACGTCTGGCTCAATCTCTTCACGACCATTCCATATCCGGGCAAGATCGGGCTCGACTACAACACGCTTGGCACCGACTGGATGGTCTTCTACGGCGCGATCCGCTCGGTCCTCGACGGCAATGCGCTGCTGATCTTCGACGGCGATCGCTTCACCGACTTCCTCAACACGACGTTCGCAGGCTGGCTTTCCAAGCCGCTGGAATTCCGGCCATGGGCCTATCCGCCGAGTTTCCTGCTGATCCTGCTGCCGTTCGCGCCACTGGGATTCTTCGGCTCCTATGTGGCGTTTCAGATCGCAACCGGCGCGCTGCTGGCGGTCGCGCTGCGAGCGAGTGCGGGAAACACCCTGCCGTCAGGCTTTCTGCTCCTGGCCGCGCTGATTTGTCCGGCAGCGGCCATCAACGCGATCGACGGTCAGGCGGTCTTTCTGATCGCAGCGCTGATCGTCGGCGGCTTTGGCCTTCTCGAACAGCGTCCCTATCTCGGCGGATTGGTGCTGGGGCTGCTGACGTTCAAGCCCCAATTCTGCATCCTGGTGCCGATCGCGCTCGTCGCGGCCGGGCAGTGGCGCGCGCTCCTGGCTGCAGGTCTGTCCGCGCTGGCCATGATGATCGCGAGCGGATTGATTTTCGGATGGGAACTGTGGCTGCGCTGGATTCCGGTCATCCTTGAAAACCTCGTCAGCCCGAATCCGAAGTGGATCGAGTATGGCCGCATGTGGGGCCACAGTGTCTACACCTGCGCGGTTCTGCTGGGCGCACCGGAGCGGCTGGCGTCGTGGGTTCAATTGCTCGCGACGCTCGGCGCAGCGGCATCCGTCGTCATCGCTTTCCGGTCGCGGTTGGGAACGCGGGAAAAAACGGCGGTCTTTCTGGCTGCGACCGTCCTCGCCGCGCCGCATTCCGGCCCCTATGACGCGACGCTACTGGTGATCGCGACGGCGTTCTGGTTGATGGCGCGGGAGGCTCCGCTGCCGCTGTGGTGCTGGACGCTTGCGTTTATGATCTGGCTGATGCCGATGCTGAGCCCGCCTTTGCTGCTTCCCGTCGGCAGAATCGTCCCACTCTTTCCCGTGCTACTGATCGCGCTTTTGCTCGTCCCGGGGTTTCGACCGCCCCGGCGCGATAGCGGGGCCTTTTTTAGTATCTTCGGCGCGGCCGCACGGGAAACGAGCGGTGCCGGTGCCCGTGGGAACGACTATACCCCCTAGGGCTGCCGCCCATTTTCCCCCGGGCCTGCCGCTCATTTTGATGGATTGCGCCTGGCATCTTGCATACGGTGCGGGCTCGTTGCCCTGCCCGTTTCCGGAATAAAGCCGGAATCAGGGAAGTAAAACGACAATCGCGCCGCCGCCGGCGGACGCCAATTTGCAATACCCGGAGGAGAATGCCGTGAAGTCAAGAGTTGTCCGGTACGCCCTGTTTACAGTTCTGGCGGCGGTATCCGCCGTGGCCGGCCAGGCCCAAGCCCAGTCTTGGCCGGAGAAGCCGATCACCTTCATCGTGCCGTTCGCGGCCGGCGGCGGTACCGATGCCTTTGCCCGCCCGTTGGCGGCCCAGCTCGATGCGCAATTGGGCAAGCGCGTGCTGATCGAAAACCGCGCGGGCGCCGGCGGCACTGTCGGCGCTTCCGCTGCGTCCAAGGCCGCGCCCGACGGCTACACCTTCTTCATGGGCGCGGCGCACCATGCCATCGCCCCCTCGCTCTATCCCAACCTCGACTACAACATCGAAAAGGACTTTATCGCGGTGGCGCTGATTGCGCGGCCGCCGCAGGTGGTGGTCGTCAATCCAGACAAGGTCGCCGCCAAGACGCTGGCCGAGTTCATCGCCTACGCCAAAGCCAATCCGGGCAAATTGAACTATGGCTCCGCAGGCGCCGGCACCACGCATCATCTCGCGGGCGAACTGTTCAAGATTCTGACCAAGACCAACCTTCAGCACGTCCCGTATCGCGGGGCCGGCCCCGCGATGCAGGATCTCATCGCCGGCCACGTGCCTGTTGTGTTCGACGGGCTCGGCTCGTCGGCCGCGCCCATCAGGGCCGGACAGTTGCGGGCACTGGCCGTCGCTGCGCCGAAACGCGTGCCCGCGTTCCCCGACCTTCCGACCGCCGCGGAAGCAGGCTTGGCTGGCTATGAAGTGTCGACCTGGTACGGCCTGTTCGCACCAAAAAACACGCCGCCGGCGATCGTCGAGCAGATGGCCAAGGAGTTGCAGAAGGCCATGCAGACGTCGGCCATCAAGGAAGCCTGGGAGCGCAACGGCTCCGACGTGCCGGATGTCGCCGGTCCTGCGTTCGCGAAAATGGTGTCGTCGGAAGTCGAGCGCTGGCGCAAGGTCGCGACCGAAGCGAACGTGAAGCTGGATTAGCCCGGGCAGCCTCGGCGCGGCATCGTTTCATGACGAATTCGCCGCGCCAGGCTCGCCGGCCAGAGCCTTTTCGGTTCTGATGAAACAGAACCGGGCTCTGGATTCTTGTTTTGACGCGTTTTCTTGACGCGAACCGGTGTCCGCCCACGGATCAAGTGCGAGGGCATGCTTCGCTGGAAAACGCTCTAGTTGCCGCCGCGCACGCCATAGCGCATGAAGTCGTCATCGATTCCGGCCCGTAGCGTCTTTGCTGCGGAAATATCGGCGTCGCCGCCAGCCTTATCGCCGCTCTTGAGCCTGGCAAGCCCGCGGCCATAGAACGCACTCGCCAGCCTGGAATCGAAGCGTAGCGCGGCACTGAAATCGTCGATCGCCGCGGCAGCTTTCCCCATCTTCAAGTGAATCAGTCCGCGCGAGTCATAGGTGGCGGCGTCGTTCGGCCATGACTGAAGCACCTTGTTGCAGTCCTCGAGCGCCGCCTGCAAGGAGCCGAGGATGGCCCGGGTCCAGCAGCGTCCGCTCCACGCGGCTTCCAGATTGGGCTCGAGACGAATTGCCTCGTCGTAATCTCGCGCCGCGCGGTCGTATTCGTGCTTTTTCAGGAAGACCCCGGCCCGGTTGACGAAGGCTCTAGCGTAATTCGGGTTGAGCTTGATCGCTTCGTCCAGAGATTTGAGGGCGAGGTCGTATTCGCCCTTCCTCAAGTAAGCTGCGCCACGGTTGTTGAAGGGCTTTGCATAAGTCGGATCGAGCTTGATCGATTGATCGAAATCCATGAGAGCGCGGTCAATGTCGCCCGCTGCCGTATGGCCATTGCCACGATTGTTATAGGCGATCGCAAGCGCCGTCGTCGTACCCTGACCGGAGTCGATGAGTGCCGTGCAACCATTGATTCGGACTGCAAACGACGTGCGGTCCGACCCGTTGCACAACGCAATGTTCTCGAGATAGTCGCTCCTGGGATTCTGCGCGGCAGCCGGCGACCCGAGCAGCAGCAAGGCAAAAGCAGGCGCTAGGCCCTGAATGACGCGCCTGCTTGCATCAATTTCCATGTCAGGCTCTCCGAGCTTGGCACGGGCGATCGGCGGCCGTCGTCCCGAATTCTTGGACCCCGGCCGACAAGTCTCTCGCACTGCGAACGAGCCTAGCATCCCCGGCAGATATTCAGCTTTGACCTTGGATACGGCTTCTGATCGGATTGCTGTGCCGCAGGCGCTGGCGGCGTTCGGGTCGCGCCGCGCTTGCCTTCCTCGATGAGCGTCGAAAATCTGACTGTCCCATCATCCGAAATTTCGACGCGTGGCGTCGTGCCCCGAACGCCCATGGTCGCGACCGGGGTGTCGACTTTCATATCGCCGGTCTTCGCGACTTTGCCCGCGACAAAGGTGACGGTACCTTTGGTTAAACTGATCAAGGTGGAGTTGGACAGACTATTTGGATCGTACACGAACTCGTTCAATTCCATGCGCGCGTTGTTCGACAGATTGAAGGACGTGCCGTCGGTGAAGTTGATACCAACCCGGCCGTCGGCACCGGTTGCAACGACATCACCCTGATAGACGAGATCACCTACCTTGGCCTGACCGGCTTGACCCGTGGTGCTTGCCTGAATGACCACAGCGCTCGCACGCTCAATTGTGACCAAGCCGGTGGCAACAACGACTTTGCCAATTGGTTTTGACGCGAGTTCCTGAACGGCGGGCCTGGCGACATCGCGTTGCGCGTGAGCTGGCCCGGCAAAAAGCCCGGCGGCCGACAGAAGGAGACCTATCACCAACACGGCAACCGCATGCGTGTACATGATCCCCCCTTCCTGAGAAGATCTTGTTCGAGTGAGCGTTCACGGGCCTTTTGAACCGTCGGTGAAGGCGACATTAGACCCGATGTCGGCAGGAAGGCACCATCTAATACCCGTTCAAAAGGATTACTCCCTTTGAGCCTAAAGCCTAACGGTCATGGGTTGGGGTAGCTTGAAGCGGGAACTCTCGGCGGCTGGCCGACCAGGCTGGCAGCAATGCGATTTGTTGACCTCATGGGCTGGGCGCGGCCAGTCCACGCGAGGTGAGTGGCAGGCGGGGTTCGAACCATGCTCGTCGGGTCTCACGCCGAGACCGGGGATGAACGCAGGGCCGCTTCGGTCCCGCTTCCCCACGTCATCGGCAACGTTCAGAGCGCGGCCGGTCCCGGCACCCACAGGCATGCAACCTGCGTTGCCGCTCAAGCCGCGGTTAGCGATCCGCCAACCCGGGCTCATGCCGGCAGATTCGGCATGCTGTGGCTCACGGCGCTGACCTTTTCGCTTGTGAAGGAGGCTAAGGCCGCCGATCCGAACGTCACGTTCCTGGACGACGGCAATATTACGTACAAGGACCTTGAACATGGCTCATTCGAGCTGGTCACCAAGGAGGTGGTTCCTCGAAGCTTCCTCGTCGACGATCCTGGACAGACCATCATTCTACGCCCGCAAGGGTCCTCGGTCAGCATAACTGAGAGCACGAACTCCGCTGCACGAATGGCCGAATTGCAGGCGGCCCAGCAGGAGGCGCTCGCGACCTACGAGAAGGGGCTGGGGTCGACCGGATCGAGCACACCGCCTCCCCTCGAGCGGCTGCCGGTACAGCCGATCAATTTCATTCAGATTGATGATTCTTCCCCGGCGCAAGATTTGCCTGCCTTGCCCGCGGTGATCCTCGCATCAGCCCCGGAGATGATCATCGGACAGTTGCCGCCTCCGCCGCCGACGCCACCGACGCCACCGACGCTGAATGCGGTGGCCGGACCGACCGAAATCGACACCAGTGTCTTTGACGTCTTCACCGCGACAAGCGGCACTTTCCTTGCCAGCAGTCCCAACGCCGACGCTACACTGACATTCGGCATCAGCGGGGGAACCGCCGGTAGCACCGTCATCGACGGCGTCACATACGATGTATCGAACGCTGGTCCCTACGGTACGCTTTACGTCGACAGCGCGACCGGCGCCTATGCGTTCGTTCCGGACAATGACGCGATCAATGCGCTCACGGAGCCCACGACCACGGACTTCACGATCACCGTTTCCGACGGGACGCTCTCGGCCAATCAAACCTTCACGATTGCCATCAACGGAGCCAACGACGCGGCCATCATCTCCGGCAATTCCAGCGGCACTGTGATCGAGGCCAGCGGCCTCGCCAACACTGCGCCCGGCACGCCGAGTGCCACCGGCACGCTCACCAGCGCCGACGTCGACAATGCGCCCGATACTTTCACCGCGGTTAGCACTCCGACCGCGAGCTCGCGCGGCTTCGGTACCTTCACGATGACGACGGCTGGCGTGTGGGCCTACTCCATCGACCAGAGCAACAGCACGGTGCAGGCGCTCAACGTAGGTGACACGCTCACCGACACCTTCACAGTTACCACCATCGACGGCACCGCGCAGGTGGTCACGGTCACCATCAAAGGCGCCAACGACGCGGCCGTCATTACCGGCGCCACGGCCGGTTCAGTGACCGAGGACAGTGGTGCCAAATGCGATAAGCCTACGGCGACCGGCACTCTCACCGCTAGCGATGTCGACAACGCGCCTGGCTTTGCGGCGGTCAACTGCCCGACGGCCAGCGATGCCGGCTACGGCACCTTCACGATGACGGCGGATGGGGTGTGGACCTACGAGCTCGACGACAGCAACTGCGCGGTGCAGGCGCTGGACGACGGCGACACGCTGACCGACACCTTCACGGTGACGACCATCGATGGCACGGAACAAGTGATAACAATCACGATCCATGGCGCCAGCGATGCGGACCCCAATGATTTCGACTACCTGGCGACAGGGAAGACCGTGATCTGCGATCTGCCCTACGTTTACGGCACCCCTAGGGGCGACAGCATCGCGGGCGGCGGTCATCATGGTCAGATCATCTATGGAGGTGCCGGCAATGACACCATCAACGGTACCGGCAAAGGCGATCTGATCTACGCCGGCTCCGGCGATGATACGGTCAAGGGCAACGACGGGGACGACAGGATCTACGGAGGCTCGGGAAGCGATACGATCAACGCCAACAACGGCTGCGATACCATCATCGGCGGATATGGCGCGGACAAACTCACAGGCGGCAATGGTGAGGATCGTTTCGTTTATTTGTCCGTAGCGGATTCCCGCGCAGGCCGGTTCGACGTTATCACCGATTTCAGATCGGGATCTGACAGGATCGACCTGACGGCTCTCGGAGCCCTTGCCTTTCTGGCGTTGACGTCCACAAGCACAGCCGTACCGGCACATACGATCGCCTGGCTCTACGATAGCGCGACGAATCAGACCATTTTGTACGTCAATCCGACCGATCAGACCCTTGATATCGGCGATTCCACTCTGATGGAAATTCACCTGGAAGGACTTGTAACCATTCAGGCGTCGGATTTCGTCCCCGAGCCGACGGAGGCGCCAGTCGTGATCGCCACCGAGGCTATCAGTCCCGAGCTGGTTGCGGCGGCGGAAACCGACACGGCTGTCACGACGCTCGCCGCCGATGCTTCACTTGACGGGGCCGATGGCCACGGCGCGCAGAACAACATCGAAAGCTGGACGTTGCGAATAGCCGGGAACGGCGACAGCTTCGACTTTTCCCACCTTGACGAATCGCCGACGCAACACACGACAAACTCCAATGACGATGAAGCGATCGCCCCGACAAGCGGACCATCGATCGAACCGCAGCGGGTTCATGTTGCAGCATCAGCGGACCATGGCCCCACGTTGGATCAGGCCGAGGCGATCGATACCAGCGTGCACAGCACGAATTGCGATGACTGGTTCCCACCATCTCACACCGAGTGGTCTTTCAATGCTAAAAGCCACTTCAGCGTCCAGTGGAGCAGCGAAGATCACGGACCGCGGGACGACCACACGAAGGAAGCCTGGCGCACTGACGATGCTCACTTGTGGAAGGGCAACGGACACGGCCACCATCAAAGTCCAGGCAAGCATGATACTGCGTCCAAGTATGGAGCCTCTGACCTCGATCCGCTAACTGCCTATGTAGCATTTGATTCAGCGGCGGCGCACACGCATGGGCATGAGCACTCCTTCCACTTTGAGGACAAGATCTCCGCGCTTCCAGATGTTTCAGACTTGGCCCACTATCCCACCTCGCTCGGTCACCACGAACACACCGCACCAACCAGCGAGCCGCCGGCGGTTTCAGGGCCAGCACAGGCGATTGAAATCACTTCATCGAAGCACCATTCGTCCGGCAATTTGAAGTCTCACTGGTTTGACAATTTCAATAACAATGCGGACCATGCGTGGAGCGGCGCTGGCATCCATGCGCCGCACGATCTGATCGTGTGATGGACGGTGCGCTGTTTTCAACGCAGCCATTCCACGCCGCACAAGGTCGCCTACTTCGCTTCGCTCGCCTTGATTCCTGAGCTTTCAACGAGCTTGGCCACCCGTGTCAGGTCGCTGGCGAACAGGCGCGCGTGCGCCTCGGGTGACAGTTCGTTTTCGGGAAACGGCAGGGTGCCGAGTTGCTTCAGCTTCTCCAGCAGGGGCGGGTCGGCCAGCGCTGCACGAAGCGCCGAATTCAGCGCGCCGATGGTTTCCTTGGGCGTGCCCTTCGCGACGTAGAGCCCATGCCACATCGAGTAGCTGACCTCGGGCATACCGAGCTCGGCGGTGGTCGGCACGTCCTTCAACTGTTCGAGCCGTTGCGGCGAGGTGATGGCGATGCCGTGAAGCGTTCCGGCCTGGATCTGCGGCAACGCGTTGGTGACCTGGTCCCACAAAAGATCGATCTGCCCCGCCAGCAGATCGGAGATCGCCGGCGCCGATCCGCGATAGGCCGCGACCGTCGGCTTGAAGCCGAGCACATTGCCCATCATCACGGCGCACAAATGACTGTTGGTCCCGAGGCCGCCATGCGCGAAGTTCGCCTTGTCGCCCTGCGCCTTGATCCAGTTCACAAAATCCTTCGGCCCTGCGCCGGGGATCGACTTGCGGCCAATCAGAACCATCGGCGCATTGTTGACGAGGCCGACTGCTTCGAACGCCGTTTTCGTATCGTAGCGAAGGTTGGTGAACAGGCTGGGTGCCGCGAGCAGCGCGACGTGATTGATGAGGATCGTGGTGCCGTCAGGTGCCGATCGGGCCACGCGATCATTGGCCAGCGTGCTACCGCCTCCCACCACGTTCTCGATGATCACGGTCTGGCCAAGCGTGCGCGACATCCGCTCGCCGATCAGACGGGCGACGGTGTCGGTGCCGCCGCCGGCCGCAAAGGGCACCACCAGCGTCACCGTCTTGGCGGAGGATTGCGCGTGCGCCTGCGGCGAGAGCGCCGCAACCAGGAGGCCAACGCCTGCAATTGCGCATCTGAAGGGAAAATTGATCAAGACGGCGTCCTCCCAGGTCATTCTTTTGTTGTCATGCCGCGTTGTTGCGGACGTGTGCTCGTTGGCGAAGCCGCGTCGCAGCAAACGGCGTGGCATCGCTGGCCTCAGGATCATGCTGATTGCGCTTCCGCAAATCAAATGGAAAGCGGACGTAGCTCGCCGGCGGATCGGCGTGGTACGATGTCCTCAGGACGCTGATACTATCGGGACGGATATAGATGAGTGAGGCTGCATATGTTGCGGTCGATTGGGGCACGAGCAGTTTTCGGCTTTGGCTCGTCGACCGGACCGGCAGTGTGCTGGGGGAGCGGCGCAGCCACGAGGGCATGATGGTGGCAGGCAAGCATGGCTTCGCAGCCGTGCTGCAATCGCATCTTGAAGCCGTCGGCGCCGCGGATGGGCTGCCCGTTGTCGTCTGCGGCATGGCCGGTGCCCGCCAGGGGTGGGTCGAAGCCGGATACGTCGACACGCCGGCGCAACTCTCATCCATCCTGAAGCAGGCCGTGGCAGTGCCGGGACAGGATCGTGATATCCGGATCCTGCCGGGAATCGCACAACGAGACCCCAAGGCGCCGGATGTCATGCGAGGCGAGGAAACACAATTGCTCGGCACCTTGGGCATGGATGCGGCCGACGACGTGCTCGTCTGTATGCCCGGCACCCATTCGAAATGGGTCAGGGCGAGTGGCGGGACCGTCGAGCGCTTCGCCACGTTCATGACGGGCGAGCTGTTCGACGTCGTCTCGCGCGAAACGATCCTGTCGCACGCGGTGGCCGGCGCCGATGCAGCCGAAGATGTCGACGCATTCAAGTCAGCGGTCGTTGCCGCCTTTGAGGCGCCAGCGTTCGCCGCCAATCGGCTATTCCAGGTGCGATCGGGTCAGCTCCTCTACGGCGGCAAGCCGTCCTCGGCCCGCGAAAGAATATCGGGAACGCTGATCGGACTTGAACTGGCCGCGGGGCTCACGGGCGAAGCACCCAAGGCTGGCATCACGCTGGTGGCGTCAGGGAGGCTCCAGATGCTCTACCAATTGGCGTTTGACACGGTTTCTGTTCCTGTCCGATCAATCGGTGCCGAGGATGCGGTCCGTCGTGGCCTTGCGATGGCCGCTCGCTCGATTTGGAACGTATGAAGGATCAGACGATGAGCGTTGTCCCATTTCCGCCGATGAAGCGTCCGCTGGTCGCGATCCTGCGCGGCGTGAGGCCCGAGGAGGCGGAGGATATCGTCAGCGTGCTGATCGACAGCGGCATGACGGCGATCGAGATTCCGCTCAACTCGCCGGACCCGTTCCGCTCCATCGAGATCGCCGTCAGGAAGGCGCCCGCTGGAATCCTCGTTGGGGCCGGCACGGTCTTGACGTTGGAAGCTGTCGAGCGGCTTCACGACATTGGCGGCCGGCTCCTGGTGACCCCCAATGTCGACGCCGAAATCATCGCCGGAGCCCGGGCGCGCGGCATGGTCACGATGCCCGGCGTCTTTAGCCCAACGGAAGCGCTGCTGGCCGCCAAGGCGGGCGCCTCGAGCCTCAAATTCTTTCCCGCGAGCGTGCTCGGCGCAGCCGGAATTACCGCGATCCGCGCCATGCTTCCCGCAGACCTGATTATCGCCGCCGTCGGCGGCGTCTCCGATAAAAATTTCGCGGATTACACGAAGGCCGGCATTCTGGCGTTCGGCCTCGGCAGCAGCCTCTACAAGCCCGGCATGACGGCGGCGGAAGTGGCTGATCGCGCCAAGGCGACGATCGAGGCGTATGACGCGGCCATTCAGCGGGCGGGGTAGATCAGCGAGAGTCGGACCCGCACGCCTTCGCTTGCTCTCCGTAGTGCCCAGAACCAGACATTCGGCCCCTGCGCGACGCCTAACCAGCAGGGACTTCTGTTCATCTGTGTGTCGCCTTCGGATTGTGCATCGCAATCCTGACCGGATCGCCGCGGCCATTCATCCGCTGGCACCCGGACGGCCGCTAAGCTAACATGGGGATTATTCGAGAGGAGCGGTGGGTCGCACTGGACGGTTTACTCTCACGGGAAGTCCAAGCCGGGCGCCGTCTGGGCATACAGCAATGGCCAACATTTCTGCTCCACAAAAGCCCATGCCACCCCGGAGCTATTTGGCCATCATCCGTAGCATCGACAAGTTCACGGAATTGACCGGGTATCTCTTCGTCCTCTCTATCATTCCCCTGATTTGCGCCAATGTGGTCGAGGTTTTTGCCCGCTACGTCCTGGCGAATCCGACGATCTGGGCCCTCGATGTGACCACGATGTCCTACGCAACCTTGTTCATGCTGGGCTCGGCATTGGCGCTCCTGAAGGGCGCTCACATCCGCACGGATGTACTGTGGGAAGCATTCTCGGATCGCACGAAAGGCATGATCGACAGCCTGGCGTTCCTGCTGTTCTTCCTGCCGACAATGGTCGTGCTGTTCTTCCTCTCGATAGACGATTTCCTGTACTCGCTCTCGATCGACGAACGCGGAAGCTCCGGCGCGTGGACGCCGGTCCTGTGGCCGCTGCGCGGGGTCATTCCGCTGACGGCCTTCATGCTGTTCTTGCAGGGTATCTCGGAGCTGATGAAGAGCCTCTGGGCTTGGCGAACCGGCGCATTCTTGGCCAGGCACGAGAAGATCGAGGTCTGAAGAACCATGACCCCCTCCGAATCTCTCGGACTTGCCATGCTCGTCGGTATGGTCTTCGTCATTTTCATCGGCTTCCCGATTTCCTTCACCCTGCTGTTTCTCGCGCTTGTTTTTGGTGGCGTTGGCCTCGGATGGGAGCAGACGTTCAATCTCGGCTACCTGCAAATCTGGGGCACGATGAAAGACGAGATCTTTCCCGCCGTGCCGCTGTTCATCTTCATGGGTTACATGACCCAACAGGCCGGTCTCATGGAGCGGCTGTTCGTGGCTTTGCGCAGCGTTCTCGCGCCGGTGCGCGGATCGCTCTATTTGGCCGTGATTCTAACGGCGACTATTTTCGCGATGGCGACCGGCATCGTGGGCGCTGCGGTGACCGTGCTCGGCATCATGGCCGGATCGATGATGATCAAAACCGGCTACGACGCGCGGCTGTCAGCGGGTGCAATCGCCGCCGGCGGTACGCTCGGCATTCTGGTCCCTCCGAGCGTAATGCTGGTAGTCATGGGCCCGGTCATGGGCGTGCCCGTCAATCTTCTTTATTCGGCGGCGTTCGGCCCGGGCTTTCTGCTAGCTGGCTGTTATATTGCCTATGCGCTCGGCCGCAGCTTGATCAATCCGAAGCTCGGTCCAGCCATGACAATGGAGGAGCGCACAGCCACCTACGACGCGATGACCACGGAAAAGGTAGGCGCTCCTGTAGTCGGATTGGGCCTCGCGTGCCTGGTCGCATTGGCGTATTTGCTGCTCGATTTGTTGTTGAGCCAAGCGCGTGTGCCGCGTCCGGCGTTTGCGATCGGGCCGTTTAGCCTATCGGCCATCGCTTCGGTGTTAGCGATTCTGACGGCCTACCCCTACTTCCGGAACGCGTACTTCCGCGCCGTCATGCTTGGTATTGCGCCCCTCAGCGCGCTGATCGGATTTACCCTCGGGACCATCGTCGGTGGAGTAGCCACGCCGACCGAGGCAGCCTCGTGCGGGGCTTTCGGCGCCATCCTCCTTGCACTCTTTTACGGCCGGCTCAGCATGCAATCGATCACCAACGCGGCGATCGGCACGATGGTGACCTCGGCCATGGTGCTGTTTCTGGCGGTGGCCTCGACGGTGTTCGGCGCCGTCTTCACCAAGCTAGGGACGGCGAACTTGATTACCAGCTATTTGCTCGCCCTTCCGCTGAGTGACTGGTGGAAGCTGGCGTTGATCATGGTGATCTTTTTCGTCCTCGGCTGGCCATTCGAATGGCCGGTGATCATCCTGGTCTTTCTTCCGATCGTTTTGCCGGTTGTCGAGAAACTTCAGTTCGGTTTGAACAAGCTCGACCTGCTGATCTGGTTTGGCGCACTGACCGCCGTCAATATGCAGACGTCGTACTTGAGCCCACCCGTTGCAATGTCGGCGTACTACCTGCGGAACGTCGTTCCACAATGGAGCTTGGGCGCGATTTACCGGGGCATGTCCGACTATATGGTTATTCAGGTCATAGTCCTGGCGCTGCTGCTGTTGTTCCCGCAAATCGCACTGTGGTTGCCGAGCCTTGTCAGGTAGGCGCGATCGGCAGCCGATTTATATCAAGAAGGGCGGCGCGGCCGCCCTTCTTGATATGTCCCCCCTTCGCCAGAGCATGATCCCGGAAAGTGCGTACCGTTTCTCCCGCGGGACAAACGCGAAGCGTTTGCCCAGAGATCATGCTCGATCAAAAACCTGGAGCGCGATGGCGATTCAAATCTAATCCCATCGCGTTCAAGGCCGCCTTATTCTTTAACGGGCCAATAGTGGTCCGCCTGCAAAGCGTAGGGTGGGAACATGAAGCGCTTGGCGGGCACGACCTTGGCGGCGTAGGCCTTCTGAGATTCGTAGACTTTCTTGAAGAACGGGTTCTTCGCGGCCTCCGCCGTGGCAAACTCATCCCAGACCTTGAGGAAGGCCTGATTGACCTCGGGCGGTGTGGTCAGGAGCTTAACTCCGTGCTTCTCCTTAAACTCTGCGATCGCGTCCGCGTTTTGTCTCTGGAAGCTGGCCCACCAGCGCAGGAACGTCTCCGATGTGGCCGACTTGATGGCTTCCTTGTTCTGATCCGGCAAGCTGTCCCACACGTCCTTGTTGATCGCGATCTCAGCGACAGAGGCGCTCTCGTGCATGCCGGGCGTGTAGTGGTATTTCCAGACCGTATGCAGGCCGAGGCGCTGATCCTCAATTCCGCCGACCCACTCGGCACAATCGATCGTGCCGCGCTCTGCGGCGGGCAGGATCTCACCACCCGGCATGTTGACGACCGCCATACCCATTTTGGCGTAGAGCTGGGAGACGATGCCGGTCTGGCGGCACTTCATTCCCTTGAAGTCCGGCAGGTCCTTGATCGGACGCTTGAACCAGCCGAGCGCCTGCGGGCTCGGCGGAATGCTCGGAAATGCCACCAGATTGAGCTTGAGCTCCTTCTGATAGAACTCGTTCCACAGATCGAGGCCGCCGCCCTCGTAAACCCATCCAATGAAGTCGACGGCATCCATGCCGAAAATGCCCGCCGGTGTATTGGCGAACAGCGTGGCGGTGACGCTCTTGCCATACCACCAGTAGGAGATGCCATAGGCACCGTCGATCACCTTCTTGTGCGTGGCATCCAGGATTTCGAACGGCGGAACGACCGCGCCGCCCGGCAGCGCCTCGATCTTGAGATTGCCGCCGGTCAGCTTGTCCACGCGGTCGGCAAAAAACTTGAGAGCATCGTGCGTGGTGGATGACGGCGGAACCGCCGATTGTATCTTGAGGACCCGAGGCTGTTGAGCGAGCGCTGTGCCCGCGAACGCCAACGTGGCGGAGATTGCTGCGAATAGAGCGACTTTCCTAAGCGAACTCATTTTCATCGGACGTTTCCCTCCCTTTTGCTTTTTCTCCCTTTGGCAGAGTGCGGGGGCGAGCCCGGAGGCTGGCCAGCACACGAATAGCCTACAGCGGTAAGGTGCTGTCAGCCAGTGCGGCCCTCTGGAGTCGTTGGCCGCAGGCCGTTAAGGCAGCCGTCCGGCCACCCTGGTTCGTGATGAGGCTAGACAGCCGCTTGCGGTGGCAAAAAGGGCCCTCCGGGCAGCGGCAAAGCTGTTCGAAAAGATGGGCTGAACAATTTGAGGGCTGGCGGAGAGAATGTCAGTCAATCCCCATTGAAATACAAAGCATTTTTGGCCTCCCGAGACCAAAACCCACCATTTGAGCTACGACCGAAAACCGGGGTTTCGCCATCTCCGATCGTGGCTCATCATCAAGTTCTGGCCAAGCTCTTCAATTTCCGTCGGCGGTCGACGGCAGGGGTTGTTCCTGGGCGTTTGCTCTCCGAAGGTGGAGGTCATACGTTCGAGTCGTGTCGGGTGCGCCATCAGGCGCTTTCCCATGCGGACCACGATTTTCTGCGCTTGCTTCCGGTCCGGCGCTCCCATTTCCGCAAAGATCGGGCGTTACCGACTAATCCGTTGCTGCGTGCGCGCTCTTCCGTAGCCGGAGGGCACCAGATACCCATTCGATGATTTTCTGAGCCTTCCTATTCCGCGTGCTGCTGACATTCCGATATGGCGCATCAGGTTCAGTTGGTGGTAATCGCTCTACTACCATCCGGCATACCGGCGTGCCTGCGGCGATTAGCTATGTTAGCGTGATGAAAATGGGGATGGTGCAGCTTAGGCCTTGTTTGGTCGTTCCATCGCCCAGGACCACACAAGACAGATACACTGCAATACTGAGGTTCGTGCAGCGGGATTAGATGCTCGTCGATGTCTGTATTGCAGTCATTTCCCTGGGCAAGACGTGCGGAGCAGTTCGCTTTCGCCGCGATAGCGTTGCTGCTCATCGTTGCTGGTTCCTACTTCGCCCAAAGGGTCTGGCGCGAGAACGGCTTACGAGCACTGCAGGCGGTGAACGAACCCCGCATTCAGCTTGTCGCCAACGCGATGAAGGCGGAGATCAGTCGGCAAGATCACCTACCCGTAGTGTTGGCGTTTGATCCGGATGTGCGGGCTGCCTTGGCGACGCCGTTGGATCAAGTCTTACGTGATGGGCTCAGCGAGAAACTAAAGCGAGTTGGTCGCGAGGCGGACACGCGCGCTCTTTACGTCATATCACCTTACGGGAAGGTGTTCGCGTCATATGACGACACGGCGTGGGAGACCCGAACGGAAAGTGATTTTAGCGATCGTCTGTATTTCCGTAGCGCCATGAAGGCCGGACGCGGCACTTATCTCGGCGTCGACCAATCTTCCGAGCGAGTCAGGTATTATGTCGCGCATGCGGTTGGCGGCACGCCAGTGGCGGGTGTTGCAGCTGTGCGGATTGAATTCGATCGTATCGAGGCTGACTGGGAGAAGGCTGGCGAGCGCGTGCTGGTTAGCGATGCCAGCGGAACTGTGTTTCTTTCGAGCGACGCGTCCTTCAAATACCGGCGAATCAAAGCGGCGCTCCCGGACGGAACGGACGAACTGCCATCCGGAGATGGCGCGTATCCCGTAAACCATAGCGGGCCAATCGACTTCAAAGTGGTCGAACATCGTGGCGACGGCCGGATCGTCCAGGTGCAGACGCCATTCGGCCTCCATTCGTATCTTTATCACACGATGCGCCTGCGTGAATACGGCTGGACAATCCATCGCCTGTCGGACATGGCAACCATTGAAAGCGATCAGCGCGACGGCGCCATCATCGGCGCGGCTGTTTCCCTGATCGCAGTGTCCGCGCTGCTTTATCTCCGGCAACGGCAGGCCGCGCTCGTCGCCGCGCGCAAGGCTAGCGCGAAGCTATCGTCAGTGGTAGCCGAACGGACGCTCGAACTTCGCGAGACCAATTCGGCCTTGAGATCGGAGATTGAGGAGCGGCGGCGAACTGAGGAGCAGCTTCGCGACACGCAGAACTCGCTTATGCAGGCAGGGAAGCTCGCTGCACTCGGACAAATGTCCGCGGCGATCGCGCACGAGATCAACCAGCCGCTGGCGGCAATTCGCACCTTTATCGCAAGCACCAAGGTCTATTCAGACCGTGGAGACGCCAAGAAGGTGGCGACCAATCTCGACTTGATCAATGGCCTTGCGGAGCGCATGGCCAACATCACCTCACATCTTAAGACGTTCGCGCGCAAGAGCGAGCCGGGTAAGAGAGAACCTGTCGACGTCGAGCGTGCCGTGGAAGGCGCGATGCTGCTGATCGAAAGCCAGATCGGTCTGTCCGGCGCCGCGGTTGAAACGAACGTCCCGCACCACGTTTTCGTCAGAGGCTACGCCGTGCAGTTGGAGCAGGTTATCGTCAACCTGTTGCAGAACGCCTTGCATGCTGTCGTCGACGTCGCGAACCCTACGATCCGACTCCAGGTCGAGATCAATAACGAGATCGTCAGCATCAGAGTTATCGACAACGGGGCGGGAATCCCGAAAGAGCATCTCGACCAGGTGTTCGATCCCTTCTTCACGACTAAAGCAATCGGCAAGGGACTTGGCCTTGGCCTATCGATTTCCTACGGTATTGTCCGTGACTTCGGCGGCCAGATTCGCGCGGGCAACCGGGAGGAAGGCGGCACCGAAATGATCATCGAATTACCGATTTACCAGCCCGAAAACGCATCGATCCATGCCTGACCACAATCGCGTCCTGCTTGTCGACGACGAATCCGCCATGCGGCAGGCGATCGGCCAGTGGCTTGATATTGCCGGGCTTGAGGTCGACGCGCACGCTTCGGCAGCCTCCGCCATCGACCGGCTCAACGCCGATTTCGATGGCGTTCTTGTTACCGACCTCAAGATGGAGGGCTTGGATGGAATGGCGCTGCTTCGGCACACGCAGGAGCTGGATCCGGATCTGCCCGTCGTGATGATCACCGGCCACGGCGACATTCAGATCGCTGTCGAGGCGATGCGACTTGGCGCCTATGATTTCGTTGAAAAGCCATTCGAGCCGGAGCGGCTGCTCGACATCGTCCGTAGAGCCGGCGAGAAGCGGAGGCTGGTGCTGGAAAACCGGAAGCTACGCCAAGCTGTTATTGCGCCGACGCTTGCCTCGCGCATCATCGGCGTCTCGCGGGCAGCCGACGCGCTGCGCGCCCAGGTGACGGAGCTGGCGGCTACAGACGTCAGCGTCGTCATCTATGGCGAGACCGGCGCGGGCAAGGATTTGATCGCGCGCTGCCTTCACGATTTGGGTAGCCGCGCCAAATGCAACTACGTCGCTGTCAATTGCGCGGCGATCCCGGAGACGATGGCGGAAAGCGAGTTCTTCGGCCATGACGCCGGCGCCTTCACCGGCGCGACAAAAGCGCGCCCCGGCCGGATCGAGCATGCGCACGGCGGCACGTTGTTCCTCGACGAGATCGACAGCATGCCGATTGCCACACAGGGCAAGCTCCTGCGCGTGCTGCAGGAGCGGCAGCTCGAACGGCTCGGTTCGAACCGCAGCATCAGCGTGGATTTCCGGCCTGTCGCCGCGAGCAAGATCGATCTGAGGGCGGCGCAAAGCCGTTTCCGTCCCGATCTCTACTTCCGGCTATGCGTGGCCGAGCTGCATGTGCCGCCGCTGCGCGAACGTCGCGACGACATTCTCTTGCTGTTCGACTATTTCGCCGCGGCTGCCGCAAAAGCCTATCAGCGCGACGTCCGTCCGCTCACTGTCGCCCAATCCGACAAGCTGATGCGTCACGACTGGCCGGGCAACATTCGCGAACTGCGCAACGCGGCGGAACGTCATGTTCTTGGACTTGATCGTGCCACGTTGGCTCCTGCAGGCGCCGCGCAAAGCCAAACGCTCGCCGAGCAGGTCGATGAATTCGAGAAGGCGACAATTGAGCAGAGCCTGATCGAAGCGGGCGGCCGCATCAATGTGGTCATGGAGAAGCTCGGAGTTCCGCGCCGCACGCTGGCCGACAAAATGGCCAGGTTCGGGCTGGACCGGAGGCGCTATGCGGAGACTGATGAGCAGAAATCCGCAAGCGATTTTGAGGCGGCGGGCGGAAAGCCGCCAATCCGCTAGAGCGGGCCGTCAGCAGCGATTACAAGCCATTGAATCAACTGCGAAAAGTTGCAGGCCTGAGATGCGGCCGCTGGCACGCTGATTGCTGGCGGTGTTCCTAAGTTGAGCGGCGCTGAAATCGGCTTCCGGCCAACCTCCAACTGGCTGAAGTGCATCGCGCTGATGATAGACCCGTTCAGGAGCATCGATCTTGTCGACCGGGCGAATCTTCGCCGCGTCTCCATACGATCGCGATACATCGCGGCGTTCAGCGCAGTCGCGTCGGCTCTCATGCTGAGCGCATGCGCCGTCGGGCCGGACTTCAACCTGCCGGAGCCTCCGCCCGCCGCTGGATACTTCCCCGGTCAGGTGATCAGGCAATCCACCGACATCCCCGGCAACTGGTGGGAGCGCTTATCCTCGCCGCAGCTTAACCGGCTGATCGATGAGGGCATCGCGCACAACAGCGACCTGCGGGCCGCCGAGGCTGCGGTGCGCGTCGCGCAGGCCAACGCGCTGGCGCAGCGCGCGTCGCTGTTCCCGGTGTTCAGCGCGAGCTTCGACAGTAACCGCCAGCAGGTGCCGACCGCGACGCTCGACACGAACTCGGCAGCCGGCAAGAGCATCTACAGTGTGCAGACCCCGCAGGTCAGCGTCGCCTTCGTACCCGACGTGTGGGGCGGCGCGCGACGGCTGATCGAATCCGCCGAGGCACAGGCCGAGGCCCAGGCGTTCCAGCGCGAGGCGACGTTCGTGACGCTGTCGGCCAACATCGCGCTCGCTGCCATTCAGGAAGCGTCGCTGCGCGGGCAGATCGCCGCTACGCGGCGACTGATCGATATCCAGAACCAGTCGCTGAACGTGCTGAAGCTGCAGAACGAGCGCGGGCACATCGCATTGCCCGATGTCGTGGCGCAGGAGACGGCGGTGGCGCAGGCGAAGCTTCTGTTGCCGACGCTGGAAAAGCAGCTTGAGCAGCAACGCAATCTGCTGGCCTTCCTCACGGGTCGGCTGCCGAGCGACGGCGTGTCGGCGACCTTCCAGCTTGCCTCGTTCCGCTTGCCGCGGCCGCTGCCGAGCAGCCTGCCGGCGGACCTCGTCCGCCAGCGGCCGGACGTGCGCGCAGCCGAAGCCAATTTGCGCGCGGCAAATGCGCAGATTGGCGCGGCCATCGCCAACCGCCTGCCGCAGATCGCGCTCACGGCAAACGCCGGAAGCAGCGCGGAGACGCTCGCGGGACTGTTCACGCCACATACGGCATTCTGGACGCTCGCCGGCAACGCGGCGCAGATCGTGTTCGATGCAGGCGCCCGCGAACAGAAGCAGCGCGCGGCGGAGGCCGCGACCGAGCAGGCAGTCGCCCTCTATCGCACCGCCGTGCTGGCCGGCTGCCAGAACGTTGCCGACGTGCTGCGCGCGCTTGCTGCCGACGAGCGCGCGCTATCGGCTGCCGTCGCCGCCGAACGCTCGGCCAGCCGCAGCATCGAGCTTGCACGTGCGCAGATCGATCGCGGGCAGGTGAGCATTGCCGTACTGCTGACGGCGCAGCAGGCGTACCTGCAGGCCTCGCTCGCCCGCGTGCAGGCCCAGGCCGCGCGCCTTGCCGATACTGTGGCGCTGTTTCAGGCGCTCGGCGGTGGCTGGTGGAACGGACTTCCCGCAACCTCCGTAAACGATGCGCTGAACGAGACGCGCACCGATGCGAATATGCCTTCCAAACCGGTGAGCCTGCAATGAATGTTGAGTTTGAAACCTTGCGCCGCCAGCCGGCATCGATTCGCCAGATGGCTTTCGTCGTGGCGCTGGCGGTATCGTCGCTGACGCTGTCGGGCCCTGCGTGTGCGGTCGATACCGATGGTCCGACGGTCAGCCGTGTCATGGTGACCGGCGACCAGATGCACCAGCTCGACATTGCGCCAGCAACAGCAAAAGCGTTGGTCCGGACGAAATCCGCGATCGGTCAGATCGCCTTCAACGAGGATGCAAGCACGGCGGTGCTGTCGCCGTTCTCAGGCCGCGTGACGAAGGTTTTGAAGAAGATCGGCGAGGATCTGAAGCACGGCGAGCCGTTGTTCGAGATCGACAGCCCCGAAGTGGCGCAAGCACAGACCGATTTCATCAGCGCGCTGCAGACGCTGGAAAAGGCGAAATCGCAACTAAACCTAGCCAAGCGCACGCTGGACCGGCAGCTTTCGCTGATGACCGACAAGGTGACCGCACAACGCGACGTCGATCAGGCGCGCAACGAACACGCGGCCGCCGAATCCGATTTCGCGACGGCGCAGGGCGCGGTACAGGCGGCGCGCAATCGCCTGCGCGTGATCTTCGGCCGCGACGGGCAGGAGATCGAGCGGATCGAGCGCGAGCGCATTATCAATCCATTGATCACGATCAATGCGCCGATTGACGGCACTGTGGTGAATCGGAAGATCGGCCCGGGCCAGTTTATCCGAGCCGATGCGGCCGAACCGCTCTACTCGATCTCCGATCTGTCGATGATGTGGCTGAAAGCCTTCGTGCCCGAAAGCGACATTGCCTACATCCGCGTCGGCCAGGAACTGCAGGTGAAGGTCTCAGCGTTCCCGAACCAGATGTTTACCGCGCGCATTACCAGCGTCGGCGCCTCGTCGGACCAGCAGACCCGGCGCATCGTCGTGCGTTCTGAAATCGACAATCCGGGACGGCTTTTGAAGGCCGACATGTTCGCAACCTTCCGCATCGCCACGGGGGACCGGGCGAGCTTACCTGTGGTTCCGGTCGCTTCGATCATCCGCAATGGCGATGCAGCGAGCGTCTGGGTTGAATGCGAGCCGAGCGTGTTCGAGCGGCGCAAGGTTCTGCTCGGCAGCGAGACCAATGGTCTGGTGCAGATCGTCTCGGGGCTAAAACCCGGGGAGCGGGTTGTTGGGCGCGGCGCCATCTTCATCGGCAACGAAGTGAAATAGGGCGGCGCGTTCATGCTGCGCGGCCTGCTTGGATTCTGCCTCGCCCGGCGCTCGCTGGTGCTGATCGCGTTTATGGCCTTCATTGGCGCCGGAGTCGCTGCCTTCAAAGCGCTCAACATCGAGGCCTACCCCGATCCGGCGCCGCCGATCATCGAGATTATTGCGCAATGGCCGGGGCAGTCGCCGGAGGAGGTCGAGCGCTATGTCACCATCCCGATTGAAATCGCCGTTTCTTCCACGCCCGGGTTGAAATTCACCCGCTCCAACACGGTGTTTGCGCTCGGATTCATCCGGCTGCAGTTCGAGTATGGCCGTGACTATCATTTCGTGCGCCAGCAAGCCGTGAACCGATTGAAGGATGTGCAGCTCCCGCCGGGCGTGCAGCCCGTGATCTCGCCGGCCGGAGGCATCAGCGAGATATTCCGGTATCAGCTCACCGGTCCGCCTGGCATGGACGTGATGGAGCTGAAGACGATCCAGGACTGGGTCGTTGAACGCAAGCTGCGTATCGTGCCTGGCGTTGCCGACGTCGCCGTTATGGGCGGCAATTCCAAGGAGTACCAAGTCGAGATCGATCTCAACCGAATGATGTCGTTCGGCCTGACGCTCCCCCAAATCATCAGTTCGATCTCAACCGGCAACGCAAACGTCGGCGGTCGCACCATCAGCATCGGTGAGCAGTCGGCCAATGTGCGCGGCATCGGCGTCATTACCTCACTCGATGATATCGGCAATATCGTTTTGAGTCAGCAGAATGGTGTGCCGGTGCTGCTGTCCGACGTCGCAAAGATCGGAATCGGATTCCGGCCACGCATCGGAATGTCGGGCCGCGACGGCGTCACCAACACGGTTACCGGCATTGTGTTGATGCAGAAGCTCGAGCGCACCATGGAGGTGGTGCAACGCGTGCGCGCTGCAGTCGCCCGGATCAATGCGGACGGCAGCTTACCCGCCGGCGTCAAGATCGTGCCGTTCTATGACCGCGGCGATTTGGTGGCGATCACGGTCGAGACCGTGCTGCACAATCTGTTATTCGGAATCGCGCTGATCTTCCTGATTCAGTGGGTGTTCCTAGGTAATCTCCGCTGTGCGCTGATTGTTGCCGCGACCATTCCAGTGGCCTTGTTTCTGGCCGTCATGATCACGGTTGCACGCGGCGAGTCGGCCAACCTGCTGTCGGTCGGTGCTATCGATCTCGGGATTATAGTCGACGGCACGGTCATCATGGTGGAGAATATCTTCCGGCACCTGGCGCACTATGATCCTCATACAGAATGCAAGGATGCTCGTTTCACGGGTCGGTTGAACCGGATCCTCACCGCTGCAGTCGAAGTGGATAAGGCTATTCTCTTCTCGGTGGCGATCACCATCGCGGCTTTCATTCCGCTGTTTGCCATGCAGGGCGTGGAGGGACAAATCTTCTCGCCGATGGCGCGTACCTACGCTTATGCGCTACTCGGTGCGGTGATCGCCACTTTCACTGTAACGCCGGTAATGGCCTCGATCTTGCTGCCCGCGAAGGTGCAGGAAGTCGAGACCTTTCTCGTTCGCTGGATGCGCAACGGCTATGAGAAGCTGCTGCCGCTGGCGGTCAGGAACGGGAAGCGCTCGATGACTATTGCCGTGGTCTTCCTGGCGCTGACGCTGTTTGCCGGGACGCGTCTTGGTACGGAATTTCTGCCCAAGCTCGAGGAAGGCAATATGTGGATCCGGGCGTCGATGCCGCCGACGATTGCGCTCGAGGCAGGCATGGATACCGTTGCAAGAATCCGCAACGTGATCCGCAGCTATCCTCCTGTCGCGACAGTTGTGTCGGAGCAGGGCCGCGGCGAGGAGGGCACTGATCCGGACGGTGCATTCCTGGCTGAGTTCTTCGTCCCCTTGAAGCCTTTCAATCAGTGGCCAAGCGGGCTGACAAAGGAGAAGCTGGTCAATGAGCTTAGTGCTCGCCTCAATCGCGAGTTCGTTGGCGTCGACTTCAACTTCTCCCAGTACATCCAGGACAACATCGAGGAAGCCGTCTCCGGCGTCAAAGGGGAGAACTCAATCAAGATATTCGGCCGCGATCTCGCCGAGCTGGAGCGGTTGTCGAAATCGGTTAAGGAGGAGATCGGGAGGGTGCAGGGCGTGCGCGATCCCGGCGCATTCAATCTCCTGGGCCAGCCCAACCTGATGATCAAGATCAACCGCGAGACCGCCGCCCGCTACGGCTTCTCGGTCGGCGACATCAACACCGTGGTGCAGGCGGCGATCGGCGGGCAAGAAATGTCGCGCGTCTATGAAGGCGAAATGAATTTCGGTCTCACCGTGCGGCTTGCGCCAGAGTTCCGTACCCACGTTGATGCCATCCGCGCCATTCCGGTTGCGCTGCCGAGCGCCGACAACAAATCGCTACCCGCCTACGTGCCCCTCGGCGATCTCGGCGAAATTCGACTAGAGCCGGGGGCAGCCTACATCTATCGTGAAAACAGCCAGCGCTTCATCCCGCTGAAGTATAGCGTTCGTGAGCGCGATCTCGGCTCGACGGTGGCCGAAGCACAGGAGCGCGTCGGAAAAAACGTGCCTGTGCCGCAGGGCTATTCCCTGGAGTGGTCAGGTGAGTTCGGAGCGCTGCAGGAGGCAAAACAACGCCTGCTGATTATCGTGCCGCTCAGTCTCGTGCTGATCCTGATGCTGCTCTACAGCCTGTTCAATTCGGTTCGGGACAGCTTGCTGGCGTTATCGGGGATTCCGTTTGCTGTCGCAGGCGGCATCTGGGGACTTTACATTGCAGGCCTGAACTTCAGTGTATCCGCCGCCGTCGGCTTCATTTCGCTGTTCGGCGTCGCCGCGATGGATGGCATCCTCCTTGTCTCCTACGTCCGCAAAAATCTCGAAGAACAGGGCATGAGCAGTGACCAGTCGATCATTTCTGCTGGCGAGACGCGGATGCGGCAGGTCTTCATGACTGGCCTTTCAGCCTGCATAGGACTGGTGCCTGCAGCTTTCTCAACGGGTATCGGCTCCCAAGTGCAGCAGCCACTTGCATGTGTAATCGTCGGCGGCATGCTACTTTCCCCGTTCTGCAGCTTGCTGGTTATTCCCGTGCTCTGCCGGCTGTTTCTGCCTGCCACTCCGTCATCCATACTCGCGACAGACACGTGTGCAGTCGAGGCAGCGTCAACAGAAAACTCGTAGGAAGTTACTATCGCTTGCAGGACAAGGTTCTTGCGACTTTCGGCGCCGGTCCGCCTCCTCCACCGATTTTGCTGTCGATTCGAACAATCGGCCACAGAGGAGAACAATGTAGTGATCCCGATTGATGTGCGAGCTGTTTTTCATCTCAGCAGGTGGGCACCTACGGTCCTCGCTACCAGTAATTGGCTCATCCGTTCGCTCGCTGGGCATCAAGCTTCTGTATAGGATGGCGTAAGAATTAGTGAGAAAGAGTAGCCGCGGTCCGCTACGCCGGCGGGCGAACGCATCAGGCCTGAATACAGCAGACTGCTTAGCCAGACTTGCCGAGAGCTTTCAGGATGAAGCGAATCTGCTCACGCAGGCCCGCTTCGGTGTCTTCGCCGTGTTGAAGGCAGTGCTCGATCAGAATCGGATGGAAGAACGGCGTGAAGGCGGATTTGACCGCTCGCGCGGCTTTCGCGACATCCTCGACTTCGAACTCGGCCGCTTCGATGCCCTGGCGTATGATCGCCTCGAAGATCGCCACCATCCGTTCGACGTGCGCCTTGATGATCGTCCAGTTCTCCTGCATGGCGACGACAATCAGGTCGTGCATGTGCTTTTCCTCGACCAGCTTCGTCTTGTTGTGGCGGTGAACGGCGGTCAGGAGCCGGTCGAGTTTCTGCATGGCCGGCGCGTTCGTGCGTGCGATCGCGGAAGCAATGTCAGCAACCTCATTCAAAACCCGCCCGCAGATCGACTCGTTGATCGCATCCCTGGAGGGAAAGAAACGGTAGACGTTCGCCGGGCTCATGCCCAGTTCGGAGGCGATGTCGGCCACCGACGTCTTATGGTAACCGATGCGGCGAAAGTGCTCCTCAGCCACCTCCAGGATGCGCGCGCGCGCCTCATCGGGATCAGTTCCCGCTCGGACCGGACGATTCATGGATACAACAGAGCCCTACTCGGCAGCCATTGCTGGTCGCAATTCCGGCTCCTCCGTCGAATCCTCATGCATCTCATCTGCAGTCGGCTTGATCCGAAACCACGCGGCATAAAGCGCAGGCAGGAACAGCAGGATCAGCACCGTGCCGACCGCCGTGCCGCCGATCAGCGTATAAGCCATCGATCCCCAGAAGACGGAATGTGTGAGAGGGATGAAGGCCAGCACGGCGGCAAGTGCGGTCAGGATCACGGGCCTCGTGCGTTGCACCGTGGCCTCGATAACGGCGTGATAGTCGTCAAGGCCGGCAGCACGGTTCTCCTTGATTTGTTCGGTCAGGATCAGCGTGTTGCGCATCAGGATGCCGGCCAGTCCTATCAGGCCCAGAATGGCATTGAATCCGAAGGGCTGGTTGAAGGCGAGCAACACGGGCACGACGCCGACAAGACCAAGCGGTGCTGTCAGCATGACCATGGCCATCGTTGAGAAGGATCGCACCTGCAGCATGATGACGATCAGCATGGCCGCGATCATGGCGGGAAAGATCGTCGCCAACGCGTCATTGGCCTTGGTTGCCTCCTCGATCGATCCGCCCAGTTCGATGCGATAGCCGGCCGGAAGGGATGCGATCAGCGGCTGAAGGGCCGTCTTGATCTCCTTGGAGACCTCTGGAGGCTGGGTCGCCTCATTGATATCAGAGCGAATCGTGACGACGGGTGTGCGATCGCGGCGCTTCAAGATCGGCTCTTCAAGTCGGACTTCCGAATGGCCGACCTGGTCGAGCGGAATCGAGCGACCGTCCCGGCTCATCAATGAAAAATCCGCCAGACGCGCCGGATCCAGCCGCTCGCTGCCGGCGCTGCGAGCCACGATGGGGACATTGCGGATGTCCTCGCGGACCTGCGTTACCGTGATGCCAGTGAGCAGGAACTGGAGTTGCCGGCCCACCTCCGCTGGCGAGAGGCCGATAAGGTTCAGTCGATCCTGATCCGGGATGAAGCGGAGCACGGGCGTGCGATTACCCCAATCACGGTTCGCTTGCCGCACGTCCGGAACGCCACGCATGATGTCGAGGGCCTTCTCCGAAATGCTGTACAGTTGCGCAGGATCAGGCCCCATGACCCGGAACTCGACCGGGAACGGCGTGTAGGGTCCGAACACAAGCTGAGTGACGCGCACATTGGCCTCGGGTGCAAGCCCCTGTGACACCGCTTCTCGGAGCCGATGCTTCAAAGCCTCGCGCGCCTCCGCATCCGGTGTAAGTACGACAATCTTGGCGAAGGCCGGATCGGGCAACTCCGGCGCCATCGCGAAGAAGAAGCGCGGCGCACCCTGACCGACATAGCTCGTGACGATCTTGGCCTCCGACTGACGGTCCAGCCAGTGTTCGAGCTTCTCGACGGTGGCAGTCGTCGTCTCGATGCTGGTACCTTCCGGTAGACGAACCTCCACCAGCACTTCGGGGCGGTCGGACGTCGGGAAGAACTGCTGCTTGACGGCACCCATCCCCACGACGGAAAGCGCGAAAGCTATGGCGACGATGCCGCTGGTTACGAACTTGTGGCGCACGGCGAAGGTGATGAGCGCTCGCAGGCGCCGATAGTTCGGTGTGCCGTAAATCGCGTGGTGACCGCCTTCGATCGGTTTGATCGCAGGCAGCATCTTGACGCCAAGATAGGGCGTGAAGACCACGGCGACGATCCAGGAGACGATGAGGGCGAACCCCACGACCCAGAAGATGTTGCCGGCGTATTCGCCGGCCGTCGAGCGCGCGAAGCCCACCGGCAGAAACCCGGCGACCGTCACGAGTGTACCCGACAGCATCGGCGCTGCAGTGTGGCTCCACGCATAGGCCGCCGCCTTGATGCGGTCCATGCCCTCTTCCATTTTCACTACCATCACCTCGATGGCGATGATGGCGTCGTCCACGAGAAGACCAAGCGCCAGAATCAGGGCGCCGAGCGTGATGCGGTCGAAGAACCGGCCGGTTTCCAGCATGATGAGGAACACGACGGCAAGCGTCAGAGGGACGGCAGC
The DNA here is from genome assembly GCF_001693385.1 of Bradyrhizobium icense. Taxonomy (NCBI): domain Bacteria; kingdom Pseudomonadati; phylum Pseudomonadota; class Alphaproteobacteria; order Hyphomicrobiales; family Nitrobacteraceae; genus Bradyrhizobium; species Bradyrhizobium icense. Next base: position 8,003,001 of record NZ_CP016428.1, read on the forward strand.
CGCCACGACGATGCCGACGCGCCAGCCGAGGCTGAGCAGGCTGACCAGCAGCACAACGCCGAGCGCCATCGCGAACTTCATCATGAATTCGTCAACCGCCGAGGTGATGTTGACGGCCTGGTCGCTGACCTTGGCCAGAGTCATCCCGAGTGGCAGCGTCCGAGCGATAGCTGCGGACCTCTCCTCCAGCGCCTTGCCGAGCGCGAGGCCATCCCAGCCCTCCTGCATAACCGCAGCGAGCATGACAGCAGGCTCACCCTGATGTCGGATAAGGTAGGTGGGAGGATCCTCGTAACCGCGGCGGACGTCGGCGATATCGGAGAGCTTCAGCGTTCGCCCCGCAGCGACGATCGGCGTGTCGGCGATCGCCTGGACGCTGTCATAAGCGCCATCGACCCGGATAAAGACCTGCGGCCCCTTGGTGTCGATCGAGCCTGCCGGTGTGACCGTGTTCTGCCGCTGCAAGGCGGCCACAATATCCTGTGCCGATACGCCGAGAGTTGTCAGTTTGGCATAGGAAAACTCGATGAATATCTGTTCGGGACGTTCGCCGAGGATGTTGATCTTCTTGACGCCGGGCACGTGCAGGAGGTCCTGGCGAATGGTCTCGGCTTGCCTCGCGAGTTCGCGCATCGGCATCCCCTTCGCCTTGAGGGCATAAAGGGCGAAGCTGACGTCCGAATATTCGTCGTTGACGAAGGGGCCGAGCACACCAGACGGCAGCTTGCGCGCTTCATCCCCAAGCTTCTTGCGGGCCTGGTAGAACTCCTCCTGCACGCTAGACGGCGGTGTGCTGTCCTTCAGCGTAACCGTCATGTACGCATAGCCCGGCCGGGTGGACGTCTCCACCCGGTCGTACCAGGTCAGCTCCTGAATCCGCTTCTCCAACGGCTCGGCGACCTGATCCTGCATCTCGCGCGCCGTCGCTCCCGGCCATACCGTTGTGACCGTCAGGGTCTTGATGGTGAAGGACGGATCCTCCGCCCGCCCAAGCATGAGGAAGGCGTAGGCGCCTGCGGCCGCCAGCAGGATGATGAAGAACAGGGTGACGGCCCGTTCGCGTACGGCGATCGCGGAAAGATTGAGGCTCATCAGTTGCTCCTGCTCTCAGAGGCAGTCCTGACGCGCGCGCCCTCGTGCAGGAGGTGAGCGCCGAGAGAAACAATCTGGTCATCAGACCTTGATCCGGAGATCACGGCCGTTTCGCTGGTCACACGCAGAAGCTTGATCGGCCGAAAGCGTACGGTCGAGGTGGCGCTGTCGAACACCCAAACGCCTGTCATTCTGCCGTCATCGAGCACGGCTCCCAGCGGCACCTGGACTTCCGGCTGGCTCTCCTGGCTTGCAAGCCGAATGGTGACCGTCGCGCCAAGCGGTGCCGCCGCGGCCTCGCCGTCGAGCACATAGCGGGCCTCGTAGGTGCGGGTCTGGGCATCGGCGGAATCCGACAACTGCCGGAGATGTGCGGCGTGGCGGCGCCCATCGCTCCCATATAGGCTCGCCTCGGCGAGCGAGCCGATCGCTGGCCGGATCGTTTCGGGAAGCGCCACCACAGCTTCGCGGGGACCGGACTGTGCAAGCCGAACGACCGTCTGGCCGGCGGAGACCACTTGTCCCGGCTCGCCAAGCGTTTGGATGACCGTTCCGTCCGCATCCGCCACCAGGACGGAATAGGTCGCCTGGTTCTCGGCGACGCTAGCTTCGGCTTCGGCCGCGGCGAGTTGCGCGTTGGCTGTGTCCGACGCGGCTTTCGCCTGCTCGTAGCGCTGTCGGGAAGTCCATCCGTCGTTGACGAGGTTGGCGTATCGCCGCTCATCCGCATCCGTCTGAACGACAGTTGCGCGCGCTGCGGCAACGGCGTTGCGCTTCGCCGTAAGCGCAAGGCGGAGGTCGGTTTCGTCGATCCGCATCAGCGGCTGCCCGGCTTTGACCTGCTCACCGACATTCACGCGCCGTTCGACGATCTTACCGGCGACGCGAAAGCCAAGATTGCTTTCCACCCTCGCGCCTATGGTGCCCGTGAAACCGCGTTCGGATCCGCTCACCCGCGCGGCCGTCACCAGACTGACCATCGGCGGTTCCTGCCTCGGGTCGCGCGCCGCGGAAGCTTCTTGAGCGGGAATGGCAAGAATAGCGAAGACGGCTGCTCCGGACGCCGCGATCAGGACACCTGCCAAGGCCACAAGTCTGCTCTTTCTCATCGCCATCTCCATGCCATTTAGATTTCGTTCGAACTCTATAATCTTGTTAGAGGTCGATCGCAATCTAAATTGTGAAGCTGACGGGAATGTGATCCCCCAAAACTGGGCTTTTTGACCCTTCCTATGACGCCAACTCCAGCTAGGCCACTTGATAGATTGCGTCCGAACTCTATCTGAGATATAGATTGCAAGCAAAATCCAAATGGAGGTCCCAAGATGCGGGTGAGTCGCATTCAAGCCGCGGAGAACCGCCAAACCGTCATCAATGTGGCGAGTCGCCTCTTCAGGGAGCGCGGCTTTGATGGCATCGGGCTCAAGGATCTGATGGAGGGGGCCGGCCTGACCCAGGGCGGCTTCTACAAGCAGTTCGCGTCAAAAGAGGATTTGGTGGCAGAGGCGTCCAGGCGGGCATTGGAGAGTGCCTCCCGCCGATGGTCGGACGCGGCCGCGGAGAATCCTGATGATCCGCTTGGCGCGGTGATCGCGTTCTACCTCAGTGCCGACCATCGCGAAGAAAAGATGGACGGCTGCCCGATCGTGGCGCTCGGCGCGGATGCCGCCAGACAGGGCCCGGACGTGAAAGCGGCCTTCGAAGCGGGGATCAAGGCGCATCTCGAAGTCCTCGGCCGCTTTATTGCCGAGACGGACGGCGAGGAGCCCAAGGGCAAGGCCATGGCCATTCTCTCGACGATGGTCGGCGCGGTGACGCTATCGCGCGTCGTCAACGACCCCGATCTGGCTCAGGCCCTTTTGGATGCGGCGGTCGAACAGGTTCGCGACGCTGCTGCCGCTTGAACGATCGCCTCCTCAAAGCGCAGGAGAAATCGAATGCTTAGCGTGACAAAAGCCAAACCAAGTTTGCTCAAAATATCGGATACGCTTAGCCTACGTTTTCAAGAGATCGGCAGCGGGCCTCCGCTGCTCCTGATACATACGATCCGGACGCAGCTCGAATATTTCCGCAGTCTGGTGCCCCTCCTCGCCAGATCGCACACGGTGTACGCCATTGACCTCCCGGGCCACGGACACTCACCGATCGATCCAAGCGCGAGCTTCGACGAACCCTACTTCAGGCAGGCAGTCATTCGCTTCATCGAGGAGCTAGACCCTCGGCGGTGACGCTTGTTGGCGAGTCGATCGGCGGGACACTGGCCCTTACAGTGGCGGCGGCGCTTCCGCAGCGGGTGAAGCAGGTCTATGCGATCAACCCTTACGACTACGAGACCCGCTACGGGGACGGCATTCGACGCGGCAACTGGTTCGCGAATTTCATCATCGGAAGTTTGCAGATCCCGGTACTCGGCGCGATGAATGCATCGCTCGAGAACAAGATGGTTCTCGGCAAGATCATGGGCGGCGGATATCACGACCCGCGCAAACTGCCGGCCGATCTGCTTGCTGAGTTCGATGAAGTAGCCCGCCGCCCGGGATACAAGCGGATCGCGCGCAAGGTGCTGGCAGGCTGGCGATCCTGGAGCAAGGCGCGCGATTACTATCGGCAGATCTCGGCGCCTGTAACGCTCATTTATGGCGATAGCGATTGGTCTCGGCCAAATGAACGCGAACGCACACGGTCGCTGGTTCCTGTCTCGCAGATGGTGACGCTCAAAAATACCGGCCACTTCTCAGCCGTTGAGAATCCGTCGGAGCTGGCTCGCGTGATACTGGCGACAGAATGGCCGCAATGAAGCTCCCACCAAAAATATCGAAAACAACCCCATGCAAAGTAGCCGACGGCCGACGCAACCGACGGTTTGGACCGAAACCTTGACAGGTCGGGCAAATCGGCGGCACAATTTCATCATCCCAAAATCCGCTAAAACGACCACGGGCGCGCAATGAATGCTGTCCGCTGTGACGTCAGGCGAAAGCTGGTTCAGAACTTATCCGGGGAAGCCCACACAGATGCAGTTTGATGACGTTATCCTCGGTCGCCGGAGTATCCGCGGTTACAAACCTGATCCAGTACCCAAGGCGCTGATTGCGGAAATCATTGGGTTAGCGATGCGCGCTCCGTCGTCGATGAACACCCAGCCCTGGAATTTCTACGTCATATCAGGCGAACCGCTGGATCGGATCCGCGCCGGCAACACCGAGCGGATGGTGGCAGGCATACCGCAGTCGCGCGAGTTCCGCACAGGTCAGCCCTTTGCAGGCAAGCATCGCGACAGGCAGGTCGGTGTCGCCAAGCAATTATTCTCCGCGATGGGAATCGAGCGCGACAACAAGGACAAGCGCCAGGACTGGGTACTGCGCGGCTTCCGTCAGTTCGACGCGCCCGTCTGCGTGATCATCACCTATGACCGCGTGCTTGACGGCAGCGACGATACGCCCTTCGACTGCGGCGCTGTGGCGACCGCGCTCGTCAATGCCGCCTGGTCTCGCGGGCTCGGCGCCGTGATCAACAGCCAGGGCATCATGCAATCCCCCGTGGTGCGCGAGCACGCAGGCATAGCCGACGATCAGGTCATCATGAAAAGCATCGCGCTGGGCTGGCCGGATGAGACGTTTCCGGCGAATGCGGTGGTGTCGGAGCGGAAGTCCGTCGAGGAAGCCACGGTGTTCGTCGGGTTCGAGAAGTAGCGGCGCGCGGACGGAACGGCGGGAGGTACAGCAGTGATCCGCGCCATGGTCCGACGTGCACTGGAGCGTTTTCCAGCGAAAGCCTGCCCCGGACTTGATCCGGGGTGGGTACCGGTTCGCGTCAAGAAAACGCGTCAAAACAAGAATCGAGAGCCCCGTTCCGATTTAATCGGAACGGGTAAGGCTCTCGTGCTGGCGGCGGCTTTTGCCGCGGCCTTGACCCCGGTCACGTGCCTTGGCGAAAGCAGCAAGCCGTTGCCGGCCAAGGCGACAAAGGAATTGCCCCCCGAGCTGCTCTCGCTGCTCGAACAGAAGAAGATGCCAAAACATTCGCCGATTGTTATGCGCCTGTTCAAGGAGGAGGCGGAGCTCGAAGTCTGGAAACAGGACACTGCGGGCCGCTTCCAGATCCTCAAGACCTATCCGATCTGCCGGTGGTCGGGCGATCTCGGTCCGAAATTGCGCGAGGGCGACCGGCAGGCTCCAGAGGGGTTTTATACAGTTACACCTGAGTTGATGAATCCCAACTCCAACTTCTATCTGTCGATCAACCTCGGCTACCCCAACAGCTTCGACAAGGCGAACAAGCGCAACGGCAGCTTCCTCATGATCCACGGCGACTGCTGGTCGAGCGGTTGCTATGCCATGACCGACGAACAGATCAGCGAGATCTACTCGCTGGCGCGTGACTCACTCAGCGGCCGGCCGTCGTTCCAGGTCCAGGCCTATCCGTTCCGCCTGACGCCTTCGAATCTGGCGCGGCATCGAAATAGTCCGAACCTCGCCTTCTGGAAAATGCTCAAGATCGGCAACGATCATTTCGAGACGACGCAACGCGAACCCAGGGTGGATGTGTGCAACCGCCGCTATGTATTCGATGCGCAACCGCCTGCGAATTCGCCGCACCCTCTTGTGTTCAACCCTGCCGAAAAATGTCCTCCCTTCGTCGTCAATCCGGAAATCGCGCGGCGGGCGCTGGGGAAGAGGCGCGCCGACGAGCTCGAATACGCGCGATTGCTTGAAGACAATTTGCCGGCTGCCCCGATCTACAGCGGACTGGACGGCGGAATGAACAAGGCGTTCCTCGCACAGTTTCCGGGCAGAGTGACGCTTGCGAAAGTAATGCCGTACGCATCCTACCTGCCGCAATTGCCCCCGATCCCCTGGACCGACAACGATGGCTCGTTGACCAGCAAATGGTTTGGGGCCTCGTTCTCCAAAACGGTTGTGTGTGATGCGGTTGGCGCCGGCTTCCCGTCGGGCCGGTGCTGAACTTTGGTCGCTACCAGTACAAGTGCCAATTCAGGTCAAATAGCGCCGCGCACCGTGAGCACCCCTCGCTGACGGCAGCCGTCCTGTTTCGCGTTTTCAGGGATCGGCGTTCGCCGCCGTGGCCGGGAGATGGCCAACCATCAATCTTCATGATCCCGACGCCCGCCTGCGTCGGCGGGATGCGTCGATCAATTGCGCGTGACGAGTTTCGCCGTTTCCCTGGCTGCGGCACCACAAGGGATGCAAAGGGTTGTAAGGTTGGGATTGGGCTTGTTTTCGCCTTATGTCGAAGTGCCGGACGAATGCGACGGTTGCGGCGGATGTACCTCCCGTGAAGGGGGAGAGCCCGCCTCCGATTTGATCGGGTGGCTCGCGACGCGAGCCAGGTAGGGTCTGTCACGACGCAGGTCGTCCAACACTGCCGAACGCTTTCCCTGGCCGGGCCGGATGCTTCCGGCTTGGGCCGCCTGTATCCGAACGCGGGAGCGGCCGCGTTCGGCGGGGAGAAATCCCATGCACCGCGTTTCGCCGGAGGCAGAATATAGGAGGAGTCAGATGAAAGGCTCTACGAGAAGGCGGCAGATGTTGCGGATTGCGGCGGCCTGCGTGCTTGCCGTTGGAGTATGGGGCTCCGGGCCTGCCTCGAGCCAGACGCAGACCGAGCCCGTCAGGATCGGCGCCCTGATGTCGATGACCGGCGCGCTGGCGGAATACGGAGAGAGCATCCTGAAGGGGGTCCAGTTGGCGGCCGAAGAGATCAACGCCGGCGGCGGCGTGCTCGACGGGCGCAGGATCGAGGTCGTGGTCGGCGACGACCAGACCACCCCGCAGCCGGGCGTCGACGCGGCGCAGCGGCTAATTTCCGTGAATCGCGTATCGGCCATCATCGGAGCGCTGGCGAGCGGCGTCACCATCCCGGTGGCGACGAGCGTAACAAGCGTGAACAAGATTCCGCAGATATCGCCCGCCTCGACAGCACCGGCGATCACGACGCTCAAGGACGACGGCTTCCTGTTCCGGACCACGCCGCACGACGCGCTCCAGGGCGTCGTATTGGGCGACGTCGCCAAGGAACAGGGCTTCTCGAACGTGGCCGTCATCTACGTGAATAATGACTATGGCAAGGGTCTCGCGGAAGCCTTCGCCAAGCGTTTCGAAGCGATCGGCGGCAAGGTGTCCGCGTCCATTGCCTACGAGGAAAAGCAGGCATCCTATCGCGGCGAAGTGCAACGCGCCGGCCGCGGCAAGCCGGACGCGCTGATGCTGATCGCCTACCCGGGCGACGGCGTGCCGATCGTGCGCCAGGCGCTTGAGGAGGGGCTGTTCACGAAGTTCGTGTTCAGCGACGGCATGAAATCGACCGAGCTGATTACGGCCATCGGCGCGCAGCATCTCGAGGGAATGGTGGGAACGGCGCCGGAGGCGGTCGCCGATTCTGATGCTGCGGTTCGCTTCCGCAAGGCCTTCGAGGCAAAGCACGGCGCATTGCCGCCAAGGCCGTACATCGATACCGGCTACGATGCGATGTATCTCCTTGCGTTGGCCATCGAGAATGCGAAGAGCACCGATGGAACCGCTATCCGTGACGCGCTCCACGCGATCGCCAATCCGCCGGGCGAGCAGGTGCTGCCCGGTGAATGGAAGAAGGCCAGGGAGCTTCTCGCCGCCGGCAACGACGTCGACTACGCCGGCGCCGCGGGAAGCCAGAACTTCGACAAAAGCGGCGACGTGCCCGGCACCTTCGGCATCTGGCAGATCAAGGGCGGGAAGATCGAGACGCTGCGTATCGTCGAGCCGGCGGCGTAACCTCGCTCGCCCCATCGCCATGCGGGCAGGGCGGGAAGGCGTCAGCGCTTTCCCGCCTGCGCTTCCTGCGCCGGCTTGCGCGTGAGCGCGCGGTTCACGAACCGCTCCTCCGGGAGCAGGCCCTGCGGACGCGTCAGCAGGACAAGTTGCAGCAGCAGGCCGACCAGCAGCAGGCGCAGTGCGCCGGCGCGTGCCACCATTTCGGCCGGCAGCAGACTGGTCAGATACTCCGTACCCGACCACACGAACCAGATCGCGAAGGCGCCAAGCAAGGCGCCGCGGTTGTTGCCGCTGCCGCCGATGATCAGCATCACCCAGACCAGGAACGTCGCGAACATGGGGTCGAACGCCTCCGGGCTGATGAACCCGATGAAGTGAGCATAGACGGCGCCGGCGAGGCCCATGATCATGGAGCCCACCGTGAAGGCCTGGAGACGGAAGACCATCGCATTCTTGCCCGCCGCCACGGCCGACACCTCGCCTTCCCGGATCGCGCGTACGGCGCGCCCCCAGGGCGATTGGCGCGCGCGCTCGAATGCGGCATAGGCGATCGCCACGATCGCGAGCACCAGCGCGAGGAAAGCGAGCTCGCGTGCACCGCGTGAAAGCTCCGCGAACGGGTGAACGATTCCCCCGATTCCGCGCACGCCGTTGGTGAGCCACTCCTCATTCTTCAATGCGAGCCGCACGATCTCGGCAATGCCGATGCTGGCGATCGCGAGGTAGTCCTCACGCAGGCGCAGGGTGATGAGCCCGACCAGAAGCGCAAGAACGCCGGCGGTGATCATTGCGCCGACCCAGCCGAGAGCAAGCGGCAGCGCAAAGCCGCCGAGATGCTCGTTGCTCTCCGGCCGGGTCAGGATCGCGCTTGCATAGGCGCCGACCGAGAAGAAGGCCGCGATGCCGATGTTGAACAGGCCGGCGAAGCCCCATTGCACGTTCAGTCCCAGCGCCAGCAGGGCATAGATGCCAACCAGCGTGAGGAAAAACACCGCGTAGGCGAGAAGCGGGTCCATCATCGACGCTCCGCGAACAGCGTGCCGCCGGCGATGCCGGTCGGACGGATGATCAATGCGACGACCATCAGGGCAAAGGCGACGGCCGGCTTGTAGGACGGACTGAGCACCATCGTCGACAGCTCCGAGGCGATGCCGACCAGCATGCCGCCTGCGATCGCGCCATAGGGGCGGCCGATGCCGCCGACGATCGCGGCGGCGAAGATCGCGAGCAGGAGGTGCCAGCCCATCGTCGGCTGAAGGCGCGTGTCCATGCCGAGGAAGATGCCGGCAGAGACGGCGAGAGTCGCCGAGATGACCCAGGTCCAGATGATCACCCGGTCGATGTCGATGCCGCTGATCCGCGCGAGGTCGGGATCGTCCGCCATGGCGCGCATGGACTTTCCGGTCTTGGTCCGCTGAAGGAACAGATGCAAGAGCATGACGAGCAGGACCGTGCCGGCGACGATGTAGAGGTGGTCCGGCCGGATGCGCAGATCGCCGAAGCGGATGGGCGGGGTGATTCCGGTTTGATAGACGGCGGTGGCCGGGCCCCAGATCAGCTGCACCAGGCTGCGCAGCACGAGCGCGACCCCGACGGATGAGATCAGCAGTATCACCGGCGCCGTCCGCCTGAGGCGGCGATAGAGGACAGTGTCGATCAGAACCGCAATCAGCACGCCGCCGAGAATGGCGAACGGAAGCGCGTACCAGACCGGAACGCCGAATCCGACCACGAAGGCGAGCGCCAGATAGGCGCCGACCGTCATCAGGTCGCCATGTGCGAAATGCGCGAAGCGAAGGATCGAGAACACGAACGATACGCCGATGGCGCCGAGAGTGATGATTCCCCCGAGCACGACGCCGTAGATCAGAAGCTGGATCAGCTCGGTCACGGTCGATGCCTACGCTCCCAGGAACAGCTCTGCGACTTCGCGATTGTTGACAAGCGCTGCACCGGGTCCCTCGAACCGATTGCGGCCGAGTGCAAGCACGTATCCGCGATCGGAAACCGCGAGCGCTTTGCGTGCGTTCTGCTCGACGATCAGCACGGAGACCCCTTGGGCGTTGATCTCCCTGATCTTCGAGAAAATGAGTTCGGTGAACTGCGGCGACAGCCCGGCCGTCGGCTCGTCGAGAAGCAACAGGCGCGGCTCGAGCATGAGCGCGCGGCCGATCGCCACCATCTGCCGCTGACCGCCCGAGAGCTGCGCGGCTGACTGGCGGCGCCGTTCCTTCAGCGGCGGGAACATCTCGTAGATGCGGTGCAGTCGCTCGGAAACGCCACTGTCGAGCAGGAACGCGCCCATCTCGAGATTCTCCTCGACGCTGAGCGTCGGAAAGACGTTTCGTTCCTGCGGCACGAAGGCGAGCCCGCGCCGCACGATTTCATTCGCGCGCAAGGCGGCGATTTCCTCGCTGGCGAAACGGATCGATCCCGAGCGGATGTTCACGAGGCCGAACACGGCCTTCATCAAGGTCGACTTTCCGGCGCCGTTCGGCCCGACGACAGCGACGATCTCGCCGTCTCCGACGTCCAGATCGACGCCGTTCAGGACATCGGCGCCGCCGTATCCTCCATGGAGCGACCGGACTTCGAGCATGCTCATGGCGCGTCCGCCCGCGATACGGTCCGGCTCAGATAGGCCTCCAGCACGGCAGGATCGGTCCGGATCTCGTCCATACTGCCTTGCGCCAGCACCCGCCCCTCCGCGAGAACGATGATCGGATCGCACAGGCGGGCAACCAGATCCATGTCGTGCTCGATGATGCAGAACGTATAACCGAGCTCGCGATTGAGCCGGGCGATGTTGTTGCAAAGCTTGGCGAGCAACACCGGGTTGACGCCTGCACCGGGTTCGTCAAGCAGAGCCACGCGCGGATCGACCATCATGGTCCGACCGAGCTCCAGGAGCTTCTTCTGCCCGCCGGACAGATTGCCGGCATACTCGTTGCGCAGGTGCGGGAGCTCCAGGATCGCGAGAACCTCCTCCGCCTTGCGGCAGTTTTCGCTCTCTTCGCGCACCACCCGACCGGGCCGGAGCCAGGTCGCGAGCAGGCTCTCGCCGGCCTGCGCCGGCGGGACGAGCATGAGGTTGTCGATCACGGTCATGCGGTCGAACACCCGGGGAATCTGGAACGTACGCACCAGGCCCTTGTGAAACAGCCGGTTCGGCGACAGCCCGGTAACGGGCTCGCCTTCCAGCAGTATCTCTCCTGCCTCCGGCACGGAGAAACCGGCGATGATGTTGAAGAGCGTGGTTTTGCCGGCGCCGTTCGGCCCTATGAGGCCGGTAATCGAACCCCTGACGACGTCCAGGGAGCAATCGTCGACCGCGACCAGGCCGCCGAAACTCTTGGTCACGCGCCGAACCGCAATCATCGAGGACTCACCAGTCACGGCCAGCTCCTCGCTGCGGCATGGCACCGATCCGCTCTTATCCGTGCGAAGCCATGCCTCGCAACGATTGGTCGTTCCGCGCAAGGCTACGCCGGGGAGACCTTGATACCAAAGCGCTTTTCGTCGCGGGCGATCGGAATACCTTTACCGGCAATTCATCGATCTGCGTCCCGCCGGCCGGCCCGAGGACATGAGCGTGCTGGCCAAGCCTGCCGCCGGCCGCGAGGTCTATGCCGAGGACCTGCGACGTGCCCTGCATCGCCGCGCCTGCCAAGGACGACGCGGCGAAGCTGCGCCGCGATGGCCGCGGTCGGACCGAGGGCTCCGACCCGCTTGCCGTGGTACAGAGGTTCGCTCGCGAATGGCCGCAAGCATTGGCAACTGCAGCGTGGCCTACGCGTGTGAGAGAAGCTTTGTGAAGGAGCTGGCGGAGAGAGTGGGATTCGAACCCACGGTACGGTTTCCCGCACACACGCTTTCCAAGCGTGCGCCTTAAGCCACTCGGCCATCTCTCCGGAGGCCCTCTCTTGAAGGGGCAGCACTGATTTTGCAAGGGACGCCGGGCGCGGTGGCTAAAATTTCCCCAATTACTTGAATTTATTCAGCAATTTGGCACGTTCAGCGTCGGATCATCGGTGCTTTCCGGACGCTTGAACCGGAATCCGGCCACGATCGACGACCATGGTGGCAACGCAATCGGTGGAGGACGGCATGATCATCGCGCGGGCGCTTCTGTTCGCTGGCCTGATATCGGCATTTGCGGGCGCCGCGGCGGGTCCGGCGATGGCGCAGGCCTGTACGCGTCAGGGCGTGGATGTAAGCTGCGACGACGGCCGGCGCGGCATTTTCGCGGGCGACGCGATCGTGTGGGCCGACGGCTCGCGGTCGAGGCTGGCCTCGCCGCATCCGAGCGTCATCATCGGCAACAAATCGTCCGTCGTCATCGGCCCCGGCGTGTTCGCCGGTACAGGCAAGGGCGGCGGCATGGTGCCGATGGAGAATCCGAGCGCGCCGAACAAGGCGCGCTGCCCGGTGCTGGATGGCGTGTCGTATTGTTATTGACGTGCGGTCGCTTTAGGGCTGCCTAGCACCCCTACATCGAACCCTCATGGCGAGGAGTAGCGCGGTTGATCTGGGCCCTAATGATATCGCGCGCTGTTGTTGGCGGAGCGAAGCGGCCATAGCGCAGGCTCCGTCATGACAGGCTCCAGTTCGCAGCGATCGAGCTGGCTTTCGCGCAGCGCGTCGGTGAAGTCGGCGAACCATTGCTGGATGGTGTGACCGCGCAGCTTCGCCATCATCGCCTCCCAGCGCATCCGCCGTTCGGTGAGCGGCATCGACAGCGCAATCGCGATGGTGCGCGCCATGCCGTCGATGTCGTGCGGATTGACCAACAACGCAGTGTCGAGTTCGTTGGCGGCGCCGGCGAATTTCGACAGCACGAGCACGCCGGGGTCGACCGGATTTTGCGCGGCCACGTATTCCTTGGCGACGAGATTCATGCCGTCCTGCAGCGGCGTCACCACGCCGACCTGCGCGGTGCGATAAAGGCCGGCGAGCACGGCCTGGCCGTAGCCCTTGTTGAGATAACGGATCGGCGTCCAGTCCACTTCACCGTGAACGCCGTTGACGTCGCTGACCAGCCTTGCGACCTCGCTCTGCAGATTGCCGTAGGCTTCGATCGCGCCGCGCGACGGCGTTGCGATCTGCAGCAGCGACACCGTGCGCGCCAGCGACGGGTGCAAGGTCCACATCCGGTCGAACGCCTTGATGCGGTTGATCAGGCCCTTGGAATAATCCAGCCGGTCGACGCCGATCGCGAGCTTCTCGCCGTTCAGGCTGCGCCGCAGCCGCGAGACATCCGGATGGGTCGACGCCTTCGTCGCCAACTGCGCGAATTGCTGGGGATCGATACCGATCGGAAATACCGCGGCGCGCGTGCGGCCATAGCGCGAAATGATGACGCCGTCATGCACGACGAGGCCAAGATCGGACTGCGCGTAGGACAGGAAGTTCTCGCAGTCTTCCTCGGTCTGGAAGCCGATCAGGTCGTAGGCCAGCATCGCCTCGATCAGATCGCGATGATGCGGCACGCCTGATATCACCGAACGGGCCGGCCACGGTGTGTGGAGAAAGAAGCCGATCGGCTCGGCGACGCCGAGATCGCGCAGTTCGGCGCCGAGCGACAGGAAATGGTAGTCCTGGATCCAGAACGCCGAATCTGCCTTTCGGAATCGCAGCAGTGCGCGCGCCATGAAGGCGTTCACTTCGCGATAGCTGAGATAGTCCTCCTGCGATGCGCGGATCAGATCGGCGCGCGAATGCAGCGCCGGCCACAACGCGGAATTTGCAAAACCTTCGTAGTAGCCGCCGTAATGCGCGGCCGGCAAGTCCAGCATCGCCAGCGCGCCGGCGCCGAGCGCTTCGATCTCGGCAAATGGTTCCTTCTGGTTCCCGTCGCGGACCCTTCCGCTGGAGCCAACCCAAATAGCGCCCGACTTCTCGACGATCGGCAACAACGCAGCCGCGAGTCCCCCCGTCATGGGTTCGTTGGGTTTTCCGCGCGAAACGCGGTTAGAAACGACGACGAGGTTCACAGGTCCCCTCCCGTTGATACGCCCGCATTAACAGCCATTCATCAATATGGTTCCTGATCACCCTTTCAACGAATTGAAACCAAATTCGGGCTGCGGCGCGCAGGAACTCACCGGAACTCACGAAAAATAAAATTTGGTCGCGAACCGCGGCATCAAGCGCGAGAATCTATGTTCGAATCTCGTCGACATGAGAAACATTATGGCAGCGATGCGTCCCTTTCGTCATCAAGCAGGTGTGTAAGGAATTCCCTGACGTCGCTTGGCGCATCGAAGTGCCCGGCCACGCCCGTGGCGCGACGGCCGACCGAGAAAGCAAGGCCATCGAGATCAGGCATGATTGCAAAGACGCTCTCGTCGGTGACGTCGTCGCCGATGAAGAACGGACGGCGCCCCTTGAACGGCTCGCGCGTCATCAATTCGCGCACGCCGCTCGCCTTGGTGAAGCCGGAGTGCTTGATTTCGCAGACGCATTTGCCGGGCAGCACCTCGATCGGCGCATTGGGAAGATCGGCCCTGATCAGCGACACCGCGGCATAGATCGCCTTCTCGGCATGCGGCGCGAGGCGATAGTGCAGCGCCAGCGAATAGCCCTTGTCCTCCAGCAATATTCCCGGACTCAGCTTTGCGATCGCCGCCAGCCGGCGCTTCAACTCCTTGTCCATCGGCGGGGCGTGGGCGGCCACCGCCTCGCTGTCAGGTTCGATCCGCATTTCGGCGCCATGGCCGCCGACCGCCGGGAATTGATCGGGCGCGAATATCAGGTCGATATCGTTGAGCGAACGCCCGCTGACCAGCGCCAGCGCGCCATTGGTCCGGACCAGCAGACGGTTCAAGGTCTTCGCCAGCCCCGGCGGCACCCAGACTTCGCGCGGCGTCGGCATCAGATCGAGCAGCGTACCGTCGATATCGAGCAGAATGGCTGATTCGCTCAAATGCGGCACCAGCGAGCGTGGCACCGGTACGGTTTCCGGCGCGGCATCGTCTTCGCGAGCAATATCGTCTTCCAATGACATTTCGGCCAGATCCTGATTCATGTCGTCCATTTCATCCTACTCCACACATGCGAGCGGCCGTGCGACAGATTCGAGCGATTTTCGCTCGGCCGCAATGGCATACCGCCACGCGACGGCGGCGGCCACGATCATCAATGCCGACCCGAACAGGTAGCCGGCGAAAACGCTGTTGCGCGATCCGGTATCGACCAGCGCACCGAACAGCGCCGGTCCAGCCACGCCGCCGATGCCCGTTCCGATCGCGTAGAACAGCGCAATTGCGAGCGCGCGCACCTCCAGCGGAAACGTCTCGCTGACGGTCAGATACGCCGCACTCGCCGCCGGCGAGGCAAAGAAGAAGATCACCATCCAGGCGATGGTCTGGGTCTGCGCACTCAAGGCGCCAATCGAGAACAAATAGCCCGACAGCGCGAGCAACAGGCCGGAGATACTGTAAGTCGCCGCGATCATAGTGCGACGGCCCAGCGTGTCGAAAAGCCGGCCGAGCAGCAGCGGCCCGAGGAAATTGCCTGCCGCAAAGGGCAGAATGTACCAGCCGACATCGTGTGACGGGATGCCGAAGAAGTCGGTCAGCACCAGCGCGAACGTGAAGAAGATGGCGTTGTAGAAGAACGCCTGCGAGGCCATCAGCACAAGTCCAACCAGTGAACGCTGCCGGTAGGTCGTGAACAACGTTCTCGCCACTTCGCCCAGCGGCGTGTGGCTGCGCATCCTCAGCCTGATCTTCGGGAACACCTCATCGGCCGGATGATCCGGGTGTCTCGTCGACGACCTTTCAATGCCGTCGACGATCGCGTGCGCCTCTTCGGGACGGCCATGGATCATCAGCCAACGCGGGCTTTCCGGAATCCACATCCGCATCACGAAAATGACCAGGCCGAGAGCGGCGCCGATGAAGTAGGCCATCCGCCAGCCGAGATCAGGCGCGAGCACGTTGGGATCGAGCAGCACGATGGCGGCGACCGCGCCGATCGCAGCCCCAATCCAGAAGCTGCCGTTGATCACGAGATCGGTCCAGCCGCGGTAGCGCGCCGGCACCAGTTCCTGGATCGTCGAATTGATCGCGGTATATTCGCCGCCGATGCCCGCCCCGGTCAGGAAGCGAAACAGCGCGTAACTCGCGACGTTCCACGACAGCGCCGTCGCCGCGGTTGCAGAGAGATAGACCGCCAGCGTGATGAAGAACAGTTTCTTGCGCCCTATCCGGTCCGTCAGCCAGCCGAAGCCGAGGGCGCCCAGCACAGCGCCGGCGAGATAGGCGCTGTTGGCGAGACCAACGTCGAAATTCGAAAACTGCAGCGTCGGGCTTTCCTTCAGCGCGCCCGACAAGGCGCCCGCCAGCGTGACCTCCAGCCCGTCCAGAATCCAGGTGATGCCGAGCGCAGCCACGACGCGGGTATGAAAGCCGCCCCAGCGCAGACAATCGAGCCGCGTTGGTATGCTGGTCTCGATGACGCGGTCGTTATTCTGGCTCAGCGGTGCAATGGGCGTACTTTCAGCCACTGCCACACCTTGCCGTATCGCTTTCGCATCCATCGGATTTAGCCAATGAAAAAACACCCCGGAACGCCCCAGCCCCAGGGTTTTCACGCTCAATTGCGGCAAACATACTGCCCGCCACCGAGATAACGCCCCTCAAGGGGTGAGGTTCCGGGGACTTTCGCATCACGAAATTGCATAGCTGCTGCCGGGTGCTGTGCATTCCAGGGCATTGATGAGCAGCGGCCCATCCCCGTCATTGCTGCGAAGCGCAGCGAAGCAATCCATCTTTCCGCGCATGGGGTGACAATGGATTGCTTCGGATTGCTTCGCTGCGCTCGCAATTGGAGAGATAGCGGCGCACACTCGACTGTCATCCCCGCGAAGGGCGGGGATCCAGTACGCCGCGGCTTATCGATTCTATCACTGGTGTCTCTAGATACTGGATCGCCCGGTCAAGCCGGGCGACGACAAGTGAGTATGCATTTGCGATCTCGCGACATGAATTGCCCGAGCTCAATGCCAACGACAAGACGTCGATCAAGTCCATGATCACGGCAATCGAAGGGAACCGAACAACCGGGCGACCGTTTTCGGCAAAACAGCAAATGGAGCCGATCATGGTCGAACGACGGAAGACCACACCACGAAAAACCGCAGCCCGGAAAACCAGCCGCAGGACGACCGCGAAGAAATCATCGCCGAAGCGGTGGTCGCAACGCGTGACACGGGAGAGCGATGCGCTCGATCTGAAACGCGGCGTCTTCAAGCAGACCAGCGCGAAGAAGATCGCAGCGTCGCTGAAGCGCTCCGCCGAGCATAGCTCGCGCCGCAAGTCAGGCGCATATCGATCGGCGCTGTCGATGCTGACCTTCTATATCAACCGCGCCGGCAAGACCTTGCCGCAAACACAGCGCGCGCGGCTGGAGCGCGCGAAGGTGGAGCTGAAGCACCAGTTCGGAAGGGAATGATTCTTCGTCGTCCCTGCGAACGCAAGGGACCCATACGCCGCGTCCATCGCAAAGGGCGTGCGGCCAGTTACGCGCCAAACAAAGTTCAGCAGTGGTTATGGCCCCTGCTTCCGCAGGGGCGACGGCGAGAGGGATTGCCGACTACGCCGCCCGGATATTCGCCATGAAGCGATCGAGCTCCTCGCGAAGCCGCGTGCTTTCGCTGGATAGCGTGCGCGCCGAATTCAGCACTTCCTCCGAGGCCGATCCGGTCTCGGTCGCGCCGCGGTTGACGTGCATGACGTTGGCGGCGGCCTCCTGCGTGCCTTGCGCGACGTTCTGGACGCTGCGCGCGATTTCCTGCGTTGCCGAGCTCTGCTGCTCGACGGCGCTCGCGATCGTCGCAGCGATGTCGGAGATCCGGCCGATGGTGCCGCCGATCTCCTTAATCGCGGCGACCGATTCCTGCGTCGCGCCCTGCATGCCCGAAATGTGATTGGAGATCTCGTCGGTCGCCTTCGCGGTCTGGCTGGCGAGCGATTTGACTTCGGATGCAACCACGGCAAAGCCGCGGCCGGCATCGCCGGCACGCGCCGCCTCGATGGTGGCGTTCAGCGCCAGGAGGTTGGTCTGCTCGGCGATTGCCGTGATCAGCTTAACCACGTCGCCGATCTCCTGCGCGGCCCGCGACAGCTTGCCGATCCGCCCGTCGGTCTGCTCAGCCTGACGCACGGCGGCTTCCGCAATCTGGCTGGATTCCTTGACGCGCCGCCCGATCTCGTCGACGGAGGCCGACAATTCCTCGGTCGCGGATGCCACCGACTGCATATTGGTCGAGGCTTCTTCCGAGGCGCCGGCGACCTGGCTGGAGAGACTCTGGGTGGTTTCCGCCGTCCGCGTCAGCTTGCCTGCTGCGGATTCGAGCTGCACGGCCGAGGACGACACGTTGGAGACGATGGCGCCGACGGCTGCTTCGAATTCGTCGGCGAAGCGAATGAGTTCGGCGCGGCGCGCGGCGCTCGCCGCCTTGCTCTGCGCCTCCTGGGTGGCGGCGTCGCGCTCGGCGCGGGCGATGGCCTGCACCTTGAACTCCTCGACCGCGCTCGCCATCTCGCCGAGTTCGTCCTTGCGGCCGAGGCCGGGCAGCACGATTTCGAAATTACCGGCAGCGAGTTCGCGCATGGCATTGCACATCGCGGTCATCGGCCGCGAAATACCTTTGCCGAGGAAGAAGGCCCAGACACAGCCGAGCAGAAAGCCACCGGCGGCAAGGATCAGGATCAGCCGTTCGGTCTCGCCGATCGTTGCATCCGATTCGGCCTCTAACCGCTTCTGATCGGCGAGCAAGTCGGACTTCATCGCCGCCGAGCCCTTGTTGATGGCGGCGGCCGATTCCGTCATTTCCAGCGTCAGCTCGTCGATCTCCTTGGAATTGTCGACCAGCTTGGCGAGCGCCTTCTGGTATTCTTCCAGCAGACCTGAGATATCCTGGACTCCCTGGCGAATCTTGTCGTTGTTCACCGGGATCGCCTTCAACGAGTTGCCGAGAAATTTCAACCGCGCGAGTGCGCTGGATGCGACCGTTTTGTCCGAGTTGATGACGAACGTGTTGGCTAGCCCGACCACGGCCTGAAACTCATCGGCCACTTTTTTTGCGCTGAAGGTGACCGCCTGAAGCTCGGATTCGTCGGCGTCGCTGGGGAGATCGTCGAGCTTGTAATAGAGCGACTGGCCGCTGCGCATCAGTTGGTTCTGCGCGATCCGCGCGCTCTCGTCCTTGACCTTGAGGATGTCGGCGAAGATCTTGGTGAAGGCGCGGAACTCCCGCTCCAGTTTCGCAACCTGTTCGAGCCGCGTCGGATTGGTGGTCCCCTTCATCGAGGCGATGATTGCGTCCTTCAGGCCGGCTTCGGCGGCCAGCGCCGCCTTGCCATCCTCTTCCTTTCCGGTCGCCACGAAATAGCGGGCGAGCGAGCGGTAGGAGATCAGCTCGCGGTCGATGTCGCGCGACAGGTCCGCCTCCAGAACGCTGCGCCGGTAGGACTCCACGCCGGCGGAAACCCGCTCGAATCCGAGATAGGCAAACCCCATGCTGGCGGCCGAAATCGCCAGCACGACGGCAAAGCCGAGCATGATCTTGGCGCGGAACCGCAGAGTCGGGAGCCTGAAAGACGAGCCGCTACGCTTCAGAAATCGCACGTCACACCCCGTTTTCGTTCTGAAAAACAGGCATCGGAGGCCCAGCCCCCGATCCGGTGCGCAAAGTTAAGGCAGAATGGATAAGGGCGGGTAAATCCCGGGCAAAACTTGCAAGGGTGCGGGTGACCGTCTCTTACCCTCCCCTGGAGGGGGAGGGTCGGCGCTCACGAAGTGAGCGGCGGGGTGGGGTGACGGTCTCTCCACATCCAACAGTGCCCGGGTGGAGAGATCACCCCACCTCGTTTCGCATTTCGCTTCGCTCATGCGAGCCGACCCTCCCCCTCCAGGGGAGGGTGACAAGATTCGCATCGCGAGTCTCTGCGCTTGCGCCAATGTCATCACAATGACAGGGCCGACCAAAATCCTAGTTGCAAGTTCCCTCGCCGCTGTTTCTAATTGGAATAATTATAAAACATCGGGAGGTACCACGCGTGTCTACAGTCAAGCTGACGGTAAACGGCAAGGCCGTCTCGGCCGAGGTCGAAGACCGGACCCTTCTCGTCCATCTCCTTCGCGACCATTTGAACCTGACCGGCACGCATGTCGGTTGTGACACCAGCCAGTGCGGCGCCTGCGTCGTCCATATCGATGGCCGGGCGGTAAAATCCTGCACCGTGCTGGCCGGCCAGGCCGCCGGCTCGAACGTCACCACCATCGAGGGCATCGCCAAGGGGGACGAGCTGCACCCGATGCAGGCGGCATTCCGCGACAATCACGGGCTGCAGTGCGGTTACTGCACTCCGGGCATGATCATGTCGGCGATCGACATTGTGCACCGCCATAGCGGCGGCCAACTCGACGAGGCGACCGTCCGGCACGAGCTGGAAGGCAACATCTGCCGCTGCACCGGCTACCACAACATCGTCAAGGCGGTGCTCGATGCGGCCGGGCGCATGAAGGTGGCGCAGGCGGCAGAATAGAGCCGCGCACGGCCAATTCAGAATTCAAGACCGCGTTTCGGAAGAAACAGCGGAAACAACAATTCCGGTCGGGAGGACACACAATGGGCGTTGAAGGCATTGGCGCAAGCGTCGTGCGCAAGGAAGACCGCCGTTTCATCACAGGCAAGGGCCGCTACGTCGACGATATCAAGCTGGTGGGCATGACCCACGCACACTTCATCCGCAGCCCGCATGCGCATGCGAAGATCAAGAGCATCGATACCTCGGAGGCGATGAAGATGCCGGGCGTGGTCGGCGTGCTGACCGGCCAGCAGATTGTCGACGACAAGATCGGCAATCTGATCTGCGGCTGGGCGATTACCTCCAAGGACGGCACGGGCATGAAGATGGGGGCATGGCCGGCCATGGCGCCGGAGACCGTGCGCTTCGTCGGCCAGGCGGTTGCGGTGGTGATCGCCGAGACCAAGAACCAGGCCCGCGACGCGGCTGAAGCCGTGGTCGTCAATTATGAGGAATTGCCCGCCGTTCCGGACATCCGCGCCGCGATCGCGCCGGGCGCGCCGCAATTGCACCCGGAGGCGCCGGGCAACGTGATCTACGACTGGACCATCGGCGACGAGGGGGCAACCGATGCAGCCTTCAAATCGGCGGCCAATGTGGTCTCGCTCGACATCACCAACAACCGCCTGGTGCCGAACGCGATGGAGCCGCGCGCGGCGATCGCCGAGTATAACGAGCCGGAAGAGCACTTTACGCTCTACACGACATCGCAAAATCCGCACGTCGCCCGCCTCGTGCTGTCGGCGTTCTACAACATTGCGCAGGAGCACAAGCTGCGGGTGGTGGCGCCGGACGTCGGCGGCGGTTTCGGCTCGAAAATCTTCATCTACCCCGAGGAGATGGTGGCGCTGTGGGCCTCCAAGAAGGTCGGCCGTCCGGTGAAATGGACCGGCGACCGCACCGAAGCCTTCCTGACCGATGCCCATGGCCGCGATCATCTGACCAAGGCGGAGATGGCGCTCGACAAGGACAACAAGATCACCGGCCTGCGGGTCAAAACCTACGCCAATCTCGGCGGCTACATGTCGCTGTTCTCCTCCTCGGTGCCGACCTATCTTTATGCGACGTTGCTGTCGGGCCAGTACAACATTCCCAACATCTTCGCCGAAGTGATCAGCGTCTATACCAACACCGTGCCGGTCGACGCCTATCGCGGCGCAGGACGCCCCGAAGCAAGCTTTGTGGTGGAACGGTTGATGGAAACGGCGGCGCGGCAGTTGAAGGTCGATCCGGCCGAGTTGCGGAAGAAGAATTTCATCACGCAATTCCCGCACCAGACGCCCGTCATCATGGCCTATGACATCGGCGACTTCCACGCCTCGCTCGATGCCGCGATGAAGGCGATCGATTATGCCGGCTTCCCGGCGCGCAAGGCGAAAGCCAGTTCCGAGGGCAAGCTGCGCGGCATCGGCGTTTCCTGCTACATCGAGGCCTGCGGCATCGCCCCGTCAAAGGCGGTCGGCAGCCTCGGTGCCGGCGTCGGTCTGTGGGAATCCGCCGAAGTGCGCGTCAACCCGGTCGGCACCATCGAGATCCTCACGGGATCGCACAGCCACGGCCAGGGCCACGAGACAACGTTCTGCCAGCTCATCGCCGAACGCCTCGGTGTTCCCATCAGCCAGGTCCAGATCGTTCATGGCGATACTGATAAAGTGCAGTTCGGCATGGGCACGTATGGCTCGCGCTCGGCGGCAGTCGGCCTCACCGCAATCCTGAAGGCGATGGAGAAGGTCGAAGCCAAGGCCAAGAAGATCGCGGCCCATCAGCTCGAGGCATCCGAAAACGACATCGTCATCGAGAACGGCGAGTTCAAGGTCGCCGGCACCGACAAGTCGTTGGCGCTGCCGATGGTCGCGCTCGCCGCCTACACCGCACACAATCTGCCTGACGGCATGGAGCCCGGCCTGAAGGAGGGCGCGTTCTACGACCCGACCAACTTCACCTTCCCGGCCGGCGCCTATATCTGCGAAATGGAAGTCGATGCCGGCACCGGAAGAAGCACCTTCGTCAACTTCGTGGCGGCGGATGATTTCGGCCGGCTGATCAACCCGATGATCGTCGAGGGCCAGGTCCATGGCGGACTTGCCCAGGGCATCGGCCAAGCGCTGCTGGAGGGCGTGGTATACGACGCTTCCGGCCAGCTCGTGACCGCGTCGTTCATGGACTACACCATGCCGCGCGCGGACGACCTGCCCTCCTTCAAGCTGTCGCACACGACGACGCTATGTCCGGGCAATCCGCTCGGCGTCAAGGGCTGCGGCGAAGCCGGCGCGATCGGCGCATCGGCCGCCGTCATCAACGCCATCACCGATGCGATCGGCAACAACAAACTGGAAATGCCGGCGACGCCCGATCGCGTCTGGCATGCGATCCACGGCTAACGAGGGAGGACTTAATCATGTACCAGACCACTTATCATCGCCCCTCCTCGGTCGACGAAGCTGCGGCCGCGTTCGCCAAAGGTTCGGACTCGAAATATCTGGCGGGCGGCCACACGCTGATTCCCGTGATGAAGCAGCGGCTTGCCTCGCCGTCCGACGTGATAGATCTCGGCAAGATCAAGGAACTGATCGGCATCGAGCCGACCGGTGACGGAATAATGGTCAAGGCGGCGACGACCCATTACGACGTGGCCTCGAGCGAAACGGTGCAAAAAGCGCTTCCCGCGCTGGCCTATCTTGCCTCGCTGATCGGCGATCCGGCCGTGCGGCATCGCGGCACCATCGGCGGTTCGCTCGCCAATAACGATCCCGCGGCCGACTATCCGGCGGCAGTGCTGGCGCTCGGCGCCACCGTGAAAACCAACAAGCGTTCAATATCGGCGGATGATTTCTTCAAGGGCCTGTTCTCCACGGCGCTCGATGACGGCGAAATCATCACCGCCGTGTCGTTCCCGGTTCAGGCCAAAGCGGGCTACGCCAAGTTCAACCATCCAGCGTCGCGCTTCGCCCTGACCGGGGTGTTCGTCGCCAAGACGCCGGCGGGTGACGTCCGCGTCGCAGCCACCGGCGCTTCGCAAAACGGCGTAATGCGGGTGCCGGCGATCGAGACGGCGCTGAAGGCCAACTGGTCGGCCGCCGCGCTCGATAACGTCAAGATTTCCGCCGACGGCCTGATGAACGACATTCACGGCACCTCGGACTATCGCGCCAACCTGATCAAGGTGATGGCGCAGCGCGCGGTGACCGCCGCGGGCTGACCAGCACCTGAAGACAACTTCGCTCACAAGCGGCGCGCAGCGATGCGCGCCGCTCTGTTTTTGACCAGATTTTCAGCAAAAGAAGCTTGCCACGCTCTCGCTTCGGCGGGACAATTTAGCTAATCAACTAATTAAGACGTCCCCTTCGACGTTTCTTTGGGAGAGAAAACAAGTGCTCGACAAACCAGCCACCCAATCGGCCACCCGCACCTCCGGCCCGCTCACAGGCTTCCGCATCGTCGAATTCGCCGGCATCGGCCCGGGCCCCTTCGCCTGCATGATGCTGGCCGACATGGGCGCGGAAGTCGTCACCCTCGACCGCGTCGGCGCGAAGAAGGATTTGAAGTCGGTGGCCGGGCGCGGCCGGAAAGTCGTCGAGCTCGATCTCAAGGACAAGGCCGCGGTCGCGCAGGTGCTTGATCTCCTCGCGAATGCCGACGCGCTGATCGAAGGCTTTCGCCCCGGCGTGATGGAGCGGCTGGGCCTCGGGCCCGATGTGGTGATGGCGCGCAACCCGCGCCTGGTGTTCGGCCGCATGACCGGCTGGGGCCAGGAAGGCCCGCTGGCGCACGCCGCCGGCCACGACATCAACTACATCTCGGTGACCGGCGCGCTTGCCGCGATCGGCACCAAAGAGAAGCCGGTGCCACCGCTCAACCTGGTCGGTGATTTCGGCGGCGGTGCTCTCTATCTCGTGGTCGGCGTGCTCGCGGCACTATTGGAAGCATCAAGATCCGGCAAGGGGCAGGTCGTCGATGCCGCCATGTGCGACGGCGCGGCCTCGCTGATGTCGATGTTCTTCGACATGACCGCGATCGGCCGCTGGGTGGAAGGGCGCGAGCAGAATTTCCTCGATGGCGGCGCGCATTTCTACGGCATCTATGAATGCGCCTGCGGCAACTTCATTTCGATCGGCTCGATCGAACCGCAGTTCTATGCGCTGCTGCGCCAGCATGCCGGCTTGAGCGACGCCGATTTCGACGCGCAGATGGATCGCAAGGCATGGCCGGCGCTGAAGGAGAAGCTGACCAAGGTCTTCAAGAGCAAGACGCGCGAGGACTGGTGCAAGATCATGGAAGGCACCGACATCTGCTTCGCGCCGATCCTGACCATGGGCGAAGCGCCAAAGCATCCGCACATGGCCGCGCGAAAGATTTTCGTCGAACGCCACGGCGTGACCCAGCCGGCACCGGCGCCGCGGTTCTCGCGCACGCCGTCGGCGATCCGGGATGCGGAGAAGGCGGATATTGCCGAGCTGACGAGCGCGTGGAAGCGGTAGAAATCGTGCCCCGGACGCAGTGCAGCGCGAAGCGGTGCACTGCAGAGCCGGGGCCCATGGCGGCTGGTCCCGGCTCTGCACAGCAGCGTGAAGAACGCTGCAGCGCGTCCGGGACATGAGAGCGTCAGGCCGCGGTATCCACCTTCAACACACCTCTGCGAATCTGATCTTCCTCGATCGATTCGAACAGCGCCTTGAAATTGCCCTCGCCAAAGCCGTCATCGCCCTTGCGCTGGATGAATTCGAAGAAGATCGGCCCGATCGCGTTCGCGGAAAAGATCTGCAGCAGCACCTTGGTGTGGCCGCCGTCGACGACGCCCTCACCGTCAATGAGAATGCCGTCGCGTCGCAGCCGCGCGACATCCTCGCCATGCTGCGGCAGGCGGGCGTCGATCTTCTCGAAATAGGTGTCCGGAGGCGAGGGCATGAACGGCAGGCCGGACGCACACAGCATCTCGACGGTGCGGTAGATGTCCCGCGCGCCGCAGGCGATGTGCTGGATGCCCTCGCCGCGATAGATGTTGAGATATTCCTCGATCTGGCCGGAATCGCCGGCATCCTCGTTGATCGGGATCCGGATCTTGCCGTCCGGGCTGGTCAACGCACGCGAGAACAGGCCGGACGCGCGGCCTTCGATGTCGAAGAAACGGATCTGGCGGAAGTTGAACAGTTTTTCGTAGAAGCCGGTCCAGACATCCATGCGGCCGCGATGGACGTTATGGGTGAGGTGATCGATGTAATAGAGCCCGGCGCCGGCGGGATGCGGATCGCGCGCACCCAGCCATTCGAACTCGATGTCATAGGTCGAACCCTGGGCGCCGTAACGGTCGACGAAATAAAGCAGACTGCCGCCGATGCCCTTGATGGCGGGAACGTCGAGCGTCTTCTGCGCCGATGAGACGTCGGCAGCCTCCGCGCCGAGCGACAGCGCACGCTCGTAGGCCTGCTTCGCGTCGACCACGCGAAACGCCATCGACGGCGCGCAGGGGCCGTGCATGGCAACGAAGCCGTGGCCGTGGGTGCCGGGCTCTTCGTTGACAACGTAATTGATGTCGCCTTGGCGATAGACCGTGATCTTCTTGGTCTTGTGACGGGCGACCGCCGTATAGCCCATCAGACGGAACAGCGCGTGCAGCTCTTCCGGCTTCGGATGGGCGTATTCGACGAATTCGAAACCGTCGGTGCCCATCGGGTTGTCGGCGCTGATGGTGGCGGCAGGCGCGTCGTGCGGAAACGGACCCATGGCGAAATCTCCGGAAAATTGATCTGGATCAATATCGGTCGGGTCGGGCGCAAAGTGCATGCAAATAGGGGCGCATTGAGCTACTGTGGCGCACAGTTTGTGCATGAAAGCGACAATCTTCGCATGATATCCGTAGACGCCTTCGACCTCAAAATGCTAGCCGCGCTGCAGGACGACGGCCGGCTGACCAACCAGCAGCTCGCCGACATGGTTGGCCTGTCGGCCTCGCAATGCTCGCGGCGGCGGATGCGGCTCGAGGAGGAAAAGGTGATCGCCGGTTACCACGCCGACCTCGCCGGCGAGGCGCTCGGCTTCAACCTGATCGCCTTCGTCCACATCACGCTGGCGACGCATTCGCCCGACAACGCCAAGAAGTTCCGCGCGCTGGTCAACCGCGTCGACGACATCCAGGAAGCCTATTCGCTCACAGGCGATGCCGACTACGTGCTGAAGGTCGTGCTGCGGGACCTGAAGGACCTCTCCGACCTCGTCAACAACGTGCTGATGCCGCACCAGAGCGTCGCGCATGTGCGCTCGTCGATCGTGCTGGACCGGCTGAAGGAGAGCGCGCGACTGCCATTGAAAACCTAGATGGCGCAATTCGAGGGAAATTCGTCATTCGCGTTTTCCGGCCGATTTGCGATGATCCGTCGGAATCACAGCATGAGACGACCATGGCGCTGCAACTCCGCCCGAACTGCGAATATTGCGACAAGGACCTGCCGCCGAACGCGATGGACGCGCGAATCTGTTCCTATGAATGCACGTTCTGCGCGGATTGCGTGGAAACCAAGCTGCATAACGTCTGCCCGAACTGCGGC